>JAJPYE010000004.1 GCA_021205095.1 Oscillospiraceae bacterium | reverse complement strand
TCAATATCCGGTACCGAACCTATGAACTTTACACAAACTATTTTACACTACCGGATTCCTTACCAAACTGATCGCGTGCCATGTGATTGTAGGCGAGGTAGATGTCGCAAAGTATGCGGCGCTTTACGGCGGACTATATCTTCTGACAGAGGCAATGGCAAGTATCTGCTATTTGGCAAGCTGTCTCTTCAACCTGAGCAAATACGCTCTGGCCCTGGGCGGCGGTTTAAACGTCTGGTTTTTCATCTGCTCCCTGCTCGGAATGTTCGGTTCAGAGAGCATGGTAAACGTTGGAATGGGTGTAGAAGAGCTGGGAATGTTCAACCACGTCTCCTTAATCGGGTTATTCGATATTGACGCGCTGGGGACGGTCGGCTCCGGCGCTGTGGATACTTCCTTTATCCCCAAACTGATCGCACTGGTCGTTGTCGCCGTAATCTGTTACACGGCGGGAGCCATTCGCTTCCAGAAAAAAGACCTTCCACTTTAATCACAAAGGCCGAACCAAAACAGAAGTTTTGGTTCGGCCCTCTATTTGTGTAATACAGGTTCTCGTTAAGGAAATATTTTAATTGGCTGACACCAGATTCCCGGCAATATAACCAATCTCGCCTTCGTATTCCACCTGGTACCAGTTGGTGCTGGTATAGCCGGTGATGGTCAGGGTATCTCCAACGGCAGCTATGCCAAGAACGTCATAGCTGGTGCCAGGGCCGGAGCGGACGTTGGCCTCGCTGATAATGGTCAGGGTGCCGCTTTGGGAGGAAAGGGTGGCGTCCGTACTGTCTGTGGATATATACTCGTTGTAGACATAGACCGTCTGTCCGCCATAGCTTACCTCAGTCCATTCCCCGGTTGTGCCGGTACGGGTCAGTGCGGTGCCGGTCGGAACGGCGGTGACAATATCATAGTCGGTTCCGGGGCCGGTACGCAGATTCACTCCATCCGTCACATAGACGGTGCCGCTGGCCGCGACCACCTCCTCGGTGCTGGTGGGAACGTCTGTTGTGGATTCCGTGGCCGCATCCTCGGAAGTATCCTCCTCCGCAGCAGTAGTAGCTGTAGTGGAGAGGTAGCTGCTGTAGGCATACACGGTCTGACCATTGTACTCTATCTGACTCCAGCTTCCCGTAGTGCCGGTGCAGGTCAGTACGGTTCCCGCCGTGGCGGTTGCCACCACATCATAGCTGGTGCCAGGGCCGGAACGCAGATTCACATCGCTGATAACATACACGGTAGTTGCATCCGTGGTGGTAACAGTATAATCCTCAGCGTCTGTATCCTCAGCATCCTCCGTCCCCTCCGGGGCCTCGGTAGTGATAAGGGAGTTATTTACATAGCAAATCTGTCCCTCATATGTCACCTCGCTCCAGTTGCCGGTGATGGCCGAGCGGGCAAGCTCCGTGCCGCTGGAAACAGAGGCCACAACCTCATAGTCTGTGCCGGGGCCGGTGCGCAGGTTCACGCCGGATCCCGTGGTATAGACCACATCGCTGACTGCGGTGTACTCGTCCTCCTCATCAGTCATAGTCTCGTCTGCATCCTCCACAGAGGAGGGTACTTCCTCATCCTGCGCGTCAGTATCATCTGCCGCCGGAGTGGTGTCGGCCTCCACCACATAGACGCCCTCATAGGTCTGGGACTCCTGCTGAATATCATCCTCGCTCGTCTTATTCAGATTGATCACCAGTACCACGGCCACTACAATAACGACCGCAATCAGGGCGAGCGCAGCCACTGCCCGCCAGGGACTGCCCGATTCCTTCTTCTTTCTGTCCCGGCTGGATTCATAGCTGTCTCTGGAGCGGGTCTGTGAACTTCTGTTGGCACGCCCGGCAGCCTGCCCTCCGTATCGGGCGTTTAAATCCACCGTCTCCGACGTCTGCTGCTCTCTCTCCGGGCGAATAGGCCGGGGCAGCTCGTCCTCCGGCGAATCCATTCTGGCCTGGCATTTGCGGCAGTATTTTACCTCTACCGGCATCATAGCGCCGCAGTTGGGACATCTCCGCTTATTATTGTTGCTCATACTTTGGCTCTCCTTTTATATCTATTAGAGTCGGTTTTTCTGTCTCTAAACGTTATTTGTTTTCTCCGGCGATGTGAACCACGCCGTCCTCCACCCGCAGGAAGCCCTGGCAGTACAGGGCCAGCGACTTGGGCAGAAGCTTCCATTCCGCCTCCTCCATAATGCGGCGCTGCAATGTTTTGGGAGTATCCCCCTCCCAGACTTCCACCGCCTGCTGCATGATGATTGGGCCGGTCTGCTCCGCCGTAACGAAATAGGCCGTGGCCCCGGACAGCTTCACGCCGGCCTTCAGCGCCTGCTCGTACGGCTCCATAGAGGCGCCGTTGCACTGGGAAAAAGCGGGCAGCAGGCTGGGATACACATTTATGATGTGATTTTCATATTGCCGCAGAATCCCCTGGCTCAAGGGGTGAATATACCCCGCCATAGCCACCAGCTCGATGTCCAGATCCTCCAGCTTCTGGCCAATGGCCGTATTATAGGAAGCGGCGTTGGGAAACAGGCTTCGATCCACCACATAGGCGGGGATGTTAGCGCTTTTCGCCCGCACCAGGGCATATGCCTCCGGGTCGGAGGAAATCACCGCCGTCAGCTCGCAGTTGGGGATCTCCGCAAACAGATGGGCGTCTATGATGGCCTGGAGATTCGTCCCACCCCCGGACACCAGAACCGCTGTTTTAACCATGCCGTACCTCCTTTGTCATATACCGCCCAAGCTCCCGGCAGCGCCGGGAAGTCATGGTTCGGCCCTGGCCGCCGTAAAATTCCTGATCCAATGCATCCGCCAAGGAATCAAGGCCGCCGGAGGGATCCATCCGCTGAATAAAATGGCGCATGGTCTCCCCCTCCTGCCGGGGTCTGTGCTTTCGCTTGCCCAGACGCTCCAGCCGAATGAGCAGGCCGCCCGGCGTATTCCGCTGCCGCCAGGCCGTCCAGCGGAAACGCAGCGCCTCCGTCAAATTTTGCCACAGCTTTTTTATTGGGCTGCCGCCACGCCGCACCACTGTATGAGACGTTACCGCCGCTGTTTTTGTTCCCAGGGAAAATTTTCTGTTCCGCAAAATGAACGCCACGGCAACGGCTACAGCCAGCAACACGATAACCAGCACGATGCCTACCACCGTCGTATTGACGGAAAGCTGCATTGCCTCCGTGCTTTGCTCTATTTGCGTCACAGAGGGAATTTCGTTTTCAATCTCAATGGCCTCATAGGTCTGCTCCCGCTGGAACAGACGTGCGAGCCACTGGAAAAAGCGCTCCACGCCGCCGCCGATGGCGGCAAAAAACGCCCCGATGCCCGCCAGCACGCTGCCGGTCAGTCCAGCGCTCCGGGAAAAGAGCAGCGTAAAAAGCCCCGCCACCAGGAACACGCCCACGGCGGCCCCCAGCGCCACAAGAAAGGCCCGCCCGGCGTATTCCCCGCCGGAGCCGTCCTCTCCCGTCATGCGAAGGCCAACGGCTGTGGCCGCATCCAGAAAGAGTACCGCCACCGTGAAGGCAATCGCCGCCGGGGAAATATCCAGCGCCTCGCGGCACAGCAGCAGCACGAGAAGCGCCATAACCAGCACATCCAGATGGCTGAGATGGATGTGTATCTTGGGCCGGTGCATGGTGTAATACAGGGGCATACCCACGGCCATGCCCGCGCCGACGGCCATCACAAAGCCATAGCCGAACGTCAGCGGCGTGGCCGACGCCAGGAGAAATACCCCAAAGCTTGCAAATCCCAAAATCAGGGTCATCGCCGTCAGCACCGGGGTAGAGCGAGGCCTTTTGAGCACGGCGGCAAACACCCCCGCGCAGATAAGCGCACACAGCAGCAGCCAGCCCAACGCCACGCCCCAGGTGCTTGGACAAAGGAAGATGGCGGCGACCAGATAGAAGATGCACATTTCCGTCAGCACGTCAGCGCAGGCGGCCAGAAATCCGGCTGTATCTCTCATGCCCTAGCCTCCTTCCGGCGCAGCTCGTCAAAGGTGTATATCTTTGTGAGGTCGATGCCCCGCTCCCGCTTTGCGGCCAGCAGACGGACGCCCCGCTCGGAGAGCTTTCCCGCCAGGGCTGGGCAGCCAAGGCTCGCCGCTCCCTCGCCCACAAGCCAGACCTGGCCGGTCTGGGCGGCGGTCATAACAATGCCGGTCTCGTCGTATTGCTCGCCCGCGCTCTCCGCGTCAAATTCCGCCAGCGCGAACAGACATGCCCTCGCAGAGGCCGACGGATCTTCAGGCCGAATCAGCAGCGCGGGCTTCTCTCCCGTGGCAGGAAGAGCCAGACCGCAGTCCACACCGGCCCGTTCCAGGGCCAGTATCAGGGAGGCGGTAATGCTGATAGCCTCCTCCTTATCGGCCAGAGTCGCAGCGTCTAATATGAATAATACACTAAGAGGCGTCACGGTGTCAAATTGCCGCACCATCAGCTCATCGGTGCGGGCGGCGGTGCGCCAGTCGATGCGCTTCCACGGGTCGCCCGGCTGATAGGCCCGCTCGCCCTTCATGACCGTTGGATCCTCCGACCAGCCGGCCTTGCCGGTGGTACCCGTCCAGACATGGCGCAGGAAGGGCCAGACCTCCACCGGGATGATTTTCGGCCAGACCACCAGCGTCCGCCCCGCGAGGCCGGGAACCTCTCCCGCCGACTGGGTAAGGCCGAGGCCGTCCCCGCTGCGTATGGTCATGACGCCGGGCCGGTATACGCCGCGGCGAACACCCGTCCATACCGTGTCCCAGGCAAGGGCGCTGCAGCCCCCCACAAAGGCAAACCGGCGCATAAACACGACCAGCGGCTTTTGCGCCTCCCCCTGTTCGTTGGGCGGCTGGGGCAGCTCCGTGAGCTGAAAGCTTTCGTCCGGCTCCAGGCAGCGGCGCACGGGTACGTCCTGGCACAGCTCCATCCATATAAGAGGCAGAGCCTTTTTATTTTCTATTTCATAGTGGAGCGTCACCGACTGCCCGGCGGAGAGCGTCTCCCTGTCCGCGCGGACGGAAACCTCCACGCCCCGCAGGGCGTACAGCCCCCACAGGCGGCTGATAAGCCCCACCACGGCCACCGCCATGAGCAGCACGCCCACGCCGGAAAGCCCCATCCACCAGGCCAGCACAGACCCGGCGAAGCCGACAATGATAACGCCCCAGGACACCAGAAGCGCCGACTGGAAGCCGATATGCCTGTCCTTACGCATCGGTTCTGTCCAGCAGCTCGTCCTTCTCCGGCGGGACGGGCAGGGAGGAGAGTATCCCGCTGAGCACATCCGGCACTGTTTTGCCCGCCATGGCCGCGTCCGCGCTCAGCACCATGCGGTGATTCAGAGCGGGGCCGGCCAGCTCCTTCACATCGTCCGGGGTCACATAGTCCCGCCCGGAAACGGCGGCCAGCGCTTTTGCGGCCCGGTAAAGGGCGCGGGTGGCGCGGGGACTGGCTCCCAGGCGCAGGTCGGGGTTGTTTCTGGTTTGTGCGGTCAGGGCCACGATGTAGTCCATCACCGCGTCCGATACCTTCACGGCGGCGATCTCATCCTGCAGTGCGCAAATTTCCTCCGGGCTTGTCACGGCCTGCACCTGGTCATAGGGCATATCGTCGCCCACCAGGCGGAGCATTTGCGCTTCCTCCTCCACGGTGGGATAGCCCAGGGAGAGGCAGAGGAGAAATCTGTCCATCTGGGCCGCCGGCAGGCGGAAGGTGGATTCTGTCTCGACCGGGTTCTGGGTCGCCAGCACCACGAAGGGGGCGGGGAGCTTTTCCGTCACGCCGTCGAGCGTGACCTGGCGCTCCTCCATGGCCTCCAGCAGGGCGGACTGGGTGCGGGGGATGGCACGGTTCAGCTCGTCCGCCAGCAGCAGATTCGTCATCACCGGCCCCTCCATCCGCTTGAAGGCCCCGGTCTGCCGGTCGAAGATGTTCATGCCCGTCACGTCCGAGGGGAGAAGGTCGGGGGTGAACTGGATGCGCCGGGACTCGCAGCCCAGCGCCGTGGAGAGGCATTTTACGAGCGTGGTCTTTCCCACGCCGGGCAGGTCTTCCAAAAGGATGTGGCCCCCCGCGAGGATGGCCGCCGTGATAAGGCGTATCTGCGCGGATTTTCCCACTACGACCTTAGAGACTTCGTTATCTATTTTTTTTTCCAATTCAAAGGCATTTTGCAGCATTGTATTCTCCTTTGGCTGATATGCTTCGCCCGTGAGGGCCGAATATTCTTTATGTTTTTGTCATTTTTCGTATTCTATTGTAACACGCTTTATCCGTGATTTCAATGACATATAAAAACGTTAAAGTGACAAATTCGGTGGGAATTTCTGTTGACAAAGGGACACTGTTGAGTTAATATAAATATGTTAAGAATTTGTTACGCTATAAACCACGCACAGGAGGTAACAAGAGTGAACGAAAATGTAAATGGCGGAGAACCCAGCAAAATCGAATCTCCGTCCCAAGACGGCTCTCCTCCCTCCAAAAAGAGAGAGAAAAAGCCAAAGCCTGAAAAAGCGCCTCCCGTCATCCCGGAGGGGGACGATTTCAGCGCGTTCCTGCGGGTAGATAAGATCATCCGCAACATTCTGCGGTTTTTCTGCTATCTGTCCGCCATTGCCCTGATTGCCATCATGCTCATCTGCGTCATCAACGTCTGCGGCGAAAAGCTGCTCAAAGCCGGTGTGAGCTGGGCCAGGGGCATCCCCAACTCCAACTACCTTGTCCAGTATCTGCACATCCCGCTGGTTTTCCTGGCCGCCGGTTATGTGACGCTGGATCAGGGCCACACACGCATCGACCTTCTCATCCAGAAATTTCCCAAGGTTGAAAAGGCCGCTATGTACGTCGGCCACGTTTTAGGCGCGGCCCTGGGCTTCTTTATCAGCTATCGCGGCGTGACCGTGACGCTGGTGAAGGACTTCACCAAGAATATGCGTATTGCATCCACCGCCACCTCTCCAAAGGCATGGCCCTTTACGATTTGCCACTGCGTAGGATTCTTCCTGCTGGGCTGCTCCTTCGTATGGGCGCTTGTACGCATGATACGCTTCCGGAAGTATCCGGGCGTAAACCCTGGGATCTATCTTTATCCCGGCAGCAACGCGGCCCCCGGCGAGGAGGCTGACGAACCGGCAGCAAAGGAAGGAGGTGCGGAAGCATGAGCGCAGCAGCCATTGGCGTTGTATTTTTCCTGATTATGATGGTCATGGTGTTCCTTGGAATCCCCGTGTTCATCTCCATGCTGACCGCCTCTCTGTTCGGATTTCTGGCCCTGAGCGGCGGGAACCCGGCCATGATGCTGTCCCAGTTCACCGCCGGTATCTACAACCTGGGCGCAAACTACAACTATGCCGTTCTTCCCCTTTTCTCCCTGGTGGGCGCACTAGTGGGCGAGACAGGCGTGGCAGAGGGCCTGTTCAAGTGTTTGGAATCCTGGCTGAAGCGGGTAAAGGGCGGTATGCTGTATACCGTGGTCTTTGCCAACGCCGCCTTCGGCGCCTGCTCCGGCAGCTCCATTGCCGGCAACATCGTTTTCGGCAAGCTGTCCCTGCCTGAGCTGCGGCGGCGCGGTTACGATGAAAGACTTTCCCTAGGTTGCATCGCGGCCTCCGGTGCGCTTTCCACTCTGATTCCCCCGTCCATGGGCATTCTGATGTTCTGCATCATCGCCCCCAGCCCCATCGAGGTGGCGGGCGAGAACGTGGCCATCTCCGTGGGTACCGCCCTGACCGGCGGCATTGTCCCCGGTCTGCTGACCGCTGTCGCCCTGTGCTTTACCATCCGCATCGTGGGCTTCTTCCGCAAGGATGCCCTGCCCCCCAAGAGCGACGAGCCTATCTCCTGGCATGACCGTATCCATGGCCTGGCCTACCTGATCCCCATCATTCTGCTGTTCGGGCTTATCATCGGCGGCACCATGCTGGGCTGGTTCACCGCTACGGTGGCTGGCGCTGTGGGCGCTGCGGTCGTGCTGGTCTACGCGCTGATTCGGCGTCTGCCCCTGAAGCGCATCTGGAACTGCATTGTGGACTCCGCCATCATGGAAGCGGGCATCTTCCCCATCATCATTGGCGGGCAGCTTTTCTCCCGCTTTGTGTCCAACTCCGGCCTGGCCTCCGCCCTTTCCGACGGCATCGCCAGCCTGAACGCCCCCGCATTCGTCATCTTTATTATGGTGATGCTGCTTTATGTGGTCTGCGGCTGCGTTATGGACATGATGAGCATTATTATCATCACCGTGCCGGTGGTGTTCCCAATTCTCTGCGGCCTGGGCTACAGCCCCTACGCCATCATCATCGCCCTGTGCTTTATGATGGAGATCGCTGGCCTGACCCCGCCCATCGGCATGAACGTGTTCGCTACATCCAACGCCCTGCGGGTGAGTCCGTCGAAGGTATTCGCCGGTGTGTGGCCATTCTTTATATGTGAGGTCTGTATGGTGCTGGTAATCGCCTTCTGCCCCGCTATCGTCACCTGGCTGCCAAATCTGATAAGGTAAACGCAAACGCCGGGTAACATATTTTTCGGATAATCGGGAATCACCCCATTATCAAATATTATTCTATCTTTCTGGAGGAACAACCATGAAGAAACTGATTGCACTGCTTCTTGCCCTGGTTATGGTCTTTGCCATGGCCGCGTGCAGCAGCAGCTCCGACTCGTCCACCACCGACGAGGAAGAGACCACCGCCGCTGAGACGGAGACCGAGACCGAAGCCGAAGCTGACGCCAACGCTCCTGTGGAGGCCGAGGCTGAAGAAGAGACCGCCGAAGCCGCTGAGGGCGGCTACACCGGCGAGGCGCTGACCATCACCTTCAACAGCTCCTACAACGAGACCGAGACCGGCGGCATTCTTGCCACCTATTTCAAGAACTATCTGGAAGAGCTGACCGATGGAGCCATCACCGTGAATGTCAGCTACGGCGGCACCCTGTTCACCGCTGATGACGAGCTGGACGCCTGCGGCGACGGCGCCATCAACATGATGATCTTCGGCCACTCCAAGCACACCAGCGAGCTGCCTGTGCTGAACGCCATCCCCGACTTCGCCCCTGAGTCCGTGCAGAACGCGCTGGACTACTTCAACTACGTCTTTGAGGACGAGGCTGCCGGTGCGGCCATCACCGCCGAGGCCGACGCCTACGGCATCACCTACCTGTCCGTCAACGCTGGCGGCGCCAACTACTTCGTCGCGAACTTCGAGTTCGAGAACCTGACCGACCTGGTGGCCAAGTCCACCGCCTTCGGCAACATGGCCCCTGTCAAGTTTGAGGCCCTGGGCTTCAACGTTGTGGGCGTGTTCCCCTGGGACTACTACTCCGCTTTCGACACCGGTCTGATGGACGCGAGCCAGATGGACGGCCCCGCTATGTACTCCATGAGCCTGTATGAGGTCGCCAAGTACTGGATGTTCGACGGCACCTTCGCCGCCGGCAACTTCATGACCGTCAACACCGACTGGTGGGAGAGCCTGTCCGCTGAGCAGCAGGCCGCCATTCAGGAGGCTTGCGACGCTACCACCCAGTACTCCCTGGAGTACAACGAGAGTGAGTATGCCGCTCTGAACGACAATCTGGAGGCCGAGGGCGTAACCCTGGTCAGCATGACTGACGAGGAGTTCGACCAGTGGTGGAGCACTATCTTCGATTCCGCCGCCAACGACGCGCTGGCCACCGCTGAGGAGAACGGCAACGTGGAGGAGGTTCAGGCTGTTCTGCAGGCTGCCGCCGACTTCACCGGCTACGACATCACGTTCTAAGCTCGGCTCTAAGCGAAAGCAAATCTCTTAACAAAAAAATGCCGCCCGACGGGAAACCGTTGGGCGGTTTTTTTATTCTCTCTCCCCCAGCTCCTCAAGCAGCGCCATGCGGAGGGGATTGGCGTTCGTTCGCCGCCAGATAAGGCCCTGGGTAACAGGCGGGACGCCGGTAAGCTCTATCATCTGAACGCCGGGCTGACCGCTCAATATATTGCCGCCGTTGACGCAGGCGGCAGCCAGACCAGTGGCCACATACAGAGAGATGGAGGAAATGGCGCTGACCGTGCGGACATTTCCCAGCGTCACCGCCGGGAGGAAACCACGGACAAAATCGGGATAAGTGGAGCGATCCGCCACCACCAGGGGCATTTCCCCCAAAACGCCGGCCACCTCCTCCGCCCGAATGGAGTCCTCCTCCACCTGCACACAGTCCCGGCGGACAGCCAGGTAGGTACTGGTGGTGGACAGGGGATGAATCTGAAACTCTCCCTCCGGCATACCAGGATAAACAGTGGTCTGGCAAACGTCGTAATGCCCCTGGGACAGGTGGTCTATCATCTCCATATAGCCGCAGCGGAGAATATCCACCGCCGCGTTCGGCTTTTTCAGCACCAGAGCGTGTATCGCGTCGGAGAGCTTCGGGTCGAGGTTCTGGTCCTCCAAAAGGCCAATACGGAGCTTTCCCTTCACGCCGGAGGCCAGATCCCGCGCTTCCTCCACCATGGACTGATAGTCCTCATACAGCCGCTCCGCCCGCCGGTAGAAGGCCCGGCCCACGTCCGTCAGGTTCAAAATGTTGTTGTCCCGCCGGAACAGCCTGACCCCCAGCTCCTCCTCCAGCAGCGCCACCTGGCGGCTCAGGGTAGGCTGCGTGGTATAAAGCTCCTCCGCCGCTGCGGTGAAGCTGAGCGTCCGCGCCGCCGCCAAAAAGTATTGAAGCTGCGTTGTGGTCATTGTCCCGCTCCCTCCTGCGACATAACAGCCAACGGCTATTATCGCGTCATTTTCTTGTTATCTTATCATCTCTCCCCGCCCCAGCGCAAGTATTCCCCTCAAATTTTGCATGAGTGCCTTCGATTTATTTTCTGTTCATTTATCGTGAATTGTTTTACAATAGGTGTGTCAGAATTTTCATGCAAATTTTCAGGAGGTCAAATGAGATGTCAATAAAATATTCCCATCTGCTCGCCCCGGTAAAGGTCGGCGGGCTGACGTTCAAAAACCGGCTCATTTCCGGCAATGCGCTGCCCCACTTTTTGCAGGGGTCTGAGGATTTCCCGGCGGAGCCAGTCATCAACCATGTGGTGAACGTGGCGCGAAACGGCGCGGCCGTCGTCACCTTCGCGGACTACACCAACATGGCCCAGCGCGAAAGCCCCAACGAAGACGGCAAGCGTTTCCCCATGTTCCACCTGGACAGCGACCCCAGCGTGGAGAACTACATCTGCCAACTGGCCGACCAGGTACACTATTATAATTCCTATATTTCCCTGGCCCTGATGCCGTTTTATTACACCCCCGACCCCAACTATGACGTAAACGACGAACCGGCGGTGGACACCTCCAACTTCTTCATGGCGAAGTTCGGCGAGCATAAGTACGACAACTACGGCATGGCCGCCATGGTGCGTCACGGCGGGCCTGCCAAGCAGCTTAGCGTGGAGCAAATTCACGGCATTATCGAGACCCAAGCCCAGCGGGCCAAGAGATACAAGGATTTGGGCTTCGACATGGTGACGCTCCACTTCGCCTACCGGGCCACCCTGTTCGCCCAGTTCCTCTCCCCCAAGACCAACCGCCGGACGGACGAGTACGGCGGCTGCCTGGAAAACCGCGCCCGGTTCCTGCTGGAGCTGTGTGCCCGCATTAAGGAGCTTTGCGGCAGGGACTTCCCCATCGAGGTGCAGCTCACCGGCAGCGAGCCGGACGGCACCACAATTGAGGACACCATCGCCCTGGCGAAGCTGGCGGAGGGTCTCGTGGACATCTTCCAGTTCCGGGCCTCCACCGCCAACCTGAACCACCCCACGGGCTACAACTCCAAGGCGCACATCTACCCCGCCCTGGCGGACTGTGCGGCGGTGAAGGCCAGCGGGACAAGCATCCTGTGCGCGCCCATCGGCGGCTTCCAGAACCTCGACGACATGGAGGCCATCCTGGCCGAGGGCAAGGCCGACCTTATTGCCGGAGCCAGAATGTTCATCTCCGACTTCGATTTCTATGACAAGCTGAAGGCGGGCCAGGGCCAGGACGTGACCCCCTGCATCCGCTGCAACAAGTGCCATGTTCCCAGTCTCAAGGGCAACTGGCTGAGCTATTGCTCCGTGAACCCGGAAATGGGCATCAATCACCGCATCCAGAAGCTGACAAAGCCCGCCTCCGGCAAGCGCAAGGTGGCCGTTGTGGGCGGCGGCCCCGCCGGTATGCGTGCGGCGCTGATGGCCGAGGAGCGGGGCTACGACGTGACCCTGTTCGAGCAGTCCGACCGGCTGGGCGGGCAGCTCAATCTCATGGACGCCCCCACCTTCAAGTGGCCGCTGGTGAATTACCGCGAATGGCTCAAGGAGGAGCTTGCCGATTCCAGCGTGGAGGTAAAAATGAACACCAAGGCGGACAAGGCCGCCCTGGAGGCCGGCGGCTATGACGCAGTTATCCTGGCCCTGGGCGCGGAGCCGAAGACCCCGCCCATCCCCGGCGCGGAAACGGCCTGGAACATCTTCACCGTGTTCGGCAACGAGGCAAAGCTGGGCAAGCGCTGCGTGGTGGTTGGCGGCTCCGAATCCGGCACGGAAGCGGGCCTGTATCTCGCCGAAAACGGCCATCAGGTGACGATTCTCACCCGCGCAGATACGCTCGCAGAGGACGCGACCCCTATCCATTACCGCGAGACCATCGACGAGTACTATCAGACCATGGACAACATCTCCTATGTGACCGGCGCAACCACGGAGGAGATTGGCGACGGCTATGTTTCCTACCGCACGGCGGACGGAACGGTTCACAAGCTGGAGTGCGACAGCGTGGTCGCCCTGGGCGGCATGGCCTCCCGCCGGGATGAGGCCATGGCCATGTACGGCGTGACGGCGGACACCTTCATGATCGGCGACTGCCAGCGCGTCGGAAACCTCCACACCTGCAACCGCGGCGCGTATTCCGTGGTGCATAACCTGTAAAATACAAAAATCCAGAGGATGCAGCTTTCCGCTGTGCCTCTGGATTTTTATGCAATAACAGCTTTATTTATCATCCCGCGCAGGCGGTTCGACGGGCAGCTCTATCACAAACTTCGTTCCCTCCTCGCGGGTGCTGGTCAGGGTAACGATTCCGCCCATAACATCCACCGTGTGCTTCACAATGGAAAGGCCCAGGCCGGTGCCGCCAACGGCGCGGCTGCGGCCCTTGTCCACCCGATAAAAGCGCTCAAACACCCGGCTTTGACTTTCCGGGGGGATAGGCTCGCCATCGTTGCGGACGGAGAATATGACCCGCTCCCCTGTCCGTCGGAGGTATATATCCACATGACCTCCGGCGCAATTATACTTCACTGCATTGGAGAGAAGGTTATCGGCAAGCTGATAGAGAAAGGGTCGGCTGGCAGACAGTACCGCTGGCTCCACATCCATGTTGATCGTCACCTGGTTTTGACGGGCCAGGGGGGCGGCCTCGCTGACACAGACAGACACGATTTCGGAGAAATCTATGTTCTCCACCTGCTCTTCCACCTGACTGCTTTCAATGCGGGAGAGCATAATGATGTCTCCAATCAGAGTGTTCATGCGATCGGTCTCCCGGCCAATACCGTCCAGCAGTTCCCGGCGGGTATCCTCATCCATGGGAAGGTCGGAACACAGAAGCTCCGCGCTGCCCTTGATGGAGGTAATGGGGGTTTTCAGCTCGTGGCTGGCGTTGGAGAAAAACTCCTGCCGCATTTGGGCAGAGCGATTGGCCTCGGTCACATCCGTCATCGTCAGGATTAAGCCCTGCTCCCAGCCGGGCTGCTCCCGCACAAGCGTACACCGCACCTGATATATGCGTCCAGTTCGCTCTATTTCCGTCTGCTGGCAGTGACCCTGACTGCGGGTCTCCTCCACCGCCTCCAGCACGGCGGGAAGGCGCGTGACCTCCAGCAGATAGCCTCCCTGCACCTGGCGTTTATCGCAACCAAAAATGGTGCAGGCGCTGCCATTGATCAGCAAAACGCGCCGGTCTCTGTCCAGCAGCAGGACGCCCTCCCCCATATTGTCCAGAAGGAAGTCCGTCCGATCCTTCTCGGCCCGCAGCTCTTGAATGGACGTGCTGACATCTGCGGCAATAAGATTGATCTTCTTCGCCATATCCTGCAATTCCTCATAGGGATAGCCGTCCGCGTCCAGCATGGCCGTGCCGTCCTTCACGCCGTCCATGCTTTCGTTCATAGCAGCCAGAGGGCCGGTGATATTCGATACAATACGTCCCGCCAGGATGCCGGAAATTAGCAGCGCCAGCAGCACCGCCACAAGAATACCCGGCAGAATGGACAGGAGATTCGCTCCAAGCCCTCCATAGGACTGGGCCAGACGGATATAGTCTCCGCTGGACGTCTGAATAGCGGCATACATCAGCTTCGAACCAAGCGTGGCGCTGATGCGAATCGCCACCGCCTGTTCTCCCTTGGACGCAGCCACAATCTCTTCCCGGTCTCCATGATTTTCCATAGAAGTCC
The DNA here is from genome assembly GCA_021205095.1 of Oscillospiraceae bacterium. GTDB lineage: Bacteria > Bacillota > Clostridia > Oscillospirales > Oscillospiraceae > CAJOIG01. Next base: position 2,188 of record JAJPYE010000004.1, on the reverse strand, counting down.
AGTCTACCTGAGAGTCTCCAATGACCGTTCCATCGGCAGACAGAATCGTCACCCGCGCCCCGCTGTGGAGGGCAAACAAATTAGCCTGGTCGTTCGCATCAGACGCCGGGTCGTATAAATCCGCCAGCGTCATGGCCAGGCCGGTAAGGGCCTGTTCCTTCTCCTCCGTCATTTTGCGGTCAAATATGACGGTGCTGACTATGCCGCTGATAACCAGCCCAATAACAAGGGTCAGCACAAAAGCACGAACCAGCGCCTGCTTCATTGCCCCTGCCCCACGAAGCGATAGCCAATACCCCGAACGGTTTTAATGTATCGGCTGTTATCCGGGGAGTCTCCTATCTTCTGGCGGAGGGTGCCAATATGGATGTCCAAGGTGCGGGTCTCGCCCACATAGTCGGCACCCCACACTCTGTCCAGCAGCAGCTTACGGGGCAGACTCTTGTCCGGGTGTTCCATGAAAAACTTCAGAAGCTCAAACTCCTTGAAGGTCAGCTCCACTAACCGACCATCCACCCAGGTCTCCCGTGTATCGGGGTTTATTTTCAACGCGCCGTATTCATAAACCGGCTGCCCGCCCAGCTCCCCTGTTGTGCGCAGTCTGGCCCGTATGCGAGCGCATAGCTCCAGCACGCTGAAGGGCTTGGTCACATAGTCGTCCGCCCCGGCGTCCAGGCCGGATATTTTGTCTATCTCCTGATCCTTGGCCGTCAGCAGAATCACCGGCACGGATTTCAGCGTCGGCGAGGCACGCATCAGCTTGAGCGCTTCTATCCCGTCCAGACCGTCCATCATAATATCCATGGTAACAAGCCGGGGCGTAGTCTTGGCCATGTCATCCAGGGCATCCACGGCGTTGTCAAAGGCGGCCACGTCGTAGCCGTTGCTCTTCAGCGCCACCTCCAGCAAACGACGGATGCTGTCGTCATCCTCTACAATCACAATTCGTTCGTACACAAATATCCCTCCAAAACGGCCCCGCCGTCATATAATTTGGTATGCAGTTGGAAAAAGTTCTTCCATCTGTGTTTTATTTTACGCTGTTTCTCCTTCCATTTCTATCCCCTTTTTGTATTTCATTTGTAAAGATATTGTATGCTCCCTGACTTTTAATCTCACAATCTCATAAATACCGATTAAAAATGTATTTCCATTGTGGCGTTATAATGTTACAATAATTGTGGTCACGTTGACAATATTCTTTGAAAATTTTCACGTTTTTCGATGATTTTTATCAGCATTACAATATTATTTTTTATTAATCTATATTTATTTTACTTATTAAAAAATTTTAATTAAACCAACTCAAGGGAGGTACACACCACTATGAACTCACAACAGATTCGTTCCTTTCTGTCGCTGTGCGGCACGCTGAACTACACCAGGGCCGGGCAACAGATCCATGTGTCCCAATCCGTCGTGAGCCGACACATCGCACAGCTTGAGGACGAATTCGGTTTTCCTCTTTTCATGCGCACAAAACATTCCGTCAGCATCACCCAGGCAGGCGTTATCATGCAGCAGTTTTTCCTTGGCATGAATGATACGCTGCAGGAGGCCATCACCCGCGCTGCACGCGTTGCTCTGCCGGGTCCCAACGGTATTTCCGTTCGCCTGATGGATATGTTCGATAACAGTCCCATTATCAACGCCATGCGGGAAACTCCCAGAACCGAATTTTATATGGAACGCTTCTCCACTCCCACCAAAGCAGAGGATCTTCTCAGTGGTTCCTATGATATGGGCATTGCCTACAAGGATGCGATCGCCGACGAGCCGGAGCTTGCTTATAAGGAATTTTTCAACAGCCAGGATGTGTTGGTTTGCAGCGCCAATTACAGCCATCTTCACCGGGGTATGCCCACCCTGTACCTGGTGGCCAGCGAGATGAAGGATCCCGATAACATCACCGAGGAGCGAGCGGAAAAGCTGGAGCTGAATCTGTACCAGCTCGTATACCTGCCCAACCTGTCCTCTGTGCTTGTGGCTGTGGAAAACGGCATGGGCTACACCATTATGAAGGACTTCTCTTTGCCCTTCCTGGGCTTTGAACATTCGGACACGCCTCTTGACAGCTATCAGAGCATTGGCCTCGCCTGGGTAAACGACCCGCGCCGCCCCCCTATCGCCAAGTTTGCGGAAATCTGCAACCCCCCCCCCCCCCCCGCGGCCAAATAAACAAACAAAA
>JAJPYE010000050.1 GCA_021205095.1 Oscillospiraceae bacterium | reverse complement strand
AATATCCGGTACCGAACCTATGAACTTTACACAAACTATTTTACACTACCGCAGTTTCACTAAAAACAACACATTGACATCATAGAAAGTCACAACATATTGACTTTACAAAGGCTTTTCTTATTTTAAAACCACCTTACGGTAGCTTTTTTTGCCCCGGCGGAGCAGAACACCGTTCCGCAGTTTTGCCTCCGGCACAAGAAGAAACAGGTCTGTCACCTTCTCCCCGTCGCAGGTCACGCCTCCCTGAGAGATGTTCTGCCGGGCCTCGGAATTGGAGGCGCACAGCCCGGATTTCACCAGAAGCTGCTTGATGTCCATGCCCCCGTCCTTCAAGTCAGCCAGGGAAACCTCCGTTACAGGCGCTTCCTCTCCACCCCCGGAACCAAACAGAGCGCGGGCAGCAGCCTGGGCCTTTTCTGCCTCCTCCTGGCCATGAACCATCTTGGTCAGCTCATAGGCCAGTATCTCTTTGGCTGTGTTAATCTTCTGATCCTTCCAGGAGGCCATTTCCTCAATCTGTTCCAGTGGGAGGAATGTCAGCATACGCAGACAGTTTATAACGTCCGCATCGCCCACGTTTCGCCAGTATTGATAAAACTCATAGGGGCTGGTCTTGTTGGGGTCGAGCCAGACCGCGTTTCCGGCGGTCTTGCCCATCTTGTTTCCCTGGGAATCAGTCAGCAGCGTCACAGTCAGGGCGTAGGCATCCTTCCCCAGCTTTCGGCGGATAAGCTCCGTGCCGCCCAGCATATTGCTCCACTGATCGTTACCACCGAGCTGCATATTGCAGCCAAATTCCTGGTACATATGATAGAAGTCGTAGGACTGCATGATCATGTAGTTAAATTCCAGGAAGGAAAGGCCCCGCTCCATGCGGTTTTTGTAGCACTCAGCCCGGAGCATATTGTTCACGGAGAAGCAGGCCCCCACCTCCCGCAGCAGCTCCACATAGTTCAGATTCAGCAGCCAGTCGGCGTTATTGAGCATCATTGCCTGGCTGGGGCCGTCCCCGAAATCGATGAATTTTTCCATCTGACGGCGGAAGCACTCCGCGTTATAGTCGATGGTCTCCTTGGTAAGCATCTTACGCATATCCGTCCGGCCAGAGGGGTCGCCGATCATGGTGGTGCCGCCGCCAATCAGGGCGATAGGCTTGTTGCCTGCAAGCTGCATCCGGCGCATCAGCGTCAGGGCCACAAAATGACCCGCCGTCAGGCTGTCTGCCGTGCAGTCAAAGCCGATGTAAAAAATGGCCTTGCCGTTGTTGATAAGCTCCTTGATTTCCGGCTCGTCCGTCACCTGGGCCACCAGGCCGCGGGCAACCAGCTCGTCATATAGTGTCATTGGTCGTTCTCTCCTCGTTCTTAATATAAAGATTATTGATGAGTTAATAAAGTTTCTTTATTCAGCTTATACTATTTCGTTGGGCGGCCAAAGCTGATGGCTGTCCATGAGGCGGCGCAGTCCCTGTTTCATGGCATGGTCTCCTTTATCTTCTCCGCTGCCCGAAGCTGCTCCGCCGCAGCGGACAGGGTGCTGTCTGTAATGTTATCTCCACCGATGAGGCGGGCAAGCTCTCTCGCCCGGCCCTGGCCGTCCAGCTCCTCCACGGTGGTATAGGTACGGCCTTTGGCCTCCCGCTTCTCAATACAATATTGCGCGTCCGCCATGGCCGCTATCTGGGGCAAATGGCTGATGCAAAGCACCTGCCTGTCCCGACCCATGCGGGCCAGCTTCTCCCCTACCCGGCTGGCCGCCACCCCGGAAACGCCGGTGTCTATCTCGTCGAACACCGCCGTGGGAACCGGGTCGTTCTCCCCGAAAACGGTTTTCAGCGCCAGCATAATGCGGCTCAGCTCGCCGCCGGAGGCGATTTTGGCGATGCGGCCCGGCTTCTCCCCTGCGTTGGCGCTCATGCGGAAGCAGACGCTGTCCGCCCCCTTCGGCCCAAAGCCAGGGTCGCCGGAGAGCGGCTCCACGCTGGTCTCAAACCGGGCGGACGGCATAGAAAGCTCCTTCAGCTCCCGCTCCACGCGCTGGGCAAGCTCCTTCCCCGCCCGGACGCGTGCCTGGGTCAGCTTCTTCGCAGCGGCAATGCAGGCTTCCTTCAGCTCATCCCGTTTTTTATAGAGTTTTTCCAATGCCTCATCGCTGTATTCGATTTCCGCGAGACGCTGGGAAGATTCCTGATACAGCTCGATAAGCCCCGCCTCGTCCACAGCGGAAAACTCCCGTTCCAGCCGACGCAGCTCGGCCAGACGACCCTCCACCCGGTCAAACTCCGCCGGGGAGAAGTCCAGGCCGTCCCGCACGTCCCGCACAAGCTCCGCCGCATCCTCCAGAAGGCTGACCGCCTCCTGCAAAGACTCGTCCGCCGCCGCCAGCTCCTGACTCCAGCCTTTGGCGCGGGAGAGATACCCACGCGCCTGTCCCGCCAGCGTGACGGCGGAGTTTTCATCCCCATAAAGGGCGGCAAAGGCTCCCTCCGTCGCCTCCCGGAGCTTTTCGCCGTTTCGCAGCAAGGCGGAACGGCTTTCCAGCTCCGCCTCCTCCCCTGCTTTCAGAGAGGCTTTTTCCAGCTCTTGCACCCGGTAGGCAAGGCTTTCCGCCAGGCGGCGGCGGGTGTCGTCATCCAGGGACAGACGGGCTATCTCCCGCTCGTTCTCCTGGAAAGCGGCGTAAGCCGCCCGGTAGGTGGTCAGCTCCTTTTCCGCGCCGGAAAAAGTGTCCAGATAATCAATGTGACGGCTCTCATCCAATAGCTGACGGCCATCGTTCTGACCGTGAATATCCACGAGATACCCGCCAAGCTGACGGAGCTGGGCGGCTGTCACCGGCACCCCGTTCACGCGGCAGGAGCCGCGTCCGTCGGCGGAAACACTGCGCTGGATAATCAGCGTACCCTCTTCCGGCTCGACGCCGTTTTCCTCGCACCAGGCGTCGGCTTCTGCCGCGTCAAACACAGCGGAAGCAAGGCATTTATCTGCCCCGGTGCGCACCAGCTCCCGGCTTGTACGGCCCCCGGTGACAGCGTAAAGGGCGTCTATGATGATGGATTTTCCCGCGCCAGTCTCGCCGGTCAGCACGTTCAGTCCCTCGCGGAACTCCACGTCGGCCCGCTCCACCACCGCGATATTTTCAATGTGGAGACTTTTGAGCATGGTGAAGCCTCTTACCGCTTATAGGCCCGGCGAAGCTGGGTGCAAAGCCGCTCCGCTGACGCCGCGTTGCGCATAATAAGGATGCCGGTGTCGTCCCCCGCCACAGTACCGAGAACGGCGTCCTCTCCCATGGCGTCCACCGCGCCGCACACAGCGGAGGCCAGCCCCGGCAGCGTTTTGATGACGACAGTGTGGAGCGCATGGTCAAAGCCAATGCAACCCTCCCGGAATATTTCCTCCATGCGCCGGGCCTCGTCAGATGCCTCGTCCTGCCCTGCCGGGGCATAGCGATAGCGCCCCTCAGAGGAAATTTCCTTGATCAGCCGCAGCTCCTTGATGTCCCGCGATATGGTGGCCTGGGTGCTTTTCACGCCCCGGCGCTCCAGCGCCTCCAAAAGCTGGCCCTGGGTCTCGATGTCCTCCTCCGCGATGATCTCCAGGATAACCTCCTGCCTGGCACTTTTCATGTCCTTCCTCCCAATTTCTCAAATGCGGTCTCATAAAAGCTTTTGGTTCCCAGATCGGCCATTAACAGCTTGTGGGCCGATTTTTTTACTATGATTTGATCGCCGTCCTGCAGGTTTGTCATGCCCCGACCGTCCACGGATAAAATGCCCCGGCGCTCCGGCCCCAAGTCGGCGGGTATCACCGTCACCACGCGCTCCGGCGTCAGGACAAAGGAGCGGGCGGCCAGCATATGGGCGCATATGGGGGTCAGGATAATGGTCTCCGCCCCCGGCTCCACCAGCGGCCCTCCGGCGGACATGGAATAAGCTGTGGAACCTGTGGGAGAGGATACGATGATCCCATCCCCGGAAAAATCCAGAATCTGCTGCCCGTCTCCCAGGGCGGCCAGACGGATGTTCTGCACCACGCCGGAGACCACCGCCTCGTTCAGGCCAGTGTCAGAGAAGACTATCTCGCCGCCCCGGCGTATTTCCACATCCAGCATCATGCGGGGGACAAGCTCAAACTTTCCTGCCGCCGCCTGGAGAAGCATCTCTATGCTCTCCCCGTCCAGCTCCGCAAGAAAGCCCTTGTGACCCAGATTCACCCCCACCAGCGGCACCATATGCTCCATAATAAGGGGCGCAATGCGCAGAATCGTCCCGTCCCCGCCCAGGGTAACGAGAAGATCAGCTCCTTCCAGCGCCTCCCCCAGAGGTATCGGCGGAAAGAGACCGTCCTCCTCCCCATAGAGAGGGCTGACAGTTACCTGGCATCCGGCCTCTTCCAGCATGGTCTTAGCCCGCAGGGTGCAGGAAAAATCTGCATCCCGCTGAACATTGGGACATAATACAATGTGCTTCAAACTGTTCACCCCCCATCTTTTTTATTTGTCCAGCGCCTCATGGGAGCGGCGCACAACATCTTCACAGTCCGCTTCGATGGCCAAACCCTCTTTACCAAGCCAGGCCAGATACTCAATATTCCCCTCCGGCCCCCGCACCGGGGAGAAGGTCAGCCCCTGGAGAACAAACCCAATGGCTGCGGCCTCTGCTATAAAGGTTTCCGGCACCTGCCGATGTACCGCCGGGTCGCGAACAACGCCCTTTTTCCCGACCAGTTCCCGCCCGGCTTCGAACTGTGGCTTTACAAGGCACACCACCTGCCCAGTCGGCGTCAGAAGCTCCCGCACCGCTGGCAGCACCAGCCGCAGAGAGATGAAAGACATATCCATCACCGCCATATCCGAAGGGCCGGGGAACATATCCGGCGTCAGGTTTCGGGCGTTGGTACGTTCCATCACCGTAACGCGTTCATCCTGACGCAGGGCCCAGGCAAGCTGTCCATAGCCCACGTCCACGGCAAAAACGTGCTTCGCTCCCCGCTGCAAAAGGCAGTCCGTGAACCCGCCGGTGGAAGCCCCACAGTCCACGCAGACAAACCCCGCCGGGTCGATTTGAAATTCGTTCAGCGCCTTTTCCAGCTTCAGGCCGCCCCGGCTGACATAGGGGAGTTTTTCCCCGCGAACCTGCACATCCGCCGTCTCCGTCACCGACGCGCCGGGCTTTAGCTGCCGCTGGCCGTCCACATATACCTGTCCCGCCATAATAAGGGCCTTGGCCCGTTCCCGGCTCTCCGCCAGGCCCAGGTCATACACCCGCTGGTCAAGTCTTGTTTTTTCCATCCAGCATCTCCCTCACCGCCTGGGCAATGCCCTGGCCGTCCAAGCCTGTTTTTTCCCGCAGCGCCGCCGGGTCGCCGTGCTCCAATATGCCGCTTTCGAGATTCACGAGCCGGGCGTGCCTGAGATAAATGCCCGCCTCGCCGGCGGCGGCCAGCAGCCGTCCGCCTATGCAGCCGGTGCGGCACACATCCTCCGGCACCAGCAGAGCCGCCGTTTTCCGCACCGATTCCAGCACTGGCGCAGGATCCACCGGGCAGATGATATTTATCTTTATCACTTCCGCCGAAATACCCTGACTTTCCAATATATCCGCCGCCTCCAGCGCAGGATTTACCTCCCAGCCATAGGCTGCGATGGTCACGTCTGTTCCTGTTCGCATGACGTTGCTGGGTTTGTCCGAGGTATCGCCCCGGAACCGGCCCTCCCCGCCTCGCGGATAGCGCACGGACACAGGGCCGTCGTCCTCCAGCAGCGCCCGGCGCAGCATAGCGCGCAGCTCCGCAAAGCTGGCGGGGGCATACATCCGCATACCCGGCACGCTGGAAAGATAGGCCACGTCAAAGGCCCCCTGGTGAGTTTCCCCGTCCCGGCCCACAATACCGGCCCTGTCCACGCAGAAAACAACATGCAGTCCCATCAGGGATACGTCATGGATGAGCATATCATAGCTCCGCTGCAAAAACGTCGAATATACCGCAAACACCGGGATAAGCCCCTGGGCGGCCATGCCCGCCGCCATGGCGCAGGCGTGTTCCTCCGCAATGCCCACGTCAAAAAAGCGATCAGGGTACGCCTCTTGGAAGCCGATAAGGCCCGTCCCCTCCTTCATGGCCGCCGTAATGGCCACGATGCGGCTGTCCTGCCCCGCCAGCTCCGTCAGCGTCCGGCCAAAGACAGAGGAAAAATCCGCTCCCGTGTAGTGAATCACGCCGCTTTTCAGATCGAACACCCCAACGCCGTGAAACGCCTCCGGCGCTTGCTCCGCCGGGGGATAACCCCGGCCCTTCTGGGTGATAACATGGACAAGGCACGGTTTTTCCTGGGCCTTTGCCCAGCGAAGGGCATTTTCCGTCTGCTCTATGCTGTGGCCGTCGATAGGGCCGATATACTCAAAGCCGAAGTCGTCGAAAATATTATCCGGAATGATACGCTCCTTCAGCCAGGTTTTCAGACGGTGCAGGATCTGATAGAGTCCCGGTACGCGGGCCATCATCTTTTTCCTGTACCAGCGCTTAAAGCGCAGATACTGGGGCCTTGTGCGCATACGGCTGAGCATGGCCGCAAGACCGCCCACGCCCTGATTGATGGACATTCCGTTATCGTTTAGTACGACCACCAGCGGCTCACCGCTCTGACCTGCGTCGGAAAGTCCCTCGATAGACATTCCGCCGTTCAGTGCACCGTCGCCGATCAGGGCCACCACATCATAGTCTCCGCCCAGGGCGGTTCTGGCCCGCGCCATACCCAGGGCCACGGACACGGAGTTGGAGGCATGGCCTGCAATGAAGGCGTCATGTACGCTCTCCTTCGGTTTGGGAAAGCCGGACATACCGCCCAGCTCCCGGAAGCTTTCAAACCCCTTCATTCGACCTGTCAGCAGCTTATGGGTGTAGCACTGGTGTCCCACGTCAAAGACAAGCCTGTCCTTGGCCGTATCATAAACCCGATGCAGGGCCACCGTCAGCTCCACCGCCCCCAGGTTGGAGGCCAAATGCCCGCCCTGCTCTGAAAGAGATTGAAGCAAAAACTCCCGTATCTCCTTGCAAAGCATATCCAATTCCTCTGAGGACAGTGCCTTTATGTCCTCAGGGCTTTTAATTTTATCTAAAATTATCATAATTGGCTCACCCTACCAAACATAGCAGCAATGCACAGATGGTCTGAAGCTCACCTAACGCGCTTTTATATCTCATAGTCCCAATAATAACAAAACGCACCCTGTTTTTCAAGGTGCATCTTGCATAAATTCACAACAAAATGAATATTTTACTTCCTATGCGCGCATTTTACGCTTCCCGGCCTGCCAGCTTGACGGTCAGCCAGCGGAGAAAATCAGTGTCCTGGAAGAAATCTAACTGTTCCAGCGCCTTCTGCGTATTGCCGGAAGCCATCGCATTGCAGGAATCCGCTCCCAGCAGGGCGCAGAGACCGTCTCCATCCAGCACGTCGTCCCGAAGCTGGAAGGCAAGCCCCACCAGCAGACCGTACTGCAAGGCGGCCCGCTCCGTTTCCTGGGTGGCTCCGGCGGCAGCGGCTCCCATGGCGCAGGCCGCAGCCAGGAGAGTGGCCGTCTTATCCACCTCTGTGGCGACCATAGCCTCTGCAGAGACAGGGGCGCTCAAATCCGTGTGCTGCCCGCCGCAGATACCCGCGAGACCCGCTGCGTTTGCCAGAAGGCGGCAGCAGCGCATTTTCTGCCCGTCGCTCAGGGGCGCAGCGCATATGGCCTCGAACGCCTCCGCCTGGAGGCAGTCCCCCGCCAGGACGGCGGTGGTCTCCCCGAATTTTTTATGATTGGAAGGCTGGCCCCGCCGCAGGTCGTCATTGTCCATGCAGGGCAGATCGTCGTGTATCAGGCTGTAGGTATGGAGCATTTCAATGCCGCAAGCGATAGGCATACAACGCTCCTCACTGCCCCCGCATATACGGCAAAACTCCAGGCACAGCACCGGGCGTATGCGCTTGCCTCCGGCCAGGAGGCTATACCGCATGGCCTCCCGGAGGCTGTTTTTCCCGTCCTCCGCCGGGGGAAAATACCCCGCCAGGGCCTTCTCTATTCTCTCCTGCAGCCCCGCCAGACGCAGGGAATACTCGTTCCGCTCACTCAAAGGGCAGCTCCTCCGGGGCGCCGTCCGGCCCCTTGCGAAGCTGAACGACCTTCTGCTCCGCCTGGTCAAGCTGCTGGCTGCACTGCTTAATAAGCCCTGCGCCTTCCTCGAAAAGACCCAGGCTCTCCGCAAGAGGGGCGTCGCCCTTTTCCAGCAGCCGGACTATCTCCTCCAGCCGGGCCAGGGACTGTTCAAAGCTTTTTTTCTCTTCCGCCATTGTGAACCTCCTTCACAACACAGTCCAGGTCGCCCCCGGACAGCTTTACGTTTATCTCGTCCCCCGCCGACAAATCCGACGCCTGCCGAACGGATACGCCATCCTTTTCCACTATGGAATAGCCCCGCCCCAGCACCTTCAGAGGGCTGAGCGCGTCCAGCTTGGCGGCCAGCGCCACATACTTCCGCCGGGCGGCGGCCACGGTCTGCTCCCCCGCGCTGGAAAGATTGGCGCGGGCATAGTCCAAGGCCATGCGCTTGGCCCCCAGATACACCTCCGGGTCAGTCAGCGCCGGGCGGGTGGAAAGCTCTTCCAAGCGGCGGGAGAGTATGTCCAGCTTCTTGTCCATGGCCTGCTGGAGCCGCACCCCGTTCTGGGCAATGCCCGCCAGCACATCCACCATATCCGGCCCCACGATTTCCGCTGCATTGGAGGGCGTGGCAGCCCGCCGATCGGCCACATAGTCCGCTATGGTCACGTCCGGCTCATGGCCCACCGCCGAGACCACCGGCAGCTCAGAGGCATAAATGGCCCGCGCCACCCGCTCGTCGTTAAAGGCCCACAAATCCTCAATGGAGCCGCCGCCCCGGCCCGTGATGATAACGTCCGCCACATGGTAGCGGTTGGCGTATTGGATTGCGCCAACGATTTCCGGCGGGGCCTCCGCCCCCTGCACCCGCACGGGCAGGACAAGGATTTTCGCCATGGGCCAGCGCTTCCCCAGCACGCGGATAATATCGTGTACCGCCGCCCCGGCTCCGCTGGTGATGACCGCCACCCGCCTGGGAAAGGCGGGCAGGGGCTTTTTATGGGCCGGGTCGAAAAGGCCCTCCGCCGCCAGCTTTGCCTTGAGCTGCTCGAAGGCGATCTGCAAATCCCCGGTTCCCTCCGGCATCAGGCCAGACACATATAGTTGATAGGCTCCGTCTCTGGGGTAGACCGAAACCCGCCCTGTGGCGGTAACGCTCATGCCGCTCTCAGGTCGGAAGCGCAGCCTGGAGGCGCTGGAGCGGAACATCACGCATTTCAGACTGCTCTCTCCGTCTTTCATGGTGAAATAGTGGTGTCCAGAGGGGTATATCTTATAATTAGACAGCTCCCCCCGAACCATCACCCTGTCCAGCATTGGATCCGCCTCCAGCAGCTCTTTAATATGGCCGTTTAGCTGGGAGACGGTGAAAATAAGCTCATTCATCTCATTCACCGAGGCTCTCGGTCTCCGGCGGCGTATCGTTATTCTCCGGCAAAGGCTCCTCCGGCTGGCTGACAGTCTCATGGGATGGCTGTTTTTCCACCTCGCCCCGGTAAAAGCCTCCTAAAATGCCGTTTATGAAGGCTACCACCGCCTGATCCTCATAGCCCTTGGCCAAGTCTATAGCCTCATTGATGGCGGAGGCGTCCGGCACATCCGGCATGTATAACACTTCAAACATGGCCTGGCGCAGCACCGCCGCTGCGCTGCGGGATATGCGCTCTGTGCGCCAGCCTTTGGCGTATTTCCCGATATAGCCGTCCAGTTCCTCCCGATGTGTCACCACGCCGGTAACGCTCCGGCGGATGAAATCCATATCCTTGGCCGAAGGAGCCTCACTATAGACGTCCCCTTCCTCCGCCATGGCCGCATAATGCTCCGGCTCAAAAAAGGCCCAAAGGGCCTCCTCCGGTTGTTGGCCGGTGGCGGCCACAGAAAAGCCAAGCTGAATGGCGATCTCTCGCGCTGCTGTTCTGGTCATTTCTTTCTCCACATACATAAAGGCCCCCATTCTGGGGGCCTAATTTTTTTGCCTCTCCGCCTGTTTCTATTTATCCAGGGAGATGCCCGTCACATGAACATTCACTACACAGCTCATGCCGGTAACGGACTCCACCTCTGTGCATACCGTATCCTGTACCCGGACGGCAACATCGGTAATACTCCCGGCAGGCCGGACGTTTATGAGTACGTCGATGGTGATCTTCTCATCGATAAAGCGAATTTTCAGGCCCTTCACAGGATTTTTGCGCCCAAAAAGCTCCACCAGCTCCGGCGAGGTAGGACTGCCCATGCTGGCAACGCCCTCCACCTCGGTGACGGCTGCGCTCACCATAACGGCAATCACGTCCTCCGAGATGTTGACGGTACCCTTTTCCTCTTGTTTGGTGATGTAATTTTCGGCCATGGCCTAACACCTCCAAGTTAATTGATGAGGGTATTATACCATACCCCACAAAAAAAGAAAAGGGTAAAAGGGCAAAACTTATTCCATTTCTTTTGTCGTCAGTCTGTCACTTCGATAATGTTCAGCTCTGTAGCTGCAAAGTCTGTATTGGCCAAAACAGCTTCCGTGATTTGGGCTACCTGAGTAGAGGTCAGGCCCTCTATCGACGCGGGAACTGCCACGGTAATGCCGTCGTCCGAGGCAAACACAACACAGTCCGCATAGCCCTTGGCAAGCAGCTCATTTTCCACCAGCGCCTCCTGCAAATTCCAGGCGGCCATAGCGTTTATCTGCTCCATAGAGGCGTCTATTACCTCCTGAGAGGTATCGTCCGAGGAACAGGCCAATTCCAAAAGCTCCAGAGCCTCATCCCGTGAGGACTGGCGGGACAGTCGCGCCTCGTCAAAATAAACCGAGGTGATCGCGCTGGCCTCCTCCGCCTCCGCTGAGGCCGCCAGGTATTCCTCCTCCGCCTCTGCCATGGCCGCGTCCTCGGCCACTACCATAGCCGTGTCCGCCGTTCCCCATCGACTGTTATATGACCAGTTCAGATACACCGCTGCGCCTACAAACACCAGTACCGCCGCAATGACGATATTCCGCTTTAAATTTCTTCTCAAGATCTATCCCTCCATCATTTTAAAAATTTCGATCTTATCCGCACCCAGACCTGTATAGCAGCGCACCGCCTCCGTGATCTCAAGGCGCACCGCTGCACTGTCTGCCCCTTGGCATACGATGGCCGCACCGCTGTCTGACAGCAGCAGACTGACCTCTCCCACGCCTTCAATCTGTGATAGAAGCGTCTCCAGCCTCGCCTCCTCTGTTACGCCGTCGTCCTCCCCGGCAGATTGACCCGTTGGCCAGACCAACAACACAAGCCCCACCAGTCCCACCAGAAGCACATATTTCCAGCTTCCCAGCCGTTCCGCCAGCTCCTTCCACCTATCCCTCATCATCAGTCCACTCCTGTCGTTCCGCCGGGATCCCCAGCTCCGCCTCTATCGTCTGTGAAAGCGTCTCGTCATACACCCCGCTAAGAACTGCCTGCCAGGGATACCACACCAGGGCCTCCTCATCCCACCGGGCCGTTACAGACACCTCCTCCACGGTCACGCCAGTTTCCACCGCCTTGCCTAATATATATGCCTCGTATTCCCCTTCTATGTATGCCCGGTTCAGCATTTTTGACTCCTCCTCCGACTGCTCTATCACGCTCTCCGCCATCTGTTCATATTCCGCGAATCCCACCGCCAAATCGTCCAAGTCAAGTTCCAGCACCGGCGACACCAGCGCCAGGGTACACACAATGGTACACACCAGCCCCGTCACCGAGCGCACCCGCCCCGGCGGGGTCAACGCCATGGCGACGGCCCGGAGAACGGAGGCTGCCACGATGCCCGTAATCCAGCTTTTCATCCCGTCACCGCCTCCATGGACAGCACAATGGACACAAACAGCATAGCCGCCGCGCTTCCCAGCAGGCCCAGGGCCATGCCGTAGGCCGTGCCGATGTTGCCGATCAGGGCCGAAAGCCGCCCTTCGGAAAATGGCTCCGCAATGCAGGCCGCCGCCTTGAACAGCAAATAGTGCAGTCCCAGACCCAGCACCGGCCCAATGCACACGCACAGCACCGCCGCCAGTCCGAATATGCCAACCCCGTTTCTCAGCAGGGCAGCCCCCGCAAGATATGTATCCGCAGCATCAGACAAAATGGAACCCACCACAGGAAGGGCCGCCGATATGGCCGTTTTCGTCAGGCTTCCTGCCAGCTTATCCGCGTTCCCCGCAATAAGACCAGAGAGCGTCAGGCACAAAGTAAACACCGTAGTCAGTCCAGTCAAAAGCGCACTGCACAGCCAGCTCAAAAGCTTTGCCGGCCCGCCAAGCGTACCGCCTGGCAGAGCGGCATCCGCTGTGCTGACGGCAGCAAAGGCATATATCAGCGGTAAAATGGCCTGCACGCCCAAGGTCATCAGAATATCCAGCCCCAAAGCCGAGGCAGTATACCGGGCGGCTCCCGCCGCTCCATTTCCAGTCGTGGCGGAAGCCGCCGCGATACAGGGCAGCAGCGCCTTGGAAAAATCCGACAAGTCCGCCAGCGCTGTCTCTGTCTGTCCTAAAAAGGAGGTCATATCTCCCGCACAGCAGCTCATAATCGCCAGTGCCCCCGCCATGACCGCAAAGTCCGGCGTTTTTCCACTCTCGCTGACGGCCCCTACCAGGGAACAGAGAAGTGCCACACTTAGAGCCGTGCAGGCGCTTTTCGCAGCCTTGGAAAGCTGCTCCCCTACAGCGGAGACCACCCACTGCCAGATGGTCTTAAAAAGTCCTGACCCGCTGACGGCGTCGCTGACCGTGGCCTCCCCCAGTATCTCCTGGGCCGCCTCCGGCAGCGCCTCCTCCACCCCGTCCGTGTCCACCGCCAGAGCCGGAATTCCCAACACCAGAACAGCCAGCAGAAAACACAGTACCCCCCTCATTCTCCGGCCTCCTATACCATATTATTAATCATCTGAAACAGGGCCTGTATCAGCGGCAGCGCCGTCACCACAGCACAGGCCGCACCGCACAGCTCGACAGCGGAAGCCACCGCCCCCTGTCCTCCGTCCCGGCACAGATCAGCGCTGATGCGGGTGATAATGCCAATTCCCACGCATTTTAGCACCGGGTTGACCACGGCTGCACTCAGCTCTATCTGCTCCACAGTCTGAACGATTATATCGCTCAGTCCCTGGAACAATTCCATGGCCAATACTACTCCCATCAGACTGACGGCAAGTCCCACTGCAAAGCTCATCTCCGGGGCCGTCTTTTTCAGCAGCAGCGACAGCACTACCCCGGCAATGCCGATGGCCGCCGCCTTTATCAGCACGCTCATCCCAGAGAAAACAGAGTCTTGATAAGCTCGAACAGCTCCGCAATCTGCTGCACCAGCACCACCAGCACCACCACAAGCCCCGCAATGGTGGTCATGAGGGCCTGTTCGTCCCGCCCGGAGCGGGTTAGCAGCAAATTCAGCACCGCCACCAGGATACCCACCGCCGCGATCTTGAATATCAAATCCACATCCATAGATAAGTATGACACGCTCCTTTGTTCCGGCTATAGCAGCAGCACGGACAGCATGGCGCCTCCGGCGGCAGAAAGGGCGATATAGACTCGCCCCTTCTCTTGGGCTTGTATTTTGGCCTCGTCCCTGGCAAGCTCCATCTCCCGGCGGCACAGATCTACCGCCTGCGTCTGCTCTTCCGCTCCATACCGGCCCAGCACGGAACCCAACGTGCAAAGAATACGCTCTTCCTCCTCCGGTAGCGCTGAAAGCCCCTCGCTCCACAGGGCAGAAAAATCGCACTCCCCCAATCGGGCAAAGCCAGATCCCACCCTTCGGCACAGCGCGGCAGCCTCTCCATGAAGCTCCATTTCAAGCACCGTAAAAAGCTCCGGCAGCGGGGTTTTAAATCGCGCCAGCTCAAACTCCATCATAGAGAGCATCCGACACAGCTCCTCCCTTCGGAAAACAGTTTTGCGAAGCTGTTTTGCCCCGGAAAGCCCCGCCATCAGACAGGATGCCATCAAGAGGACAGCTCCCGTCAGTCGCATGGTTCTACGGAATATCGGCGCACTCCGTCCCGCTCCTCTATCCACACCATGCGCTGAAATGCCCCCGCAGTCAGAAGCTCCCGGCAGGCTGCCGTCATCTGGCATCCCCGCTCTCCGTGAACCGTAGCCAGCAGGCGCACGCCGCAGCCCACGCCCTCAAGCAGTGCGCTGGCGTCCATATGATCTGTTATTTCATCCATGGCTACCACCTGGGGATTCATGGCCCGCACCAACATTCCAACCGCCTTCGCCTTCGGCACGCCGGTCAAAATGTCCACACATGGGCCTATATCAAATTGAGGCTGGCCGGATTGGGCGGCTCCGATCTCCCCGCGCTCGTCCGCCACGGCCACCCGGCAGCCACGCTCCGACAGGCAGCGTATCAGCTCCCGCAAAAGGGTGGTCTTGCCTCCGCCGGGAGGCGAAGCAATTAAGGTAGACTGAAACCCGTTTTGATTCAGCGCTTCCCATATTTCCCCGGCGCAGCCAGGTACGGCCCTGGGAACCCGCAAGGACAGGGACGAAAAGCTTCGCAGGCCCTCCAGCCCCCCGGTTCCTATAACGCCTACGCCGCATACGCCCACCCGCACGC
The DNA here is from genome assembly GCA_021205095.1 of Oscillospiraceae bacterium. GTDB lineage: Bacteria > Bacillota > Clostridia > Oscillospirales > Oscillospiraceae > CAJOIG01. Next base: position 47,212 of record JAJPYE010000050.1, on the reverse strand, counting down.
CGCCGGGCGCGGACACAAATCCTCTTGCCAACTCCGCTCCCGCCGCATGGAGCGAGGCCCTTGTAGCCGCCTCCAGCACAGAGCGCAGATCTTCCTCCGTTATCAGCGGAGCCGACAGGACATATTCTCTCCCCCGAAGCAGCGCCGTGCCGAATCGCCCCCGACGCAGGCGCAGCTCCTCACAGACGGCCTGTTCCTCCGGCGCAAGAGACAACGCCGCCTTCCGTAGCATCGGCGGCAAAAGAGCTGCCGCCGCGAGAAATCCATTCATGCTTCCCGCCCCCTTCACAGGACAAGTCTATTACCCGCTCCCCCTCATTATGCCACGCGGAAACAGTTGACTTTGGTTCTTTTATCTGATAGCATAAACAGGATTACAAGCGAATAAGAAGTGTAAAGCTCATCATCAAACCGAAGGGAGACTGTCCACGTTATGCGGCAAATTCTGACGGGATACTGGGGAGAATACAAAAATTCCCTGATCCTGACCCCTATCTTCGTCCTGTTTGAGACCATCGTTACTCTGGCGCTGCCCACCTTGATGTCAAACATCGTGGACACCGGCGTGGCAAACGGCGACAGGCGGTACATCATTCTCTGCGGTCTTTTGATGACGGCCCTGGCCCTGTTCAGCGCCGCCGCCGGGTATTGCAGCACCTGGCACGCCTCGCGAGCCTCCAACGGTTTCGGCTCTAACCTACGGGTGGCTATGTTTCATCATATCCAGGATTTTTCCTTCTCGGATATTGACCGATTTTCCACCGCCAGTCTTGTCACCCGCACTACCAGCGATGTACGTCAGCTTCAAAATGCCATGCAGATGATGCTCCGCACCCTGATACAGGCTCCCTTTCAGCTTATAGTGGCCCTGGTCATCGTATGTACCTATAGCTGGAAGCTGGCGCTGATTTACCTTATCGCAGTTCCCCTGCTGTTCATCGGGGTGGTCTCTGTCATGTCTGCGGTGGATAGGCTGTTTACCATCGTACAGCAGAAGCTGGACGCTATGACGGCGGACATTCAGGAAAATCTGATCGCCATTCGCGTGGTGAAGGCGTTCGTTCGCCAGGAGCATGAGAAACGAAAATTCAAGAAAGCCAACGATGACCTGACTCTCGCCAATCTGAAGGCCGTGGGTCTTATTATCGTTATGAGTCCCCTGGCCACCATTGTTTTGAACATTGTAACATTGTGCCTGTATTGGTTTGGCGGACGGCTGGTGGCCTTTGGGGAGATACAGTCCGGCCAGCTTTTGGCTGTTATAAGCTATCTGACCCAGATTATGTTCAGCGTGATGATGTTCTCCATGGTGCTGATGCAGTATATCCGCAGCCGGGCCTGTGGCAAACGCATTGCCGAGGTGCTGAACACCATCCCGGACATTCAGACAAAGCCTAACGCTTCCGCCCACACCATCGCCCAGAATCATGGCTCTGTGGAGTTTAAGAATGTATCCTTCCGCTACGCCAAAGCAGGCGCCGGCGAGGAGGTTTTGAAAAACATCTCCTTCACCGCCCAGCCAGGTCAGACCATCGCCATCGTAGGCGGCACCGGCGCGGGAAAATCCAGCCTTGTGAACCTTATTCCCCGGTTTTACGACGTCTCGGAGGGTCAGGTACTGGTGGACGGCGTGGACGTGCGGGACTACCGCATTGAGGATCTGCGAGACGGCATCGGCATGGTGCTGCAAAATAATGTCCTGTTCTCCGGCACCATCCGGGAGAATATCTCCTGGGGCCGGGCGGACGCCACGGACGAGGAAATTATCCAAGCCTTGAAAAATGCCCAAGCGTGGGATTTTGTCTCCCAAATGCCGGAGGGGCTTGACACCTATATCCAGCAGGGAGGCACCAACGTCTCCGGCGGACAGAAGCAGCGGCTTTGCATTGCCCGCGCCATGCTGAAGCACCCGGCCATTTTGATTCTGGACGACAGCACCAGCGCCGTAGACTCCGACACAGAAGGCCGTATTCGGGACAGCTTCAGCCGGGAGCTGAAGGATACCACTGTGTTCATTATTGCCCAGCGTATATCCTCGGTGGTATTGGCAGATAAAATCATCGTTCTGGACGAAGGCTGTATCGATTCCTTAGGTACCCACGGAGAGCTGATGGAGACCAGTAAAATTTACAGGGAGATCTATACGTCCCAGGTGGAGGAGGCGCTTTCCGATGGCTGAAAGAAAGAACCGACAAAGCGTGCTGGCGCAGCTAAAGGCCCGACTCGCCGTGGACGACGTGGACGTAAACGACGCCAAAATATACAAGCACGTTGAGAATGGCCCCGGCCCCGGAGGCGGCAAGGATTTCCGCAAGCCCAAAGACACTAAGGGAACGCTGCTGCGCATTTTGGGCTATGCCGGCAAACGGCGGGGCCTTTTGGTGCTTATCGTCGTCATGATGCTCATTTCCACCGGCTGCTCTCTGGTGGCCAGCTATTTTCTAAAACCTCTCATAGACGACTATATCGTCCCCCTCATCACCCAGCCGGAGAAAAACTTTTCCGCTCTCGCGGGGCAGCTCGCCATTCTGGCCTGCATTTATCTTGCCAGCGCGGTAGCCACCTATTTCACCTCCCGCGCCTGTATGCAGTTGGCTCAGTGGTCAACGAACGCCATTCGCCGCGACCTTTTCGCCGCGTTGCAGGATATGCCCATCACCTATTTTGACCAGCACACCCACGGTGAGCTGATGAGCCGCTTCTCAAACGACGCGGACAATGTGCAGATGTGCCTGGAGCAGGGCATCGTGCAGTTTTTGTCCGGCATTATCACCTTCGTCGGCACCGTGGTTTTAATGCTGGCCCTGAGCTGGAGGCTGTTCATCGTTACAGTCATCACCATCGTGCTGTCCTTTGGCCTGGTGCGGGGCGTGGGGAAATATTCCAAGATACTGTTCAAAAAGCAGCAGTCCTCGCTTGGCATCCTCAACGGCTATATTGAGGAAATGCTGGATGGCCTGAAGGTCGTCAAAGCTTTCAACTATGAAGAGCGGGCCAAGGTCAACTTCGGCGATTTGAACGATGAATACCGAGAAAACGCCATCTGCGCAAACTTTCTTGGAAACGTCATCATGCCCACTATGAACGCCGTCATGAATATATGCTACGCGGTAACGGCGGTGCTGGGCGGTTTTATGACCGTGGCAGGCCGGTTCACCATCGGCTCCCTCGGCGTTTATCTCAACTATATCCGTCAGGTGACGATGCCCATCAACATGATGTCGAACCAAGCTATCAACCTGTTTTCCGCTATCGCCGGCGCGGAGCGCATTTTCGCCGTTATCGACCACGAACCGGAGGCAGACGAAGGCAAGGTCTCCCTCGTCACCGCAAATCGGGCCGAGGACGGAACCATCACGGAAACGAGCCATGGGGAGCGAACCGGCTTCTGGGCCTGGAAGATTCCCCAGGAGGACGGGAGCTTTGCATATAAAGAAGTTCTCGGAAACGTCCGGCTGGAAAACGTCAGCTTTTCCTATGTGCCGGAAAAGCCGGTGCTGAAGAACATCACCGTCTGGGCAAAGCCCGGCGAGAAGATCGCCTTTGTCGGCTCCACCGGCGCCGGCAAAACCACCATCACGAACCTGATAAATCGTTTTTACGAGATAGATCAAGGCCGCATCCTTTTCGACGGCATCGACGTGAAGGACATCCAGAAGTCCGGCCTGCGCCGAAGCCTGGGCATCGTGCTTCAGGACACCAATCTGTTCACCGGCACGGTGATGGACAACATTCGCTACGGCAAGCTGGACGCCACGGACGAAGAGTGCATCCAGGCGGCCAAGTCCGCCAACGCCCACGGGTTTATCACCCGTCTGCCGGATGGCTACAACACCATGATAAGCGGCAACGGTCAGAATCTATCCCAGGGGCAGCGCCAGCTTTTGGCCATCGCCCGCACTGCCGTGGCAAATCACCCGGTTATGATTATGGACGAGGCCACCAGCTCCATCGATACCCGCACGGAAAAGCTGATCGACAAGGGCATGGACGCGCTGATGGAAGGACGGACAGTGTTCGTCATCGCTCACCGGCTATCCACCGTCCGCAACGCCCAGGCCATTGTTGTCATTGAACATGGTGAAATCGTGGAACGGGGCAGTCATGAGGAGCTGCTGGCCCAGAAGGGGCGGTACTATATGCTCTATACTGGACAAAGCGAGCTTGAATAATTGTCCGAAAAACGTATTTCTATTTTATAATTCCGTGCTATAATATATATAGGAAAAACTATCTGGGAAAATTTGGAGGGGAACCATGGAAAATGTATTGGCTGTAAAGACCTCTCTTTTGGGGGACATCGTGTCCGCGAACGGCCTTATCACCGGGCGGGAGGAGGAGGTCATGGAGCTGATCTCCACCCACGGGGAGTTTTTGCCTCGGCCTGCGGCAGAGGTGGATCCCTCCTATAAACAGATTATCCCTTATGTGACCATCCTCCGGGACGATCAGGCTTTTGCCACCCGCCGCCTGAACAAGGGCGGTGAAAGCCGTCTTCACGGGCTGGTCAGCCTTGGGGTGGGCGGACACATCAACCAGACAGACGAGAAGGACGGCGACTGGCTGATGAACTGTCTGCGCCGTGAGGTGGAAGAAGAGGTGAATATGTCCCACTTCGGCACGCTGACTCTGCGGGGCCTGATTAACGACAACAGCAACGACGTTGGCAGCGTACACCTGGGATTTTTCTTCACTCTGACCACCACCGGGGACGTATCCGTCCGGGAGACGGAAAAGCTGGAGGGCGGATTCCTGCCTCTGTCCTCCCTGGCGGAAACCGCTCCGCAGATGGAGACCTGGAGCCAAATCATCACGCCGGAGCTGACTGAATTATGGACAACTGGGAGACTCTGAAAAAGGAATGTGCCGCCTGCCAGGGCTGCGGCCTGGGCCGCACAAGGCATAATCTGGTCTTTGGAGTAGGAGACCAGAAAGCGGATGTCATGTTCATTGGTGAAGGCCCCGGCGAGCAGGAGGATTTGAAGGGTGAGCCCTTTGTCGGCCCGGCGGGACAGCTTCTGGATACCATGCTGGAGATTATCAACCTGGACAGGACAAAGGTATACATTGCAAACATCGTGAAATGCCGTCCTCCCCGGAACCGTGACCCGCTGCCGGATGAGCAGACGGCCTGCATGGGCTGGCTCCGACGGCAAATCGCCCTGGTAGACCCCAAAATGTTTGTTTTCCTGGGGCGCATCGCGGCCATGGCCTTTATCAAGCCGGATTTTCGTATCACCCGTGAGCATGGTCAGATTTTCACTGTAGAGGGCCGACCGGCCATGGCTCTTTACCACCCCTCCGCCCTGCTCCGAGACCCTGGCAAAAGGCCGGAAACCTTCGTAGACCTAAAGCAATTACAACGGGAGATTCAAAAGCTATTATGATGGAACTGCACCCAGTCACCCTGGCGGACAAGTCATGGATAGACCCCCTGGTGCTGGCGGAGGACTCCCCCAGCGCCGACTATAACTTTGGAAACATATTCCTGTGGGACGACAGCTTTCACCAACTGGTGGGCCAGTTTGAGGAACGGCTGATCGTTATGCCCTGCTATGAGGAAAAGCCCTTCTTTGCCTGGCCGGTAGGCAGCGGGCCGGTAGCCTCCGTTTTGGAGCGTATGCACCAACACGCCAAGGCAAGCGGCTCTCCCTTCGTCCTGCGGGGCGTCACAGGCGAGCATCTGCCCACCGTTCACTCCCTTTGGGGCGATAAATGCACCATTGAGGACGAGCGGGACTATTGGGACTACCTATACAGCGCGGAAAAGCTAGACACCCTGTCCGGCAAAAAGCTCCACGGCAAGCGTAATCACATAAATCGCTTCACGGCGGAAAATAATTGGCGTTTTGAACCTCTGACTCCCGATAGTCTGCCTGCCTGTCAGACTTTGCTGGATGAGTGGATGGCCCTGTGCGGTGAGGACGAGCGGGACGGTATCGATGAGGAATACGCCGCTATTCATCGTGCCTTTCAATATTATGAGGCGCTGCGCCTGGAGGGCGGCGCACTCTGGGTGGAAGACCGGCTGGCAGCCTTTACCATTGGGGAGGTTATCAGCAGCAATACCTTCAACGTACATTTTGAAAAGGCATACGCCTCCATCAACGGAGCCTATACCATGGTGAATCGGGAGTTTGTCCGCCAGATACGGCGGAATCACCCGGAGATACAGTGGATCAACCGGGAGGACGACACAGGCCGTCCAAGCCTGCGGCAGTCCAAGCTGAGCTATCAGCCAGATCGCATGGTGGAGAAATATAAGGTGACAATACATGAGTAACGCAAATGATTTCGTAATTCGTCCCTGGACGGCGGTGGACAAAGAACAGCTCAAGGCCCTGTGGCAGATCGCCTTCGGGGACGACGAGGACTACATCCACAACTTCCACGACCTGTTTCTGACGGCGGAGGGCTGCATGGTGGCCCAGGCCGACGGCAAGGTGGTCTCCGCCATGTATATTTTGGACGGCACAAAGCTTTTCACCGGGCGCAAAACCATGCTCAGCGCGGCCTATACTTACGCCCTGGCGACTCTGCCGGAGTACCGGGGTCGGGGTATCGGCACCGCCGTATACAAGGCTTGCGTTCAGGCGGCCTATAAGCGAGCGGACGCAGCGTGCGTCCTTCCGGCGGAAACGGGGCTGTACCCCTTTTATGAAAACGCCTCCGGCGCAAAGCCTCTCAGCTACATCCGAGAGATACGCATGACGCGGGAGGAGCTGATGTCCCACCGGGACGGGGCCGGAGCCCGCATCGGGAGTTTGGAGTATAGCGGTCTGCGGGAGGTGCTGCTGGGCGGTATGCCCCACGCCTTTCTGCCCGCTGAATTTATCGACCTGGAGGAATACCAGGCCCAAAATGGCGGTCTCTTTATGAGTGGAAGCGGCATCGCCGCCGCGGAGATAGAAGGAAACCTCTGCCACATGGTGGAGGTGCTTGACCCTGACGGGGACGGACTCGCCGCCGCCGCTGCCGCCGCCGCCTACTGCCCGGCAGAGGAGTATATCCTGCGCACACCGCTGTTCTTCGACGGCCCCGGCGAGGAGCGGCCTTTTATGCTGGCCTCGTTCCAATCCACCCCCTCTCGCTCTCTCCCGGACGATTTCTGGTGGGGACCTGCGTTCGACTGAGCGTCATTAGGATACAAAAAGTGGATACTGTTTTTTTAGGTTCAATTTTCGAAATTGAACCTTTTTTATTGTGAGAAGTACCCATAAGTATGCGAAACACTTTCTGTGTGTTTTTTTGCCGACAATTTTCTCTCTCCGTAACGCTTTCATGGCGTGCTTTACTTTTTGGACGGAAAACAGTATAATACAGGTAATTAAACGATTGATGGGAAAGGAAGGCGCAGCTCATGGCGCATTATGACAGCAATTTTATCTCCCAGGTGATTATCCGGGCGGATTTCGTCTCCGGCTCGGTGCCGATGGTAAATCAGCCGGAGGAGAGCTTTTCTGACCTGTTGGCGGATTTTCCCCAGCGTAACCGCATGAACCGCACAAAGTCAGAGGTTCATATACAGAAAACCCCTCAGGGGCCGGTAAAGGACACCCGCACCATAAACTATGTGGAAAACAACTTCTGGGCAGAGGGCAAAGTCCGGCGTATCGCAATGTCCAGCGAATATGTATTTTTAGAGGAACGCCGCTACCAGGGATATGGTATTCTACGGGACACATTTTTGGATGTTTTGGACGCTATGGCCGCTCAATATCCCAGTCTTTCCATTCGGCGGCTGGGGATGCGTTATATCAATGAGATAAAGCTGCCGCAGGCAGATGCCGGCGTGGGGCTGGGCGCCGATTTTTGGCAAAATTATGTAAACCCATGGCTGTTGGGCGGTCTTCGATTTGCCGCTAACGACGGGGCGCTGGCAAGACATATGTGTACTACCGAGCTGAATTACGGCACCGATCGGGCCACCATTCGCTATGGGATTTTCAACGGCGAATACCCCAAGCCCAACCGCCGCCGGGAGTTCATTCTGGACGTAGACACATATTGTCAGACCAACGTGGCCACAGACAACGTATCCGCCAAGCTGGACGACTATCACGCCGCCGCCTGCTCTGTCTTTGAGGCCGCCATAACGGACAAGCTGAGAGACCGTATGGGCCGACAGTAAAGTCGCCCTCCCCATGGAAGAAGGAATAGTCCCCTTAACGCAGAGGCTCGTAATGGGAAATTTTCGAGACTGCGCTAAGGGGACTATTGTACTTCCTTCCCTGTTTCCCCTGTCAGGAGCCGTTTCCTCTTCCTTAAAGTGCGCTGCTCATAAAAATAATAAAACCTTAAGGATTGTTCTCTTTATTCCAGGCGCAAATTGTGGTAGTGTAGAGACGGATATAAAGGAGTGAGACCATGTATACCGTTCTGATTTGCGATGATGACGATGACATCCGTCATGCGCTTGAGATTTATCTCACCGGCGGCGGCTATCGGGTGCTTTCAGCGGGCAACGGATGGGAGGCACTGAAGCTGCTGGGGGCGGAGACCGTGCATCTTATTCTGCTGGACATCATGATACCTGTTCTGGACGGCACAGAGGTGCTGACGCTTCTAAGAGAGAAACAAAATAATGTTCCGGTCATATTCCTGACCGCTAAAGGAGAGGACGACGACAAAATCGCAGGGCTGGAGCTGGGTGCAGACGACTATATCACAAAACCCTTTAACGCCAAGGAGGTACTGGCCCGCGTCAAGGCGCTGCTGCGGCGATATGCAACCCTTGGCGGCATGGCGACCGCCAATCCCTCTGTCCTTAGTATGGGCGGTATCGAGCTGGACGATGACAGCAAAAGCGTCACCTGTGACGGAGAACCCGTCCCGGTCACGCCCAAGGAATACGACATCCTGAAATTCTTCATGCAGCACCCCGGCAAGGTGTTTTCCAGCCGGGAGATATATCGCAGCGTGTGGCGGGATACCCCCATGGGCACGGAAAACACCGTGGCCGTACATATCCGCCATCTGCGGGAAAAGGTGGAAATCGACCCCGCCAACCCCCGGCACTTGAAGGTCGTGTGGGGCAAGGGCTATAAATTTGAATGAGAGGGGGAAATGGGATGAAATCTTTTTGCCAAAAACGATGGGCGCGAACGCTGGCGCTGATACTGTTCTGCCTGTGTGTTGCAGTCAGCTTTGTCTGCGGCTTTCTGTATAACTATGGCTTGCAGGACGGCTGGTATGGCGGAACAGACGGCTTCGAGGACAGCGCTCTCTGCCAGGATTATATCCAGGACTGCCTGTTCTATGTGGCGCAAAATCTGATATGGCTGGGCGACCCCACGGACACCACCCTGGGGGAATACGGCGGGGAGGCCTTTTCCTATACCATCACACAAATCGATACCGGCAAGGTCATGGCGGACACCACCACGGAAAACTCCGTTTATGTGATGGACTACGGCACTGGCTATGACGAGACGGTGATTATTGATCTGACCGAAAGCGTGGATGCCGGGGTCAGCGTGTCAGACGAAGACTATACCGTCACGGCGGCCACGCCAGCGCCGCTGCCAGCGGAAAACGCCAGTGCAAGCGATACCGAAGCCTATGAGGAAGAGACGGAAACATATAGTAAGGATGGCGAAACCGCATCCGTATATTATCTATACAATGAATCCAACTATATCATCTCCGGCTATGTCAATCTTCCCGTGGAGCCATATGACGGCTGCTATGGGGAATATCTCACCTTCACCCGCTTATTCGCGGGCCGGGACTACTATTTGGCCCTGTGCGTGGGCGGCGGAGCCATGGCTCTTCTGCTGCTGGCGTTCGCGCTGGCGGGGGCCATCCTGGCCGGAAAAAACGGAAAGAAACCATTAACTCTCTTTTGCCTTCCCTTTGAAGTGCTGGCGGTAGGGTTGTATCTGTGCTCCCTCCTGCTGTGGAACGGTGCGTGGGATCTGACATTTGACCTGGTCTACAAGACAGTAAGCCTGTATGTGCCCTTCTCTCTTTTCAGGGCAATGTTTTCGGTGATGGCTGTCAGCCTGGCAGGCTATATTCTGGCTACACAAATTGCCACTAAGATATTTGTGAAAAGTCTTCTCCTGCGCCGCCTGGCTGGAAAGCTGCCAATGCGAATCATCCTGCGTGTGCTGATTGTCGTCTTTATAGGAGTGCAGTGCTTCTTTACGATGGTTGAGTTTTATACTTACGGAGGCTTAATACTTTTTTACCTGGCTTGGCTGTTGCTGGCAACAGATGTGGTGCTGCTGGTTGGATTCATCCGCTGGTGCAGCGAGGAAAAAGCCGTTCGCTCGGCATCCGCCGCTCTTGCAGAGGGAAATCTCACCTATAAGGTGGACACACGCAGGCTCCACCTGACGTGGAAATCCTTGGGGCAGAATCTGAACAGCATCGGGGACGGTATGGCTCTGGCCGTTGAGGAGCGTATGCGAAGCGAGCGGATGAAAACCGAGCTGATTACCAACGTCAGCCACGACCTGAAAACGCCGCTGACCTCCATCATCAACTATATCGACCTGTTAAAAAACGAGAGCCTGCCAGTGGAGCAGCGCCGGGAATACATCACCGTGCTGGAACGCCAGAACGCCAAGCTGAAAAAACTGACGGAGGACGTGGTGGAGGCGTCCAAGGCCGTCAGCGGCGCTATTGTGGTGAATTGGGAGGAGCTGGACGTAACGGAGCTGCTGGAGCAGTTTGTGGGAGAATACAGCGAGCGCCTGCAAGCTGCCGAGATCGAGCCGGTCATTCATATGCCGCAGGACAGCGTCCTTCTTCTGGCGGATGGCCGTCTGTTGGGGCGGGTGCTGGATAATTTGATCACCAACATCCTGAAATATGCCCAGCCGGGAACGCGGGCTTATTTTGATCTGTCCGTCCGTCAGGATCAGATGGAGATTGCCATCAAGAATATATCAAAGGCCCCGCTGGACATACCCGCGGAGGAGCTGATGGAGCGATTTGTCCGGGGGGACAGCTCCCGCAGCAGCGAGGGTTCCGGCCTTGGCCTGTCCATTGCCCTGAGTCTGACCAAGCTGATGGGCGGTAATCTTGAATTGATACTGGACGGAGACCTGTTCAAGGCTCTTATAACCTTCCCCTATTCCGCAAAGCTTCCCGAAACGCTGAACATCCCCTTGGATGCCACGGCCAACGCATAGTTATCCTTAATACACAGATAGAGGATCTAAACATGAATAAATCCATCAAAACAAGCCGAATTATTCTGATAATTTCTGCATTTTTAATCATTCTTGTTTGTGCAATCATAGGAATAAAAATAACCGGGCATGGAGACGTTAGTCAGGTGAATACCTACTATACTGTCACGGACAATCACAGCGCCAGAGAAATTGAAGCCGCTATGAAGGCTGTCAAAAGGAAATTCCGTGCGGGCTTCAACGGCTGCACGCTGACCGACCTCTGGTACGAGGGAGACTCCATGGCCGCCGCCGAGGATTCCTGGGCCGCTCAATATGACAGTCAGGAAGTCATCGTTCTGCTGTCCAGCTTTCAAACCAATTCCTCCGGCGGTGACGGCAGTTTGGAGCCGAACGCTGAATATACAAATTATCAATGGGTGCTTGTCAAAAATGCTCTCGGTCAATGGGCGCCAAAAGACTGAGGTATGGTTAAACGAATATCTGCGATAAAAAGAAGCGGCGCTTTTTATCGCAGATATTATAGTAATATTTTCTTTCCACGCATCACATGGTCAAGCCGCCAGGGTCGATTATTTGCTCTCCGGCAGCACGGTATCCTTTATCAGGAAGGCACGCAGAGAGTTGAGCACTGCAAGAAGCGCCACGCCCACGTCCGCGAACACAGCCAGCCACAAGGGGCAGAAGCCAAACATATCCAGCACAAGGATAACGACCTTAAAGGCCAGTGCAAAAACAATGTTCTGCCAGACGATAGAACGGGTGTGGCGAGCAGCCTCCATCGCCGTCACCACTTTGGAAGGCGAGTTGTCCATGATGACTACGTCCGCCGCCTGAATCGCAGCATCGGAATCCGCACCATTCAGGGACACGCCCACATCCGCCTGACGGATGCAGTCTCCATCCGTATCGGCATCGCCAACAAACATCAGCGTGCCTTTTTTGACCTGACGGTTTTGTATTTCCTTGACCAGCGCCACCTTATCCGACGAATTGCAATCTGGGTAAAACTCGTCTATACCGACCTGTCGGGCAAATTTTTCCGACGCAGTGCGGCTGTCGTCTGTTATCATGGCGATTTCTCTGCCTTTACTCCAGGAAAGAACCGTCACCGCTCCGCAAACATCGGCTTTCGCAACGCTGCCCAGCAGAATACGTCCTGCATATTGACCATCAACGGCCAAATACACGCAATCTTCCTCCGGCAGGGCATCCGTCTCTGGATCCACCCCATGGTCGCGCATAAAATCCAGCAGGCCAAGCACAATGCGGACGCCGTCCACCTCTACGGTGATGCCAAAGCCCTCCTCCTGCTGCTGAAAGCTTTGAATCAGCTCGATGTAGATTACGCCCTGATAGGAGGCTTTGATTCCTTCTGCATAAATGCTGCTGGAATAGGCGCAGGCATGGGAAGCAATGCGAAGAAGCACACCTGCATCCATTTTATCGCTCTTGACGGACACCACACGCAGCCCTTCGCCTTCTAAAGCGCCGGATTTGTCAAATACTACCGCCTGGGTGCGGGCCACATCATCCATGGCACAGGTGCTTTTAAACAGGATTCCCTGCCGCGTAGCTCCGCCAATACCTGCAAAATAGGTCAGCGGCACAGAGATAACGATGGCGCAGGGACAGGCAATCACCAGCATTACCAGCGCACGGTGAACCCCTTCCGCCACGGTGACGTCCAGCGCCAGCGGAGATACGATGGCAACGATAAGCGCCACGCCCAGAATCACAGGCGTATATACACGGGAAAAATGGGTGATGAACTCCTCTGTTCTTCCCTTCTGCCCCTTGTCCGAGCGGACGTCAGCCAGAACCGCGCTGGCCTCCGGGGAGCGATTTTCCATCAGCCCCTCTATATTGTGCCGAACCTTTGCCACAGCATAGCCCTGAAACAGCTCGCCAAGCTGGAACAGAATCACCACCGAGGCTCCCTCGCTGGCTTCGCCAATAATACAGGCAGCTACGGCGACAATGCTCATCAGCAACGTCTCATCAAACAGCTTCCGCTGAAAGATGTTTGCGACAGCGCTGATAAAAAGGTCATATCCGGCGCAAAGTATCGCCGCGATAAACAGGATAAGAGACACAGTAGGCAGCGTCCCCTCCGCCACCTCCCCGCCTATAAACAGGACGGCGGCAGCAACGAGCCGCCACACCATCACGGTGTCAAAGCCGTGATGGTCGTGGTGATGCTCCTCCATGCAGCTATCGCAGGTGCAGTCGTGACCGTGGCCGGAAACGGCTTGTTTTATCTCTCGCAAAAACCCCATATTACGCCTTCCCGTCGCTCCCCAGCACGTTTACAATTTTGTCCTTCACAAGCTCGCGGATATAGTCCCGGCCAACGGTCAGGTACTGACGGGGGTCGAAATGCTCAGGATGCTCATTGAAATGCTGGCGGATGCCGGCGGTCATGGCCAGGCGCAGGTCGGAGTCGATGTTAATCTTGCAAACGGCCATGGATGCAGCCTTGCGGAGCATATCCTCCGGCACGCCGATGGCGTCCACCAGCTTGCCGCCGTTGGCGTTGATGATGTCCACATACTTGGGGATAACACTGGAAGCGCCGTGGAGTACAATAGGGAAACCGGGAAGACGCTGGGCGACTTCCTCCAAAATATCAAAGCGGAGCTGAGGCTTTGTGCCGGGCTTGAATTTATAGGCCCCGTGGCTGGTGCCGATGGCAATAGCCAGGGAATCCACCCCGGTGCGCTCTACAAACTCCTGCACATCCTCCGGGCGGGTGTAGCTGGAATCCTCAGCAGAAACAACTACATCGTCCTCCACCCCTTCCAGGCGGCCCAGCTCGCCCTCTACCACGACGCCGTGGTCATGGGCATACTCCACCACCTGCCGGGTGACGGCAATGTTGTCCTCAAAACTGAGGGAGGAGCCGTCGATCATAACGGAGGTAAAGCCCCCGTCCACACAGCTCTTGCAGATGTCAAAGTCCGCACCGTGATCCAGATGCAGGGCAATGGGCAAGCCCGTATCCGCCACAGCGGCCTCCACCAGCTTGGTGAGGTAGACGTGCTTTGCATATTTGCGCGCCCCGGCAGAAACCTGGAGGATCAGAGGAGAATTGACCTCGGCAGCCGCCTCCGTGATGCCCTGAACGATCTCCATGTTGTTGACATTAAAAGCCCCGATGGCGTACCCGCCCTTGTAGGCTTTTTCGAACATTTCGGTTGTTGTTACGATTGGCATATTTCACCACTCCTTTTTCTTTATTTTACCGCAAAACCGTGTTATAATCAATACAAATCTCGATAATATTAAACTTAATTTTGGAGGACATACCATGGCTGAAAAACTTGTGGGAGCCTGTATCATCGGGCAGTCCGGCGGGCCGACATCGGTCATCAACGCCAGCGCCTACGGCGCTATCACTGCGGCCCTTGCTGCAGAGGAGATCACCCAGGTTCTCGGCGCAGATCACGGAATAACCGGCGTTCTGGGAGACAAGCTCTATGACATGGGGCTGGAGGATCCGGCGGAGCTGGCCTATCTGAAAAACACCCCCGCCTCGGAGCTTGGATCCTGCCGGTATAAGCTGGCCGATCCAGATGTGGACGACACCGACTATAAACGTATTTTGGAGGTATTCCAAAAACACAATGTCCGTTATTTCTTCTATAACGGCGGCAACGATTCCATGGACACCTGCGACAAGATCAGCCGCTATATGGCCCGTTCCGGCTGGGACTGCCGGGTGATGGGGATTCCCAAGACCATCGACAACGATCTTTATGGCACCGACCACTGCCCTGGGTTTGGCTCTGCGGCGAAATATATCGCCACAAGCTGCATGGAGGTGTCGCGGGACAGCCGGGTCTACCCCACCGGGCAGGTGACAATCATCGAGATTATGGGCCGCCACGCTGGGTGGCTGGCCGGTTCCGCCGCTCTGGGAACCTATTTCGGCGCAGGGCCGGATCTGGTCTATCTGCCGGAGCGGGACTTCGACCAGGAGGCGTTTCTGGCCGATGTGGAGCGGATTTACAAGGAAAAAGGCTGCTGCCTGGCCGCTGTGTCGGAGGGGCTGCATTTCGCAGACGGCACCTTTGTCTCCCAGGCAAAGACCAGCAGCACGGACGGCTTTGGCCATGCCCAGCTTGGGGGTCTGGCCGCACGCCTCGCGGAAATGGTGAAGGAGCGCACTGGGGCCAAGGTGCGGCCTATCGAGCTGAGTCTTTTGCAGCGCTGCGGCGCCCATCTGGCCTCCAAGACCGATGTGGAGGAGGCAGAGCTGGCGGGCCGCGCAGCGGTGGAGGCTGCCGTGGCCGGGGAAACCGGGAAGATGGTAGCCTTTGAGCGGGGCCGCGACAGCGGCCAGTACGTCTGCAAGACCATACTGCTCCCTCTGTCTGCCGTCGCCAACGCAGAAAAGAAGGTTCCTCTGGAGTGGATCAATGCGGAGGGTAACTTTGTCACCCAGGAGTTCATCGACTACGCTCTTCCTCTGATTCAAGGCGAGCCGGTGCGGCCTGTTGAACAGTCACTGCCCAGATATGCAAAGCTGAAAAAGATACAGGCGTAATCCACACACAACAAAATCCCCCTTTGCATAGAATGGCTTGCAAAGGGGGATTTCATTTGGCAAATAATAATTCCTGCACCTATAGAGAAGGGCCGCTCCCTTCATGCGTTTCACTGGCAGTGCCTATGGTACCTGTGCAGCAGAGCAGTCAACCCGCCTATGACAGCGCGGAGGCGCTGGCAAAGGGAACGCTGTTTCCCGGCCTGGATCTGCCCTTCATGGACTATGTGGCCACCGGCGCGGTGGAAAACACCCCGCTGGCGGAGCTGATGGCCCTGGACTTCGTGCTCCAGGAGCTTGCCCTGTATTTGGACACCCATCCAGACGACGCCGAGGCATTCAAGACCTGGAAGAGCTTTGTCGCCTTGGCAGAGAAAGGCCGTAAACGATATGTAGAGCTGTATGGCCCCGTTACACGCCGGGACACGGCAAACTTCAATTCCTGGGTTTGGACGGAAGATCCGTGGCCCTGGGACAACGGCGGAAAGGCAGGTAAATGCTGATGTTTGTGTATGAGAAAAAGCTGCAATATCCTGTCCGCATCAAAAATCCCGACCCCGCCATGGCGAAATTTATCATTACGCAATACGGCGGCCCGGACGGCGAATTGAGCGCGTCCCTGCGTTATCTGAGCCAGCGGTATTCCATGCCGTACCCGGCGCTAAAGGCTACTCTTACAGACATCGGCGTGGAGGAGCTTGGGCATCTTGAGATGATCGGCGCCATCGTTCATCAGCTTACGCGAAACATGACCATAGAGCAGGTGAAGGAGGCCGGGTTCCAGGAATACTTTGTGGATCACACCGCCGGCGTATACGCCCAGGCCGCCGCTGGCTGGCCCTTTAATGCAGCCAGCTTTGCAGTAAAGGGTGATGTGATCGCTGATTTGACCGAGGACATGGGCGCTGAACAGAAGGCCAGAGCAACCTATGACAACATCCTTCGTATGGCCGACGACCCGGATGTGATAGACGTTATCCGATTCCTGCGGGAGCGTGAGGTCGTCCACTTCCAGCGTTTCGGCGAAGCGATGGAGATCGCAACATCTCAAATGGATAAACGAAATATCTATGCAGTGAACCCCGCGTTTGACAAGCCGGCAAGGAAATAAATATTCAGAATAAGCTGAATTATCACAGCATCGCTGGATTTATATTCAAAATCCAGCGATATTTTTATGCATATTAAACTCTATGGGTTTATCAGCGCCTGAAACTGCTCCTCTGTGAGAATTTCAATGCCAAGCTCCTGAGCCTTTGTCAGCTTGGAGCCGGGGTTCTCCCCCGCCAGGACATAGGCGGTCTTTTTGGACACGGAGCCGGAGGTCTTGCCCCCGTAGCGCTCTATGACCGCCTCCGCCTCCGAACGGGTGAACCGTTCCAGGGTGCCGGTCAGAACAAAGGTTTTCCCCGCGAATCGGGTGTCTGCTATCTCTTCCGCGCTGTCAAAGGACACCCCTGCCTGACGGAGCAGCTCTATCTGGTGCTGGCTCTGGGGGCTTGCGAACCACTCTGTCAGGTACCCCGCCGTGACGGGGCCAACATCGTCTATCACCGTCAGCTCCTCCGCTGTGGCGGCCATCAGGTCGTCCAGGGTGGCGAAGTGCCGGGCCAGCACCTTTGCCGCCTTCGCCCCCACCTGCCGGATGCCAAAGGCGCACAGCAGCCGGGCCAGGCCTTGGGTCTTGCTGGCCTGAATGTTGGCGATCAAATTCTCTGCCGACTTCGTTCCCATCCGATCCGCTGTGGCCACGGACTGGGCGTCTAAATAATACAGCTCCGCCGGGGTGTGCAGCAGCCCCTGTTTATCCAGGGCCTCCGCCACCGCCGGGCCAAGGCCGTCTATATCCATGGCCTCCTTGGAAGCAAAGTGAACGATATTCCGCAACCGCTGGGCGGGACATTCCGCTCCCGTGCAGCGCATAGCGGCCCCATCCGGGTCACGGGCCACAGGCGCACCGCAAACAGGGCAAAGCTCCGGCAGGCGGAACGCCGCCTCGCTGCGTTTTTCCGTTACCTCCAGCACCTCCGGGATGATCTCCCCCGCCTTCTGCACCAACACTGTGTCTCCCACGTTCACCCCAAGGTTTTCTATAAAATCCTGGTTATGCAGGGTGGCGTTGGTCACGGTGGTTCCCGCCAGGCGTATCGGCTCTATCACCGCTTTCGGCGTCAGAACGCCGGTACGTCCCACCTGGACGATAATGTCTACGACCCGGCTGGGCTTCTTCTCCGGCGGGTATTTATAGGCCACCGCCCAGCGGGGATATTTGGCGGTACTGCCCAGAGCCTCCCGCTGCGCCAGGTCGTTCAGCTTGACAACAGCTCCATCGATGTCATAGGGATACGTCTCACGCCCCTCGCCAATGGCCTCGATGGTTCTAGTGCAATCCTCCGGCGTTTGACAGAGGGTGTGCGGCACCACGGGAAAGCCCATGGCAGACATGGCCTCCAGCGTTTCATAGTGGCTTTGATAGGTCACGCCCTCGGCAAGCTGGATATTAAAGAGGATGATGTCCAGCCGCCGCTGGGCGCATATTTTCGCGTCCTGCTGGCGGAGGGAACCGGCGGCGGCGTTCCGGGGATTCGCCAGGAGGGGCTGGCCCTCTATCTCCCGCCGGGCGTTAATGTCCCGGAAGGTGTCATGGGACATATACACCTCTCCACGGACGATAAGGCGCTGGGGGGCGTTTTGCAGGGTCTTCGGCAGGCTGCGGATGGTGCGGAGGTTTTCCGTCACGTCCTCCCCCACCTGACCGTTTCCACGGGTGGCTCCCCGGTAAAAGATCCCGTCCCGGTATTCCACCGCCACGGATAAGCCGTCTATCTTCGGCTCCGTCACGTAATCATGGGCCTCCGATACGGCCCCGTCCATCCGATGGACAAAGCCCGCTACCTCCTCGAAGGAGAACACGTCCGCCAGGCTCTCCAGCGGCACCTCATGCTCTACCGGGGCAAACGCCTCGCTGACATGGCCCCCAACGTGTTGGGTCGGGGAATCAGGCCGCACCCAGTCGGGATGGGCCGCCTCCAGCCGTTTCAGCTCGTTGTTCATCCTGTCATATTCAAAATCGGAGACCAGCGGCGCATCGTTATCGTAATAGGCCACAGACAGCGCCAGAAGCTTTTCTACAAGCTGGTCATATTGCTCTTTTGTTTCTTCCATTGTCAGTTATTCTCCCAATTTACATAGCTTTCCGGGACTTCGCCCACAATGACGGTCTCGGAGACCAATATCTCCGTATCCACGGAAGTACACACGGTTTTCCATGGCAGCAACAGCGAAATTGTAACAGTAAGGTCAAGGTAAAGCTGGTGCCGGGTCTGGTTTATCCCCGCGCTGGAAAGCTCGCTGCGGAAGCCGGATTCGCTTGAGGACAGCATAATGACGTCCACATGGATGTCTGGCCCCCGGTTTGTAAACAGCATACTGCCCAAAAGGTTTCCCACAGGGATTGCCACGGTAATCACGTCCTGGGATGTCTGCTCCTCCGCACGGGTCAGCACCTCTGCCGCCAGGGTATTGATAGCGGCCACATTCGCGGTAACGGCGGTCACGCCGCCTTCGGAATCACGTTCCAGCACAACAAGACTGTCCGTATCAAAGCTGTCGTCCGCCATGACTTCCTTCACAATGGCGTTAATGGCAGCAACCACCGCGTCATTCGCTGCGGTAACAGCAAGCTCCGTCACCAAATTGCGAAAAATAAGGCTTCCCAGTACAATAGCAATGATTATAAATCCTGCCAGCAATGTCAGCAGCGTCCGTCGGACAGAGCGAAAAAGGCTCCGCTGTCCCATTGCGCCCCGCCTGGGCCATCTTTTTGCCCCCATAATCCCCATCCCCTTTCAGGTCAGCTTATGGGAGCAGGGGCCGGAACATGACGATTATTTTGCCATCTCCTGCAAAAACAGCCGCGCCAGCCTGTATTGATCCTCGCACTCGCTGATTTTCGCAACGCTGGCCGGGGAATGAATGTTCCGCACAGGGACGGAAAGCGCCGCCACCTGCACGCCTCTGCCGCTGCGCTGAACGGCGCTGGCATCCGTTCCGCCGGCTATACGGGTCTTGGTCTGCCAGGGAATGTTGTTTTCCTCCGCCAGACGGCCTAACGTGGCATACAGAGTCTTGTCATATATCGTTCCCTTGTCCATAAAGGGGATGACGACACCCTGGCCCAGGCAGCATACGCGGGCTGCGCCTTCTACACCGGGAATATCCGCCGCCGTGGTGGTCTCCAAAATGAGCGCAGTTTCCGGCTCTATGCTTCGGGCCGCAATCATCGCGCCCCGGCAGCCCACTTCCTCCTGCACAGTGAAGGCAAACCAGCAGTCGCAGGGAAGCTGGCTTTCTATCAGCTCCAGCATAGTGGCGCAGCCCACCCGGTCGTCTATGGCCTTAGCTTTGATAAAGCCGTCTCCGAAGCGTATGACCGCATCGTCAAAGGCCACAGTGTCCCCCAGGCTGACCAGAGCCTCCGCCGCTTTTCTGTCCGGCGCGCCGATGTCTATATACATATCGGAAAGCTTCGGCAGCGTCTTGCGCTGCTCCGCTGTGGTCAGGTGTATGGCCTTGGAGCCGACAACGCCCATGGTGCGCATAGCACCAACAAATACCCGCTTGCCAATCAGCACCCGCCGGTCTATGCCGCCGCACGTATCAAAATGCAGGTAGCCCTCCTCCGTAATGCCCGTCACCATCAGGCCTACCTCGTCCATATGGGCGCAGAGCATGACCCGCCGACTGGGCGAAGCGTCGCCCTTTTTGAAAATCATCAGATTCCCCATAGGGTCGGTACGTATCTCATCGGCAAAGGGCATGGCCCGCTCCAGGATGTAATCCCGCACTTCATCTTCACTGCCGGATACGCCATCCAGACAGCACAGCGTTTCCATCGTGTCCAGCATTGTCACACCTCCGCCTCCTCCACATAAGCTATCAAAAGTTCCTCGATAGCAATCATATCCTCTGTCCAGACCGTCTCCACCGGCGTGTGCATATATTTCAGCGGAAGAGATACAAGGCCCGTGGCCACCCCCTGACGGGAGATTTGAATGGCCGCAGCGTTGGTGCCGCTGTCGCCGGGCAGAGGCTCCGTCTGATGGGCAATGCCCTGCTCCTCCGCAATGCGGAACAGCTCGCGGGTAACGGCCCGGTTCAGATTGGGCCCGACCCCGATGGCCGCTCCCTTGCGTCCTTCACAAAGGGCCTCCTTGCCGTCCGGCGTTTTGGCGTGGGTGACGTCCACCACCAGGGCAATGTCCGGGGCGGCGTTCCAGGCTCCCACAGCGGCGCCACGGCGTCCTACCTCCTCCTGGGTACTGAGCTGGCATCCCAGGTCTACGTTCAGAGGCTTGTCCGCCAAGGTTTCAAACGCTTTGATAATAATGGCAGCACAGGCCCGGTCATCCAATGCCTTGCCGCAAAGCTGACCGGCGCAAAGCTCGTCGCAGCCGCTGGCGTATACCACCGGCGTCCCCGGCGGGGCGGCCTTCAGAGCCTCTTCCTGCGTAAGGCCTACGTCAATAAACAGCTTGTCCGCCGGGATGGTTTTTCCCGTCTCCTCCGCCTCCAGAAGATGAGGCGGCATAGTGTCGATTACCCCGAAAAGCGGCGGGTCAGACAGCACCCGCACCTCCCGCGCCGGGAGCATACGGTGATCCACGCCTCCCAGCATATCAAAGGTCAGAAAGCCGTCCTGCGCGCCGGTAACGATAAAACCTATTTCATCCAGGTGAGCGTCCAGCATGACCAGCTTGGCATCCGGCTGGCCGCAGCGCTTTATCGCCAGCAGATTACCCAGGGAATCTGTATGTATCTCGTCAGCGATGGGGCGCAAATATTCCGCAGCCCAGTCAAACACCGCCTCCTCGAACCCGGAAGGGCCGGGAAGACTGCATAGCCGCTTTGTCAGTTCTGTCAGTTCCATAGCTTCACATCACTCCATTTCCGAAATAATCCGCCGGAACGCATCGCCGCGTTCCTCAAAATTCTTAAAGCAATCAAAGGAAGTGCAGGCCGGAGACAGCAGTACTGTATCTCCACAATCCGCCTCTTCCGCCGCCGCCTGCACCGTCTGAGCGAAATCTCCGATAACGTGGATCTCCGGACAGCCTGGAACATAGCTCGGCGCATTTTCCACTGCTGTTTTGATTTTCTCCGCCGTCCAGCCGGTGAGATACAGGCTTTTAACATGAGTGCAGATAGCCTCGCCCAGATCGTCAAAGGGCAGTCCCTTGTCCTTGCCTCCGGCAATCAGGATGACCTTTTCCCGGAAGCAGGCCAGCCCCGCAATGGTACGATCCGGGCTGGTAGCAATGGAGTCGTTTATAAACGTCGCGCCGTGGCGAACGCCAACGACCTCCAGTCGATGGGGTACGCCGGAAAAGGTTCTGGCCGTCTGCTCCATGACATCCACAGGAACCATATCCCACGCCGCCGCGAAGGCGGCCATCATGTTATCCACATTATGAAGCCCCGGAATTTTCAGCACGGAGGCAGAAACAACCGGCACCGCCTCTCCGTCTTTATACAGGCATATCATTCCATCCTCCCGCAGAAACACGCCGTCCTCCGGCGTTTCCCGGCGGCTGAACCACCGCACGGGACAGCGGGCCTCCTGGGCGCAGGCGGCAGTCAGGGCATCATCCCGGTTCAGAACCAGCCTTTCCTTGGGCGTTTGATGGAGGAATATCTGCTTTTTGGCGGATATATAATCCTCCATCGTCCCGTGTTTATCCAAATGATTGGGGGATAGATTCGTAATGACCGCCACATCCGGGGCGCAGGTCATGCTGTGAAGCTGAAAGGAGCTTAGCTCCAGCACCGCCACGTCGTCCGGGGCTATCTCGTCTGTCTCCGCAAGCAGCGGATGGCCGATATTTCCGCCCAGCCAGACCTTATACCCGGCGTTTTTCATCAGCGTGGCCAGGATGGACGACGTGGTGGTCTTACCTGCCGACCCGGTCACAGCCAATACACGGCAGGGACACAGGGACAAAAACAGCTCCATCTCGCTGGTCAGAACGGCGCCGTTTGCCGCCGCCCGCACGAGGGCCGGTTCCGTCGGCAGAACGCCAGGGGTACGGAAGATAATATCCCCGGCAAGGCCGTCCAGATAATCCTCTCCCAAATGGAATTTTACCCCGTCTTCGGTGCATTTTCTGTAGAAATCACCCAGCGCCGACTTGCTGGATTGATCATAAATCGTCACATCCGCCCCTGCCTGGGTCAAAAGGGGGATCAATGGCCGGTTGGAAAGCCCTGCCCCCACCACCGCCACGGACTTCCCCCGCAGCGATGTCAAATAGTTTTTTAAGGTCAAGGTACTACCCTCCCTCATTTTCATTATACTACCAGTATCTCTGCGAAACAAGAAACGAAAAACTACAATCTTTGCTGGCTATAAGCACCCGGTACAACACGCAAACTGTCAGTCCCGTTCGCATAATAAGGAAGGCTGCATCAAAACATTGCAGTTTTGACACAGCCCCCCTTGTTTTATAAGGTGACGAGTTTTCCTGTAAGCCGGATTCTGTTAAAAATGGCCATCTATCTAGGCGATACGTTACCGTACCGCTCCAGCCACCTCCTTGGGGAGGCCGGGCCGACCTATGTTCCCCTCCACGGTGTTGCTCCGAATAGAGTTTACAGCAGCGAACTGTCGCCAATCCGCCAGGTGGTCTCTTACACCGCCTTTCCACCCTTACCGCTGCAAGGCAGCGGCGGTCTATTTCTGTTGCACTCGTCCTGATGTCGCCATCGGCGGGCGTTACCCGTTATTCTTGCCCTGTGGAGCCCGGACTTTCCTCACGCACAGCCTTTCGGCTCATGCCCGCGGCCATTCGGAAAGCTCGCTCATCTGCCTTATTCGTCCATGTTGCCCCAGTTGTGCCAGACGTTCTGCACGTCGTCGTTGTCCTCGAACACGTCCAGCATCTTCTGCATATTCTTCCTGTCCCCTTCCTCGGTCAGGTTCACATAGCTCTGAGGTACCATTTCCTCCTGGGCGGAGATCAGCTTATACCCATGCTCGGTCATATAGTCAGCCACGGCGGTCACGTCGTCCGGAGCGGTATAGAGGGTGAACACGCCCTCCTCGGTCTCCATATCCGCCGCACCGGCCTCCATGGCGTCCATAAGGACGTTATCTTCCTCCAGGTCGCCGTCCTCGTTGTCTACCACAATAACGCCCTTGCGGTCAAAGGACCAGCTCACGCAGTTAGTCGCGCCCAGGTTTCCGTTATATTTATCAAAGCAGTGACGAACCTCGCTGGCGGTTCGGTTGCGGTTATCAGTCATGGCCTCCACAATGACAGCCACGCCACTGGGGCCATAGCCCTCATAGGTGACGCTCTCGAAGTTGGAGGTGTCGCCGCTGCCCAGCGCTTTCTCTATGGTGCGCTTGATGTTGTCGTTCGGCATATTGGCGGCCTTCGCCTTGGTGATGACTGCGGCCAGGCGCATATTGTTCTTCGGGTCGCCGCTGCCCCCCTCCTTCACCGCCACGATCATCTCGCGCGCAATCTTGGTGAAGGTCTGGGCCCGCTTGGCGTCCGCCGCGCCCTTGGTCTTTTGTATGTTATGCCATTTCGAATGTCCTGACATTCTATATATCCCCCTGTATGTTTGCTTTACAGGTTATTGTAACATAAAAAAACGCCAATATCAACACTTATTATCGGCATTTGGGGATGAGAAGCAGCCCCCTTTCTCTGCCCTCATTGGCCTTTTCGATGGCATCCACCGTAGAATGGTATCTCCTTGCCAAGGCCCACATATCTGTTTCCGGCCCTACTCTGGCCAGAGTGACAGATGCCGTCAGGGGCATGGTTTCCCAGGCCGCCGCATCCTCTGTCACCTGGGAAACGCAAAAAATCGTCTGCCGTGACAAAGCAAGAGCCTCCATTTGCAGCGAGACACGCACATCCATTCCCGCGCCGGAGGGAGCATAATACACATCTGTCACCGTCACCGTGACGCAAGCTAGCTCCGTCCCTTCGGGCAGGTCTGCGGGAAATTCCGCTGCCAGGCGGCATCGGGAAAGGGAATATGTCCCGTCCTGCTGGCGGCAAATCAGCCGGATGCCAACAGCGGCCTTGACCACATCCCCCTCAACGGCGATGCTCCCCACCCTGGCAAACAGTCCCAGCACCTCTCCTCCAGCCCCGGATGGTTCTGCGCTACCGGTAACAGTCTGACGCACGGACACGTTTCGTGTGCCGGTGATAAGCTCCAGCGGCTCTGCCTGACCTGTCAACATGGTGCGATTGCTGTATAAATCCGCCATATAGCTTATCTCTCTTGTCTGACGGCAGACACATTGGGCGGCCAGATGAATCTCCGCTGTAATGCGCCCATTTTCCTCGCCCTGATCCGGCAGATCGAAATACACCCCTGTCAGCATAATCATAATCTCCGGCACTATTTCCCCCTCGCCGCTTACCTCCATAATCTGAGAAAATTCGGTCTCATACCGGCCAGAGACTATCTTCTCATCTTCCGCTCCGGCCAGAATAAGATTTACCCGCACCCGCCCCCGGAATACAGCCTTGCCGCTGACATACTTTACATCCTCCACGACTGCCTCTGCCCGTTGACTTAATATGGAAGAACCCCTGGCAGCGGGAAGCTGGTATTCGTCCGTCACCACAAATGTCTTCTCTCTCACATCGGATACCGCTGTCATAGCCGCCGTTTGAGTCAAAACGTGGGCGGAGGACGCCTCGTCTTCCAGCGCAACGGCAATTTCCAGACGACGTTTTTGATAGCTCTGCGCTTCTGCCGCTACATCTGCCCGAATGGATATTTTTCGGGAATTGGTCATTCTCGCGTCCAGCGTGCGGATTCGCAAACGGGCCACCGTGCGGCAGTCCGTGTCCGCCGCCGGAGCCTCCATGGAAAGCTCCACCGGCATGGTAACGGGCAGACTCTGCATAACGCCGCCGCTGTCCGGCATATAAAGCACGAAGGCGCTAATGGAGGCGGCAAGCAGTACGCTCCCCGCCTCTGTGTCCTTGCTCCGCAAGGTCAGTACGCCTTCCGCATCCACGATGGAGCCGACATCCGGCATAGCGTCCGGCACAACGCACTCCGCCGTAAATTCCCGGTTGAGCGTCCCCTGCCAAACCAAAGCCAGATCCTCATATATATCCTTCTTCAAGGCCATATCCATAATACTATCGCTCCTTGCACAATGTTCTATGCAAGGATATGCCCCGTCCGGGCAGGATATGCCAGGCTAAAACTTCAGCAGCCAAACTCCGCCAAATATCAGGAGCGCCGCACAGACCAGCCACCAAAACCAGGCTGGAAGAATAAGCGCCAGCACAATCAGCGCGCCCCCGATCACCGCTACCCAGCCCCATAGGCTGTTCCGTCCTTTTTTCCGCATAAAAATGCCTCCCATCCTTTCTATCCTATGGATGGGAAGCTTTTTTGGTTCCTTTATTATTTTTCCCCAGCTCCCAGGGCTTAATACGGGCTGCCTCCTCATAAAGCCGCAGATAGGAGTTGTATCGACTGGGATGAATACGGCCTGCCGCCATAGCCTCGCGAACGGCGCAGCCAGGTTCCGCCCGATGGGTGCAGTCGTCAAAGCGGCATTGGTTTCGTACCGTTTCAAATTCCGGGAACAGCAGCGGAAGCTCTTCCGTGGTGATAGGTTCCTCCGTCTCATCCCCAAAGGATGCAAAGCCAGGCGTATCGCACAGCAGGGTTCCCCCGCCCAAATCAAACAGTTCCACGTGGCGCGTGGTATGGCGGCCACGGCCCAGCTTTTCACTGACGGCCCCGGTGGGAACATGAAAGCCGGGGGCCATGGCGTTAATCAGGCTGCTCTTTCCCACGCCGGAGTTCCCGGTAAAGCAGCAGATTTTTCCTCTCAAAGCCGTCTTTAGCTCCTCGATACCCTGGCCGGAGGCAGCGCTGACGCGAAACAGCGGATAGCCCGTGCTTATGTATATCTCATACAACTCGTCGCCCGGCTCCAGGTCGCATTTATTGATAACCAGCATGACACCACAGTTGTTTTTCTCGCACCGCACCGTCACCCTGTCCGCCAGATAAGGATCTGTCACCGGCAGCGCGGCGGATAGAAGCATAACAAGATAATCCACGTTCGCCACCGCAGGCCGGGTAAAAGCATTTTTTCGGGGCAGTATCTCGCTCACGGTGCCAGTACCGTCCCCTGCATTCTCCACAAGAACACGGTCGCCCACCAGCGGCGTGGTACCCTCCAAACGGAATCGGCCTTTGGCCCTACATTCCAGAATGGTACTCTCACAGCGGACATAATAAAACCCGCTAAGGGCTTTAACGATGGTTCCCTCTCCGCTCACCTGTTCACTCCGTCCCGTCTCCTGTCGCACTGTCCTCAACGGTCTCCGGCGCACTGCCGGTATCCTCCGTCTGTGTTTCCGACTCGGTGTCAGAGGATTCTGTGACAACCGCCGGCGTCTCCGTTGGCGTCGATGTAGCCGTGGCGCTGGGGCCGGTACCGACCTGGATGTATACGGCGGTACCGCTGACCACCTGGGTGCCGCTCGTGTAATTCTGCCAGATGACCACGCCTGTCTCACTCTCGCTGGAGGAAACATAGGTAATGTCGGACTCGGAGCAGACAAGTCCCTCCTGCTGGAGCGCCAGCAGCGCCTCTGTTTTTGTCATGCCCACTAAATCCGGCACCGTGGCATAGGTAACAGACGGCCCGGCGCTGACGGTAAGGGTGACAGTATCGCCGCTGGCAACAGACGCTCCCGCCTCTGGATCTGTGCTGATAACATAGTTTTCCGTGATAGAGCTGGATTCCTCCAGTACAATCTCCACATTCAAGTCCAGCGTTTGAAGCTGAACCTGCGCCTCCGTATAAGGATGGTTTACCAGATCCGGCACCTCCACAAGCTGAATACCGGAACTGACGGTAATCATAACATCAATGCCCTCGGACACGATCATGCGGCTAGTTCCCGCCGCCGGATCCTGGGCAGTAATGACGCCCTCCTCATAGACGGAATCCGCCTTATAAACAACGGTAAAGTTGAACAGACTGGTCATGGCCTCATCGCTGGTTATATCTTCAACCAGGGAACCCACAAAATCAGGCACATCCGTGCGCTCCGCATCGCTGAAAATACCGCCCAGCCAATAATTCCACACAAAACCAAACAGCCCCAGCATGAAAACAAGTACCAGACCGAATCCCAGCAGATTACTGATGCGCCGTTCCCTGGCTCTCCTACGGGCATACCCCTCTTTGGAAAGCTCTCCCGCTGTGCTGACGCGCGGTACGTTACGGTAGATGACATGAACCTCATCCCGCATAGGCGGCGTATTTTCCGCCAGAGCTCTCTTTACCGCTCTTCCGACAGAGGCGGTCTGCCCTTTGCGAAAATCCTCCAGATCCGCCAGCATTTCATCTGCGGTACGGTAGCGATCGTTGGGATCAGGCTGCATGGCTTTCAGCGTGATCTCCTCCAGCTCCGGCGGTATATCCGGGTTGATGGCGGTTGGGGCGTCCGGGATAACCGTGAAATGCTTCATTGCGACCTCGCCCACCGTCTCTCCATCAAAGGGAAGCTGCCCCGTCAGCATCTCATACATGACAACACCCAGAGAATATATGTCTGACCGTGCGTCTACCGACTCGCCCCTCGCCTGTTCCGGGGAGATATAGTGGATACTGCCCACTGCCTCATCCGCAGAGCCATCCTCCTCGGATTCCTCCAACTGGGCAATGCCAAAGTCAGCTACCTTTGCCGTACCATCCTTGGGCAAAATGATGTTCTGGGGCTTAATGTCCATATGGATAATGCCCTTGCTGTGGGCATGGCTCAGCGCCTTTGCAATCTGGGTGGAAAAATGCAATGCTTCACGCCAGGACAGAAATCCCTTCTTTTTCAGATACTGCTTTAAGTTGATGCCATCCACATATTCCATCACAATGTATTCCGTATCCCCGGAGGAAACAACGTCATACACCGCTCGGATATTCGGATGGCTCAGCATACCGACCGCTTGATACTCCGTGCGAAACCGTCGGCGGGAATCCGCATCCATGGCAACATCATCCCGCAGAACCTTGATGGCTACGTTCCGTTTCAGCTTGTGGTCGAACGCCTTGTATACAACGGCCATGCCGCCTATGCCCAGCACGGAAAGCATTTCATATCGACCATCCAACGTCTTACCAAGACGCCAGCTTACCCTGTTATCCATGTTGTCCATATCAAACGTCCTCCTTTCGTTCATAGATCACAATGGCAGTGACATTGTCCCTGGCGCCATTGTCTACCGCCTCGTTCACCAGGGCGCAGCAGGCTGTCTGCGCATCTTCCGCCGCCAGGATGAGCCGATGCAGCTCGGCATCCTCCATAACGTTCGTCAGCCCATCTGAACAGAGGAGGAAACTGTCTCCAGGCCGAATGGGAAACGTGAAAATATCGCTGGTGACAAACCGCTCGCTCCCTACCGCACGGGTGATGATATTCCGTCGGGGGTGGTGTTTTCCCTGATCAGGTGTGATTTGGCCGCTGTCCACCATCATCTGCACGAGAGAATGATCCTTTGTAATCTGGACAATGCCGTCCTTCGCTACCCGATAGGCTCGGCTGTCCCCTACGTTAACGAAGACGGCCTGATCTTCCTTCAAAAAACCTCCGACCAGGGTTGTTCCCATGCCGGCATATTCCTCTGAATGGGCGGCAAAACTGTATATTTTCCTGTTGGCTGCGTCCGTGGCCTGGCGCAGAATATCCGCCGTGTCCGCGCCGTCAGAGGTCTTCAGCGCATCCTTGGCGAATGCCATAAATCTGGCTCTGGCCATATCGCTGGCCATCAGACCGGCGGCAGCGCCGCCCATGCCGTCGCAGACCACGGTCAGCAGCCCGTCCGCGACGGCGCAAACATCGAAGGAGTCTTGATTTTCGGCCCGAAACCGGCCCTTGTCGCTCAATCCAAAAACATTAAACATTTCATTGGTGCCTCATTTGTCCGCGGCGAAGCTGCCCGCAGGCAGCGTCAATGTCTCTTCCCAGTCGACGGCGGACTGTCACGGCGATGCCGCTGTCTGCCAGCTCCTTTGCGAAGATTCGAACTGTTTCCTCCGAAGAAGGAAGAAGCGCGCGCTCCGAAACATAGTTTAGCCTGATAAGGTTTACATGGGCTCCCGTACCGCGGAGGCGCTTTGCCAGAAGTCTGGCGTGATATAGGGTGTCGTTTACGTCCCGCACCATAGCATATTCAAAGGAAATGCGCCGCCCCGTCTGTTTGAAATACCTCTGACAGGCGTCAAGCAGGGCGTCCACCCCATACTGCCGATTCACCGGCATCAGCCGGGAGCGGGTCTCATCATCCGGCCCGTGTAGGGATACGGACAAGGTTAATTGTAAATTAAGAGCGGCCAGTTTGTCAATTCCTTCTATCAATCCACAGGTAGAAAGAGAGATGTGCCGCATCCCAATATTGGCCCCCTCCGGGTCGTTCACCAGCCGCAGGAAGCGGATAACGTTGTCAAAATTATCCAAAGGCTCCCCTATTCCCATGAGAACGATATTAGAAACCGGCCCACATTCCAGATCTGTACGCAGCACCTCGTCCAGCATCTCCGAAGCAGACAGATTCCGTATCCGCCCGCCAATAGTGCTGGCACAGAAAGCGCAGCCCATCCGACACCCCACCTGGGAGGATATACAAACCGTGTTACCGTGTTTATAGCGCATAAAAACGGTCTCCACGCTTTCCCCATCCGGCAGCCGCCACAAAAGCTTTTCCGTGCCGTCCTGAGCGGATACCTGCTTTTGCATTACCGTCAGACTTGGGATAAGATACCGTTCGGCCAGCTCCGCCCGCAGCGTCTTAGGCTGATCGGTCATTTCCTCGAAGGACGCGGCCCCCCGGCCTATCCAGCGAAATATCTGCTTTGCCCGCCAGGCGGGAAGCCCCTGCGCTTTCAGCTCTGCCTCCAGTTCCTGCGGAAGCATAGATTTTATATCTGGTTTATTCGTTCCATCCGGCATATATAAAACCCATCCGTTCCGTCTGTGTCAGGCCAGCAGACTCTTTCATAGCTCTTTGTAAAATCCGTGCGGTTCGCCAGGAAGGCCGACGCCACAGCCCCATTCTCCGTCTCCCGCCAGGTGCAGGTGGAATAAATCAGCCTTCCACCGGGTTTAACCGTCCCGGCCAGGGCGTCCAGCAGTTCAAGCTGCAAATCCGGCAGCGCATCCAGTTCCTCCTTGGGACGATAACGAATGTCCGGCTTTTTGCGGATAACGCCAAGGCCGCTACACGGCAGGTCGGCCAGCACCACGTCAAAGACTCCCTCCGCCTCTCTCGCGTCTCCCGGCTGACACTGAATAGACCGAAGGCCCAATCGTTCCGCGCCTGTTTTTACAAGCGCCAGCTTTTTGCTGTTAATATCCCTGGCAAGGACGCGCCCTTTGTCCTCCATGGCGATGGCGGCGGCAAAGCTTTTGCCGCCGGGGGCGGCGCAGGCGTCCAACACAGTCATGCCAGGCTTCAGATCAGCAGCTAAAACTGCGCAGTGGGCGGCGGGATCCTGAACATAATACAGTCCCTGAGCAAACGGCGCGCTCTCCTCCAACCGCCCCTGACGGGGCAGAAGAAGGCAGCCGGGTATCCCGCCAAACGGTTCCGCACCCAGTTGGGCCGAAAGCGCCTCCGGCGTGGTTTTCAGGGTATTTGTCTGCACATAGATAGGCGGCGGCTCATTATCCGCGCGAAGAACAGCTTCCGCCCCATCATACCCCCGCAGGGCTATCAGCTCCTCCACCATCCAGCCAGGATGGCTGTATTTTATCGCCAGGTATTCCGGCCCGCCCTGTTCCGACAAAAGGGGAAGAGCAT
Organism: Oscillospiraceae bacterium; assembly: GCA_021205095.1. Classification (GTDB taxonomy): domain Bacteria; phylum Bacillota; class Clostridia; order Oscillospirales; family Oscillospiraceae; genus CAJOIG01. Next base: position 15,658 of record JAJPYE010000050.1, on the reverse strand, counting down.
CTCTTTCCTTATCGGCAGCGATACGGCGCAGCACGGCGTTCACCAGACCAGCGGCACGGGGAGTATATTTTTTACACTGGCGAACGGCTTCGTTCACTGCGGCGCTGGGCGGTATTTTATCCATAAACAGGATCTGATAAGCGCCCAGGCGAAGAATGTCCCGCACCTTTGGCTCCAGTCTGCTCCTGGCATAGGCGCCCAGATAATAGTCAATCAGGGCAAGGTTTTGCAGCGTGCCGTAAAACATTCTGGCGGCCAGCGCGCCATCCCGTCCGTCCAGGTCGTATTTCCGTATAAGCGTACTCATAACCTGGCGACTCCATGCAGAGTCCCGGCGAAAGCGTTCCAGCGCCTCTAACGCAGCCTGTCGCGGCATATTAAACCTCCATGGGATGCCCCAAAAGATAAGCCCCCGCCGTCATGCGCTTTCCACCGGCGGCCTGCAGCTCCGTGATAAGGATGGTCTCTCCCCCGCCGCAGACGACCTCTATGCCCTTCTTCCCGGCTGCAACAACGGTTCCCGGCACCCTGGCAGACATTCGGCCCGTCCGCTCTCCGCTGAATATTTTGAAGACTGTGCCGCCCAGCTCCGCTGTGGCGCAGGGCCAGGGCTGCATACCGAATATATGCTTCAGCACCATGCGCGGCTGCCTTGCCCAATCGATCGGAGATTCGTCTTTAGACAGCGGGGGCGCGTAGGTAGCACAGCTTCCGTCCTGGGGGATGCGAGGGGCGGCGCCGTCTTCAATGGCCCGAAGGGTCTTTATCAAAAGCTCTGCCCCCATGGGGGCCAGACGCTCGAAAAGCTGGCCGCTGGTCTCCGTCTCGCCGATTTCCGTTTCACTGGAGAAAATAACATCTCCCTCGTCCATGCCCACGCTGAGATACATAGTGGAAACACCGGTTGTCTTGTCACCGCTGAGAACCGCCCGCTGAATGGGGGCGCTGCCTCGATAGGCGGGCAGAAGAGACCCGTGGACGTTGACGCAGCCGTATTGCGGCAGAGACAGTATATTCTCCGGCAAAATACGTCCATAGGCTACCACCACGATGACGTCCGGCGCAAGTTGCCGTAAGGTTTCAAAGGCTGCGCCGTCCCGCAGCTTTTCCGGCTGGTACACAGGAAGCCCCGCGGCCAGAGCCGTCTCCTTCACGGCGCAGGCCGCCAACTTATGTCCCCGATTTTTAGGCTTGTCCGGCTGGCAGAAAACGCCGGAAACAGAGTATCCCTCGTCTATTAATCTTTGCAGGGAGCAGGCGGCAAAATCCGGCGTACCCATAAAAACTACGTTCATTTTCCGTCCTCGGAGGCATAATACTCCTCCAGCTCTTCATCCGACATGATATGGTCGCTTATCTCCAGGAACATATGGCCGTCCAGGTGATCGACCTCGTGGCAAAATGCACGGGCAGTCAAACCATCGCCTTCTATTTCAAAAAATTCACCAAAACGATCCTGCGCCCGCACCCGAACATGATCGGGCCGCTGCACCCAGCCATAGACGCCTGGGACGGACAGGCAGCCCTCCGGCCCCTCCCGTTCTCCATCCGTGGCAATAATCTCCGGGTTTATCAGCTCAATAATCTCCTCCGGCTGCCCCTCTGGAACGTTGGTCTCCAGCACAATCACAGCCCGGCGCAGAACGCCCACCTGAGGCGCAGCCAGCCCTACCCCCTCCGCGGCAACCAACGTCTCTTTCATGTCGTCCAAAAGCTGATGTAGTCGGCTGTTAAAATCGGTCACGGGACGGCAGCGCTTGGAAAGCGTTTCGTCTCCATCTTGTAATATATTGCGAAGCGCCATAACAGTTTATTCCTTTCCGTTTCATTCTTCATATTTTTAAATGAATATTCCTGAATATTTAGAAATTCGTATTTATACTCATTCAAGTGGATCATAATCTGCATAAACAGAGACCCTCTTGTATTTTTTTCCATCATTGCAGTTCATCAGCACCCAACTCACGGCAGCGCGGATAGGTTTGCCTTCCGGCCCGCTGACCGTCACCCGATAACGCCAGGATCTGTTCATTCTTGCAACGGGAAGGGGCGCGGGGCCAAACACTCTGACGTCCGCAAGGTCTGCGGTCAATCGAAGCAGCTCCCGCCGTATATCCCGGCAGCAGCGAAGCACGGCGTCCTCATCCTCCCCTGTAGCGGTCAGCACAAACATCTCGGAAAAGGGCGGCGTCCCCGTAATGCGTCGGAGAGATAGCTCATCCCTGTAAAAGCTGTCATAATCCTGGGCGGCGGCCTGCTGGATAATCTGGTTTTCCGGGGTAAAGGTCTGGATCACGGCCCGTCCTGGCTTGGAAAACCGTCCGCTTCGGCCAATGACCTGCGTAATCAGGGAAAAAGTTCGCTCCCCCGCCCGGTATTGGCTGGCATAAAGGCTCTGATCGGCGGACAGAACTCCCACCAGGGTGACATTTTCAAAATTCAGGCCCTTTGTCACCATCTGCGTCCCCACCAGGATAGGAATACGCTGGACGCGGAACTGTTCAAAAAGCGCCCGGTGGCTCCCCGCTGGAGCCACGGCGTCCGCGTCCATCCGCAGGATGGGAACGTCCGGGAACGCCGCTTGTATCTGTTCCACCACCTTTTGGGTTCCAATACCGGTAAAACTCAGCTTTCCACCGCAGTTAGGGCAAGCGGCGTCAACCGGCTGAGTATGCCCGCAGTAGTGGCACATCAGACGGCTTCCTATACTGTGGTAGGTTAGGTTTGCGGTGCAGTTTGGACATTTATAGGTATACCCGCAGACAGAACAGGTCACGAGCTTATTGGCGCCCCGTCGGTTAAGAAACAGAATCGTCTGCTCATCGCGGGACAGATTTTCCTCTATCTCCTCACGCAGAAGAGAAGACAGGCATGTGCCGTTTCCCCGCTGGATCTCCCGCTTCATATCCGCAATTCGCACCTGAGGAAGCCGCATGGCGTTATACCGTTTTGTAAGGGTAAACAGGCTGTATCGCCCAATATCCGCATAATAGCGGGAACACACGTCCGGGGTAGCGCTGCCCAACACGAGCAAGGCATTAGCCTGCGCGCAGAGAAACTTTGCCACATCCCTGGCATGGTAGCGGGGGGCGGTTTCCGATTTATAGGTATCCTCCTGCTCTTCATCTATGATCACAACGCCCAGATTCTCCACCGGGGCAAACACAGCGCTGCGAGTTCCGATAACAACCTTAGCGGCCCCGGAGCGAATACGCTTCCACTCGTCGTAGCGCTCCCCCATAGAGAGGGAAGAATGAAGAACCGCAACACTGTCCCCGAAGTGAGCGGAAAAGGTTTGTATCATCTGTGGCGTCAGGGCAATCTCCGGCACAAGGAAGATGGCCGAGCGGCCCCGGCTGATGGCCTCGTGAATCAAATGAATATACACAGTGGTCTTGCCGCTGCCGGTCACGCCAAAAAGCAGAGCCGCCTGAGGCTTTCCTTCGTCCATTAAAGCCAGAAGGCCGTTAAAAGCCGTCTGCTGCTCACTGTTCAGCACTGGCAGCGCTTTTTGCTCCTCCTGGGTATAGACCGGGCGACGGTACACCGTTTCCTTGGACAGCGTAACAAGACCCTTCTCCGCAAGACGCTTCACCGTATCCCGACCTGTGCCGGTAAAATAGCACAGATCGGCAACAGATGCCTTGCCGAGCTGGGCCAGAACCCGCAAAACAGACGCCTGCCGCACAGCCCGCGGATTCTTTTCCGCATAAGAGACGGCTTCTTCTGGCGACACAGCCAGCTCGGCTCGCTGAATCGTCTTGTCACCGCCTCTGCGGGCGGCCTCAGCCTCGGCGGACAGAACGCCCTTCTTTACCAGGCTCGCCAGGGCCGGGCCAGGGTTTTTTCCCCCGAAAACAGCTTCAATATCCGCAAGCTCACACCGACCCCCGTGTCCACACACAGCGTCCAGTGCCAAGGCCTCTGCCTTGCTGCTTCCGGCCATCTGATAAGCCCGCCTCTGATCCATCCCCTCCGCCAAGCAGTATACAGGCCATACCCGGTACCAAAGCCCTGCGGGGAGCATAGCCTTAACTCCATCCATAACGGTACAGAAAAAACGCTCCCGCATCCACAGAGCCAGCTTTAGCTGCCCCTCGGTTAGAAGCGGTTCCCGATCCAGCACCTCCAGTACTGGTTTCAGGGACTTCTCCGTTTCTCCGCCCATAGCCAACACCACGCCCTCGCGGGGACGGCTGCCGCCAAAGGGTACAGCCACACGAACGCCTGGCCGAATATCTCCAGCCAAATGGTCTGGCACAGCGTAGGTATAGGGCTTGTCAACCCAATAGGTAACGCCTGACACGGCAATGCGGACTGTCCGCTCTTGCTTCAACGATTCTCCTGTCCGGGAGTCAATCCCCTGCTCATTCCTGCATGTCCTCGTCCGTCAAGACGATTTCCGGCACAGCCCCGGCGACTGTCTCGTCCTCCGGCTCTGTGTGCAGCGTGGCAACATATTCCTCCAGATCCTGCTCCAACTGCCGATCGCGATAGGCTTCAGCAGGAGCTTCAGTCTCCGGGTGAACGGTCAGCTTCCCGGTGTAAACCTCGTCAATAGCAGCGGAAACCGGCTTTTTTGTCAGCGGAATCCCCTGCTCCTCCGCTTCTGCGGATATTTCCCGCGCCCGCTTGGCAACAAGGTTTATCAGTGCATAGCTGCTGCCAACCTTGTCAATCAGCTCAGCCATTGGTGGATATAGCATCATAATAGGTTCTCTCCTTCAAAAATAGTGTTCAGTCTTCTCTCACCCCGGCAAAGCTCGGCGGTGATGATTGCGTCCAATTCCTGGACGGCTGTATCTGCATCGTCGTTCACGACGATGTAAGTGTAATTGTGGAGCTGGGTATACTCCTCTCTGGCAGCGGCAATTCTTGCCTGGATTCGTTCCTCCGGGTCGGTTCCCCGCTTATGGAGGCGGTTTTCCAGCTCCTGCAAACTGGGAGGACAAAGGAAAATGCTGACCGCATCCGGCCTGTGGGCCATCACCTGGGCCGCTCCCTGAACCTCTATGTCCAGCATAACGTTATAACCCTCGGCAAGGCTCTCCTCCACCGGCGCGGCAGGAGTGCCATAAAAATTCCCAACATATTCCGCATGCTCCAAAAAGGCATCCTGCGCAATCAGGGAAAGAAACTCCTCTCTGGTCTTAAAGAAATATTCCCGTCCATGCTGCTCACCGGGACGGGGTTCCCTTGTCGTGGCGGAAACGGAAAAACGAATGTCTCCGCGCTTGGCGGTCAAGCGGGAAATAACCGTGCTTTTTCCGGCCCCGGACGGCCCGGACAGGATAACCAAAACCCCTTTATTGGGCTTCATTTGTATCGCCTCCCGTTCCTCCGGCTGCTCGCCGGGACAGTTCTTCCGGCTCCACAGGGCAGAGTATCACATGATCGCTGTCCATAACGAGAACCGTTTTTGTTTTCCGACCAAAGGTGGCATCAATAAGCCGACCGCCCTCCCTGGCCTGGGCCACCACCCGCTTAATGGGGTTCGACTCTGGGTCAACCGCCGCAATAATGCGCTCCGGGGCGACAAAATTGCCAAATCCTATACTGATAAGCTTCATTCCCCGGCCCCCTTATTCAATATTCTGAATCTGTTCCCGCATTTTTTCAAGCTCCGCCTTCATATCGATGACAGTCTTGGCAATGGTACTGTCCACACACTTGGATCCAGTGGTGTTGACCTCTCGATTCATCTCCTGGATAAGAAAATCCAGTTTGCGCCCCACGGGGGATCCACCCTCTAAAAGAAGCCTAAATTGGGCGATGTGGCTCTGCAGGCGGACGGTCTCCTCGTCCACGGCCACTTTGTCGGCATAGATAGCGGCCTCCTGCAAAATGCGGGCCTCATCCACAGCAGCGTCAGCCAGAACCTCCTGCATACGGGACAGCAGCTTTTCCCGGTATTCCGTCACGGTTTCCGGGCTGCGCCGCTCCACGGCGGCCACCATATCCTCCAGCCGACTCAGCTTCTGCGTCAGATCTTCGTACAGTTTCGCCCCTTCTCTGGCTCTCATGGCATCAAAGCCCTCCAACGCCTGGGACAAAACCGACAGGATAGCTTTAGAGATGCTGTCCTGGTCAGTATCAGATTTTTCCGCCGTCAGAACCTCTGGAAACCGGCTCAGGCTCAGGGCGGAAAGATCTGTGGGCAGGCCATATTGCTCTGCAAGGCTCCCCACAGCCTTCACATAGGCTGCCGCCAAAGGCTGGTTTACCTGGATAGACACCTCCTGAGCGGCGGAGGTGTCCACAGAGATAAAAACGTCCACCTTGCCACGGCTGATATGCTCCCCCACCGCCGCGCGAACAGCCTCCTCCGCAAACAGGCAGCTTTTCGGCAGCCGGACAGAGACGTCCAGATAACGGTTGTTCACACTTTTCAGCTCGGCGCTGACGGCGATAGATTCAACCTCTCCCTTCGCGCCGCCATAGCCGGTCATGCTGTTAATCATTTCATGTACCTCGCAATTCTCTCTATATAAATCCGAACCATCAGGGACAGGCACCAGTCATATATGGCAAAGGCCACAGCCCCTATGGGACAGAGGGCATACCAAGGCAACGTACTGTCCACGGGAAACAGCATCCAATACAGAGCGAAAACAACAGCGTACAGCCCCAGCTTCATAGCCCATTCCGCCACCCGGCTGTGGGGCCGTTCAAACAAGCTCTTTGCCAGGGGGTAATAACCAAAAAATCCGGCATAGGCAATGGTCGCCGTCCCCGGATAGAGCAGCAGCCCCAATGCCGCCGTCACGGCATATACGCCAGCGCCCCAGCCCCAGCCGTAAAGCATACGGGCCACACAGACCGCAAAGCTGGCGACGGCCAGCAGCGCCAGGCTTCCTGTGGGCAGCACTGAGGCCAGCATCAAAAACACAACGCCCAGCGCCGCCAGCAGCGCCAGCCTTGTCAGCCGCTTTGTAGATTCCTTCAAGGACTCGCCTCCAAATCAGCAGCAGGGAATCAGATCCCCGCCCATCATCTCGCAGCAGCAGTCCGCACAGAGGAGATTGCCGCACATATTACAGGCAGCGTCCGCATTGGTCATATTCATATTCGAATACCCAGTGGGACGATAGGCCTGACCGCCCTGGTTCATATACTGCACCGCCTGACGGTATTCCTGGTTCATCGGCTCCATATTGGATGCCGTGCGGAAATAGCGGGACGCCTCGTCCATCCATCCCTTGCGCCAGCAGACGCTGCCCATCAGGTAGTTCCACTCCGCATCGTGAACGGTGATGTTATTCAGCATGGACTCTGCCTGAGCCAGATTATTGGCGTTAATAAGCGCCCGTATCTGGGCATAGGCTGCGTTGCTTCCTGTTTGAGAGCGCTGCTGATAGCTCGTGTTATAGCTCCCGCGCTGCTGCCGATAGGCACCGCCGCCGTTATAGGCGCTTCCGCTGCCTCCATGCTCCCGGCTTTTTGTGATCTCATCATACGCCTCGTTGATTTCCTTCATCTTCTCAGAGGCCAGGTCAGCCAGAGGGTTATCGTGATAGTTGTCAGGGTGATACTTTCGCGCCAGGTCTCGATAGGCTTTTTTGACCTCCTCGTCGCTGGCGTTGGGGGAAACGCCCAATACACTATAAGGATCGTTCATAGCTTGCTCCGTTCTCTTTTGTCGGGGCGCCACGTACCGGCAAAAACCGCCTGTGTCACAGCAGGCAGCCCCAAATATATAATATTGGAAATAATCTCGGAATAGGGCGACGGCTCCAAAAGTGCCCAAGCGGCGGAAATGCTGTTGTGGGAGTGCTGAAGCGTCAGGCGCAGAGCCGCCTCATCCTGCTGAGAAAGCTTTCCATTTTCCAAATGGAAGCGATAACGCAGGGGGTTATAGCCGCCGTTTTTTTCATCCTGAGCCAAATCGTCCGCCGCGTCCAGAAGGTACACAATCCGCCCCAGATGGTACAAAAGCTCCCCCAGTATCCGCGACCGTTCTCCTGCCCCACACTCTCCGGCAGCCCGCAGGATGGAGGCAAAAGCGTCCGCCGTTTCATCCAGGCTTGGGCTTTTGGCGTCCTCCAGCTTATTAAGTCGGCCCATTTGCATCTGCGTCTCCGCCGCAAAATCAGGTCTTTGGCCCGCCGCCTTTTTATAGGCCCGGCGAAATATAAGACAGGCGACCCGATACCGCAGGCTTTTGAAAAAACGCTCATCCCGTACCCCATCCCGCAGTTTCCACCAGGCTAGGATCACGGTCTCATCCGCCGCCGCGTCCAGCTCCGAACAGGAACCCAGGCAGGGATATTTTCGCAGGGGATGCACCGGGCAGCGTTTGCTGCATATTATCTCCTCCCCTTCTCCCGCAAACAGCATGGCAAGAAGGGTAAAATCATAATTCACAAGCAGGCGGCACATTGGCCCATACCGATGGCGCAGATGGTGGCACAAACCACAGTACACGCTTCGATAGCGCTGGTATTCCTTTACCTTCAGCTCACCCTTTTCCGGGCGGACATAGCCATACATCAGCGGCAGTAGCCGGTAATACGGAAGGTAATTTCCTTCCGCCGTCGGCCCAGAAGCACTGCCAGGCCGCCTCCCAGAACCAGGCCCGCCACGCTGGCGGCCACACAGCCCCCCTGGGCCAGGCCCAGGCCGGCGCCAACGGCATATCCAGCGAAAAAGAACACCAGGGGCATGAGATATATCAGCGCCGCCGCGCCCATGATGCCGCCGGTGCTGCTCTCCAGCACCACCCGGTCGCCAGGCTTCGCGTAAACAAGATTATCCGCCGGGACAACGAGGCGGTTTGCATATATACACGCCTCACAACTCCCGCAGTGACCGCCGCAGGCGGTTCCCCGTTCCACGGCTACCTCAGCCCGGCCTCGCTCCAACAGCTTTGTTACCACTCCGTTTTGCGTCATGACTGCTCCTCTGCCTCCTCCACCGCTATTTGGATATAGATTATGTAATCACCCACCGCCCCGGCGTCGTCATAACCGTCAACATAAATCGTCACCGGCACACGGGAGGTGGTTGTCACATCCGTCAGATCTGCCACAGCCCGGATATTATTCGCAGAAATCTGGCTGAGCGTGTCAGACAAAGCACGGATGGTAACGACAAGGTTTTGCGTCAGAATACTGGCCGTATAGCCGGAAGGCAGGTTTATATAGCTCAGGTTCGTCACAGAGAACACAGCGCTCTCCAGCCCCGTAAACTCAAGGCTCACTGTGGCGGTGTTTTCCCCGGAAATACACTCCACGCCGTCCGGCAATACAATGGTGTATTCCGTTGTGGGGAAGGACAGATAGTCCGACAGGTCTATGGTTGCCAGCGTGATTGTGTTAATGCTTTCCAGGGTGGCGGTGTCTCCCGCCAGGGTGATGGTGGTGGGGGTGATGGTCTTTATCACATTGTCGCTGGTCGCGCCGCCGCCGTCCACCAGGGCCACATCCAAAGCCACCGTCTTGACCATACTGACCGGCACGGTGACAGTCACTGTGTCCGTATCCACAGTCAAATCATCGAAGGAAAGAGTCTCTCCTTCGGCATCAATAAAAGTATAATTGGCCGTAGCGGTAAAGGTGGTGCTTACATCGTCTCTGTCCACGATCACCTGGGCGGCGGTAATCTGATCCAGCTCCTCCTCCGGCCCGATAACGGTCACATAGCTGGGGTCAAAGGTCATCTGGTCGGAGTCGATGGCATATCCATCTGCCACCGTTCCCGAAAAGGTACCCGTAAACTCCACCACCTTTGTGGAAAGCTTACTTATCTGCAATCCAACGGTCTGAGGCGATTGGGATACGACTTCAATATTGCTGCTGTTGACCGAGCTGGGATAGGACAGGGTATAGGCCATGGTGCGGTAGCCGGATCTGGTGACGCTGGAGAGATTTACCACGGCCTTCAGATCAGAGCTGGTCAGCTTGCCAAGCTCCCGGCGGCTGCCGCTCAATGTAACGGTGACGGTGGTATTTTCCTCCTCCGAAATAATCAAACTAAGGGAGTCTCGCATGGTATCTTCCCCAGAATAAGTGACTTCTACGCCATAAAAGGTGCGGGTAATCGCGGAACTATAGTTAGAGGTATAGTATACCCAAATAAATACGGCAATGACCAGAGAAACAACGACCCAGAAGACATTGCTTCCGCCCCGGACGCCGCGTTTTTTATTCGTCTCCTTCGTTTTCCCCATGTTTTTTCTCCTTTTTACGTCTAAGCCTGTCTCGCAGTGTGACACGTTCGTTTGGCTCGTCCGCCGGAAGAAGCTCCCGCCGCAAAAGCATTTCAAAGGTGTCCGGGGAAAGGTGGCGCTTCAAAAGTCCGTCTACCACCACGCTGATGTCTCCCGTCTCCTCCGAAACAATAACCACCACCGCATCGGAATGTTCGCTCATGCCAATGCCCGCCCGGTGGCGCATACCCAGCTCTCGGCTCAGATTGGCATTTTTTGACAGGGGCAACATACAACCTGCCGCGGCAATGCGCCCATCCTTCACGATAACCGCCCCGTCATGCAGGGGAGATTTGTCGAAGAAAATGTTTTTCAGAAGCTCTGTGGACACAATGGCGTCCATAGCCGTGCCGGAGGATAGCTGCTCATCCAGACGGTTATACCGCTCAAAGACAATCAAAGCGCCTGTCCGACTCTTGGACATATCCTCGCAGGCATAAACCGTCTGCATAATGACGTTCTCCAGCGCCTGACCGCCCCAGTCTCTGCCCAAAAAGGAAAACATCGGATTGGAACCGACACGCTCCAGCGCACGGCGGATTTCAGGCTGAAACAGCACCACCACCGCTATAATGCCAATGCTGAACACCTGCTGGAGGATAAAGTTTGTCACCGTCAGGCCCAAAGCGCTGGACAGCCACAATGCGATGATCAAAATCAGTATGCCCCGCGCCACTTTTGTGGCGTTTGTCCGCCGGATGAAGGTGAGAACAGCATAAATGGCCGAAGCAACCAGCAGGATGTCTACCACATCGTACCACTGCATAGACAGTATGTATTTGGCGCTATCCACCAGGTCGGTCAAAAAGGTATTCATGCAGCAGCCTCTTTCATTGATTCTTACGGTTCTTTGCAGGCAAAAATATTCTTTGTCAATATACTATTATAGCTCAGGCGGGCCAATATATCAACAAAATATCTTAGGCTTTTTTGTGCCTACCCTAATTATCATAGCCCGCACCCCCTTGAAAATCAACGAATTCCTGGATTTTTTAAGGTTTGAGCTTTCGTCGTCTTTTTTGTTCGTCTTAAATCAAAACCCGTTATAAGTCGATATAAGTCGTTATAAATCGATACCAAATTGGTGTAGTAAACGGTGTAGTAGGCGTTGCGCAAAGCTTTTATTTGCTTGGTTTGTTTTGCTTGTAATGTCACTCTGATATATTGGCCTTTTCTACACTTCGGAGATTAAGTTTCTCCATCTGTTCTATGGCCTGTTCTGACCCTGTGTGAGCATAATGGTTCAATGTCATGTTTACCGTTGCATGGCCCATTATGTACTGTAGCGTTTTTGGATCCATCCCGGCATTTGCCATGTTTGTACAGAATGTATGCCGGAACGTATGGGGCGTAATATCTGGCATTTCTATATCAGGGTGCATCTTCTGGAAATTTCTCCTTGCGTCTCTGACAATTCCATCAAATGCGTTGCCTGTTGTTGGACAGCCTTTGATGTTCAGCAAAACAAATCCGCTCACACCGTCCACAACAGGTTCTTCAGCTAACTTCGGTCTTTCAGCTAAAAGAGCCTTGAAGCTTTCATACGCTGTGTCTGTCATTGGAATTGTTCGTATACCACTCGAAGATTTTGGCTCTTGAATTATGAGCCCGTGTTTTTGCATCTTTGCCAATTGCCGTTCAATACGTATCGTTCGCGCTTCAAAATCTAAATCCTTAATGGTTAGCCCGCAGAACTCACTTATACGCATACCTGTTTCGAGCAGAATGACATACTGATGGTAGTGCCTTCTGTAGCACTTCTTACTACGTATAAATTCCAGCCATATCCGTTGCTGTTCAGGTGTAAGTGCTTCTTTTTTCTTCGTATCATTTCGCAGAACATCTCTTAGATTGAAGCTAAATGGATTTCTCTTGATCGCGTACTCATCATACGCCATTTGAAACGCCACTTTAAGCAAAGCACTAAAGCCTCGCAGGGTGTTATAGGACTTCCCCTCGTTGCTACGCTCCACGAACCACTGTTTAGCGTCTGTTTGCTTGACTTCGCATATACGTTTGGGCCCAAGCCACGTTCTCCCAATGACGGTAATACGTTCATTATATAGTCGTATCGTCTGCGGTTTTACGTTTTTCTTGACAGATATGAAAATCTCCAGCAGCTCCAATACTGTTATTTTCCCGGATTGGTAGTCTACGCCGGCATTTTTAGCTTCCTCTATCTGGCGCTCTTTTTCTCTCAGGTCAGGCAATGCCTTTGCATACACCGTCTTACGTTGGCCTGTTACGTCCGTGTATCTATACTGATACAGTAGATCCTTTCTCTGGGATTCCCCTTTTCGCAGAACCCTTCCTTTGTTGTCTTTTCGTCTTTCTGCCATATAAAAATATCTCCTTTCTCGGCAGAAAGGCCTCAATGCGCCTGTATTATACCACGCCTTGAGGCCTCGTGATATAAGCGTTTTTACCAAAAATTTAGATTTTTGAAAATTAAGGAGCCTGCTCACGTTAGCGGCAAGCTCCTTTAGATTGCTTTTTTGCTATCCCTTTGTTATTTGGAGATAATCTTCTTGCGAGAAATTACGGTAACAGCACCAGCGCCCATAGCGCAGGCGGCGAGAATGCCGACCCACAGAGCGATGTCTGTGTTATCGCCAGTTTTGGGGATATCGCTGGATGTGCTGGAAGTTCCTGTAGCCGCAATGGTTTCAGTGTAGGTGTCACCGCAGTTGACACAAGTATAAGTTCTCACGCCGGCTGTTGTAGCGGTAGCCGCCGTTGTGACCACACCGTTGTCATAGCTATGGCCTGTGGCCACAATAGCCTCGGTCTTGATCTCTCCACAAACGGTGCAAGTGTAAGTCAGAACACCATCTTCCGTGCAAGTAGCCTCGGTCGTGACAACGCCCTCATCCCAGGTATGAGCGGCAGGGATGACCTCAATCTTAATTGTTCCGCAAACGGAGCAGATATAGGTTTTCTCACCATCCTCAGTGCAAGTGGCTTCCTTGGTAACCTCTCCCTCACCCCAGGTGTGGCCTGTAGCGGGGATAGCTTCGGTCTTGGTGGCATCGCACACTGTGCAGTGGTAGGTCATAACACCATCTACGGTGCAAGTAGCGGCAGTGGTAACTTCACCGACATCCCATGAATGACCTGTGGCGGGAATGATTTCAGCAACGTTCGCGCCACATACGGTACAGGTGTATACCATCGAACCATCTTCGGTGCAAGTAGCGTCTCTCGTGATAAGTCCCTCGCTATAAGTATGACCTGTGGCGGCAATTGATTCAGTATAAGTAGCACCACAGTCTGTGCAAGTGTAGGTTATTACTCCAGCAGTAGTGCAGGTGGCCTCGGTTGTAACAACACCAGCATCATAAGTATGGACGTGGGAGGCAAGCTCGCTCTCGTCCAGGAGAGAGTTGAGCACAGTGGTCTCAACATCCCACTCACCGTCTATGTCACCGGTAGAAGTGGTATTATAGCTGTCCCAACCGAACTCCATTACCCAGTAGTAATAACCTTCTATCTCGACACAGGCGATGCCAACGGAAGTCTTTGTGTCAGAAAGCATAAGCCGACGGTGGCCCTGAGTCGCGTAGGGGTTATCCTCTTCTCTGAATACGGTGAAAGCTGTCAGCGCGGTTCCATCGCCGTTGTTAGAGTACCAGATATTCTCGCCAGCGCTCGTAACACCGTTGCATTCCACGGTAAAGCAAGAGGTTCCGTCAGGACGGGTGTGGGAATAAGAGATAGCGATCTCGGCGGCGCGGAGCATAGCGATCTGCTCCAGGTCGTAATCATATACCAACTCTCCCAGGCCAGAGACGTACACCTTCTCGGTATCAGTTTCATTCCAATACCAAGCGTCAGTAGAGCTTGTGCGGAATGCGTTGATATAAGACAGCATGGAACGGGCTTCTTCCTGATGATACGTGCCAGTAACCGTAACAGTAGAAGTGCCAGCGTCCAAGTCTGTGCTTGTAACAACATAAATAGAGAAATGGTTTGCCTCGAATTCAGCCACGCCATCTTCAACAACGGCAGCGACCTGGATAGCCTCGCCGTCTTCAGGGACATAGTACACACTGTCGCAATCCACGATAGCATCAGACGTAATCGTGGTAGAGATAGTGCCAGCCTCCGGTTCAAAAACAGAACCGTCCGCGTTGTAGATGGAAATGTCAACAGCAAGAACAACGTTCAGACTGTCATCATCCACGCTCACGGGAATGACAGACAGAGTGCAGCCTTCAGGGAGAGAGCCGGACACGGTAACAGTGATACCGCTAATGGAAGTAGAGATGGTCTGCTCGGTCAGAACGACTTCCTCGGTCTTCTCGTCTTCAGCCTTCGCCTCGGTTTTACCCTCGGAAATGATTTCAGGCTCATCGCCTATGTCTTCGTTAGCCTTGGCCTCTTCAGTTTTCTCGGATTTCTCGGCTTCATCTTCAGACTCCTCGTCGCCCTCTATGTCGTTATCGACTTCAGGCTCCTCAGAAACCTCTTCATCCTCGGCTACGTCGATATCCTCATCTTCCTCAATATAGGCTTCCTCAGCATCATCTTCAGATTCTGGCTCATCTTCACTCTCGGAGATGGTTTCGGGAACGTCAGAGGCATCGTCATCACCGATGGGTTCGTCATTAGCGATGTCAGCGTCGTCTATTGCCTCAATGGACAGGGGCGGGTCTTCATCTTCGGTTGCAAAAGCGAAACCGCTCATTGCAGTTACCAGGAGAGTGAGAACCAGGAAAAACGCCAAAAGTTTAGTCTGCTTGGTTTTCATATTAGGTTGCGCGTAGTTAAGTGAGAGCTTAGCTAGGTGCGCATGCACCACCTTTCGTTTTGTGTATTACAACAGATTATTAGTTGCGTGGTTACTGGCAAGACCACGCTTGGGCCAGGAAGGGGAATCCAACCCCTGTCTTTCCCTCTCTTCCCTGATGGACGAGTGGAACGCTGCGAGCAACTGAGCTGCCCTGGCATAAGTGGTGTTGGTTGGAAACTCGCAGGCAGAAAGCCTGTTATAAACTGAAGGCCAACGCAGTTTTGCTGTTCGGTTATTTCTCGTTCTCAGAGAGGCGGAGAAGGTCAAGGTATTTAGGGCAGTTCAGAAGACCTTCCGGGATTTCAGCACCGCAGCAAACACAGGTGTTGGTGTTGCGGTAACGCGGTACACCGTCTTTCCCAGTAATGGGTTCAGGCCTATTAGTGACGTGCGCGGGCCTGGTTAAGCCGTAAAAAACTTCGGTATTACAAAACATGATATTGCCTTTCTAATCTATGAACGATAAGGTGTGGTTTTGCGACGCAAATCTCGTTAAAATAGGCTTACCTGTTCCGCCTCTCCCCTATCCGCTTTTAGCTGTGGTTTAAACAGGTATTCGGCTAAGGGAGTGTGGCGAGGGGTTAAGCCAAGGAATGGAATATTGAAGGATACGCTGATTTAATTGAGTTTTACACTTTGTTTACCCAAGTTCGCCTATA
>JAJPYE010000015.1 GCA_021205095.1 Oscillospiraceae bacterium | reverse complement strand
ATTACCTCCAACGTGAAAAGCGATAAGACCCTGGTCGTTATCAAAGAGGGGCAGACGCTCCATGAAACAGGCCGAAAGAAGGTTGGTGCTATGCTGGGCGACCATGTAGAGGTGGGCTGCAACAGCGTTCTGAATCCAGGCTCGGTCATTGGTCGGAACAGCAGCGTCTATCCGCTATCTTCCGTCCGCGGCGTAGTTCCGGCTGGGCATATTTATAAGGATAAGGGTAACATAGTTCCCAGAACATAAAAAGCGCCGGACTGCTTTGACAGTCCGGCATTTTCATCAGCCGTTAGCGGCTGCGTTGGGTGCGGCGTTTAAATTCTGGATGGCCGAGCGGTAATCCTCGGCGGCGTCAATGCTATCGGGCGGGAAGAATTCCTCTACCGGGAATCGGATGCGGGAGAACATGGAACAGGGATCGTCCTCTGTGCCGGAGATGCACTCCTTATCCGGCAGACAGTAGTCGTGAACCGGCACCACAAGCTGGGTGTCCCGTTCCAGGCGAATGATGGAAAACTGGCCCAGGGTAGTCAGCAGCACACGGGAGCTGTCGGACAAAACCAGAGCTTCGCCAAAATGCTCCAGGATACTGACTGGAATATCCCGCACATCGGCGGCTACACCTGTTGGGCAGGCGTCTACCAGCTTCATGTTCAGCGCGATGGGATTTACGCACTCCACCACAGCCACAGGCTGCGTGGCACTGTCCGTGAAGGTGCCGTCAGAGCTGTAAACCTTGGCGGAACCCTCGCTGCCAAAGAGCATGACCCGTTTGTTGAATACACACAGGCCCCGTACCTGATTCTCGCCCGGAAAGGTCTGACCCGTTACCTCGTAGAAATACGTTACATCCACGGTGAAGTAGCCCCGGTTGAAGCTTATTTCATCCACGTCCACATCCGCATACAGCAGCGTGGCCGAAGCTGGCCGCACGCTGAAGGCGCTCTCTATGTATGGCTGAGAGCTGGCGGTGGGGTACACGCGCAGATCCTCCACACAATCCTTATCGCGGCAGCTATCGTAAATTTTCCGTGTATGAATACACACGGCTTCCGTGTATTCCTGGCTGTCCGCCATGATGATACCTCCTCTTTACATTCACCGGGCGAGGCCCGGCGTTCAATACAGTCTATGCGGCGGGAGGCGAAATGTGAAATTTTCCTGTACCGCCTTAAAAATTTGTGGTACAATAAATTTGACTTCAATTTCAATGAAATCATCTTAGACAGGAGGACGGCTATGGAAAATCTGGGATTTATCCGGGACAAGCTGGACATTAAAATTCTTATACTGTTCATCCTTGAGAAGTTGCCCGGCCCAGTGGAGCCGTTGGTGTTGTCGGATTTGACGCTGTTGGACGGGGGATTTACCTGGTTTGATTATACGGACTGCCTGGCGGATCTTGTCAAGACTGGACATGTTTCCGAGGAAGGCGGAAAATATGAAATCACGGAAAAGGGACGCCGAAACGTGAACACAGTGGCCTCCAGCCTGCCTTATTCTGTGAGGGCCAAGGCTGAACGCCTGACTGCCCCTGTGGCGGCCTCCATGCGCCGCAGCAGTATGATAGAGACAGCCGACGAGCCTGGCACGAATGGAGGGAAAACGGTGAGCCTTCGACTTTCCGACGGCGTGGGAGAGATCATTTCCCTGCGTCTGGCCGTTCCAGACGAGGCGCAGGCCAAGAGGATAGAGGCCCAATTTCGGGACAAGGCAGAAGAGATTTACAATCAAATTATTCAGATATTTATTGAATCGGACGCTGAGACGGAATAAAAAAATACCATGCAAGGCTGTCAGCCTTGCATGGTATAACTTTTTTGTATATCACATGGTGTGCAGTATGACACAACCGTAGTCATTCGATTAGAAGAAACTTCTGATCGAATGATTTTTTAGTATTTCAAAGGACTTAATACTCCAGTATCAACCGGGTCTCCACAGGTTCGGGTTCGGGAGCTTTTTCCTTGCCGCAAATGCGCTTCCACAGCAGACCAAGAACGCCGCCGCCTGCGGCTACAATCAGGATGACCCGCAGAACAGACCAGCCGGCCCAGGTAAAGGAAAGAACAGCATTCGCTGTGGTAACGGCCACAGCGCCGATTACCAGCCATTTGAAATTTTTCTTTTTGAACAGATCGCGAATCTTTTTTTCCGGGAAGAGAAGCTTATATACCCCGCAGAACACGCCCACTAAAACAGCGGCCTGAAGAATAAAACCAAATATCTGAGACCAGAAGGGAGCCAGCGCTGAACCCACAGCCGTTCCAACGGCAACAGGAATGGCGCCTATGGCCCACAGAGGCAGCAGGATAGCACTTTTAATGACAACAGGCAGACGAATAAACCAGGCGCGAACCGCATCGGCCTTGGACAGTTGGCCCATTTCTGTGTAGGTGATGCTGTAGTCCTGCTCTTGGGCGGTCTGGGCGTATTGAGTGTGACTGGCCAGATAATCTGCACTATGTATCAGCTCCTCCGCATCGAAGGAGACATTGACCACTGCGCTGACGGCAATAACCGACGCGGCTGCCGCGGCTGCTACCCGCCGTTTCATCTTTTTTTTCATGGAATTGCTCCTCCTCGCAGAAATTGGGCTTCGGAGTCTATAGCTTGCCACTTATCCATTATAGCACATCTTCTTTGACAAGGGAACAACAAATTGTCAAATTTTTAAATTTTTTTATGAAATTCTGGCGCATTACCGAGTCTGCGGGGCTGTTTGGCCCAGCTTTTCCTCCATCAGCGTCCGCACATGCGTGCCGATGTCCTTGGTCGATAGGGAGGCGACAGTGTCTGTATCCATTACCTCCAGCAGAGTCACGGTAACGTCTGTGTGATGCAGGGGAAAGTTTTTGTGAATATTGTTCGTCCCCTGTACAGTGGCCACAAGGATGGGAACCTTGGCCCGCTTGGCGATTTTGAATACCGCGTCGTGGAAGGGAAGAAGAACGCCGTCCTTGCTGCGGGTACCCTCCGGGTATATGCCCATGGCCACCACATCACGCTCCAGCAGGTCGGAAGCCCCCTGTATGGCCTCCAGGGCGTGACGGGGATTCTCCCGGTCAATGGGTAGGAAGTTCATCATATGGATAATGCCGCCGGCCAGGGGAATCCGCAGGTTTTCCGGCTTGGTCACAAAGGCCAGATCCAGCTTTCGCAGGAGCCACAGCATTACGATGGGGTCATAGTTGGATATGTGATTCGATACCAGCAAAAACCGACCCTCTGGCAGCTTCTCCCAGCCTTTCCCGCGGATACGCAGCCGCCCAAAGCGGCAGAGGAGTCCTACGATGGAAAGCCCTATCCGGCGGAAAAAGGGGTGATTTTCCGGCACTGGCTTATTCATGTCCACGGTCAGGGACAGGAGATACACGGCGATGATATACAAAAGCAGCAGGCCCACAGACCAGAGAATGAAAAATCCAACCAGCGCCGCTGCCCATTGCCATCCCGTCGGCTGCACCGCTCTGGCGCATAAGATGGCCAGGATGATTGCCGGGATATAAAAGGGCCAGAGTACCCGGTTCAGTCTGTCCTCGCGCTTTGTCATGTTATTCCTCGCTTCCTTCCACGGCGAACAGTGCCGCGCCCAGCGCGCCGCACAGGTCGGGGTCTTTGGCAATATAAAGCCCTGCGCCAAGCCGTTCCTCCAACTGACCTACCACGCCCTTGTTTCGGGCCACGCCGCCGGTCATCATATAGGGGGCCGCGCCCCCTGCCCGTGTGACCATGGAAGCGGTCTTGCTGGCGATGGCCTTGTTTAGGCCGTGGATGATGTCGCTGTCGGTGTGGTTATCCGCGATAAGGGATATGACCTCTGACTCAGCGAAAACCGTACACATACTGGATATGGTCAAATCCTTTTTCCAGGTTAGTCCCTGGCGGCTCATTTGTTCCATGTCCAGCTCCAGGGTGCGGGCCATCATCTCCAGAAACCGGCCTGTGCCGGCAGCGCATTTGTCGTTCATGACGAAGTTTTTCACCGCTCCGTTTTCATCGAGGCAGATGACCTTGCTGTCCTGGCCGCCGATGTCCACCACCGTCCGCACCTGGGGATAGAGGAAGTGCGCGCCCTTGGCGTGACAGGTGATCTCCGTCATGGTGCCGGTGGCGAAGGGAATATTGCTGCGGCCATAGCCGGTGGCGATGATGGCGTCCAGCGTCTCCGGCTCAATGCCAAGCTGAGCGCATACGGCTTCCAGGGCGGCCCTGGCTCCGTTCTGGGCCTTGGCTCCCGTGCGGACAATGGCCGAGGCCACCATTTTTTTGTTGCTGTCAAGCACCACCATGTTGGTGGTGGTCGAGCCGCTGTCGATGCCGGCGAAAAGCCCGTTTTCCGTGTGCTTCACTCTTATGTCTCCTTTGCCCGTTTCCAAACCCAGGCTCTCTGCGAAGGCCTCCAGCCGGGTGGAAAGCTGCCCCGCAGGCTGGGGGGTGTAGTCCGATTCTATCTTCAAAATGGGTATGGCCGTTTGCTTTTTCAGCGCCGCATAGTCGAAGCCGTAGTAGTCGCAGAATTTTACGGTATTATAGATGATACCCTTTAGATGGGGATGCTCCGTCAGCGCCCGGCGGGCGGTCACGTCGTTCATCCGCATACAGGGGGTCATTCGCAGCAGCGCCCCGGCATACCAGTCCATCAGCTCGTCACAATCCCAATGATCCGCTTCCAGCGGCGGAGCCTCCAGGTTTCGGTTGCCGCTGCACGTCAGATTCACCACCGGCAGAGGGAGCTGCGTCTGTAAAAGCTCCAGCAGGGGAGGGCTGACCCGCGCACCCAGCACGGCAAGAAACGGTTGATCCGGCAACGGCTCGCTCTGCTCCCGGCAGGCGGTAAGAAACGCCTCCCTGGAAAATTCCGTTCCCCGGAACGCGCCGTACTCCGCCGCAAAGGCGGTCAGGGCGTTTTTAAACCGGGCGCGGGCGCAGTCGCTCTCCTCATGCGGCAGATCCAAAAGGTATAGAAACTGCTGTTTTTTCCGTTTGTCCAGTACGTCATGAACCCGGCGCACGGCGTCGCAGCAGTCTGTCAGCACCAATTCGTCCGCAGAAGCGTCAAGCTCCAGCAGGGCCTTGGCGTGGCTGCACAGGTTCGTATGCGTCCAGGACTCGGCAAGCTGAAAGTCCGGGGCCTCCGCATCGAATAATACGCCCTCGCCTCCGTAGGCGCGAAATAGCTCTATGGGTGTGTATTTGCAGGTATATCCAGTCATATCCCGGCCTCCAACTGCTCCAAAAAGGTGTTCACCCGCGTGACCATCTGGCCGTCCGCCACATTTCGGGCGTCGCATCCGTCTCCGTCCAGTACCAGAGTGGGCAGGCCCTCGGCTTCAAACATCTGCTTGCCAAGCTGGGCCAGGCCCATGGTTTGCTTGCAGCCCCAGTAGCAGAAAAAGACGACGCCGTCCGCCGAAGCCTCCTTTGCCCGGCGCAGGGCGTTTTCCAAGCGCCGCTGACCTGCGCCGTTGTTGGCGCAATATACCAGCCGCCTTGCCATACTCTCATAGGGATGCTCCGGGTCGGGCATGGAAGGACAATCCGCACCCAGGTCGGAACCAACCAGCTCACAGCGTCCGCTGTTTTCAAAAATATCCTTCATGGAGTCCTGCCAGTTGGGGGGGACATGGATCCAGAATATCCGCTTTTTGCTCCTGTCTCTGGGAACGCCGGCGGCGGCCAGGTCGCGGATATATTTTTCGCTCTCCGGGCGGCCCAGCATGATATGTACGGCGATAAGGGAACACAACTCCCCCGTCAGGGTGGAGCTTAGCGTCACGTCGCTCCGCCGGGCGAGGAAGTCCTGGTATACCTCCATCGTTCGCCGGGAGCAGGCCACGGCGTCCTGCAGGGCCTCTGGCTTTAATTTCCTGTGACTCAAGTCCTCAAGCTGAACGGTCAAGGCCCGGAGCTGATCCGCTACGTAGGCTACGGATTCCTCGCTCACCAGGCTCGGTACGTCTATCACTGTTTGGGGTACATGATAAAATTCCGCCAGACGGCGGAAGGAAAGCTGGTTTGCATCGCAGGCCAAGGTGGTATTGGCGATCATCAGCGGTTTTGGCATGACGCCGGTTTCCGCCGCGCCGATCATGGTTTTATGGTAGGAGCAGAAGGTTTCCGGCACGTCCGCCGCTTCCGATGCCTCCCCGAAGACCCGCTGGCAGGCGGTGTTCGCGAGATACACGGAAATGCCCTCCGGAAACATGGGCTGAAGTCCCATAGCGTGAAGCTGCTCGCAGGGCATGAATATATTCACCATGACCGCCTGCTCCGGGCGGCGGAAGGAATCCACAATCGTCCCGGCCACCGCGGCGTTCATGCGGTTTCGGGCTGCGATGGCGTCCGTCCCCTTGTCCCGGCCCTTGTTGAAGCGAACCCAGGAATAGGCCGCCATCAGCAGCCGCCGGGCACTGACCGGATTTTTTACCGTTTGCTTTTCAATGATCGAGCCGATGGTCTCGATGTATTTTTCCACGTTGTTCCTCCGTTTTTGCGTAACATAAGCATTTATGTATCGTATCAAATGTGAAGCCTGGATGGAAGCTGAAAGCTTCCTGAAACACCAGCTCTACCAGCCGGTGAAGCGTCAGATCTCAGCTTTTTTTCTTCCGATAGCGGCGTTTTTTTGGATGTGCCTGGTGCCGCCTGAAGCTTTCCACCATGGAGTCATCCGCCTGATACAGGAGACGGTTGGCCTGCCAGGTGTTGCTGTCTGTGTTGTGGCGGACGCGGATACGGGCTAAGTAGTAACCATGCTCACCACATTCCGCCAGAGCCATATAGCGATGATCACCCTGGCTGACCCAGCGGCTGCGGGTCAGGTATTCGCCGCAGACGGGACAGCGGATGTGCGCATTGTCTTCTCCGGCCCAAAGCGCCTCCCGACTGGAATAGAGAGGAGAGACGATGTGGGTCAACGGGTCGGGCGTGGAGCTGTGGTTTTGTCCACCGCTGGGACGGCTGGAAAGGTGGTTGCGCAGTTCGTCATAGTGGGCTACGCCTTCATCCAGATCCAGATGAGAGCAAATCAGGGCGGTGTTATACGCGTCTCCCAGCGCATCATGGGCCACGCGGGTTTGCTGGATGCCAAAATGCTCCATGGCGGTTTCCAGAGATTTCTGGTTTCGGTCGCCGTCTGTGGCCTTGTTGTATATGAGCTGGAGGTTTACCCAGGTACCCATCCAGTCGATGTCCAAGTCGTGTATAATGAGATTTTGCTCCATGATGCCGCTGTCGTCATAGCCCCAGGTCATGAAGGTGCAGTCTGGCCCGCACCAGTCCAAAAACTGGCGAATGGCCTCCGGGAAGGGCAGTCCGTGGGACAGACGTTCTTCGTCAAAGCCGGTAAGCTTTTTGACCTTATAGTGCATTTTGCGAAACCAGACAGGGCGGATGTCGCATTGAAATTCCTCCCCTGGGGAAAAATCCTCCTTCAGCTTGACCGCGCCGATTTGGATAATTTCCCCCCGCAGATGGATGGGGAGGTGATTAAAAACAGATGATTTTGAACTCATGGCCTGGTTCCATTCCAGGTCTATGACGATGTAAGGCATGATTTGATTCCTTCCTATTTGTTCCGAAATATTGTAGCATATTTACGGGAAAATGACAATACGCTTGAAGGGAATTGCGGGAATTGAATGTGTGTGGTACAATAAAATCCAAGAGAGGTGAGGACACATGAAGATTGCGGTGCTATGCGGAGGACTGTCCCATGAGCGGGATGTGTCTCTGTCAAGCGGGTCAGGCATTGCTATGGCGCTGCGGGGACGGGGCTATTCCGTGGCGCTGGTTGATCTTTTTTTGGGCGTAACGGAATGGAGCGGTGCGGAGGCGCTTTTCACCGAACGGGGCGGCCAGCAGGCGATCGTGGCCGAAAAGGTTCCAGAGCTTGCCGATGTCCGGGCCATGCGCCCCGGCCAGGGGCTTATCGGCCCTCATGTGCTGGAGGTCTGCCAGGCGGCGGATATGGTTTTCCTGGCGCTTCACGGTGAAGAGGGAGAAAACGGAAAAATTCAGGCGTTGTTGGATATATACGGCGTCCATTATACCGGCAGCGGCTATCTCGGCAGTGCGCTGGCTATGAACAAGAGTCTGACGAAGGAGCTGCTGCGGCAGGCAGGGATTACGGTACCCGCCGGCATTACCGTCCGAAAGGGACAGCGACCCTATGAAAACCCCGGCTTTCCCTGTGTGGTGAAGCCCTGTTCCGGGGGCAGCAGCGTGGGAACCACCATCGTTCGCTCCCAGTCGGAATATGAAGATGCGCTGGAGCTGGCGTTTCAGTATGAGGACAGCGTGCTGGCAGAGGAATTTATCGCTGGCCGGGAGCTGACCGTTGGCCTCTTGGACGGTAAAGCCATGCCGGTTATTGAAATAATCCCCAAGAGCGGTTTTTACGACTATAAAAACAAATACCTCCCCGGCATGACGGAGGAGCTTTGCCCCGCGCCGCTGACAGCGGAGGAGACCGAGCGGGTTCAATCCTTGGGAGAACGGGTTTACGCCGCGCTGCGGCTGGAGGTCTATGGCCGGGTAGACCTGATCATGGACAGCGCCGGGGTGTGCTATTGCCTGGAGGCTAACACCCTTCCAGGTATGACGCCTACCAGTCTGATTCCCCAAATGGGAATGGCCATGGGCATGGATTTCGGCCAGCTTTGCCAGAAGCTGATAGAGGCGTCCATGAAAAAATATCAATAACGAATTTACATACAGAAAGGGCTAATCAATGAGACATCTTACGCCTGCCGTCATCAGGGAGATAACCGGCGGCACATCCGCATTCCCCCTGCCAGAGGAGGAAATAACCGCCATTACCACCGACAGCCGGAAGCTGGAACCCGGCTGCCTGTTCGCGGCCCTGCCGGGGACGCGGGTGGACGGCCACGACTTTATCGCCCAGGCGGCCAAGGAGGGGGCGGCCTGCGTTTTGTGCAGCCACTTTGTGGAGGTGGCCGTGCCGCAGATACAGGTGCCGGACGTGCAGGCGGCGCTGGGAGAAATCGCCGCCTTTTATCGCAGCCAGTTCGATTTCCCCTTCATCGGTATCACCGGCTCCGTGGGGAAGACCACGGCCAAGGAAATGATTGCCGCCGTCCTGTCCGCGCGCTTCAACACCCTGAAAACAGAGAAAAATTTCAACAATGAGCTGGGTGTTCCGCTGACCATCTTCCGCCTGCGGGAAGACCATCAGGCTGCCGTTGTGGAAATGGGAATCCAGACATTTGGGGAGATGACACGTCTCACCAATATGGTTCATCCGCAAATCGGCGTATTTACCGCCATTGGGGACGCGCACCTGGAATTTTTGGGAGACCGTCCGGGGGCGCTGCGGGCCAAGGCGGAGATGGTAAACGGTATGCCGGAAAACGGCCTTATTATTGCAAATGGGGACGACCCGCTGCTGCGGGCGTATGATTTTGGCCGCCGGAAGATCCTTTTTGGTCTGGGTGAGAACTGCGATGTTCGTGCCACGGACGTTGCGCCGGAGGGCGTTTCCGCCATGCGCTGCGTTATCCATGGAAAGGGTCTGGACATCCCCGTGCGGATTCCCGCCTTCGGCCAGCATATGATTTATGCCGCCCTGATGGGCGCGGCGGTAGGCCTGGAACTGGGGCTTACCGGGGAGGAGATCGCCGCCGGGGTCGCCACCTATGAGACTGTGGGCAGCCGTGGCCGGATGATAGACACGGGATATGTCACCATCCTGGATGATTGCTATAACGCCAATCCCACCAGCGTCCAGAGCGCCATAGACAGCCTGACGGCCCTGCCGGGCCGGAAGGTGGCCATTCTGGGGGATATGCGGGAGCTGGGAGAAAACAGCCCCGCGCTTCACCGTCAGGTGGGGGCCTACGCCGCGCAAAAGGGCGTGCAGGTTATCGCCTGCGGCCCGCTGGCGAAGGATATAGCCGCCGGGGCCGGGGAGAGGACTGCCTGGTACCCTGATACCGAGTCCCTGCTGGAGGTTCTGCCGGAGCTGCTGCAAAAGGGCGACGCCGTTCTGGTGAAAGCAAGTCACGTCATGGGCTTCGAGGCCGTGGTTGCGGCGGCGGAAAAGCTGTAAGCCAGACACTAAAAGAAAAAACTGCCCCGTCTGATGGACGGGACAGTTTTTTTGTATATTGGGTTTTCGGCTGAATGATTCAGCCTCAGGCCTCTGCCTTCTGCTCCTTTTTGTTCTTGATCTGAGCGGAGAAGGTCTGGATACCCTGGATGACCAGGATGATAGCCAGAACTACCATGGCGGCGGCCAGAATCAGCTGGAACCAGTCGCCCCAGGCAGCGGAAGCCGCAGCAACCAGCTTGATCTTCTTGACGATGGTGATGATCAGGCTGGTCAGGGTGGCGATCAGCATGAAGATCATGGGGATGAAGAACATTTTGTTGTTCTTGCCGATGTTGCCCAGCCAGGCGGCCACGGCCATCAGTGCGATGCCGGCCAGGAGCTGGTTCGCAGCGCCGAACAGACCCCAGATAGCGCTCAGGCTCAGTCCGCCCAGGACGCAGCCGATGACGACCATGATCAGGGTGCCGGTCAGGGGGAAGGCCAGGAACTTGCGGATGCCCTTGGCATCCTTCCAGGTGGCTTCGCCCTCCTTCAGGAACAGCTCGGAGAACATGAACCGGCTCAGACGGGTGCCAGTGTCCAGGCTGGTCAGCGCGAACACGGACACGGCCAGGGTCAGCAGGGCATAAACAACGCCGTAAACAGAGGTGGTCTCTGCGCCGAACATGGTGGCGATACCAGAGGAGAACGCCACGGCGGGGGAGCCGAAATCACCGGCGGTGTACTTATCGAATACCATGCCAACGGCAATCAGGGCAATGATGGCCAGGGCAGACTCGATGAGCATGGAGCCATAGCCGATGGGCTTCAGATGGCTCTCATTGTCGAGCTGCTTGGAGGTGGTGCCGGTGGCGATCAGGCTGTGGAAGCCGGAGCAGGCGCCGCAGGCCACGGTGATGAACAGAGCGGGGAACAGGGTGCCGACGCTGGTGTTCCAGCCGGTGAAAGCGGGGAGCTGGAACTCGGCGGTTCCGGCAAAGGCGGAGAAGATGATGCCGAACAGGGCCACTGCCATCATGGCGTACAGCAGATAGCTGGACAGATAGTCGCGGGGTTGGAGCAAAATCCACACAGGCACCAGGGATGCGATTACGATGTATGCGCCAATCAGGATGATCCAGGTGGTGCGGCTCAGCGCCAGGCCGAAGTTCAGGGCGAACACCAGGGTCAGGGCAATCAGGATAACGCCCACAACGGTAGCGGGAGCGGTCTTGACGCCAACGCGGTTGGTGAAGATGCCATAAACAATGGCCAGGATGATGAAGATAACGGACACCATCGCGGTGGTCTCGTTGCCGGTGGGGTCGGTGGTGAAGCCGGTGTTCTCAGAAGCAAAGGTGCCGGCCACGACGTTCACGAAGGAGGCGATGACCAGAATCAGCACCAGCAGAGCGAAGATGAGGAACAGTTTCTTTGCTTTGGAACCCATGGTGTCGGCAATGACCTCACACCAAGGGACTTGCCGCCGTGACGGACAGAGGCGAACATGGAACCGAAGTCCTGCAGGCCGCCGAAGAAGATGCCGCCGATGACGCACCACAGGAACACGGGCAGCCAGCCGAAAACGGAGGCCTGCACCGGGCCGTTAATGGGGCCTGCACCGGCGATGGAGGAATAGTGATGCCCCATCAGAACGGCAGGCTTGGCAACGACGTAGTCCACGCCGTCATCCACTTCTACCGCAGGGGTCTTACGGGAGGGGTCGATGCCCCATTGCTTTGCCAGCCATGAGCCATAGAAGATATAGCCCAGAACCAGCAGGACGATTGCTGCTACAATGATTAGTATAGCACTCATGACAACTCTCCTACTTCTGTAGTGATATTATATTGCGAAAGAGCTTCTTCAGGTTCCCGCCCAGCCGATTATAGGAGAGAGTGCCAGTAGAAGTCTCTAGGGCAACCAAACGATAGTTGCTCCAGCCCTGCAGGCCGAAGCGATAGCTTTTATAGTGGCGGAGCTTTTTCACAGCGGCTTTGGCTTCCGCCGTGATGGAATCCGCCAGAATGACCAGTGTGATGTCGGTGTTCCGATGGCTTGAGTGGGGGACGACGCGCTCCAGGCCGGTAGTCCAGGCGGCCTCGTCCAGACGTTGCAGGAGGGACTCGTCCAATGTGTCTGCCGTGGCGATGAAAACATATTCGTTGGATTCCGACTCGGACACGACGGCTTTTTTCATTAGAAAATACTGCTCGCCATGGGAGAGAAAAACTGCTTCCGCCGCAAAAAGAGCGTCCGGCTCCTCATGCAGGGTGATGTCGTAATAGCTTCGATAGGATTTTAATAGAATATCTAAGGCTTCGGTGGGGGTCATGGATAGTTCTCCTGATTCGGGTTTGAAAGAAAATCACGCGGGGGAGACGCCTGCGTCCGTCCCTGCGGAAAATGAACAAATTATGAATCTTTTCCTTATTTTAATGCTTAATTCCCCAAAAAACAAGCCCTAAATTTCAATTTTTTTAAGAATTTTTATAATTTTTCGGGGGAATCCCCGTCGTTTTCCGTGGGAGCCTCCGTAGGCTTGCCAAATTCTGCCTCTGGAATCAGCCGTTCCAGCTCTTCCATTAGTATTTTTGCGGCCTTGGTGCCGGGGAGCTGCACCTGAGCCAGTTCGCCCTCCTCGCCGCATATGACAAGATTCTCTATTTCCAGATTTCCCTTGCCGCAGCACAATTTTGCCTGCACAAGCTGCACCCGGCGGAAACAGCGGCGAACAGCATTGTAGGGGATATAGTAGATTTTTCTTGCCTGCTTAAAATAGAGCCGCAGCTCACCCAGGCGCAGCTTTCCAATTTCCCGCGCCGCTTCGTATTCGCTGGCCAGCTCCTTCGGGTCGGAGCCATCCGAGGTGCCGGTGAGAGGATAGAATTTCATGCGTTCACGCCTGCCTTTCCTTTATGATTTTATGGTTTTATGGTTTACAGTATAGTTCTGTTTGTTTAGTCAGTATAGCACAATTATACTGCCCATGTCTATGTCTTTTTGGGAAAAATGTCGGATTATTGCTTTGTATCCGCCTTTTTTACTCTGGCATGGGCTTTCTGTCCCCGTCGGCCATTGGAAGGCTCTGTGCCGGTGGCCTCATAATAGAATGTGTCCAATATTCCCAGATAGGGCTGCTCGCTCCAGGGCTTGTTCCGGCCATAATAATGGATAATAGCGGTGTTTTTTCGCACCCAGTCCAGATCCAGCTTCGGGATGTGAAGCGGGTCGGCGTTATAGAGATTCAGCAGACGGTCGCTGAGATTATAGCGCAGGCTGTCCGCCAGCTTGATGTGCTGGCCGTATAGCGCTGTGACGATGTCCTGATCCGGCAGCATTAATATATGTCGGTTTTCCAGGGCATAGCGCTGAATGTCCTCCAGGTGCATATGCTCTCGTAGGGCGGGGAGGTTCATCATCATAACCCCGGTGTTTATGTAGGGAACCTCTTCATCCAAACTCAGCCGCACCTGATTGAACAGTCCCAGAAATTTGCGAATGTGGGTGCAGGCCATGAAATAACTCCCCTCAAAATCTGTGCTGTACAGCTCCTGCAAGGGGTTGATGACGATGGTGTCCCCGTCCAAATATAAAATACGCTCCAAATCATCCGGCAGCAGAACGGGGGCTGCCAGCCGGTAGTATATCTGCTTGGGATAGCGCTTCGTCTCTGGGAAATCGTCAAATATTGCCGGGTCAACATAGATAAAGTGGCAGGTTCCCGCCGCTCCGGCGGCCTGATTTATGGACAGCTTGTCCGCCTCCTCCAGATCTGAGTGCAGCACATATATATCATAGCTGTCCGCCCCGCCCTGCGCCACTACGGAACGCAGACAGGGCAGCAAAACCGGCAGATAACCCCGGTTTAAGGTGAACAGCAGATTCATCGGATACCTCCGCGTTGGATAATATGGTGTGACTTCCATTGACACAGACAAAGTATAGCATAAATTTCCCCAATAGAAAAGCGGAAAACCTGCCGATATGTCCTTAAAAACCCTGGAATTATAAGAAGGTTGCGTTAAATGAAAAACATCGCTTCACAAATGGAAAGGATGTGGTATAATAATAAACCGTGAGTAACATTTAATATTAGGGGGATAGATATGTTCAAAATCGTCAGCAAACGGCCTCTGAATGAAGCGAAGACTGTCGTTGAGTTCGTTATCGAGGCCCCGCTGGTCGCACGGAAGGCGCGGCCTGGCCAGTTCATCATTTTCCGTTTGGATGAATATGGCGAGCGCGTGCCTGTCACCATCGCGGCGGCGGACAAAGAAAAGGGCACTGTCACCATCATGGTGCAGCCCGTTGGTCAGACTACCCGGATGCTGAACCTGCTGGAGGCCGGTGATTCCATCGCCGACTTCGTCGGCCCCCTGGGCCGTCCTACCAATATGGAGGGACTCAAGCGGGTATGCGTTGTTGGCGGCGGCGTGGGCAACGCCATCGCTTATCCCGTGGCTAAGGGTATGCATGATCTTGGCATCGAGGTGGACATGGTTGCCGGATTCCGCTCCAAGGATATTGTCATCCTGGAGGACGAAATGCGCGCTGGTGTCACCAACCTCTACATAACCACGGACGACGGCTCCTATGGCGAGGCGGGCTTCAACGTCACCAAGATGAAGGAGCTGCTGGACGCGGGCAACGTCTATGACGAGGTCATGGCCGTCGGCCCCACCCGCATGATGCAGCGGGTGTGCGATGCCACCAAGGAATACGGCATCAAGACCATTGTTTCCATGAACCCCATCATGCTGGACGGCACGGGCATGTGCGGCGCCTGCCGCCTGACCGTGGGCGGAGAGACCAAATTCGCCTGTGTGGACGGCCCGGAGTTTGATGGACATCTTGTGGACTGGGACGGCATCCTGAAGCGTTCCGTCTACTACGCTGAGGAAGAAAAAGCGGCGATGGATCATATCTGCCGCATAACGGGAGGTGTCAGAGAGCATGGCTAATATGCGTATGGATAAGAACCCGATGCCCGAACAGGAGCCTCTGGTTCGCAACAAGAATTTTGAAGAGGTCGCTCTGGGCTACACCGAGGAGATGGCTATCGACGAGGCCAAGCGCTGCCTGAACTGCAAGCGGCCCAAGTGCATGGAGGGCTGCCCCGTGTCCGTCCGTATCCCGGAGTTTATCGCGAAGGTTGCCGAGGGTGACTTTGACGGAGCCTATCAGATCATCACCTCCACCAACACGCTTCCCGCTGTGTGCGGTCGTGTCTGCCCCCAGGAGACTCAGTGCGAGGGTCAGTGCGTCCGCGGCGTCAAGGGCGAAAGCGTGGGCATTGGCCGCCTGGAGCGGTTTGTTGCCGATTATCACATGGAGCACGGTCATGCCGAAGGCGCGCCGGAGGTTCCTGAATCCAACGGCCACCGGGTCGCTATCGTTGGTTCCGGCCCTGCCAGCCTGACCTGTGCTGGCGATTTGGCGCGCAAGGGCTACGAAGTTACCATCTTCGAGGCGTTCCACAAGCCCGGCGGCGTGCTGGTATACGGTATTCCTGAGTTCCGTCTGCCCAAGGCCATTGTGGCCCGTGAGATCGCAAAGCTGGAGCATTTCGGCGTGAAAATCATTACCGATGCGGTCATTGGCCGTGCGGAGAGCATCGATGAGCTGTTCGAAGAGGGCTACGAGGCTGTGTTTATCGGCTCCGGCGCCGGTCTGCCTCAGTTCCTGCACATCCCTGGCGAGAATCTGCTGGGCGTTTTCTCCGCCAACGAGATTCTTACCCGCTCCAACCTGATGAAGGCTTACCTCCCGGAGTACGATACCCCCATCCGTATCGGCAAGAAGGTCGCCATCGTGGGCGGCGGCAACGTGGCCATGGACGCGGCCCGTACCGCCAAGCGTCTGGGCGCGGACGAGGTATATGTCATTTATCGCCGTTCCATGGACGAGCTTCCCGCCCGTAAGGAGGAAGTCCATCACGCCATGGAGGAGGAGGTCATATTTAACCTCCTGAATAACCCTGTAGAGATTATCGGCGACGAGAATGGTCATGTGACTGGCATCAAGGTCATCAAGATGGAGCTGGGCGAGGCGGACGCTTCTGGTCGCCGCCGTCCGGTGGAGGTTCCCGGCAGCGAGTACGTTATTGATGTGGATTCCGTCATCATTGCTATCGGTACCAGCCCGAACCCCCTGATCCTCTCCACCACGCCCGGCCTGGAGGCCACAAAGAAGGGCGGCATCGTGGCGGACGACGACACCGGCGCTACTACCCGCGCTGGCGTGTTTGCCGGCGGCGACGCTGTTACCGGCGCGGCCACGGTCATCAAGGCCATGGGCGCTGGCAAGGTCGGTGCGGCGGGCATTGTGTCCTATCTCGAAGGCAAGAACGCCTGATTTGCATATTGTATCATAACCAACAGGCAGTCCCAAACGTGTGTTTGTGACTGCCTGTTTGATTTTGGAGTTATTCCTGCTGTACACCCTGGTTTTCACAGGTTTCGCTCAGATAGTTGTAGACCGTATATTTGGAAACATCATAATATTTGGCAATAATCTCGCTGGCTTTGGTGATTTTAAATGCACCCCTGTCCTTCAAAAATTTGATGCCGCTCATTTTCTGTTCACGGGTCATGTTGGTGATGGGAACGCCCACGGCGTCTATGGATTCGTAAATCAGGGTGACAAGAAATTCATCAATGCAGGAGGCGGGACTGTTCTCCGGCAGTGCTACGGACGGAATACCCATGTAGTGATCGATATAATTCTTGGCCTGCTGGAGCTGCGTTACGTCGCTGTTAATGCAAATGGCGCCCACAACGTTGTCGTCCTGGTTCCGAAGGTATATCATGCTGGACTTCAGCGTCCGCCCATCATGTGTGCGCGTGAAATAATTAAACACGCCGCCTTGGCTCCGGCTGCTGATTTTTGCGTCGGCCATTGGATTCATCTCTACCTGAAGAATACTGTCTCCAATGGTTCGTCCTGTTACATGACCATTGATGATGCTGACGATAGTATGTTCAAACTCCTGGCCGTCTTTGAAATTGTGGACAACGAACTCAGAGGTGTTGCCAAAATGTTTTGCCAGGCCTTGAATCACAATATTGAGAGACGGGAGAATATCATCAATCAGCGACATGAGCAAACAACCTTTCTTTTTAGTGATAACTTTGGAACACTGCCAGCGGCCTACGTAAACCCTGGAACATAAACAATTATACACCATCTGAATCTAGTAGTCTATCTAAGTCAAATTAATGACCTGTTATTTTTAATATGCTTTCTTGAATTTTGTGAATATTGCAAAAAAAGAAAAATATTTACTAACATATTTTGTAAGAAATTACAA
>JAJPYE010000039.1 GCA_021205095.1 Oscillospiraceae bacterium | reverse complement strand
TTGCACTGATACAAGAAACTTTAACAAGTTTACACAAAACTATTGACACAATCCCAATGGGGGTTATATGACTTTGGAAATGCTGATACATTACCCGGATTATTTTGCCGCTGCCGTCCCGTGCAGCGAGGTGTACGCTTACTATGTCTATGCCAGGGACGATCTGGGGCAGTACCGCACATTTTACAGTCAGTACATCAAGACAAATGAAATATATCTTACGGAGGACAAGATCCAGGCCCTGTGCCAGACGCCCATCTGGTTCGTTCAGGCTATAACGGACACCCTGGTTCCCGCCAACGAGTACACCATCCCCACCTATCAGGCGCTGCTCCAGGCCGGAGCGGAAAACTGCTGGTGCAGTATGTATTTTGACGTGGTTGGAACGGAAAGCTCGGACACGCAGTACCTTGGCCACTGGTCGTGGGTATATCTGTTCAACAACCAGGTAGCTCTTGTTCAGAACAGAGACGATATTCTTGCCGCAGACAACGATTTCTTCAGCGGTATCCGCCCCAACGCCAACGGCGGCACGGAATACGTCACCGACGAGGACGGCAATGCCTATGAGAGCCTTTTTGCCTGGCTGAACGACCAGGCCCTATAATTAGGAGAGATACCTATGAAAAAAGTGACCTATTTTCATATGGACACCTGTCCCTACTGCATCCAGGCGGATCAGGTGATCCGGGAGCTGATAACGGAGCATCCCGCCTGGGCCGCTGTGGAGTTTGAGAAAATAGACGAGACCGTCCACCCGGAGATCGCGGACAGATATGACTACTACGCGAACCCCTGTATGTTCATTGGGGAGGAAAAGCTATACGAATCTCACCTTTTTGAGACGAAGGAAGAATGTCGCGCCCATATAGAGGCGGTATTCCGCCGCGCCACGGAGGAATAACGCTATGCCCCCTGTTACGCTTTCGGCCAAACACAACCAAAAGCCTGCCAAAATGCCCAAGCCTGCGCCCGCCAAAATGGATGGGATCGTGGACTATGTGCGCTGGCTGGGCCGGTTCACCTTTTCGGAGCTGCCCCTGTGCGAGGCGGATGTATTCGTCCTGTGCGTTATCGCTTATTATGACCTGAAGCCGGTACTCCAAGACCACGGAGCGGAGGGGCTGCGGGTACGGGACTGCCGGGAGCGGCTGCTCTCCGGGGCGATCTCTATCCAAATCACCGGCGGAGACATGGGAAACGGGGCCATTTTTCTGGCCGCCACAGAGTCTGCCCGCTTCGGAGAGCTTCTTATCACGGATTACTCTGACGTTTTTGACCCTGCCGTTCCCCTTCAATTCACGGCCCTGACCTTCCATTACCGGGATTTGTTTTCCTTTATCGCCTACCGCGGCACGGACGAGACCATTGCCGGGTGGAAGGAGGACTGTATGCTCAGCTTCACGGTGACGGAGGCCCAGCGCATGGCGGCGGAATATGCCCGGCAGGTCATCCGACCAGGCGGGCGGTATTACATGGCCGGTCACTCCAAGGGCGGGAACCTGGTGCTTTATGCCGCCTGTATGCTGCCCCCGGCGACCTGGGAGCAGGTGGAGCGGGTCTATATCCTGGACGGCCCCGGCTTCTGCCCGGAAGTGTTGGATCAGGCCCTGATTCGGCGGGTTGACCCCAAATGCACCCGCATCATCCCCCAGTTTGACGTAGTGGGGAAGCTCTTCGAACCGCAGATTACGGACACCCGCATAGTCCGCTCCTCCGCCAAAGGCATATTGCAGCACAGCCTGGCCACCTGGGGTATTGAATATGGCGGCCTGGCCCTGGCGGAGCGAAACGACCGCAGCAGCCAGGCCCTCTCGGAGATCCTGAACCGATGGATAGAATCTGTGGAGCAGGACAAGCGCAAGGCCGTGATAGACGATCTGTTTGACGCCCTGGCCGCCGGGGGAGCCGTCACCCTCAGCGAGATCGCCAGCGGCCCCCACAGCTTTGAGGCCGTGCTGGCGCGGATGTACCACACAAGCCCCGGCACCAAAAAGGCCATGAAGGAGCTGAGCGCCCAGGCCCGCGCCGTGCTGTTCCGCCACCCCCAGGGCGAAGCAATGACGGAAGGCTGAGAGGCCCGGCCATAAAGCATCTATCATTCCAGCCTCCGATGACGAGCCGATGCGCCGTTGCCGGAGGCTGTTTGCATTGCGGGAAAAATTTTAGGGATTTTCTAAAAAAGCTATTGACATAGTGGGAAAAAGGTATATAATAGGTTCATCCTGGAAAACATAGTAAACTTATAAGTAAATAGGAGAATAAAACAATGGCTAACGTACACAAATCCCTGACCGAGCTGATCGGCGGCACGCCGCTGGTGGAGCTGACAAATCTGGAAAAGAAATACGACCTGAAGGCCACTATCCTTGGAAAGCTGGAGTACTTTAACCCCGCCGGTTCCGTGAAGGATCGTATCGCTAAGGCCATGATTGAGAAGGCCGAGGCGGAGGGCAAGCTGGTACCCGGCTCCGTCATCGTGGAGCCGACCTCCGGCAACACGGGCATTGGCCTGGCCGCCGTGGCTGCTGCCAAGGGTTATCGCATTATTCTCACCATGCCGGAGACCATGAGCGTGGAGCGCCGGAATCTGCTGAAGGCCTATGGCGCGGAGCTGGTGCTGACCGAGGGCGCCAAGGGCATGAAGGGCGCTATCGCTAAGGCGGATGAGATTGCCGCCGAGACGCCTAACAGCTTCATCCCCGGCCAGTTTGTAAATCCTGCGAACCCGGCTATCCACAAGGCCACCACCGGCCCGGAGATTTACCGGGACACGGATGGCAAGGTGGACATCTTCGTGGCTGGCGTCGGCACCGGCGGCACCATTACCGGCGTGGGCGAGTATCTGAAGGAGCAGAACCCGGCTGTTAAGGTGGTGGCTGTGGAGCCAGCCGGTTCCCCGGTACTGTCCAAGGGCGTGGCCGGGAGCCACAAAATTCAGGGAATCGGCGCCGGCTTTGTGCCGGATGTGCTGAACACTGCCATCTATGACGAGATCATCCCCGTGGAGAACGAGGACGCCTTCGCCCTGGGCCGGGAGATTGGCCGCACCGAGGGCATCCTGGTCGGCATCTCCGCCGGAGCCGCCGTCTGGGCCGCCCTGGAGCTTGCCAAGCGCCCCGAAAACGAGAGCAAAACCATCGTAGCTTTGCTGCCCGACACCGGGGATCGGTATCTTTCCACCCCCATGTTCCAGGACTAAACTTCCACGAATTGCTTCCAATCCTTATAACCTACATTTCTGGTTCCCTCCTAAAAGCCGACGGCCTAGGCATCACACCTGGGCCGCCGGTAATTTTTCTCCTATATTGTGAATGTGACCAAGCGGTGCGGTCGATTTTTGTGAAAAAAGCTACGCACCGGGGGGATTGACAAACGAGGGAAAAGCTAATAGAATAATTGTATAAACTAATAGAATAAAACATCTTTTAAAGTTGTGCAGCGTTTGCGTAAGTCCGAGCTTCTCGGATTTTTACGCGGGCGCTGTTTTTGTATATCGGAAAGGGGGCGGCGCTGTGACCACGCTGCCGGTAAACAACAAGGCCCGGCGCAGGCAGCTTGGGCTGATGCTCACGGGGCTGTTTGTGGCTATGGTGGCAATTTTCCTCATCTCCATGACCCAGGGGATATACCCTCTGTCCCTCCATGAGGTTTTCCAGATTCTTGGCTCCTTGCTGGGCTTTTCCACGGAATACACCCACAACGGCTGGGTGGCCTTTATGAACGTGCGTCTGCCCAGGCTGACGGCCTGCATTTTTGTGGGGGCGGCCCTGTCCGTCTCCGGGGCCGCCTATCAGGGGATTTTCCACAACCCCATGGTGTCCCCCGACCTGCTGGGGGCCAGCTCCGGGGCGGCCTTTGGGGCCTGTGTGTCCATTTTGCTGTCCGCCTCCATTCTGGTGCAGCAGATTTCCGCCTTTATATGCGGCATCGCGGCGGTGGTGCTGACCCTGGCCATCAGCTCCATCGTCTCCCGCCGGGAGAACAACACCACAACCCTGGTGCTGACGGGGATGGTGGTGTCCTCCCTGTTTTCCGCCGGGGTCTCCATCACAAAGCTCCTGGCCGATACAGACAGCCAGCTTGGGGAGATCACCTTCTGGCTCATGGGGAGCATGGCCAGCATAAAGCTCAGCGCTCTGCCCATTTTAATGATTCCGGTGATTATCAGCCTGATTCCCCTGCTGCTTCTGTCCTACCGGCTGAACCTGCTGTCCTTTGGGGACGAGGAGGCGCAGACCCTTGGGGTGAACGTGAAGGCCGTGCGGCTGGTGATGATCGGCTGCGCCACCCTGGCTACCTCCGCCTCCGTGGCGGGCTGCGGCATGGTGGGCTGGATTGGGCTGGTGATTCCCCATCTCATGCGCTTTCTGGTGGGGCCGGACTACAAATATCTCCTGCCAGCCTCCGCCATGGGTGGGGCCATCTTCCTGATGCTGGTGGACAACATCACCCGGATTTTTTTCGCGGTGGAGGTCTCCATCGGCATCTTGACCGCCCTGATCGGCGCACCGTTTTTCCTTATCCTACTAGTCAAGGGAAGGGAGAGCTGGCTATGAGATTTGCGGCGGAGGGGCTGTGCTGCGGGTATGGAAACGCGCCGGTTTTAACCGGCCTGGATTTTGCCGCCGAAAGCGGCGCGGTATTGTGTATCCTTGGCCCCAACGGGGTGGGGAAAACCACCCTGTTCAAGACCCTGATGGGGCTGCTCCCCGCCATGGGCGGGGACGTGACGGTGGACGGCGCGTCCATTTTGCGCTGGCCCGCCCGGAAAAAGGCTCAGCTGATGGGCTTTGTGCCCCAGTCCCACATTCCCCCCTTCCCCTATACGGTGCAGCAGGTGGTGGTCATGGGCCGGACGGCCCATCTGGGCATCATGAGCGCCCCCACGGAGCGGGACTACGCCCTGGCGGATCAGACGCTGGAGGCACTGGGCATCGACCACCTGGGAGATAAGATATACACCCGCATCAGCGGAGGAGAGCGGCAGATGGTTCTGATTGCGCGGGCGCTGGTGCAGGAGCCGAAGATTCTTCTCATGGACGAGCCTGCGGCCAATCTGGATTTCGCCAATCAGGCCATGGTGCTGAAAACCGTGCAGTCCCTGGCGGCCCAGGGGATCATCGTGGTGATGACCACCCACACCCCGGATCATGTATTCCTGTGCGGCACCCAGGTGCTGCTGCTGACCAGGGAGCGGGAAATGCTCTCCGGCCCGCCGGAGGAGATCATGACCCCGGAGAATATGCGCCGGGCCTACGGCATCGACGTCTGCATTACCACGGCGGAAGCTAACGGCAGACTTGTTCGGGGATGCGTTCCGCTGATGGAATAACCCGGTTTCCACCGCGCCCAGCGCGATGAAATAAATATTCAATCTCTCAAAGAAAGGAAAGCAAAAATGAAAACCATGAAGAAAATCGTTGCCGCCGTGCTGGCCCTGGCCCTGTGCCTGTGTATGATGGCGGGATGCAGCGGATCCGCCGACATCTCTGCCCAGCTTGACGCCATCCAGGATCAGGCCGATGCCATCCAGGACACTCTGGACGCCTACATTGCTGAAGCCCAGGCCGCTGAAGAGGCCGTCCAGGAGGCTGCCGCTGAGGAAGCCGCCGAAGCGGAGGAGGCTGAGGAGGCCGCCGTCACCGTGGAGGATCTGGAGCCGGACGAGGACGGCTATGTCACCATCGTGGACATGGCGGGCCGGGAGGTCACCTTCAAGGCCAATCCTGTCATCTGGAACTCCAGCCCCACCGCCGAGGGCTGGCTGTGCGCCATCGTGCCGGAGCAGCTTGTGGGCTGGGCGGCTGAGTTCACCGAGGATGCCCTGGCCTATTATCCCGAATCCGTCCGCGATTTGGAGACGGTGGGCGGCAACTATGGCACCAGCACCGCCAATGAGGAGAACATCCTGGTGGTCAGCCCGGACGTCATCATCAACACCTTCGACTGCTCCGAGGAGGGCCTGGAATCCACCATTGCCTCCGCGGACGAGATGGCCGAGGAATACGGCATCCCTGTGGTCTGCCTGAGCCGGGACATCGCGGACTCCGCTGAATGTGCCGCCAACATCGGCCTCTGGTTCGGCAACGCCCAGCGGGGCTATGAGGTGTCTGTCTACATCCAGAGCCTGCTGGATATGGTGACGGAGGCCGCCGAGGCCGCCGCTGCTGCCGGGGACGTTCCCACCTTCTATTACGCCGAGCAGGCCACCGGTCTGTTCACCGAGGCTGTCGGCTCCATGCACGCCGCCGTGTTCGAGTTCTGCGGCCTGACCAACTGCGTGGGCGACGACATCTCCATGACCAGCATGGGCGGTCTGGAGGAGGTCACGCTGGAGCAGGTCGTCCAGTGGGATCCCGACTATATCTTCGTCTGGCTGGTTCCCGCCTATCAGGAGATAACCACCTCCGACGCCTGGTCCGGCATTACCGCCGTGCAGAACGGGGACGTGTATTCCATCCCCCTGCTGCCCCAGAACTGGTTCGACCGCTCCCCCAACAGCCTGCGGGTTCTTGGCTGCCTGTACTGCGCCGCCATCTGCTATGCCGACTATGTGAGCTATGACCTGACCGAGGTGGTCAGCGACCACTTTAGCTTCATGTACGGCGTAGAGCTGACCGATGCCCAGCTGGAGGCCATCTACTGCGCGTAAAAGAAAATTTTCCTGTGAAAGCAAGCGGAGCTGTCCTGGATAGCTCCGCTTGCTTTTTTCCCGCGCCATGACGTTCGGCTGTCTTTACGCGGCAGCCCGGCTGTAGTATACTGTGATTTATAAAACTTTTTTCAAAACGACACCATCGCCCCTCCCTGTCGTTCTGTTCAACGGCTGAACCCTCTATAATGAACCCATCAAAACAAGGAGGTTCACACCATGAACACAGACAAGCTTTACGCTGAGGCGCTGGCCAATGAATATGCCCCCAAGGACACCTCCAGGGTGGTGGCCCTGAAAAAGCTGGACAGGCGGGCCAAGCTTCCGGCGAATGTTTTCGCCTACACCTTTGGCATTTTGGGAACGCTGGTGGTCGGCGTTGGTATGTGCCTTTCCATGCAGGTGATTGGCGCACCCGGTGCGGGAACCATGACGGCGGGCATCATCGTTGGACTTGTGGGCCTGCTGGCCGTGTCGGTCAACTATCCCATCTACAAAAGGCTGCTGGAAAAGGGAAAGAAAAAATACGCCTTTGAAATCATGCAGCTCGCGAAGGAAATCAGTGAGAACTGAACCAAAGAACAGGAGGTGAGCGGAATGACGAAGGCGGAAAGCAAATATTTTAACACCGCCCGGCGGATGGACGAGGCGTTTTTGTCCCTGATGGAAAAGAAGGATTTCGCGTACATCACCGTCACGGAAATTTGCGAGAAGGCTGGCGTCAGCCGCTCCACCTTCTATCTCCACTATGAAACCGTTGGCGACCTGCTGACCGAGTGCGTGGAGGATATGAACCGGCAGTTTCTTCTGTGCTTCAAGGAAACCGCGTCCGAGTTTCGGCGGAGCATGGAATCGGCCTCGCTGGAGCAGCTTTTCCTGATAACGCCGGAATACCTTCTGCCCTATCTGACCTATATATCCCAGCACAAAACCCTGTTCAAGGTCGTGCTGAAAAATCCCCAGGTCATGCAGACAGAAAAGACCTATGCCGCCCTGTTGGGCGATATACTCGACCAGATATTGGCCCGCCATCAAGTTCCTGAAGAAGACCGGGGCTATATGCTTTCCTTTTATATTGAGGGTACGATGGGCATTGTCAAGCGCTGGCTGCTGTCAGACTGCCGGGAGTCTGTGGGCGATATTGCCAGAATTATGATGAATGTAATCAGGCGGTGACGCATGAAAAAATGGAAGGAACGCCTCCACCAAAATCCCGTTATTCACCTATATTTGTCAGACGCCAAGCTTCGGGCTTTTCTGTCCCTGCTTGGCTCCTTTGCGCTGAATTTTCTCTATGCCCTGTGGGAAATTCTCTGCGGCATGTATTATCAGTCCTACTGGTTTATCACCCTGGGCGTTTATTATATCCTGCTGACGTTGATTCGCCTCATGCTGCTGCGCGAGGCACGGGATCAGGGACGGGCGGAAAAAACGGAGCGGAGACGATACCGGGCCTGCGGCATTTTGCTGCTTACGATGAATATAATCCTGTTTGGCATTGTTATACTGGCGGTGACGGGCAATCAGGCTATACATTATGCAGGATATTTGATTTACGCCGTGGCCACCTACACCTTCTATCGCATCGTCAAGGCCATCATAACCCTTGTCAAATATCGGAATTGGAACGCCCCCGCGCTGACGGCCTCCAAGCTCATCAGCCTTGTTGCCGCCCTGGTATCCCTGCTGTCCCTGGAAATCGCCATGATTTTACAATTTGGGAACGACAGAGAATTTTTCCAAACCATGACCGTGCTGACGGGCATAGGTGTTGGTGTTGGCATATCCGCCGCCGCGATTTGTATGATTTCCATTCCAAAAATAAAAACCAGCCGTTCTGAATGAAGGGCTGGTTTTTACGATTTACTGCCGGGCCTTTATGTCCTTGCGGAACAGGAGCTTGAAGATGGTTCGCACCAGGGGCTGGATGAAAAAGAGCTGGGTGAAGAAGGCGAAGGGGAAGTTAAAGCACACCAGCTTCAGCCAGTTGGCCAGCAGGGTCAGCAGGTGGAAGCCGCTGTAGTACGGATAATAGAAGCAGGCCGCGAGAAAGCTCATGGTGGGACACATCAGGCCCACGGTGGCGCAGATGATGGCGCTCTCGAAGATGACCGGGTGGGTGGTCTTGGGGTCGAAGCATTTCGCGGCCAGCTTAAAGGAGCAGGGGCTTCCCATGAGGCACTCCAGGGCATAGGCAAAGCAGAACTCCACCAGGATAACGGCCCAGATGGGGAGCATCCGGCCAAACATATACACGCCCCCCTGGGCGTTGATGGCGTGGGTCACGCTGTCCGCGCCGTTGACCTCCATAAGCGTCGCGCCGTTTATCACATACAGGCTGTAAAACACATATCCGTGTACGGTGATGATCACGGTAATAAGGGCAAAAATCATTCGCTGAAACTGGTTTCTCGGCATATTCATTCTCCTTTTTGGGCGCAAAAAAACACAAGCGGCATTGCCCGCTTATCTGATGTGTTACATGGTACCGTGATCAGATTTACGTGCAAAGCACAACTTGTGTCGTTCATGCGGTATTAAATTTTCCAGAAATTATACCATGGACTTGACGGAAAAGTCAAGATTCTTTCTCCCAGGCCAGGAAATAAACGTCCCAAGGCGGCAAGGAAACTATTGGGTTTCCGCCGTCTTGGGTCGTTTCCTATAAGGGGGGATTTTACGCGTTTAAGTAATCGCCCACAGGACTGTTATTGTACTGCT
The DNA here is from genome assembly GCA_021205095.1 of Oscillospiraceae bacterium. Lineage (GTDB taxonomy): Bacteria > Bacillota > Clostridia > Oscillospirales > Oscillospiraceae > CAJOIG01. Next base: position 55,741 of record JAJPYE010000039.1, on the reverse strand, counting down.
TGATGACCTTCAGTATGATAGAACCGTCAGCCTCCTCGGTCTGTTCCACGATTCTATACTGTGTTCTGTTTTTGTCGAGAGTATTCTTATAATGCTCGACCTCTTCCTTCACCAGCTTTGCGGCGTAATCCCGCCCCAAATCCTCCTTCAGGGTAAAATGCAGGGTCTGGCAAATGCAGGCAGCCTGAATCCTTTTCATCTCTGCACCTCCTTCTGGCAAAAGCCTGATTTCCTATTACGGCGTTCGCCTGAATAGAGGTAATGAAGCATCCTGTTGTCTTTCTTCCGATGGCTTATTACGTCTGTATTTTATCATTTTTTCGGAGAAAAAGTCAAGGAACGAAAAGCCCGCTTTTTTCCTGCGTCTTACCCCAGAGATTCCAGCGCGGCCATGCGCGCGGCGATGCAGAAAAGCTGCATGGCGGAGGCTAAGGAGGGGATGTCTGGGTAGGAGGGGGCGATGCGGATGGTGTTGTCCTCTGGATCCTTGCCATAGGGGAAAGGCGCCCCGGCGGGGGTCAGAAGGAGAGACGCCTCCGCGCACAGCTCCACAGTGCGCTTGGCGGTGTTGGGCAGACCAGCGAAGGCGATGAAATAGCCTCCGTTGGGCGTGTGCCACCAGCCGATGCCGCGGGGGGTAATCTCCCGCTGGAGATAACCGATGACACAGTCAAACTTTGGCTTGAGCAGGGCGGCCTGGCGGCGCATATGGGCCTGGATGCCCTCCACGCTCTTGAGAAATTTCACATGGCGGAGCTGGTTTATCTTGTCGTACCCCAGGGTTTGTACGCTCATCTGGCGCAGCAGGAATTTGACGTTCCCCTCGCTGGCGGCCAGCACGGCCAGACCCGCCCCGGAAAACGTCACCTTACTGGTGGAGGTGAACTCATAAACCATGTCCTCCGAGCCGTATTCCTTGCAGGCGTCGAAGATGTTCAGAAGGTGGTCGTCCTCCTGCTCGAAGCAGTGGACGATATAGGCGTTGTCCCAGAAAATACGGAAGTCGTCCGCCGCCGGCTTCAGGGCGGCGAAGGCCCGGACGGTGTCGTCCGAATAGGTGATGCCGGTGGGGTTCGAATACTTGGGCACGCACCACACCCCCTTCACCTGGGGGTCGGACTCCACATACTGCTTTATCATGTCCATGTCCGGCCCGTCGGCGGTCATGGGAATGTTGATCATCTCGATGCCGAACTCCTGGCAGATGGCAAAATGCCGGTCATATCCCGGCACCGGGCAGAGGAATTTAATGGTTCCCTGTTGGCTCCAGGGCTTGCTGCCCTTGTAGACTCCCAGCAGAAGGGCCCGCACCACGCAGTCGTACATAAGCGACAGGCTGGACTGGCCCCCCATGATGATGTTTTTCTGTTCCAGGCCCAGAAGATCCGCAAAGAGCTGTTTGCACTCATCCACCCCGGCCAGCTCGCCGTAATTTCGCACATCCGTGCCCTTATAGGTGATGATCAGCTCCGTCGGCTCCTGGCCCAGCAGGCCCATGGAAAGGTCAAGCTGAACGGAATTGGGCTTGCCCCGGCTCATGTCCAGGGGGCGACCCAGGGCCTTCAGCTCCTCATATTGCTTTTTTACGGCGGCGTATTCTCGCTCCCGCTCCTTGGCGGTCATTTTTACATAGCTTTTCATATAATTACAGACGGATGCTCCTTATTATAAGTTTTCATTGATGTCTAGTATAAGGAATTGTTTTGGGTTTTTCAACCTATAATCCTGTTATGTCGATAAAATTTGTAGGATTGATGGAAAACAGCGGGGGCAAAGAATCGTTTCTTGGGCATGGTTCCTATTGCAAAAGGGTTGCAATCCTATAAGCAAGGGGGTATAATATTTTATTATCAACGTCATAAGTTTGCGTTTGAACTTATACTGGGCCGGAGCCGCCTCTGGGGCGAACTGGCAAAAGGGGAGAGATACAACAAATGGATCAATCATCACAGACCCAACAGGCGCAGCAGCTTTACAGGCCCTGCTTTGAGCATGACGCCTGCGGTATTGGCACGGTGGTGGACATCAAGGGCCGCCCCAGCCATCAGACAGTGGACGACGCGCTGAAGATCGTGGAAAAGCTGGCCCACCGGGCGGGCAAAGACGCTGCCGGGGAGACCGGGGACGGGGTAGGCATCCTGGTGCAGGTGTCCCATCCTTTCTTCAAGGCTGCCGCGGCGGAGTGCGACATCACCCTGGGCGGGCCGCGGGACTATGGCGTGGGGATGTTCTTTTTCCCCCAGAACAGCGTCGAGCGCAGTCAGGCCAAGAAGATGTTCGAGATCATCGTGGAGAAGGAGGGCATGAAGTTCCTGGGCTGGCGGGAGGTTCCCACCTGCCCGGAGATTCTGGGCCAGAAGGCCAGAGACTGTATGCCCTGCATTTTGCAGGGATTTGTGGAGCGGCCAAAGGACGTGGCGGCGGGCCTGCCCTTCGACCGGCGGCTGTATGTGGCCCGGCGGGTCTTTGAGCAGTCCAACGACAACACCTATGTGGCCTCCCTTTCCTGCCGCACCATCGTATATAAGGGGATGTTCCTGGTCAGCCAGCTTCGGGGATTCTATAAGGATCTGCAAAGCGAGGCGTACACCTCCGCCATCGCCATGGTTCACTCCCGTTTTTCCACCAACACCACCCCAAGCTGGGAGCGGGCGCATCCCAACCGCCTGATTCTCCACAACGGAGAGATCAACACCATCCGGGGCAATGTTGACCGTATGATTGCCAGGGAGGAGACCATGTCCTCCGCCGTCATGCGGGAGAATATGGACAAAATATTCCCGGTTATCAACAGCAGCGGCTCCGATTCTGCCATGCTGGACAACACCCTGGAATTTCTGATGATGAACGGGATGGATCTGCCCCTGGCTTTGATGATCACCATCCCGGAGCCGTGGAAGAACGACAAGAAGATCAGCCGGAAGAAGCGGGATCTCTATCGTTACTATGCCACCATGATGGAGCCGTGGGACGGCCCGGCCTCCATCCTGTTTTCCGACGGCGACCTGGTGGGCGCTATTCTGGATCGAAACGGCCTGCGGCCCTCCCGCTATTACCTGACGGACGACGACCGGCTCATCCTCTCCTCCGAGGTGGGTGTGCTGGATATTCCAGAGGAGCATATTGTCAAGAAAAGCCGCCTACAGCCGGGGAAAATGCTGCTGATAGACACCAAGCGGGGCCGTCTGCTCACGGATTCTGACCTGAAAGACTACTATGCCTCCCGCCAGCCCTATGGAGAATGGCTGGATCAGAACCTTGTGCAGCTAAAGGATCTGCCGATCCCCAACCAGCAGGTGCAGACCCACACCCAGGTCATGCGCGACCGCCTGTATCGCGCCTTCGGTTATACCTATGAGGAAGTGAAGGATGCCATCCTCCCCATGGCCCGCACCGGCGCGGAGCCCACCGCCGCCATGGGAAGCGACGTTCCCCTGGCCGTCCTTTCAGAGAAATATCCGCCCCTGTTCCATTACTTCAAGCAGCAGTTCGCCCAGGTGACGAACCCGCCCATCGACGCCATCCGGGAGGAGTGCGTCACGGACACCACCGTCTATGTGGGTTCGGACGGCAATCTGCTGGAGGAGAGCGCGGATAACTGCAACGTCCTGCAAATCAACAACCCGATCCTCACCGGGGTAGACCTGATAAAAATCAAGGCCATGCACCGGGACGGGTTCCATGTGGAGACCGTGAGCCTCCTATACTATAAAAACACTCCGCTGGAGCGGGCCTTAGACCGGCTGTTCGTTCAGTGCGACAAGGCGTACCGTCTGGGAGCCAACATCCTGGTGCTGTCCGACCGGGGCGTGGATGAAAACCATGTGGCTATCCCCTCCCTGCTCGCCGTGTCCGCTATGGAGCAGCACCTGATACGCACGAAAAAGCGCACCTCCGTCTCCATTATATTGGAGAGCGCGGAGCCGCGGGACGTACATCACTTCGCCCTGCTGCTGGGCTACGGCGCACGGGCCATTCAGCCATACCTGGCCCATGAATGCATTGCAGAGTGCATCCAGCGCGGTCTGCTGGACAAGGACGAACATACCGCCATCAACGATTATAACAAGGCGATATTGAACGGCATTGTAAAGATTGCCTCCAAGATGGGTATATCCACCATCCAGTCCTATCAGTCCGCCCAGATATTCGAGGCCGTGGGCATCCGCCAGGACGTGATAGACAAGTACTTCACCCACACCGTCAGCCGGGTGGGCGGCATCGGCATAGAAGAAATCGGTGCGGCGGTGGAATACCACCACAGCCACGCCTTCGACCCCTTGGGCCTGGGAGTGGACACCACCCTGGACAGCGTGGGCTTCCACAAGCTCCGCTCCGGGGACGGCAGCGAGGAGCATCTGTTCGACGCGGAGACCGTGGTAACGCTGCGGGAGGCCACCTGGAACGGCGACTATGAGAAATTCAAAAAGTATTCCGCCCGTCTGAACCGGGAGCGTCGTCCCCAAACCCTGCGGGGCCTCATGGAATTTTCCTGGGCCGAGGACGGGGGTATTCCCATCGATGAGGTGGAGAGTGTGGATTCCATCGTCCGCCGGTTTAAAACCGGGGCCATGAGCTATGGCTCCATCTCCAAGGAGGCCCACGAGTGTCTGGCCGTCGCCATGAACCGGCTGGGCGGCAAATCCAACTCCGGCGAGGGCGGCGAGGAGCCGGAACGCCTGGGAACGGAGAAAAACAGTGCCATCAAGCAGGTGGCCTCAGGCCGCTTCGGCGTCACCAGCGAATATCTTTGCAGCGCCAAGGAGATACAAATAAAAATGGCCCAGGGAGCCAAGCCCGGCGAGGGCGGCCATCTGCCGGGGAAGAAGGTCTATCCCTGGATCGCCCGCACCCGCTATTCCACTCCCGGCGTCAGCCTGATCTCTCCCCCGCCGCATCACGACATCTACTCCATCGAGGATCTGGCCCAGCTTATCTTCGACCTGAAAAACGCCAACCGGGACGCCCGCATTTCCGTGAAGCTGGTGTCCGAGGCGGGCGTCGGTACCATCGCCGCAGGCGTGGCCAAGGCCGGGGCCCAGGTGGTGCTGATCTCCGGCTATGACGGCGGAACCGGGGCCGCGCCGCGAAACTCCATCCAAAACGCCGGGCTGCCCTGGGAGCTTGGCCTGGCGGAGGCCCATCAGACCCTGATCGCCAACGGCCTCCGGGAGCGGGTCATATTGGAGACAGACGGCAAGCTGATGACAGGCCGGGACGTGGCCATCGCCGCCATTTTGGGGGCGGAGGAATTTGGCTTCGCCACCGGGCCGCTGGTCTCCATGGGCTGTCTGATGATGCGGGTGTGCAACCTGGATACCTGCCCTGTGGGCGTTGCCACCCAGAACCCAGACCTGCGCTGCCGGTTTAAGGGAAAGCCCGAATATGTGATGAACTTCATGCGGTTTGTGGCCCAGGAGCTGCGGGAGATTATGGCGAAGCTGGGCGTCCGCACCGTGGACGAGCTGGTGGGCCGCACCGACCTGCTTCGGGTTCGCACCAATCTCGCCAGCGAGCAGGCCCGCAGCGTGGATCTGTCCGGGATTCTAAACGCTGCCCACCAGGCGGAAAACGCGGTGTATCACAAGCCTGAGGCGGAGTATGACTTCCATCTGGAGCAGACCCTGGACGAGAGCGTGCTGCTGCCCGCCTTTAAAAAGACACTGAAGGACGGCACGCCCAAAAAGGTCTCCGTGAAGGTTTCCAGCACCAACCGCACCTTTGGCACCATCCTGGGTTCGGAGGTGACGAAGCGGTTCGGAAACCGCCTGGCGGACGACACCCTGACCATCGAGGCCAGCGGCGGCGGCGGACAGTCCTTTGGAGCTTTCCTGCCCAAGGGCATGACCATCCGCCTGACCGGGGACAGCAACGATTATTTTGGCAAGGGCCTCTCCGGGGGCAAGCTGATCGTCCGTCCGCCGAAAAACAGCGCCATCAACCCCGGCGAGAACATCATCATCGGAAACGTGGCTCTGTACGGCGCCACCTCCGGCTGCGCCTACATAAACGGCATGGCCGGCGAGCGGTTCTGCGTCAGAAACTCCGGGGCGGAGGCCGTCGTGGAGGGCGTGGGCGACCACGGCTGCGAGTATATGACCGGCGGCTGCGTGGTAATCCTCGGCTCCACAGGCAAGAACTTCGCCGCAGGTATGAGCGGCGGCATCGCCTATGTGCTGGACGAGCGGCACGAGCTGTATTTGCAGCTCAATAAGGACATGGTCTCCATGGGCGCGGTCACGGCAAAGTACGACATCGCCCAGCTCAAGGCCATGATCACGGCCCACGTGGAGGCCACCGGCTCCCAGCGAGGCAAGACCATTTTGGAAAACTGGGAGGAGATGCTCCCCCTGTTCAAGAAAATTACCCCCACGGATTACAGCCGTATGCTCATCGCCATCGGACAGCTGGAGGAAAAGGGAATCCCCCGGCAGCAGGCGGAGCTGGAGGCGTTTTACGCCGTACAGAAGGGAGGGGCCTGACATGGGAAAGACCACAGGCTTTTTGGAATATAAGCGGGCGGAGCGGCCCTGCGCCGAACCCGCAGAGCGCATAGAGGATTTCCGGGAGTTTCACGGGGAGCTGTCCCAGCGGGAGCGGCAGCTTCAGGGGGCCAGGTGTATGAGCTGCGGCGTCCCCTTCTGCCAGTCCGGCTTCGGCTGCCCGCTCCACAATCTCATCCCGGAGTGGAACGACGAGATATTCAACGGAAACTGGACGCACGCCCTGGACAGACTTCTGAAAACCAACAGCTTCCCGGAGTTTACGGGCCGGGTGTGTCCCGCCCTGTGCGAGACGGCCTGCACCTGCGGCCTGGACGGGGAGCCGGTGTCCATCCGGGACAACGAGCTGGCCCTGGTGGAATACGGCTACGCAAACGGCCTGATTTCCCCCAAGCCCCCCGCCGTCCGCACAGACCGCCAAGTGGCGGTTATCGGCTCCGGCCCTGCGGGACTGGCGGCGGCGGACAGATTAAACCAGCGGGGCCACCAGGTAACGGTATTCGAGCAGGACGACCGGGTGGGAGGCCTTCTGATGTACGGCATCCCCAACATGAAGCTGGATAAGTCCGTCATCGACCGGCGCGTCCGGCGGATGGAGGCGGAGGGCGTGACCTTCCGTACCGGGGTGCAGATTGGCCGGGATATGACCGGCCCGGCCCTTTTGGAGGCATACGACGCGGTGGTGCTTTGCTGCGGAGCCAGGGAGCCGCGGTCGGTGGCGTATGAAAACGCGTCCGCCACCGGGGTATATCAGGCGCTGGATTATCTGACCGCCAGCACCAAGGCGGTTCTGGCCGGGACGGAGAGCGACTGCTCTGCCAGAGGCAAGCGGGTGGTTATTATCGGAAACGGAGACACCGCCACGGACTGCGTGGCCACCGCCGTGCGCCAGGGGGCTGTGTCCGTCACCCAGCTCGTCCGCAAGCCCGCTCCCGACGGAGCGGTCAGGGTCTGGCCCTATTCCGCCAGAACCGGCGCGCCGGATTACGGCCAGGAGGAGGCCATCGCCCGCTACGGCCACGATCCCCGCCTGTATGAGACCGTGGCAAAACGGCTGGAGACGGACGAAAACGGTGTTTTGACCGCCGTGACGGTGGACACCGCCGGACAGGAGCAGACCCTCCCGGCAGAGCTTCTCCTTCTGGCGGCAGGATTTTCCGGCGCGGAGACCCTGGCCCCGGAGAGCTTCGGCCTGGCCCTGGACGAAAGAGGCCGTCTGGGTTGTGGGGACGGCTTCGCCACGGAAAACGAAAAGATATTCGTGGCCGGAGATATGCGCCGGGGCGCGTCCCTGGTGGCTATCGCCATCGCGGAGGGCCGCGCCTGCGCCAAGGCCGTGGACGAGTATTTAGAGGGATATACAAATCTGCAATAAATTTTATCAGGGATAAAGGGGTCGGCCCTTTATCCCTGATTTTTTTGTGAGAAGGTCTGTCCGCCTTCGCCTGCGCCTGCGGGCAAAGGCGGACAGGCTTTTGCGGTTTTACTGCGGAGGGATATGCACATAGCAGCTATCCCGCTCCATCAGCCGGGCGGGCAGCTCCAGGGACAGATATTCGCTGTGGCCCCGTTCCAGCCGATCCAGAAGCAGGGCGACGGCCAGGTGGGCCATGTCCTGCCGGGGGACGTTCATGGTGGTCAGCATGGGAACGGAGTGGGCGGCGGCAGAAATATTGTCGATGGAGACCACGGAGACGGGGGCTGACTTCCGGCCCCTGTGCGCTTTCAGCGCCTCTAAAACGCCCAGGGCCGTCCAGTCGTTTGCGCAGAGGACGGCGGTGGCTTGTCCCGCCTTCAGAAGCCGTTCCATGGCAGACCGGCCCTCCTCCCTTGTCTGGCCGGTCTCATATACAAGAGGCAGACGGATGGGAATCTGGTGGGCCAGCAGGGCATGGGTATAGCCCACGAACCGCCCCTCGGCGGAGCCGTCCCCGATATAGGCAATATCCCGATGCCCCAGACCAATCAGGTAATCCACCGCCGCCTGGGCCGCTTTTTCTCCGCTGCAAAAAACCTGATCCAGGTCTCCCTCCATGGGATTGCGCCAAAGCCCCACCAGGTTTCGGTTCCGTTCCCGGACGGCGGCGATGCGGGACTGATCGCACCGGCCAAGCAGCACTACCCCGTCCGCTTCGGAGAGAGCATCCAGCGCCGCACTGTCCGGCTGGGTCAGCAGCCGCACCTGGCAGCTTCGGGCCAGCAGCTCCGTTTCCACGCAGCGGTATAGCTCCTCAAAAAAGGGATCCTCCGCCAGAGAGGACAGGCGGAATACTACCACCGCCACCAGCCAGGGGGCCGGGGGATCTCCCTTCCCGGTCTTCAGCGCCTGAGCGTGAGGGTTCGGCACATAGCCCAGCTCCCGTGCGGCGGCCCGGATCCTGTCCGCCACCGGCTGGGATGCGCATTTTGGATTTTTTCCGCTCAGCACCCTGGACACGGTGGAGACGGACGTTCCCGTCATGGCGGCGATCTCTTTCAGGGACATATGGAGGCCTCCTTTTTACAAAGTGATACGAGAGAAGCGGTGAATCAATCGGCGCAGGCCGCGCCTCGGATCGATTCAAGGCTTCCTAAGTATAACATATTTATCGGCGTTTTCATACTCGCCCAGGAGTTTGTTTCCGGCGTCTATAGGGGAAAAAGCGCTTTTTCGCAAAGGAATGAGATGGCGCGTATCATGCGGATTTTTCCGAAAAAATAAAAATTGTTGTGGACTTTAACAAACGTTTATATTATAATGTGTTACAGCACATTTATCAGCAGGCGAAAGGGCCGGGCAAAAAATTGCTGTTCGGCCATTGCTGGAAGCTGTGCAGAAAGGAAGGAACTATGAAACACACTTGGAAACGTATTCTCTCCACCCTGTTGGCGCTGACATTGGTGCTGGCTTTGGGCGTGGGCGCGTTTGCCAGCGGAGAGGCCAGCGGGGGCATGGGTATGCCCGGCGGCGGCTCCAGCTCCTATACGGAGGGCGGCGCAGCTACGGATCTGGAGAGCGAGACCTACTCCGGCGTTGAGTTTGCCGAGTCCACCGGGGACAACGAGGCCGGCGTCCGCGCCGGGGAGGGCGTTGTGGCCGTCATCGAGGACAGCACCATCGTCAAGTCCGCCGGCGATCTGTCCGGCGACGACGCCTCCTTCTATGGCACCAACTCCGGCGTCCACACCTATGAGGACGCGGATCTGACCATCACCGGCTCCAGCGTTTACACCAACGCCACCGGCGCGAACGGCGTGTTCGCCTATGGCGACTCCACCATCACTATCTCCGACTCCATCGTTGACACCGACGGCTCCGCTTCCGGCGGCATCATGGTAGCCGGCGGCGGCACCATGTACGCCTCTGACCTGTACGTTACCACCGAGGGCGGCTCCTCCGCCGCTATCCGCTCCGACCGGGGCGGCGGGCTGATGGTCATTGACGGCGGCACCTATATCTCCAACGGCTCCCTTGGCACCGGCTCCCCCGCTGTATACTGCGTGGCGGACATCACTGTCTCCAACGCCACCCTGATTGCCAAGAACGCCCAGTCGTTCTGCTTCGAGGGCCGCAACCCCGGCAAGGTCTATAACTGCTACCTGGAGGGCAACTACACCGCCTCTGACGACGATGAGGCCTCCAACGTCATGGTTTATCAGTCCATGTCCGGCGACTCTGAGGAGGGTACCTCCTACTTCACCATGGTGGGCGGCGTGCTGAAGGCCGTGAACTCTGAGAACCTTGAAAACTACAAGATGTTCTACACCACCAACACCTATTGCTACATCAGCCTGTATGATGTGGAAATGATCTATCCTGAGACCTATTACGCCTTCCTGCTGTGCGCCTGCAACACCAACCAGCGCGGCTGGGGCACCGCCGGGGCCAACGGCTCTGAGTGCGTGCTGTACTGCATCGACCAGGACATCGAGGGCGACATCATCTTCGACACCTGGAGCTATCTTGACTGCTACTTCACCGACGGCTCCGTGGCCACCACGGCGTTCGTCCAGCGCGAGGACAACGGCGACCGGGGCTGCTCCGTGTATCTGGACGCCACCTCCACCATCATCCTGACCGATGACTCCACCGTGCAGAACCTCTACACCGGCGGCAGCGTCATCGTGGATGAGGACGGTGCCACTGTCACCATCGCCGCTGCGGACGGCACCGTGTACGTCCAGGGCGACTCCGCTCTGACCCTGACCGTGACCGGCACCTACTCCGAGGAGGATCTCTCCGCCCAGGAGAACGTGGCCAACATCGGCACCGAGACCGCTTACAGCTTCGACCCGGAGGCCATTGCCGCCGAGTATGTGGACGCCTCCTACATCCCCACCGATGAGGAGGGCAACGAGTATGCTGAGGCCCATGATTTCAGCGACGGCGCTGAGGCCGCTGCCGACGAGGCCAGCGGCGAGGCTTCCGCTGAGACCAGCGAGGAGGCCCCCGACGACGCTCCCGAAATCCCTGCGGATCTGGAGCCGGGCGAAGAGCCTCCCGGAGGCTTTGGCGGCATCGACTGACAGAAGCTAGCCCCGAAGGGGCAATGCCGTCCCCGCGAAGGATGAATTTTTTGCGGAGGATTTGCATACCATTCTATCAGTCCTAGTGTTTCACATAAAAGCAGCTATGCCCCTGCGTCAAGGACGCGGGGAGCATAGCTGTTTTTTATTACGGATCCTCTCCCGCCAGGAGCTGGGAGGCAGCGCGGCTGTTGGTGCGCTCTCGCTCTCTTAGCTGGGCCAGGGAGCGGGACAGGGTCTCGCTGTCCAGATCCAGGGCCTGGTCGATCAGGTCGCACAGGGCCTCTCCCGTAACGTTCTCCAGGGACAGAAGCGGCAGGCCCGCCTCCCGGCAGAACGCGTCCACCTTGGGATCATAGCTGACCCCGGCGGCGGGGATTCCCGCCCGGAGAGCGAAGATCAGGCCGTGGAGGCGGATAGATACCATGACGTTCATCCGCTCAAAGCGCATACCGGCCTGGCATATGCCGTAGGGTACGTCTTCCAGCTCCGCCAGGACGGACTGAACGGCGGTCTTGTCCTCCGGGGCAAAGATATAAAACACCGGGGCCAGATTATACCGCCGCCAGGCATACCGGGCGGCCTGGGCAAAATCCGGGACGTGTATCCAAAAATCCGGCCAGGGCCGGAGGGCGAAGCCGATCTGCTGCTTTCGGTTTCCGACCCTGGGGGTGAGATACAGGGCCGGATCCGCCCCCAGAAGCAGCCGGGGTCTGGTCACGCCCCAGGCGATCAGGGTGTCCAGGCTGTCCTGATCCCGGACGGAAATCACGTCCGCACACTGATTCAGACATTCCGCGGTTTTCTGACGGGCCTTCTCCCCCTGTATGGGGCCGATGCCGCAGCCATAAAGCTCCACGGCGCAGCCCATTCTTTTCGCCATGCGGATGGCGAAAAGATAAAACCACAGGCTCCGGCGGCTGGTAACGTCCTGCAAAAGGCTTCCCCCGCCGCTGATGAACAGGCTGGCCCGGTTCATGGCCAGCAGCCAGCCGGGGACGTTCCACAGCCCCCTGACAGTCACCTGAAATTGACGGGCTGTCCGCTTGGGCCGATGGGCGATGACCGTGACGGAAAGACTCTCGTCGATGCGGCGCAGGGCCGCCAATATGCCCCGGAGAGTATCGTCGTCCCCGGCGTTTTCCAGACCGTAGGCCCCGGATATGACCACGCCCTGCCGGGCGATTTTATTTTTGCGCAAAGGTTCTTTCATCCAACGCTCCCTCTTGAGAAAGTTGCGGGTTTGATATACAATATATACGGAATAGACGCGCGCGGCGTCGCCGCGTTTTAAAAGCTATAGGGCAGTATGTTATATTATACATGAAAACGCAGAAAGGGACAAGATGACCAGGATATATTTGATTCGCCATGCGGAGGCCGAGGGCAATCTTTATCGCCGGGCCCAGGGACAGTATGACGCGAACGTTACGCAAATGGGCCGGAAGCAGATCGGGGCGCTGGCGGAGCGATTCCGGGATGTGCCAATCGACGTTTTGTGGTCCAGCGACCTGAACCGGGCCGTTTCCACGGCCAGCGCCATCACAAAATATCACCCGCAGCTTACCCTGCACACCAGCCCCGCGCTGCGGGAGGTGGGCATGGGCGTGTGGGAGGACGAACCCTGGGGCGTGCTGGAGCGGGATTATTCGGAACAGATGACCCTGTTTGCCACAGACCCGGCCAGGTGGAGCGTTCCCGGCAGCGAGGATTACAGCAAGGTTCCCCTCCGTCTGGAGCGGGCGCTGCTGGCCATGGCGGCCTCCTATCCCGATCAGACGGTGGCGGTGGTAAGTCATGGGCTGGCCATGCGTTCCCTGTTTTGCAAAATATTGGGCGTTCCCTCGGCGGAGATTTCCAAAATCCCCTATGGAGACAATACCGCCGTGGCCCTGCTGACGGGGTCGGAGGGACGGCTGGGCCTGGAATTTTATAACGACGCCTCCCATCTGCCGGAGGAGCTGAGTACCTTTGCCCGTCAGTCCTGGTGGCGGTCGAAGGGCATCGGCAAGGAGGACACGCTTCTGGAGCCGATGGATCCCAGCCGGGAGGGGGACGACTATTCCCGCTGCTACGCCCAGACCTGGCGGGCCAGCCATGGAAACCTACAGGGCTACACGCCCTCTCTGTACCTTCATCTAGCTATGCAGCACGCCGGAATCAATCCCGCCTGCCTGACCAAGCTGTCCGTAAAGGGGAAGCCTGCCGGACTCATAGAGCTTGACCCCCTCCGGGGCGCGGAGGAGGAATCCGGCTGGATAAGTCTTTTATATGTGGAGCCGGAATATCGGGGTATGCGTCTTGGCGCCCAGCTCGTGGGCCATGCCGTCAGCTATTTCCGCCGTCAGGGACGGAAACGGCTGCGCCTGCACGTATCCCAGACGAACGAGACGGCCCTCGGCTTTTATAACGCCTCCGGTTTTCAGCAGATCGGCGTTACGGAAGGGGTCGGCGGGGCGCTGTATCTTATGGAGCTGGACATCACCCAGCGGCCCTGGAAGTTGCCGTGAGCGGGCCGCTGCTTATGACCACGCCCCCGGTGACGCAGTATCTGACCGTGGCTCCCGGACGGCGGATTATCGCGGTTTCGGACATCCATGGGAACCTGCCCTATCTGAAGGGGCTGCTGAAAAAATGCGCCTTTTCCAAAAGGGACGTACTCGTCATTGTGGGAGATTTGCTGGAAAAAGGCCCCGACCCTCTGGGAACAATGCGGTGGGTCATGGCCCTGAGCCGGGAATATGAGGTGCACACCCTCTGCGGCAACTGCGATTTCTGGCACAATTTCTTCGACCTGCCGGACGACCCGGACATGGACGCCTTTTATATCCGCTATCTGCTGGGCCGGAACAAGGGCTGGGGAGACGGCGTCATTGCCCAGATGCTCCGGGAGCTTGGCATAGCCGTCGGCCCGGATATGGATTTGAAGGCCGCCAAGCGGGCGGTGGCGGCAGGCTTTCCGGCGGAGCTGGATTTTATGCGCCGTATGCCGCACATCCTGGAAACGGAGGACTATATCTTTGTCCACGGGGGCTATGTGCCGGAGCGGGGCGCTTTCGCCTGCATGAAGCTGGACGCCTATCGCACGGTGGCAAAGCCCCATCGGAAGTGGACAATCGTGGGCCATTGGCCGCTGGTGCTGTATCACGAGACCATCACCGACGCCCGGCCTATTATCGACCGGGATCTGCGCCTCGTCAGCATAGACGGGGGCTGCGTTGTGAAGGACGACGGCCAGCTCAACGCCTTTTTCCTGCCGGACATGACCTGGACGTCCTATGACGCCTTTCCCGTGGCCCGCGCCGCCGAGAGCCAGCGGGAGAGCGAAAAGCATTTTTACATCCGCCACGGGGACAACGCCGTGGAGCTTCTTGCCTGGGGCCGGGAGTTTTGCCGCTGCCGCCACATCCGCACCGGTTATGAGATGGATGTGCTGACGTGCAACATCCTCTCCCAGGAGGGCAGCCGCGCCTGGGTAAACGACTGCACGGACTACCGCCTGCCCCTGGAGGCGGGGGATGAAATCTCCATCGTCCGCACCACCACACGGGGCTATCAATGCAAGCGAAACGGTATCTCCGGCTGGTATGACGGGCCGATTGAATCATAAAAGGAAGAACCCTTCTCATGCAGAAAAACCGTTTTCAGGAGCAGTCTTTGCTCAAGATATTTCTCTCCTATTTTAAGCCCCACAGGGGGCTGTTTGCGCTGGATATGGCCTGTGCGCTGGCCATCGCGCTGATCGACCTCGCCTTTCCCTTTGTGTCGAGGTGGTGTATGTATACCCTCCTGCCGGAAAACGCCTTCGGCCTCTTCTGGGCCGTGATGGGCGCGGTGACAGCGGCCTATGTGCTGCGGTCTGTATTTACGTATATTATCGGCTACTGGGGCCACACCTTCGGCATCCGGGTGGAGGCGGACATACGGAAAGACCTGTTTCAACACGTCCAGACCCTTGGCTTCGACTACTTCGACAGCAGCCGCACCGGCCAGCTGATGAGCCGCCTGACGACTGACCTTTTTGACGTCACGGAGCTTGCCCACCACGGGCCGGAGGATTTGTTCATCTCCGCCGTCACCATCGTCGGCGCGCTGATTATCATGTTCACAATCCAGTGGCGGCTGGCCCTGGTGCTGACAATCATGCTGCCGGTGTTCTTCTGCGTAATATGGCGCTGCCGCCGTTCCATGCGGGACGCCTCTGCCGCCGTGAAAGAGACCACCGGCCGCATCAACACGGAGATAGAATCCTGTCTCTCCGGCATGAAAACCGCCAAGGCCTTCGCGAACGAGGAGCGGGAGCTGGAAAAATTCACCGTCTCCAACGAACTGTTCAAGGTCTCCAAGCGCCAGTTTCACAAGGCCATGGGCCGCTTCAACGCGGTCATGGAGTTTTTCCTGTGTATGCTGTCCGTAGCGGTCATCGCCGTCGGGGGCGCGCTCATCATGGCGGGACAGCTGAACGTCATCGACCTTGTCACGTTCAGCCTATATGTCACGTCCTTTGTAAGCCCCATTCGCCGCCTGTCAAACTTCACGGAGACGTTTGCAAACGGGATGGCCGGACTGCGCCGGTTTGTGGCGCTTATGCGCACCGACCCCACGCTCACCGATGCCCCGGACGCCGCGGAGCTTACGAATGTGCAGGGCGCGGTGGACGTGGACAGCGTCGATTTCGCCTATCAGGAGGGGCGGCCCGTCCTGCACGGCATCGACCTGCACATCCAGCCCGGGGAGACGCTGGCCCTGGTCGGCCCCTCCGGCGGCGGCAAGACCACGCTGAGCCAGCTCATTCCCCGGTTTTACGACGTGACCGCCGGAGCCATCCGCATCGACGGTCAGGACGTCCGCACCGTAACCCAGCGCTCCCTGCGCCGGAGCATAGGCGTGGTGCAGCAGGACGTGTTTCTGTTTGCCGGGACCATTGGGGACAACATCCGTTATGGCCGCCCGGACGCCTCCATGGAGGAGGTCGTCGAGGCCGCGAAGCGGGCGGAGATATACGAGGACATCCTCGCCATGCCGGAGGGCTTTGACACCGAGGTGGGCGAGCGGGGCGTGCTCCTCTCCGGGGGCCAGAAGCAGCGGGTCTCCATCGCCAGGATTTTCCTGAAAAATCCCCCGGTGCTTATCCTGGACGAGGCCACCTCCGCCCTGGACAGCGTCACCGAGGCCCGGATACAGAAAACCTTCGACGCCCTTTCCGTCGGCCGCACGACCATCATCATCGCCCACCGCCTCTCCACTGTCCGGGGCGCGGAGCGCATCGCCGTGATAGACCATGGGACAGTGACAGAGCTTGGCGCTCATAAAGAGCTGATGGCTCAAAACGGCGAATACGCCGCCCTTGTAAAAGCACAGGAGGTCAAAGCATGAACGACTGCTATACCTTTCATCTCGCGTCCCCCCTCGGCCCCATCACCCTAGCGGGGGAGGGAGACGCGCTGACCGGGCTGTGGTTCGATGGGCAAAAATATTTTGGAGAAAATCTTGGCCCGTCAGGCGATTTGCCTGTGTTCCGCGAGACCGCGAAATGGCTGGAGGTCTATTTTTCCGGCCATGACCCAGGCCCCACGCCCCCGATTCTTCTGCGGGGGACGCCGTTTCAGATGGCCGTCTGGGAGCAGCTTCGGGCCATCCCCTATGGGGAGACCACTACCTACGGAGCCATCGCCCTCGCCATCGCCGCCCGGCAGGGCCTGGAGACCATGTCCGCCCAGGCCGTAGGCAGCGCCGTGGGACGAAACCCCGTCTCCATCCTGGTTCCCTGCCACCGGGTCGTAGGCGCAAACGGCGCGCTTACCGGCTACGCCGGGGGCCTGGACAAAAAAGCCACCCTTCTCAGACTGGAAGGACGGGTGTCTGCTTAAAAAATGCGCCGCGTTTTTTGCGGCGCATTTTTCAGCTCGTTTCCTCCGCAGGGAGGTATTCAATATACCGGCAGTCGCTCAGCTTGCTGCGCTCCACCATTTGGGCGTGGACGGCGTCCCGGAGGGCGGCCTTGCGCTTGATTTTGGGGAGGGACTCGTCCGGGTAAAAGGGGCCGTCCAGATAGACGATAAGCCGGGGCTTTTTTCTGTGGCGGCGGCGCTGATAGGTGGCGGTGGCGCAGAAGGCGGGGACGTTTGCGTCCACGGGAAAGCTGAACGCGGAGGCGGGGAAGGGCCGGATCTCCGTATACCAGGGCCAGACGTGGGCTTCGGGAAAGACGATGACGGTGGCCTTCTGCTCCAGCCGCGTCCGCACCGCCGCCAGCAGGCGGCTCATCCCGTGAACGTCGTCCGCCAGAGGAAGCGCCCCCAGGGGCGGCAGGATCTTTCCAATGACCGGGATGCCCAGGTTTGCGGTGGAGGCGATGGTATACCCCCGCTTGGGACGGCACAGCAAAATGGGGGTGAACACATCCCCCATGGGCTGGGTGTGGTTGCCGTACAGAACGACGCCGGTATCCTTAAATTTTCGCAGGTCGGCGTTTCGGACGATTTTCAGACCCAGGGCCAGCTTGCCATAGAAAAAGGCGAACACCGTGGCGACGGCATAGAGAAAGCCGCTCCACAGGCGATAGAAAAAGCCGGTTTTGACCCAGACATAGTCCTCCGGCAGGGCGAAGTCCTGGTTTTGGCTCAGCACGAAATCGTCCGTAAAGGAGCGATAATAGAAAACCTGTTTTTCCTTTTCCCTGCTCATGCGTCCGTACCGCCGAACAGATAGGTGTCCCAGAGATTTCTCAGGGCCGTCTGATAGCCCTCCAGATCCTCGCAGTAGCTCATGCCGTGGGCGGCGTTGGGAACGGACAGCAGCACGGCGGGGGCTTTGCAGGCGTTATAATTTTCCCGCACATCCTCCGGCGGCACCAGGGCGTCCGCTTCCCCGTGGGCGAACAGCACGGGGGTGGTGTTTTTCGCCAGGGCGTCCTTGGCGGAGGTGCGCAGATCGAACCCGGCCAGGAGATTGGCCCACAGGTTGACCCCGGCCAAAATTGGCCCGACGGGGAATTTTCCGGCGCTGCGTACCACGGCGGACAGCATTTCCCAGGGGGAGACGAAGCCGCAGTCCGCCGCGATGGCCTTCACCTGAGGCGGCACGTTGGGACTGGCCATCAAAACGGTGGTGGCGCCCATGGAGATACCGGCCAGCAGAATGGGCAGGCCGGGGTATTTTTCCGCCGCGAACTTGCACCAGTCTACCGCGTCCCGGCTTTCCAGCACCCCGAAGGTGACGTATTTCCCTTCGCTCTCGCTGCAGGCCCGCTGGTCTATCAGCAGGAGGGTGAAGCCGGAATTATAATAAAAGGGACAGCCCCCCAGAAAGTCTCTGGTGCTGTTGCTTCGATAGCCGTGACAGGCCACCACTACGCCCCTGGCGTTGGGGTTTTCCACCACCCGGCCATGGAGCTTCAGACCGTCGAAGGAGGTGATCTCCACGTCCTGAAAGGTCACGGAGCGGTAAAATTCGGCCCCCTCCGCCGCTAGGTCGGGGTAGTCGTCCATCAGGTGCCTCATGTTCTTGTTGTATTTCCGAAAGGGATTGTGCTTTTCCGAAAACCGCCGACAGGCCAGCCGGAACAGGAAAAAGCACAGAATAAGATACAGCGCCACCAGCGCCACGGCGGCCCACACGATAAATCGAAATACCATGAATGTCCTTGCCTCCCGATTATTTTTGCTATATATTGTAGCACGTTTTCGGTGAAAAGAAAAGCGGAGGGGTGAGGCTTTATAAGGGAGAGGCGTCGCCGGCTATCTCCCGCAGGCGATGTGCGGCGGGCGGTTCAGGCCGCTGCCCCTCGTCTGTAATTATATCGCAGGGGAGTCAGGTTGCCTATTTACAGAAATTCTAAAATTGTATATAATAAAATACATCTATATTACACATCAAGGCAGTCCACGAATGGAGAGGATCGTAACCTATGCTGGAATTTGAAGAATATAAAACAAAGCTGACAAACTGCCGCCCGGAGCTGGAGCGGCTGGAGCAGGCTATGCGCCTGGACGAGGCCAGGGGCGAGATCGAAAAGCTCCAGGCGGAAAGCACGGAGGAGGGCTACTGGACGGATCTGGAGCGGAGCCAGCGGGGGCAGAAACAGCTTAAAACCCTGCAGCACAAGTGTGAGCGGTATGAAAAGCTGGCCGCTGCCTGGGACGACATGTACGCCATCTGCGAGATGGCGCTGGAGGAGGACGACGACAGCCTTCTGCCGGAGCTGGAGAGCGGCTTCGCCCAGTTTCAGGAGGAAATGGAGCAGACCCGCCTTTCCACCCTGCTGACCGGGGAATACGACGCCAACAACGCCATCGTTACCTTCCGCGCCGGGGCCGGCGGCACGGAGGCCCAGGACTGGGCCCAAATGCTCTATCGTATGTATACCATGTGGACGGATCGCCACGGGTTTAAATACACCCTGCTGGACTGGCAGGATGGGGATCAGGCGGGCATCAAGTCCGCCACCATCAAAATCGAGGGAGACAACGCCTACGGCTATCTGAAAAGCGAGCATGGGGTTCACCGGCTGGTGCGCATCAGCCCCTTCGACGCCTCTGGCCGCCGCCAGACCAGCTTCGCCGCCGTGGAGGTCATGCCGGAGATCGAGGACGCCGGGGAGATCGAACTGCGGGACGAGGACATCAAAATGGACGTATACCGCTCCTCCGGGGCCGGTGGCCAGAAGGTCAACAAAACCAGCTCCGCCGTCCGCCTGACCCATATCCCCACGGGCATCGTGGTATCCAGCCAGGTGGAGCGGAGCCATTTCCAAAACCTGGAAAACTGCAAGGATATGCTCCGGGCAAAGCTTGCGGAAATCAAGGAGCGGGAGCATCTGGAAAAGATCGAGGACATCAAGGGTGTGCAGATGAAAATCGAGTGGGGCAGTCAGATACGCTCTTATGTATTTATGCCCTATACGCTTGCCAAGGACACCCGCACTGGCTTTGAGAACAGCAACATCCAGGCGGTGATGGACGGGGACATCGACGGTTTTATCAACGCCTACCTGGCTATGAAGGCAGGTTAACGGCCATGCGATTCAATTATCTGACAAAGCCCGTTCAGGTGGGGCCGCTCACCCTGAAAAACCGCATTTTAATGACTGCCATGCACACCCTATATTCTCAGGACGGCCTGCCCACCCCCCGGTTCAACGAGTTTTACTGGCGCAGAGCGGAGGGCGGCGCGGGCCTGGTGGTGGTGGGGGCCTGCCGCTTTGACGGCAAGGGCGCCAGAGCCAGCACCATGAGTCTCGCGGACGACGGCTGCATAAAGCCATGGCAGACGTTCACCAGGGGGATGCGGGAGCGGGGCTGCCCGGTGGCGGTGCAGCTCTATCACGCCGGGCGGTATATGTATAACGCGGACGTCCTAGACCCCGGCGGGGCGGTGGCACCCTCCGCCGTGTATACCCCCTTCACCAAGGAGACGGCCAGGGCCATGACGCTGGAGGAGCTTCACGCCATCATCGACGCCTGGGCTGAAGGGGCGCGCCGCGCCCGCGAGGCGGGGTTTGACGCGGTGGAGATTTCCGGCTCGGCGGGGTATCTTATCAGCCAGTTTCTGTCCCCCCTGACCAACCTCCGGGAGGATGAATACGGGGGCAGCTTTGAAAACCGCTGCCGGTTCCCCCTGGAGGTCATCGCCGCCGTGCGGAAGGCGGTGGGGCCGGATTACCCCGTGCTGCTGCGTTATGGGGCCCACACCCTGGTGCCGGGGGCCGGAGGCTCGGACGAGTGCCGGGCCTTTGCCCCCCTGGCGGCCAGGGCGGGCATAGACCTGCTGGATCTGACCGGCGGCTGGCATGAGAGCCGCACCCCCCAGCTCACCGGGGAAATGCCGCGAGGGGGCCTTTCCTATCTCGCCACAGAGATTCGCAAAGAGGTGGACATCCCCGTGGCCATGGCGAACCGCATGAGCGACCCCCTCCAGGGGGAGAAGGCCCTGGCTCTGGGCCGGTGCGACATTGTGGCCATTGGCCGGGCGCTGATCGCGGAGCCGGATCTGCCGAAATTCATCATGGAGGGCAGGCCGGAAAAAATACGCCACTGCACAAGCTGCAACCAGGGGTGCCTGGCGGGGACGTTTTTCGACAAGCCCATCCGCTGTCTCGCGAACGGCATGGCCGGGCGGGAATATGAGCTGAAGCTGACCCCGGCGGCGGAGCCGAAGCGCATCCTGGTGGTAGGCGGCGGGCCTGCAGGGATGGAGTGCGCCCTCCGGGCGGCCCAGCGGGGCCATTCCGTCACCCTTTGGGAGAAAAACGACCGGCTTGGGGGTCTGATGGCCATCTTTTCCGCCATGCCCGGACGGCGGGAGTTTGCGGATCTTCTGACCTGGTATCGGAACGCCCTGGGGTCATCCGGCGTACATATCGAGCTGAACCGGCAGGCTACGGCGGAGGCCGTCCTCTCCGGCGGCTTCGATTTGTGCGTTCTGGCCCAGGGCCGGGGCTATAAGGAGAAGCCCGTCCCTGTGGAGCCGGGCGCGGTGCCGGTATATACGGTGCTGGAGCTGCTGACGGAGCGGCCCGTCCTGCCCGCACGGGTGGGCGTCATCGGGGGCAGCTTTGTGGGGCTGGAGGCGGCCCGTTATCTGCTGATGGACGGCAGTATGTCCCCGGAGGATTTGTTCTACCGTATGCGCTACGGGGTGGAGCCGGACCAGCGGCTCCATGAAATGCTGAAAACCTCCGACCGCAAAATTGCTGTTTTTGAGAAGGACAAGCTGGGCCGGGGCTATGAGCCGGGGGTGGCCTGGCCCATCCTGGGGGATTTGAAAACCATGGGGGCGGAGCTGAAGCCCCACACGACTGTGGAGGCCGTGACGGCGGAGGGCGTCCGCACCGCCGAGGGTACCTGGCCCTGCGACGCGGTGGTTATGTGCGTTGGCACAAAGCCGGACGACACCCTGCAAAACGCCCTGGCCGGGCGCATCCCGGTGGAGACCGTGGGCAACGCCCACCGCCTGGGCCGGGCCATCGACGCCATAAAGGCCGCCTGTGAGCTGGGACTTACCATATAAATTTTCCCTTGCTTTTCCGGCGGCCAGCGTGTATAATATACGTTGCCCTGCCGGTGTGATGGAATTGGCAGACGTGACGGACTCAAAATCCGTTCCTGGCAACAGGGTGTGGGTTCAAGTCCCACCACCGGCACCAGAATCGAGAACCACTGATTTTTCAGCGGTTCCCGATTTTTCCTTATATTTCAATGGTTTGCGGGTTTCCGTGACGGAATTTAAATTCCCTTCGCAGAATCGGAAATGTCGTTTTCTGGAAGTCATTTTTGCTTGTGTTTTGCTACTCTAGGTTATCTAATATTCGATTCAACAGAATCCATGATTGCTAAAAGGCCCTCCAGGAACGCCTGTTGATCTACACAGCATCTGGAAAGGAACAGCAGCATGGTAATAAGGCTGCAACAGGATTTTCCGCCCTCCAGCGAGACATAGGCTCTGGTACTCATAAGTAAGCGATGTGCCATTTCCTCTTGACAAATATTCAGAAGACTACGGGTTATTAATAGCTCGCCACGAATGTAATCTTTGACTGCCTCGTGAATTTGAATTTTCATGGCAAATCCCTTCTTTTGCATAATTTGCCATAATTCTACATATATTGAGAAGTATATGCCATGAAGTGCGGTTCATAATCACAAATTTTTAACTTTCGTGGCGCAGTGCGTTGGCTATGCTGGCATCGACTCAGAGGTAAGTGAAAGAGTGTATGGAAAAGCTGGATAATTCATGAAGTATCCTTCCTTGAGATGGAATCATCCTTCCTATACACTAAAAGCATCTTGCGACAGAAAGTGAACGATTAAGATGTTTTTAGACAACCTTTCCGCTTCTGTACTTCGCCTTTGCAGCGAGAACCATCTTTCGTATGAATCCGCACAGGACTCTGTTGTCTCAGCTCCAGATACTTTGGTGACATAGCCAGGGGCAAGACTGCTCCTACTATTCTAACGCTGGAAAAGCTATGCATCGGCTTTGACTGCACACCGAACGAATTACTTATCCGTCCTTCTATTTTCACTGTAGCCTCATTCAGAGATCCCATGCTGGTCACGCACATCCGCTGCTACAAGGGTTCCTGCGGATTGTCTGGGTTCCCAGTTTGCCCTCGATGCGCTATTACCTTGGAACGGGAATACCAAGCTTACTGTGACCGCTGTGGGCAACGTCTCGATTGGAGCCGCCTCCAGAACGCATCTATCATACTGCCGCCTCAATAAACGCCTGTCTCCTCCCCCGAATCTCAAATTGCTAGCCAAAAAGTGCCTGAAACGCTGTTGCTCTCCAGCTCCAGCTCCTCCCCCTCCGGGCAGTCCCCCAAAGCCTTTTTCAAGTCCGCCAGACAGCAAACGTCTGTAAACCCAAAACCCGATATATCTCCGCATCGTCATTGCCGACCATCTGGCCGTTCAGCCCCACTCTCATCTCCCAGCCTCCTTCGCCATCTCATTACCCCCCACTCTATCAGAAAAAACCTGACATGACCTGCCGTCCTTCCATCTTTTGATTCGTTAAATCAGCACATTTTGTTCCATTTCTTTAATTTGTTCTTGCTATTCCGATTAAATTATGTTATTCTCTGGTATACTACATTAAACAAGTAGGAGGCCACACCATGGATGTTATGCGTGTCCGAATCGATGAGATTACTATCATCAACTTCAAAAATGTAATATATGGCAGGGTTTCATTCGACACATCTCGCAAGAATCGTTTTTCTAGCATTGTTGGCATTTACGGCCAAAACGGATCTGGTAAAACAGCCCTTATTGATGCTGTTGACATTCTCCGTCACGCTCTCACTTCCACTAAATTACCGTCCACATACGCGGGTTATGTGAATGTAGATGCCAGTCATGCAACCATCAAATATGTACTTTCAGTATTCGGTGAATCAACCAAGTATACTGTAAACTATGAATTATCCCTGCGTGCCGCCTCTTCAGAACATGAAGATGACCTCGATGCAACTAATAACATAGATGAATCAATCGCTGAGATTTTTAACGAAAAATTAAGCTATTCATATCAAAGTGACAACGAAAAAAAAAGAATGCAACCTGTAATCGACACGAACTGTGCCGAAAATGATGTATTTATTCCGGCAACTAAATATGACATTCTAACCGGTGGAAACAAAGACGTCCGCACCGACCTCCTAGTAGCAAAAGGCTTGGCAAAAGCAACCTCTAAATCTTTCATTTTTTCTAAAAAACTCCAATCTGTGATTCACGAAAACTGTACTATTCCACATTATGAAGAGTTATTTAATTCCCTTATCTACTACGGCAATCGCTGCCTATTCATAATAAACACAGTAAACAACGGACTTATCAGCCTTAACGCACTTCCTATATCTTTTTCATACAAAAACAAGGGACACAGTTTTATAGGAAATATGCCAATCCCACTCAACAGCAGGTCTGGATTTCCCGTCCCAGAAAAGTCTGTGGACATTTTAGACAAGGTAATATGTGATATGAATATTGTCCTTGCACAACTCGTCCCCGGCTTAACTATCAAATTCAAGCAACTTGGGACCACTCTTCTAAAAGACGGTTCCTCCGGCGTATATGTGCAACTGGTTTCCTTAAAAAATAGAAAAGAAATTCCGCTTCAGTATGAATCTGATGGAATCAAAAAAATTGTATCAATTCTTCAACTCCTAATCGTTGTCTATAATGACCCTTCTGTTTCTGTGGCCATAGATGAGCTTGATTCTGGCATATTTGAATATTTACTGGGTGAGATTCTCCGAATCATTTCGGATAACGGAAAAGGTCAACTTATATTTACTTCTCATAATTTGAGACCATTGGAAACCTTAGACAGTACCTCCATTGTTTTCACAACAACCAATCCACAACAAAGATATATCCGGCTCTCCAACATAAAGCAAAATAATAATCTAAGAGATTCCTATTATAGAAGGATTATGTTGGGTGCAAATGAAGAATGCCTTTATGACACAACCAATAATAGCGAAATATCATTAGCTTTCCGTAAGGCGGGCCGCAATTATGAAAGATAAAAAAATTGTTTTTATCATTGTTGAAGGCCCTAGTGATAGTGATGCACTTGGCGTAATGTTCGAACGTTATTTTAATAATAACACCGTTTATATTCATATAACACATTGTGACCTTACCACGGAAAATGGTACAAACAGCTCGAATGTTGTCACAAAA
This sequence comes from Oscillospiraceae bacterium, assembly GCA_021205095.1. Lineage (GTDB taxonomy): Bacteria > Bacillota > Clostridia > Oscillospirales > Oscillospiraceae > CAJOIG01. The sequence continues at coordinate 30,540 of JAJPYE010000039.1, read as the reverse complement.
ATAACCGCTCTTGTTAAACAGTATTCACAAAGAAATCATTTTTCTAAATCGGACTTCGCTCAGGTTATCCACCTTGTCGATACAGATGGTGTTTTTATACCTGATACTTGCATACAAGAAGATGCTGCCTGCAAAAAATGTACTTATACTCTTACCGGGATAAAACATAACAACAAGGCTGACATTCTTCAACGAAATGAACAAAAAAGGAACTGCCTATTGCGTCTCTCAACCATACAAACAGTGTGGAAAACTATCCCTTACCAGATTTACTATATGTCCTGCAACTTGGATCATGTTCTTTATAACCAACTCAATTTGAGTGAACATGACAAAGAAGAGTATTCTCTTGCCTTTGCTGAACACTACAAGAACGATCTGAATGGGTTTCTTCATTTCATAAGCAATTCAGAGTTTGCTGTTAGGTTGAACTACAGGGAATCTTGGAGATTCATCCAGCAGAATCTTCATTCCGTTGAGCGCCACACAAATCTCGGTCTATGTTTTACCTCTCAATCACAAGAATATAAGAATAAATATATTTAAGTTCTTCAATACAAATTACAATCGGATTAAAAATAATTGAATGCGGAAAAGGCCGAGGCAATCGCCCCGGCCTTTCCTGCATTTTTATATTTATTTCTCCCGCTCCGCCTCATCGCATGGAGGAAACGGGCAGGTCTTGCAGTCCCTGTCGCAGTGTCTCTTGCCATCCCAGTGCACAATGGCACAGATCCAGACAACTACCAACACAAAGCCGATTATAGCTATCATCAGGTCTTGGTCAGATACTTCTTGTCAACCGCGCCGGTCACAGCGCCGGTCTTGGAGATAGACACGACCACACGACTGCCGCTGATCTGCCGGACGTACAGCACAGCAGAATACACCCAGGAGCTGAATTTCCCGGACGTGCCATACACGACGGCATCGCTGGACATCTTCACCTTGTCACCAACGGCAAGACTGTCGCTGCTGGCAACGCTGGAAGGGATTTTGATTTTCTGTCCGACCGTAATCAGGTTAGGGTTGCTGATGCTGTTGTACTCAGCCAGCACCTTATAGGTGGTGCCGTACTTCGCAGCGATAGAAGACAGCGTATCTCCCTTGACGACGGTATACACAACATCGTCAGAGCTGCCGGAAGTGGTGCCGGAGCTGCTGGTCGCGGTGGTCTCCTCATCAGCGTCCTCATCATACTTCGGACGGCCATAGCTGTCGATGTATGAATCGGTCAGGGCGTAATCATGTTCCGCGACGGCATCGGACGTATTGCCCTCAATGGTGTATACGCGGCTGCCGGAGGCTTTCTTGACGATGCCGGTATGGACGATGCTGATGCCAGACTTGAAGAAAATCTGGTCTCCTTCCTTGGGGCTGGTATAGAGCCGCCCAGCAGTTTTGTAGTACTGCTTGGAGTAGCTACACCCTGCTCCAAGCGTTCCAGTCTGGCACTCCATCGCCTCAGCGGTGGTTTTGTTGTCGGTCAATTTAAAGAATAGCCAGTCAACAAACACGTCGCACCAGGCGTACCCCTGTTTGTTGCCATTGTAGTACCCGGCGTTATACAGATCACGGGCATACTTGGTGTAGTTGTTGCTGCCGCTGTTCGCAGTGGCGCTGTCCAGATTGGCGTTCGATGCTTTCTCGTGATAGCCGATTTCAGCTTCGGCTATGGCGATAAGCTGTTTTGCAGTGTAACCCATTTTGAAACCTCCTTGGTTCAGATAAAAATAGCAACTCCCCGGAACGGGGGAGTTGCCAAGTATGCCAACTCAGTTGGTACTCGTCACCCCGTCGGTCAGCTTCGTCACGCCGTATTGGGTGGTCGAGGCGTCCCCCGGCTGCTGAGCGACCCAGCTTGTGCCGTCAAAGGTAAATGCCACCACAGCACCCGCCTGCCAGTGGTAGGTAGTCATGGCCGTTGTGCCGTACATCACCATAGCCACAGCCCCGGTGTCGTTCACGTTCAGCGTCGGGGACGATGCCGTATTGGCATAAGTAAACTTCACCCGCACCGTGGCCCCCGCCGCCAGCGAGAAGCCGTCCGCCACTGTGACCGTTTTTGCCGCCGTTGCCGCCGCTGTGGCGCAGGAGCCGTAATATCCAATCTCTGATGCCAAAGCCGTGATGTCCTCTGAATTCCCGGCAACTGTTTGCTGTAGCGCAGCAATAGCATCCGTGGTGTCGGCCACGACCTGCTGTGCCTGGGCAATCAGAGCCTCCAGGGCGGTGTATTCGTTCGTGCTTTCGATGGCCTTGCTGTCCACCATGTTTTCACCCACAAGGAACAGGAGACGGAACGTAGCCGCGATGGTGTCTCCGTCCACAATCTGCACCTGCCCCCACTGACTGCCGGACTCGGCAAACAATTGCGTGGTGGGTGTTATTGTGACGGTGTTGGCGTCCGCATCGATCTCCGCCATGTCATATACGATCAGCCCGGACGGCTTGGTCAGGTAGATGGCAGCCGTGCCGCCGGACGGTATTGTCCAGTCCCGGAATTTCAGCACGATGGGGATGGCATTTGTCCCCGCCACATACGAGATGGGCTGGGGCAGCGTATCACGGCAGACGTATATATCCCGCGTGATTTTATCCATCGTCCGACACCATCCAATCCAATGCAAACATCTGCTGACTGGTCAGCCCGCCGCCGGTAAACACGTCCAGCGCCACGGTCATGATGTCCACTTCATGTTCGATGCCTGCGTAATCATCCAGCCCAGCCTGGAACGCCGCGACCTTCTCCGTCGGAATAAGCACCTTCCCGTCATCGAGAGGTTCCCCGTACTCAGTCAGCAGCTTGTCCCGGATGTCGGTGTACTCCTTTGCCGCGTCCGCCAGCTTGCGCCGGTTCCTGGCGATGGCATAGCCCAGCTTGCCCGTTTCCTCCGCCCTGGACAGCACGTCCAGCGCGTCCGTCATCTGTGCGTTGGTCATCTTCATGGTTATTCCTCCTCCGTTTCGGATGTGGTGAACGCCGCCGATTCCAGCACCATAGCCTGGAATTCCGCATAAGCGGCCTTTACATCGTCAGCATTGGCCGCATACAGCGCCTGGCTGGACACATTAAGGGACGTGGTGCCAAGCGGCCTCGCGCTGTCCACGGCGCCGGTCATGGTGGCGACGTTGGAGCCGTTGTCGTCCTGGATGGTCGCCCGCCAGTTGATGGAGCGGACAGTGGTGGTGGTTTTTACTGTGGTTACATTCATGCTGCTACCTCATTTTCCAGGGTTTGCACCCTTGATTTTAGTGCTTTCATTCCGTTTTTTTTGGGATTTCCAGCAGCGTCAGGTCAACGTCTTCCAGGGACGGAATCTCCCTGGTGTACCCCATGGAGATGGCGGCAAAAAGTGCGTTCTTCATCTTCACAAGATCCGCCGGCACAAACTCCTGCTGGAAAGCTTCCCAGTCTGGCAATGGTCCTTTCTCGTAGCCGTACCGTGCGCGGATAGCGTTGCCTTCCTCGCACAGCACACGGAAAACATCAAAGGCCAGCTTGAAGCCGGCCTTTGTGTTCTCGTTGAGCTTTTCCATGACATCGTCAGGAAAAGGCTCCTCCTGCAAGCGGAACATCGCGTTGTTATTAAACAGGGGATAATACATCACCCCACCTATCTCAGCTCCGATGCACGGTATCATGAGCTGTCACCTCAGGCAGCCGCAGTGGTCAGGCCAGGCACAGAGGCGGTACCGGCGAACAGCTCGGCCAGGTAAGCCTGAGCCTCAGACTCGCTCTCGAACCGGGCCTCAATCTTGTACTTGCCACACTCGGCCTGGAAGATATAGAAGCTCAGCTCGTCATACTCCAGGGTGATAGTAGACTCCTTGGTCTTGTAATCCTGGCCCTCCACATAGCCCTGTACCTTGGGATAGAAGACCACCTCATAGTACCGGGTCTTGTTGGCATCCATCTTGTTGCAGTAGAAGCCATACGCCCCGAAGGGTGCATCATCCTCGCCGCCATAGGAGATAGCGTTGGCATCGTCATCCGACTCGGCACCCAGAATGGCAGCCTTGCACAGAATGCCGTCGATAAGCTTCAGCTCCAGCGCCCGCTGCGGAGTTATCCAGGTTTCCGCGTCCATCATGGACAGCGCCTCATCCTGGGACATCCCGGATTTGGCACAATATGCAGAACTCAGGGCCTCATCTGCTGCCCTGAGCATTTCGGACGCTTTGTCCATGGTGTTGCAGTTACCTTCCGCCCTGGTGCTTACGCGGTGTACCATCATGAGGGAGGTGGGAGACATTTCACAATGGCCCGCCATCGCTATGATGGATGCTGCGGAGCAGGCTTCCCCGGTAACGGTGATCCTAACGTTCCCACATCGGCGGAGCATCGTGTAGATTTCCGACCCGGACGCAATCTCGCCGCCAGGACTGTTGATCTCCACCTCCAGCTCCTCGCCGCTGGCCGTATCGATGGCCTGCTGGACATCCGCCGGGCAAGTGGACTCCTCCTCAAAGTAGTCGTAGAACCACTTGTAATCGTTCGGGATTATTACGCCTGCAATTCTCAATTTTGCCATTTCTCTCACCTCCTCCCGGTGTTGGACTTATGTTGTTTCGCAGTAGACTGCGAATTTACAACCTGAGTATCGAGCCGCCGTATCGGCTCATCGCCGCCAGGAACGGGGGCAAGGTTCATCGTTGCCCGCCACTCATTTGGCGTCAGAGCCCCGCGGTCTACCATGGAGACCAGGTTCAGTTTCGTGGCGATGCTGGCACACTGTAGGTTTGCCGCCTCGAACACGATCTTGTTACCACAGCTACGTTCACGGCGAGAAAATAGCCGCTGGGTCCAGGCATTGGAAAACTGGATAACCACCGGCTCTATTTCCGCCTCATAGTAGGCATTCCATTGTTCGCCCGTATAGGACGATGTGACGATGCTGCTGTTGGTATTAAAAAACGCATACACCCGGTCTATCTGAGACTGGAGCAGCGCCTTGTTTGGCATCACGTCCGTGGGCGTTATCTGCTGAGCATCCATCTTGGCGTCAATACCCGCAACGCCCATCGTCTCGCTCTGGGTGGACAGGTAGGTGTTGGCAAACTCCTTGACGTTCTTCTGGATGTCCTCTGGCCTGGTGGAGCTGTTTAGTTTCAGCAGCCATCGGATAACGCCGGAGTTTTTAATGGCCTTGATGATGCCGTTGTCCAGCGTCCCGATGCACTCCATAAGCTGAGACAGCGCCTCCATCTGAGAGCTGCCAAAGATGTCCTGGTCGTAATAGTCCCGCCGCAGATGAATCAGGTCAGAGTACAGGAAGGTATTGGACTTACCGTTCAGGTACGTGAATTTGATATACAGTGTCCCATCTCTGCCATACAGCGCCTCTGCGGTACTGGCCGGGATGGGGTATATCTCCATCGGCGTGTTGTTCTCATCCCGGATGATGAGCGCAAAGGCGTTACCGTTCAGCGCGAGCTGGTTCGCCATCTTTTCCTGGAGCATCTGACCCGTCATATACGGGTTCGGCTCCTCCAGCAGGAACCTGATATACGCTTCCGGGTTGACTGTCAGCCCGGAGGCCGATTCTCGGATGTGTTTGCCGACGATTTTGCCAATGGCCTGCGTCTTCGGGCGGATGCAGGCCCGGATAATATCGGACTGGTACAGCTTTCCGTTCCAGGCGTAGAAGCCGTTGCCATATTCCGTGACCATCTGAATTCTGGACACCGTCTTGTCCGGCTTGCCGGTGAAGAAATTGCGTAGCCTGTTTCTGATTCCCATAGCCTCACCCCCTTAAATTTTGCTTTCATATTCAGCCTGGTTATCGAGGTACACCACATACGCATCCAGCAGCGCCGCCGTACCGTCTATTCGGCGTGTCGGCTTCGATGTCTTGTGCGGCTGGATGTTTCCGTTTTTGTCCTCCTCATAGGCGGTGTTGGCCAGACACCACTTGTCGATGGGATTGTTGTTATAAATAATCAGCTTGCTGTCCAGGTCGTTTCCCAGTTGCTTCATGGGAGAGGATAGCGTCTTCTTCCCCTGATGGATCGGGATACCGGCGGTCTTACCGAAAAAGTCCGCCATGTCATCCACAAAATACTGGGCTGACCACGCGTCATACCCGAACCAGGGCAAATAAATATCGAGGTCCCTTTGAACCTCGATGAACCACGCTTTCACATCCTGATAGCGTACTTTATTGCCCTCACACAGCCGGAGCAGCCCCCGCTCCGCCCATTTGTCATAGGGAATTTTGTCTTCCTGGACTCGCTTGTCCAGCAGGTCGCCCGGCAGCCAGTACATAGACAGTGTAAACAGCACTCCCGCTCCGGGGACTGTAAACAGAACCTTCGCCGCAGTTAGGTCAGTGGTACTGGACAAGTCCACCCCGCCGATGCCATACCGGGGATAGGGGAGAGGACGGTCAACGCCCTCATGCGTCCATATCAGATGACCGGCTTTGCGATCAAGCTCAAACGTATCCCGGTTATCCAACTGTTCAAAGGTCAACCAGGCCTCGGAATTTGTTTCCCGGATGTTGAATTCTTTGCATACCAGATTTTTCACCAGCGCTGGATTCTGTTTGGCCTTCTCTACTTTGGCTGCCAGGGTGGCGGCGTTCTTCACAGTTCCCAGGCCAGGGTTTGCCTTCTTCCAGCACGCCGGGTCAGTCCATTCGGCGCGGGCATCCAGCTCATACACAAAGGCAATCAGGTGATCGTCCACATATCCGTCCGGGTCGGTATACCCGTTGATTACCCGCTCGGCTTCTTCATATTTTTCATCGTATATGTCCTCCCGGATGGTGCCGGCGGTGGAAGTCTCAAATATCAGGGGTTGGTCGCGGGCAGTAACGCCATCGGCGACGATGTCAAACAGCGCCCGGCCATTCCGCCATTGGTGGATCTCATCCATCAGCGCACAGTGGACGTTAAGACCGTCCAGGTTGTTGCTGTCGGATGCCAGAGGCCGGAATACACCGTCGTTAAAATCGCTGTCCAGCTCACCCACCAGGCTGCGCACCCGTTTATCCAGGGCCGGAGACTTCTTGACCATGCGTTTAGCCTCCGTCCAGATTATCTTCGCCTGTTCTCTGGTGGTGGCAACGGCGTACACCTCAGGGCCAGCCTCTCCGTCTGCGGTCAGCATATAATTGCCAACGCCGGAGGCCAGCAGAGATTTTCCGTTTTTCTTGCCGACAATCAGGATCGCTTCGCGATATTGCCGGTTCCCCTCGATGTCCACGAATCCAAAGATAGTGGCAAGCATGGCTTTTTCCCACAGCTCCAGCTGCACAAGCTGCCCGCCCATTGGACCCTTGGAGTGGTGACAGTAGTTTTCAAAAAACTCTATGATGTGGTTCGCCCGGTGAGGGTCATAAAAGTATTCCCGGTCATTCTGCTGCATCTGTTGGATGATATGCGCATAGGTCTTTCGTATCTTTTGACCCACAACTTCCTGCCCTGACTGGATGGCCTCCCAGTATTCCAGGATAGGATTATAGGTTTCGGGGTATCGTATCACGGAGCATTACGTCCAGCCACGAAACTATCGAATCCGTCATTGTCAGGTGTAGCAGAGGCCTTCGGCAGCATATCATCCAGTTTGTTGATGATTTTCTGATAGTTGGCATTGAGGGTGTTGTAGGTCTGACCCTGCGGTCTGGCCCGGTCATAGGGCGGCAGGCCCTTCGACTGCTGGAATTTCTCCGTCCAGCCGTTTTGGGCAAGGTAATCCTCCAAATCCTCAAGCTGTATCCGCATCCATGCAGCACGGGCGATCAGTCCTTCAGCGATGCCCCGCTTATCCGGCGGCAGGTCTTTGTAAAAAACGCTTAATCTCGCCTTTTCGTCTGCAATTCTGGTTGATGGGGCCTTTTTTCCCAGAAAATCTTCCTCCTGTGGCTAAAAAGGGGGGTTATGCGATAACCCGTGCGTAAAATTTACCTAGGGCGTGCGGTCGGTTAGGCACTGCGAACAAAAATTTTTAAGGGGGGAGTAGCGACACCGTGTTGCCCTCGGAATCAAAGGCATATCGTGCATACCTGATCCTGCTCCCGTCAGGTTCTTCCTCCAGGTTGTGGCAATCAAGGCACTCATACCTCAGGTTAGAGTGGTTCAGAGTAATCTCCGGGTCGTTTATGTTCTCCTCCGTCAGCCAAATCTTGTGATGGACAATGTAGCCAAGTTGCTCATGGCAAACCTCGCACAAACCGCCGTCAATAGCTATGCGCTGTTTTATGTAGCTGGCCCGGCATCGCTGCCACGCCGCAGAATCGTAGAATGGTTTTGCAAAGTCTCTGGCCATAAAGTCTCCCGAAAAAAAGTTGAAAATTTCTGTAATTTCCTCTTGACAAATATGCGCATTATGCGTATAATATAAGAGTAAGGAGGAAGCAACATGACAGCGTTACAGGTAGAGAAAATAATCGTTGCCGATGGTTGGTACTATGTTTCAACGAAAGGTTCACACAAGCATTTCAAACATCCAACAAAACCCGGCAAGGTTACAATCCCACAACACAAAGGCGACCTGGACATCAAGACAGTAAACTCAATCCTGAGACAAGCGGGGCTGAAATAAGCCCCCTGTCTCCCTTAAAATAAATTTGGAGGAATCACATTATGAAACTTGTTTATCCCGCAGTTTTTAGCCCATGTGAAAGCAATCCAGGTTACACTGTGATTGTTCCTGACTTGCCCGGCTGTGTAACAGAAGGAAGCTCTTTGGCTGATGCCATACTCATGGCAGAGGATGCAGCTTCCGGCTGGGTACTGGACGAATTGGAGAACGGCCAGCGAGCGCCCAAACCGAGCGCCATCGATACGATCCACACTGAGTCGGATGAGTTCGTCACCCTTCTTGTTCTGGACATGGACGCATACGCTGAGAAGTATGGCAGCAAGGCCATACGGAAGAACGTAACCATCCCCGCGTGGCTGAATACTTTCGCAGAGGAGCGGAACGTTAATTTCTCTCAGGTACTCACCGGGGCGTTAACCACGATCTACAATCAGGCGGAGTAATCCGGGCATAACAAAGGGGCAGTCTAATTGCAGACTGCCCCTTCGCCACAAGAAAGGAAGGTATGGAAGCGAGTGTCCTTAGCCCTATTCTGGACGATACCATCATACCAGATACATTCGGGACATTTGTGACAACTTTCAAAAATCCGCGTTTGCTTTGTTATTCAACGTAAAGGTGGAATACATCAGCGCCATGGCATACGATATTCCCATCTTATGATAAAATGCGGCAAGCGCTACAGCACCATCGCGCTGGCGTCCATACGACATAAGCATTTTAATAAAGCGCTTGCGAGATGTTCGGCCAAGCCGGACAGTCACAGCCAAGGGCGGATAATAAACCAGAGAATCGTTCTGAAGCCCATCCTGAAGCCCTTCGGCAACTAGGTCTATTTCTTCAAGTTCAAGGTTATATAACGGGCGGTATCCCGCCTCACCGCAATCGAGGTACATCGCATACTCGTTATCATGTTCCGTTCCCATATCAGACTCCTTCCATCGGCGCTTCTGGCCTCATGTCTAACATATCGTTCACGGGCCGCCATAGGTGAAAACAGTTGCCCTTGATGTTGACATACTCGCTCTTACGCGGGAAGAATTGCACACAGGCTTCCTCCGGCAGGAAGAATATATCCTTTATCTCGCACAGCTCGTCCCAGGTGGGATATATCTTCTCATTGCGGTGCGATATACTGATATGCTCAACCGGCGATCCGTCCATCTGTCTGTCAATGGAAGCAATGACCGCAAACGCCCGGCCCTTCGTTTGGATATGAAACGCCCCTTGTATTGGACTATTCCCATTGTTGAGCGGGAATCCCTTTATGCGGTACTGGTCAAGTTCGTTTAGATTTCGCATTTCGTATCCTCCTGATGTTTGGAGTCCACCGCCGATGAAAAAACTAAACTGGCACATGAGCTTGGACACTGCATGACTGAAAGTTTTTATAATTGTTATTCCTCTTATGATTTGCGGCAACGGCATGAAAACCGGGCGGACAAATGGGCAATAAAAAAACTCATCCCGAAGGATGAGTTGGAGGAAATTGTAGCTGAAGGCGTTACCGAACCGTGGGAACTTGCAGAGCATTTTGGTGTAACAGAAGATTTTATCCGTAAAGCAGTGCGCTGGTATCAATATGGCACTTTGGCGGAGGATATATAGATTGTCCCGCCTGGAGGCAGTGATATAAAGAAGGGAGACTATTATGGCAGTATGTGTTAATTGCAGAAAAGAAATAGTCGGGGATATGTCCCCAACGTTGATAGGGTCATCCGACCATATGTGTACAAAATGCTGGGGAAGGTTCCAGCAACTTGTCAGCAAGGGGAAAATATCATTAGATGATATTGACGAGGCTCGCATAAAGGCTTTTGGCTTCTCAATCCTTGCTATCCGATATATACGCCAATATGCCACTGAGAAGGCAATGACGCCGGAAGAACAGCAGAACCTCCAAGATGAAATCGACCGGGCCAAACAAGAACGATTGGAGGCGGAGGCGGCCAATCGGGCGCTTATCCAGGCCCAAGAAGTGGAGTCGGCCAGAAAACAAGCAGAGAGGGATAAGCTTGATGCTGCGAAGGCTGCCAGGATGGAACTGCACGGCATGGACTATCTGCGGGCCTCCGGGGCTGACGGTTACTATGAATACAAAGCAGTATCTCTCGCAGAATCCAAGGGGTCTTGGACGCAGTCGTCAAAAATGGTTGACGTTGGAGCGATGACAAAATATCTTAACGAGTTTGGCCTGGATGGTTGGAAACTCGTATGTGCGTACTCCAACGAAATTGACAGAGACGCCCTCCATGTTGGTTTTGGCATAGAGGCTGGTTCTGTCCACACGGAAACAATCCTTATCTTTGAGCGCTATGTGAAGCTATAAAAACAAAAAAGCCGTCCCCGGCGTTACCACCAGGACGGACAGAAGGAAGCCCCGCGACTTCCGACCTGGAAGCTACATAGTGAATAAAACCGGGAGAACCGGGAATGATGAAATATGGTTGACACGTGCTATTGCACGTGCTATAATATGAGTAGTGAGGCGTAGGTCAACGATGAAAAGCTATTCATCCAGAGAAGTGATTCAGGCGCTCCGCGCGGACGGATGGTATGAGATCGGGTGTGAAGGCGACCATCATCAATTTAAGCGTCCGACAAAACCGGGAAAGGTCACTGTAACGCACCCGGTAAAGGACATACCGATGCGAACGCTGAAAAGCATCGAGCGTCAGGCTGGGATAAAATTACAATAACGCCCGGCCTCCCTCGCCACACAGGAAAGGAGTTTTGTATATGCCCAACAATTATTATGCCTATCCCGCCTTTCTGTATTACGATGAGGACGGAATATCTATCGAATTTCCCGACCTCCCCGGCTGCCTGCCCTGCGCGAACACCACGGAGGAGGCATTTCGCCGGGCGAAGGAGGCCCTGGGGCTGCATTTGTTCGGCATGGAAAAGGACGGCGATCCCATCCCCGCGCCTACTCCTGTAAAAGATCTGCACCCGGAGGAGGGCGCCGTGGTAACTATGGTCGAGGTATTTATGCCCGCTGTGCGGGAGCGGATGAACAACAAGGTGGTCAAAAAGACCCTTACCATTCCCGCCTGGCTGAACGCCGCTGCCGTGGAGCATGACATCAATTTTTCCCAAACCCTCCAGCAAGCCCTGAAAAGTCAGTTGCATTTGAGCTGATGTGGGAATAACTCCGAAACAAAAAACCGCCCCTGGCAAAAGCCGGAGACGGTGACTATAAGCCCCAGGGGTTGGCCCTTCCCGAATCGTGGGAGACGTACTGCCAGGGGCTGATTAAGAAAAACGGGACCGACGCAAGCGCCAGTCCCTGGAAAGGATACCGAATATCCTTTTGTGCTACATTTGTATTATACGCATTCAGAGACCATTTTGTCAACTATTTTTTTAAGAAAATCAAAGTTGCTGCTAATAAGGGCGTTGCCCTTAAAGTAGTCAACATGGTAATAGAAGCGATTGTTAATCAGCTCTTGCAGCTTTAACAGTTGATGTTTCTTAACTCCAGGACTCGCAAGTTTCGAGAATGTACATAGTAGTACAATGAAGTCATGGATCGTTCGGTTGCCCATTTTCTTTGTACGTACTTTCGTTGACAGGTCATCAAAAGTCGCCAGAAAGGAATTTGCTTCTCTGTTTTGCTTAAAGCTTTCTCCGCTATTATCGGCTAAATTGTTGAGTAGACAATTATTATGCGCTGCGGCATTGCGTATAAACTTTACAATACGAAGATTGCCTATGGTTATATCCCGTGCTGGGTACTGGCCATAGTAGTATTCACAAAAACCAATCAGATCGCCTAACGACAGAACTTCAATAAACACCCATATTGGATATTTGGGTGAATACTTATCGATCAGTTGTTCACAGTAGGAGTCTCTCTTTTTGATTTCAATCGTTTCTTGGACATTTGAGTGGTTTGATAAGAAAGACCGAACAATAGAATAACCATCTTCTTTATCATTTTCTGAAATATCACGCATCAATCGAACGCGCAGGAAATGCTCGACATCAAGGGAAAGGGCAAGAACTATTTCCCGGAAGTACATATCGAGGGTAGACAATTCTTGAAGATATGCAAACTCCAGGTCACAATACTTGCCGGCAATCCCAGCTTTTTTAGCGGCTTCCGTCTCTGGGTGGGTTGAGTAATTTTTCTCGAAAGCCTTCAGCTTAAAGTAGTAGTTGCTCGTTGAGAGGAATTCCGCCGCATGAGTCTCATCAACAATATTAAACTTAATTCCACGTTCATCACGCATATATTCAATCTGTCCCTGAATTGATAGCTTGGGACGCTCACCTTCTGTTACAGAACTCATCTATCTATCTCCCCGAAAGCTCAAAGATTACATACGATTCAATAGGGTGATTTTATCATAGAATCGACATCTTTTCAACGATAAGCGAAAATTATGTTTTTTATAAAGCCGTCCCCGGCGCTACCAACACCAGAGACGGCAAACACACAAGAGTACCCACATCCACAATAGGAGGCACCTCTATGCCCATTTATAATAACACATTGAGGCAAGGGGTGCAAGCAGAAAGGAGCGCACCCAGTGAGAATCCCAAAAGCCAAGAAGCGTCCGTCCGGAGTATGGTTCATCCAGCTCCGGCTGAGCGGCAAAAGCATTACCGTCACCGCCGAAACTGAGGCGAAAGTACAGGCCAAGGCCCTTGCCATCAAATCCGGCCTGGAAGACGCCCGTCGGCCAGACCCGAACAAGACTCTGAACCAGATGATTGACGCTTACATCGCCGCCCGGATAAAGGATTTATCCCCCGCCACTGTCCGCGGCTATCGCAGTATCCAGCGGAACAGGTTCCAGGAATACATAAACCGCCCCGCCTCAAAGGTAGACTGGCAGGAGGCTGTCAAGGTGGAAAAGCGGCAGGTGTCCGCCAAAACGGTAAAAAACGCCTGGGGCCTTGCCAAATCCGCTCTGGCCGATAACGGCATCAAACCGGATATAACGCTGAAAAAGGTCAAAAAAACGCCGATGCCCTGGCTCACGCCGGAACAGATCCCCGTCTTTCCGGAAGCCATCCGCGACCGTCCCTGCGAGCTTCCTGCCCTGCTGGGCCTCTGTTCCCTCCGCCGCTCGGAGGTTTTCGGCCTCACCTGGGACGACATCGACCTTGCCCATAATACCATCACTGTCCATGCTGCCACGGTCATGTCCGAGGACGGCCCCACCTACAAGCCAACCACAAAGACCGAATCCTCCGCCCGCACCGTCCCCATCATGATTCCCCGCCTGGCCGAGGTATTAAACGCAATCAAAAATAAGACCGGCCCTGTCTGTACCTGTTTCATCGGGACGCCTTACCGCCAGATCAACGCCGCCTGCCGCCGCGTGGGCCTGCCGGAGGTCGGGACGCACGGCCTCCGCCGCAGCTTCGCCTCCCTGGGCTATCACCTGGGCCTGTCCGAGCTGCAAATCATGGAAATCGGCGGCTGGTCTGATTTCGGAACGGTGCATAAATTCTACCTGTACCTCTCCGATCTGGACAAGAAAGACGGCACCGACAAAATCACATCCTTCTTTTCAGATTGCTTGTGAAATTGCTACAACAAATCCGCAAACCATTGAAAACACATGGTTTTTAGCCCCTCGAATTACGGGTTCAAGTCCCACCACCGGCACCAGCTCAGAAAACCTCTGAAGACGGTGAGGCCGTGCTTGCACGGCCTCACGCGTCGGTCAGAGGTTTTCTTCGCTTCCAAATCGAACCCACTGCGTTGGGCTTCGATTTGGCGGGACGGGGGTGTCTGGGTGAAACTGGAAAAAATTTGGATATTTAATTAACTTTCCTTGCGTTGAGTATTAGGTGGGCGTATAATAACTCTAATATATTCCTGAGAAGGACAGGAAAAATGAAAAGAGGAGAGTTACCATGAAGTTCAAAGCCTTTCTTAAACGCAAGAACATCGAGATCTCCGTTCAGAGGTACCTGGTAGACGCCCTTGGTGCTATGGCCCAGGGGCTTTTCTGCACGCTTTTAATTGGTACCATTCTGAACACGCTGGGCGAGCAGTGTCACATTGGATTTTTGACCTGCACGGTGGCGACGGTTAATGGCGCGGACTACACCATCGGCGGCCTGGCCTCGGCCATGGTCGGGCCGGCTATGGCGGTGGCTATCGGCTATGCCCTGCAGGCTCCGCCGCTGGTTCTGTTCTCTTTGATTCCTGTGGGCATTGCCACCAATGCGCTGGGCGGGGCCGGTGGGCCGTTGGCAGTGCTGGTGGTGGCTATTGTGGCCGCAGAGTTTGGCAAAGCGGTCTCCAAGGAGACGAAGGTGGACATCCTGGTCACGCCTATTGTCACCATTATGGTGGGCATTGGCATTGCCTGGTTGATCGCCGCGCCCATTGGCAAGGCGGCGAGCTGGTGCGGTCAGCTCATTATGCTGGCGACGGAGCTGCGGCCCTTCTGGATGGGAATCATCGTTTCCGTAGTGGTAGGTGTGCTGCTGACGCTGCCGGTCAGCTCCGCCGCCATATGCGCCGCCTTGTCCCTGACCGGCCTGGCGGGAGGCGCGGCGGTGGCCGGATGCTGCGCCAACATGGTGGGCTTCGCTGTTATGTCCTTCCGGGAGAACAGATGGGGCGGCCTGGTCAGTCAGGGGATTGGCACCTCTATGCTGCAAATGGGCAACATCATCAAAAACCCGCGGATATGGCTTCCCCCCATCATCACCAGCGCGATCACCGGGCCTGTGGCTACCTGCTTGTTTAAGCTGGAGATGAACGGAGCGGCGGTGAACTCCGGCATGGGTACCTGCGGCCTGTGCGGCCCCATCGGCATCTGGACAGGCTGGCTCAGCCCTTCGGAGGCGGCCATCGCAAACGGCGCTGTGGCGATTACGCCCACCGCGATGGATTGGATCGGACTGGCGCTGGTTTGCATTGTCCTTCCTGCCGTTATCTGCTGGGCGCTGGGACTGGCGTTCCGCAAGATAGGCTGGATCAAGGACGGCGATCTGACGCTGGAGTAACCTACTTATAATGTATAAAACCCGGATTCCTACAGCGCTTTCTGTGGGGATCCGGGCTTTGTCTTTCTGCAATGAAAACGGGGCTGTCCTCCGATTTGGAAGACAGCCCCGTTGATTTTTGGGATAATGCACATTACTGAGCGATGGCGTTAAGCTTTTTGGCCATGGCGGATTTTTTGTGGGCCGCGTTGTTCTTATGGATCAGGCCCTTGGAAGCCGCCTTGTCAACGGACTTCACGGCAGCTTTATAGGTCTCGGCAGCCAGTGCGCCATCACCGGCGACAACTGCTGCGTCAAACTTTTTCAGCTCCGTCTTCAGCGCGGATTTCGCTGCCTTGTTGCGGGCGTTTGCCGCTTTCTGAAGCTGATCCCTCTTGGCCGATGACTTGATGTTAGGCATAGTTTTGCACCTCCTCTATAAAGTCTGAACATGATGTCCGCAGTAGTGTATTATACCAATTTCCGTCCTGAATTGCAAGCTTTTTTTCATTTTTTTCCCTATCCCAGGACTATGGCCCTTTGGCGATGAAAACCGCAAGATATTGCGGGCCTGTGCGGGAGGATGGACAGTGCACCGGCTTTTCGAAGCGGTGGGTATAAAAAATTTTCAGATGCGAAAAATAAGAAAAACAAGGCAGAGGAGCGATAATCATGACGGGATGTCGTACAGATCTGGCGGCGGAGGAGCTGCCCCAGGGCGGAGGCCAGCTCGCCGGGGTCAGAAGTCGGCAGTATCAGCGGGACGGCTTTCAGATCACGGATGTGGAGATATTGGATAAGGAAGGAGAGAAAAAATTATGTAAACCAATAGGGCGATACGTCACCATGGATTTAACCGGCTTTTTTCGCCGGGAGGAGGACGCCTTTCCCCGTGCGGTCAGGCTGCTGGCGGACTGGATAAGGGATCTGCTGCCCATGCAGGCGAAGGACGGCATTCTGGTGGCGGGGCTGGGAAATCCGGGCATTACCCCGGACGCGGTGGGGCCTTTAACGGCGGCCTCCACCCTGGCTACCCGCCATTTGAAAGCGCAAATGCCGGAGGAGTTTTCAATGTTCCGGCCCGTCAGTATATGCCAAACCGGGGTGCTTGGCACCACCGGCATGGAGAGCGCGGAGGTTGTTCGCGCTGTTGCCGGAGCCGTGTCGCCCCAGGCCGTTGTGGTCATCGACGCTCTTGCCGCCCGTTCCTCGGAGCGGCTGTGTCGGACGGTACAGCTTGCAGACAGCGGCATTGTACCCGGTTCCGGGGTGGGAAACGACCGGGCGGAGCTTTCCTGCCGACTGTTGGGCGTGCCGGTGCTGGCCGTGGGCGTTCCCACAGTGGTAGACGCCGGAGACGGGCTGATCGTCACCCCCAGAAGCATCGATCAATATGTGAAGGACGCCGGCAGGCTGATTGGCTACGGTTTGAATCTGGCCTTTCATCCAGGGCTGACGGTGACGGATGTGGATATGCTGGTAGGATAATGTGAACTTTTTTTGCCATCCCTTGCGATTTCAATGCGGGCGTGCTATATTTGCGTTAATAAATCTCATCATGGAGGGAATAAAATGCCAAAATGGTTAAAAGACGCGGTGTTTTATGAAATTTATCCGCAGTCATTTTATGACACCAACGGGGACGGAATCGGCGATTTTAATGGAATCATCGAAAAGCTTGATTACATCAAGGGTCTTGGCTGTAACGCGCTGTGGATCAATCCATGCTTTGACTCGCCGTTTAAGGACGCGGGCTATGATGTTCGTGATTACAAAAAGGTCGCGCCGCGATATGGCACAAACAACGATCTGTATCGCCTCTTCGGTGAGGCGCATCGCCGCAATATGCATGTGCTGCTGGATCTGGTGCCTGGTCATACCTCGGAGGAACACGTATGGTTTAAAATGAGCGGCAAAGCGGAGAAAAACGAATATTCAAACCGCTATATCTGGACAAACGGCTGCTTCGAGGCGGCATATGGGTTCCCATACATCGGCGGGGAATGTGAGCGCGACGGCGTGTATGTACTGAATTTCTTCAAATCTCAGCCCGCGCTGAATTACGGTTTTTACGAATGTAAGGAGCCATGGCAGCTTCCAATGGATCACCCGGACTGCATCGCCACGCGGGAGGCGATGAAGGATGTTATGCGTTTCTGGCTGGATCATGGCTGTGACGGTTTCCGCGTGGACATGGCGGATTCGCTGGTGAAAAATGACGATGCGGCCAAAACCGGCACCTGCACAATTTGGAGAAATGTTCGTGAAATGCTGGATACAGAATACCCGGAGGCGGCCATCATCTCGGAATGGAGCAATCCAACGCTTGCCCTGAAGGCTGGATTCCACATGGACTTTTATCTGAATCGCCGGGGAAACGGCTATAACTCGCTGCTTCGCGATTACGAAAGCGGGGAGGATAACAGCTTTTTCCGCATGGATGGACAGGGGGACATCACGCGGTTTTTGCGTGATTACCTGCCAATGTATGAAGCCACCAGGGGCGACGGATACATCAGTATGTTCACCTGTAACCATGATACGCTTCGTCCGAAATACAGTCTCAGTGACAGGGAGCTGAAAATCGCTTATGCGTTCCTGTTCACAATGCCCGGCGTGCCGTTTCTGTATTATGGAGACGAGATCGGTATGCGCTATCAGAGGATTCCAACGAAGGAGGGGGGCTATTTTCGCACAGGCTCCCGCACGCCTATGCAGTGGAGCCGGGAAAAGGACGCCGGATTTTCGACCTGCCCGCCGGATGCGCTTTATCTTCCCGTGGATACGTCGGAGGACGCGCCCAATGTGGCGTCTCAGGAAGCGGATGAGGCGTCCCTGCTCCACACAGTGAGAGAGCTTCTTGCCTTGCGTCATACATACGAAGACCTCCAGGCGGATGCGGATTTCAATGTCATCTATGCGGAGAGCGGGAAGCTTCCGTGTGTCTACCGCCGAGGCGACATTCTCATCGCGCTGAACCCCTCTGAACAGACGGTTTACGCGCTGGTTGATACGGGCGGAAGAGCTGTGATTTATGGGATCGGCGAAGAGGCAGCCACAGAGAATGGAATTACACTTGCGCCGCAATCGTGCGTAGTGCTGAAATAGCTTACACAAATAGGCAGACTGTAAGTGTTTATAAAAAACGGGGATGTGCGTCCCCGTTTTTTATTTGCATGGCTGGAGCTGTTTCACGTGAAACATTTGGAATCCTTCGACAGAATGTTTCACGTGAAACATTGAAATTCCCAAATAGTCTGCTATAATAGGGAAGGAAAAATCAAAGGAGGCCAAAACCCTATGGCTCGCATTGTCTGCATTGCAAATCAAAAAGGCGGCGTGGGCAAGACCACTACCGCCGTCAACCTGTGTGCCGCCATTCGGGAGAAGCATCGAAACGTATTGCTGATCGATTCCGACCCCCAGGGAAACGCCACCACGGGCATGGGTGTGGACAAGCAGGAGGGGGCTACCCTCTACGACGTGCTGATACATCAGGTTCCTGTTCAGGAGGCAATAAGGAAAACCAAATATGGAGACGTGCTGCCCGCCAACCTGAATCTGTCCGGCGCGGCGGTGGAGCTGGTAGAGGCCCCGGAACGGGAGCGAGTGCTGAAAAAAGCGCTGCTGCCTGTGGAGGAGCAATACGAGTACATATTGATTGATTGCCCGCCCTCGTTGGGTATGCTGACGCTGAACGCCCTGGCGGCGGCGGATGGCGTGCTAATTCCCGTCCAATGCGAGTTTTACGCCATGGAGGGACTGACGGATCTGATCACCTCCATGCGGCTGACGAAACGAAGCATTAACCCGGAGCTGAAAATTGAGGGCATTGTGCTGACGATGTACGACAAGCGGCTTTCCTTTTCCAGCCAGGTGGCAAAAGAGGTGGAGAATTACTTTGGCCGGGCTGTATTCGATACGGTCATCCCCCGGAATGTGCGCATTGCTGAGGCTCCAAGCCACGGAAAGCCAGTGGTGGCCTACAACCGTCTTTCCAAAGGAGCCACGGCCTACGACTGCCTGGCGATTGAATTTTTCAAGCACATCCACGTGACGGATTTATAAGGGAGGAGAAGCATGGCGACAAAAAAAGGACTGGGAACCGGCCTGGGAGCCTTGTTCGGGGATGACCCGGCCCTGTCCCCAACAGATACGCTGCCCATAAGCCGGGTGGAACCCCGCAGCGGGCAGCCGCGAACCAATTTTGACGAGCCGTTGCTCCAGGAGCTGGCGGATTCCATCGGACAGCACGGGCTTTTGCAGCCTATTACGGTGAGACGGCTGGATGGAGGCTATTACCAGATCATAGCCGGAGAACGGCGCTGGCGGGCCGCCCGCATGGCGGGATTGACGGAAATCCCTGTCCGCATTATTGAAGCGGACGACCAAAAGGCGCAGGAGCTGGCTTTGGTGGAAAACCTTCAGCGGGAGGACTTGAATCCCATGGAGGAGGCCAGAGGGTACCGGGCGCTGATGGACGATTTTGGCCTGACCCAGGAGCAGGTCAGCCAGCAGGTCGGGAAAAGCCGCCCAACGGTGGCAAACGCCCTTCGGCTGCTCTCTCTTCCCAAGGAGCTTGTGGAACTGGTGGAGGCGGGACAGCTCACCACTGGCCACGCCAGGGCGCTTTTGCCAATCCAGGACAAAACCGTTCAGTTGGAGGCGGCCCGGCAGGTAATCGAAAAGGGGCTTTCCGTCCGGCAGACAGAGGCGCTGGCCGCCGCCCTGATGAAGGCTCCAAAGGAGCCAAGCCCCAAGAAGGCCCAGGAGGTGGATTACGCCGCCCATGTCAGCGCACAGCTTGGACAGGCTTTGGGTCGGAAGGTCAATATTGTGGATGGCCGAAAAAAGGGCCGCATCGAGCTGGAATATTATGGGGCCGACGACCGGGAAGCCCTGCTGGCGGCGCTGTTTACATTGCAGGAAATGAACAGGGGAGATAAAAACAATGCTTGATATTAAATTTGTGCGGGAAAATCCCGAAGCGGTTAAGGAAAACATAAGAAAAAAGTTCCAGGAGCAGAAGCTGCCCCTGGTGGATGAGGTCATTGACCTGGACGCACGCCTCCGGGCTGCGAAAACGGAGGCCAATGAGCTGCGGGCCAATCGAAACGCCCTTTCGAAGCAGATCGGCGTACTGATGGGCCAGGCCAAAAAAGACCCCTCTAAAAAGGAGGAGGCGGAATCGGTGAAGGCCCAGGTGGCCGCTCAGGCCGCCCGCCTGGCGGAGTTGGAAAAGCTGGAGCCGGAGCTGGAGGAGCAGCTTCGGGAGCGGATGCTGGTCATTCCCAACATGATCGACCCCTCTGTTCCCATCGGGCCGGACGATACCCACAACGTGGAGCTGGCCCGGTTTGGGGAGCCCACGGTGCCGGATTTTGAAATACCTTATCATACGCAGATTATGGAGAGCTTCAACGGTCTGGATCTGGACGCCGCCCGCCGGGTGGCCGGAAACGGGTTTTATTATCTCAAGGGCGACATCGCCCGGCTCCACTCCGCCGTTCTAGCGTATGCGAGAGATTTCATGATAGACCGGGGGTTTGTCTATCACATCCCTCCCTATATGATCCGCTCCAGCGTTGTCACCGGCGTTATGTCCTTTGCGGAAATGGACGCTATGATGTATAAAATCGAGGGAGAGGATTTATATCTGATCGGTACCTCCGAGCACTCCATGATCGGCTCCTTCATCGACCAGATTTTGGAGGAATCCTCTCTGCCCATCACCTATACCAGCTATTCTCCCTGCTTCCGCAAGGAGAAAGGAGCCCACGGCATCGAGGAACGGGGCGTTTACCGCATCCATCAGTTTGAAAAGCAAGAGATGATTGTCGTCTGCAAGCCGGAGGACAGCATGGCCTGGTATGAAAAAATGTGGCGCTACTCCGTGGAGCTGTTCCGCTCTCTGGATATTCCCGTTCGTCAGTTGGAGTGCTGCTCCGGCGACCTGGCCGATTTGAAGGTAAAAAGCTGCGACATCGAGGCGTGGAGTCCCCGGCAGCAGAAGTATTTCGAGGTCTGCTCCTGCTCTAACCTGGGAGACGCCCAGGCCCGCCGCCTGAAAATCCGGGTTCGCGGGGCGGATGGAAAGCTCTATCTGGCCCACACCCTGAACAATACCGTGGTGGCCCCGCCCCGTATGCTCATCGCCTTCCTGGAAAACAACCTGCAGGCCGATGGAACCGTTCTGGTTCCGGCTCCGTTGCAGCCCTATATGGGCGGCAAAACCGTTCTTGTGCCGGAAAAATAAACGGCATTATAAATCAGCGCCGGTGGAGAAATCCACCGGCGCTGTCTGTTTTGTTGAAAGGCTTTTGATTTACCGCCCGATGCACCCTACAAGCACGGACTTGATGGTGTGCAGCCGGTTTTCGGCCTGGTCGAACACCTTGCTGGCGGGGCTGCGGAATACCTCGTCCGTCACCTCGCGGATGTCGTATCCCAGGGCCATCTGCTCCTTGGCCATGGTTGTCTCGAAGTCGTGGAAGGAGGGCAGGCAGTGAAGGAAAATGCAGTCCGGGTTTTCCGTGGCCGCCAGCACCTGCTCCGTCACCCGATAGGGCGTCAGAAGCGCTACCCGCTGGGGAATCAGCGCTTCCTCGCCCATGGAGGCCCATATGTCCGTATAAACTGCGTCCGCGCCCTTTATGTCCTTCAAATCGCTGGAAAACTGGATGCTTGCTCCGGTCTGGCTTCCCACCTCGCGGCAATAGTCCATAACTTCATGGGCCGGAGCCAGCTCCTGCGGCCCCCAGCCAAGGTAATCCACGCCCAGCTTGGCGCAAACATACATCAGCGCATAGGCCATGTTATTCCGGGTGTCTCCGCAGAACGCCAGCTTGCACCGGCGCAGAGGCTTTGCTGTGTTCTCCAGCAGCGTCATCATGTCTGCCAATGCCTGGGTGGGATGATCCACATCCGTCAGGCCATTGAACACCGGCACCCCGGAAAAGTGGGCCAGATCCTCCACCAGGGACTGCTCATAGCCCCGGTATTCGATGCCGTCAAAAAACCGGCCCAGCACCCTGGCGGTGTCCTCGATGGACTCCTTTTTTCCCATTTGGGAGCTTTTCATGTCCAGGTAGGTGACGCCGGCTCCTTCGTCCCGCGCCGCTACCTCAAAGGAGCAGCGGGTGCGGGTGGATGTTTTTTCAAACAGCAGCACGATGTTCTTGCCCCGCAGGGTGTCGCCCAGAATACCGCTGCGCTTTTTTTGCTTCAAATCACAGGCCAAATCCAAAAAATATTTTATTTCCTCCGAAGAGAAATCCTTAAGCGTCAAAAACGAACGTCCCTTCACGTTCACAGCCATCTTATCCGTCCTCCTGTTTTCCAATTAATACCATTTTTATAAAACCCTGGAAAAGCCAGGGTTTATTGCAGCGAGAATATCACGCCCATGCACTCCTTCGCCGTCCAGACTGCCGGGCAGGCGCATTTGGGATTGGCCTCCGCCGCCGCCAGATCCCCGATCTCCTCCGCCATGATGCCGGAAAAATTTTCCAGTTCGTCCGGCAGGCCCATGCGAAAGGCCATCCCGCGAATACGGTCAATCAGGGCTGCCGCCCGCTCGCTGCGGGTTCCTTCTGTTTCCAGGCCCGACTGCTCCGCCAGCATTGCCAGACTGTTCTGAGCAGAAATTCCATATTTTTCCAAAACCTCCGGCAGAACCAGCCCGCTGGCCAGGCCCATATCCATGCCGGTCACGACCTGTACCGCCCGGCTGATGGCCCGCCCGTAGCCATAGCCCGCTTGAGAGGCGGCCTGTCCCGCCAGACGGGAGGCTTTCAGCACGTTTTCCCTGTCCTGGGCGGTGCCGCCGCTGTTCCAATAAGGCTCCAGGCTTTGAAAAAACAGCTCCGTCGCCTGGGCCGCCGCACGCCTGGCTTTATCGTCGCTGGCGGCGGACAAAAACGCCTCCACCGCCAGGCACAGCCCGCTCATGCCCCGGCTGGCGATGATTTCCCTGGGAACATCCTCGATCAGGGTGGAATCCAGCACCGCCGCCGTGGGGATGAGCGAAACGTCCTGCACCAGGAAGCGGTTGCCCCGCCCGTCTGACACCATGGCGAAGGACAGAGCCTCCGCCCCGCTGCCTGCGGTGGTGGGGATGGCGATCACCGGGGGCATACGGCGTCGCCCGATTCGGTTCCGGCCTACCATGCCCATGATCGTCCGGCCCCGGCGGGCGCATCGGGCGGCGGCCAGCTTGGCAATGTCGATCACCGGCCCGTCTCCCAGGACGATGAAGCTGTCGCAGCCCTCTCCCAGCCAGGACAGGCGGATGTTCTCCCCATCGTCCGCCGTGGGCGGATCGGACAGCGCGTCCCATTGCGTGAAGGCGATGTCGCTCTCCGCAAGGCTTTGCAGCAGGCGCTCCGCCCCCTGATCCTGGCCGGGGCCAAGGATGACCATGGGCTTTTTCAGCCGCCGATCCCGCACAAGCTGTCCTACCCGGTATAAAGCGCCGGGGCCAAGCTCCGCCTCCTGTTTTTTGGGCGGACGCAGGCGGGCGCCCAGCTTATAAAACCACTGGCATATTCTGCACCGGGCCGTTGTCAGCAAACTCATGTCTCTTCTCCATCCTTGCAAATATAGCGTTCAGCATATTCTACATCTATTATATAATATCACAAACCGCGTTTAAAAAAAGCCCCTTCTGCCGATTGCTGAACCTGCTGAATTTCCCCATACCAAAATCGGAGGATTTATAGTATACTACCCTTGAGGTGATCAATATGATAATCAAATGGCATGGCCATAGCTGCTTTGAAATCACGGCGGAGGGCTATACGGTTGTGTTCGACCCCTATGCCGACGGCAGCGTTCCCGGCCTGGAGCCTTTGCGCCTGACGGCGGACGCCGTTTTTTGCTCCCATGGGCATCGGGATCACAACGGGACGGAGACAGTAACGTTTTCTGGCCGCGGCCTGCCCCTGCAGGTGGAGGCCATCGAGACCTTTCACGACGATAAAAAAGGCGCTCTCCGGGGCGGGAACGTCATCCACATTCTGCACGGCGAGGGCCTGCGCCTGGCCCATATGGGAGACATCGGCTGCCCCCTCATGGCGGAACAGCTTGCAAAGCTGAAAAATGTGGACGGGCTTCTGATCCCCGTGGGCGGGTATTACACCATCGACGCAGCCCAGGCGGCGGAAATGACGGCCCAAATCGCGCCCAGGGTCGTATTCCCCATGCACTACCGTCTGGGGACTATGGGCTATGACGTGATCTCCACGCTGGACGGCTTTGCCGCCGGATCCCCAGTGAAGCCGGTGAATTATTATCCGGGAAATACTTTGGCTCTGACGCCGGAGACCCCGGCCCAGACCGCCGTCCTTACCTATGCCCATGAGTGAGCGCTATTACGGAATCGACGTGGGAGGAACCACGGTAAAGCTGGGGCTTTTTTCCGATGGAAAAATCATTGACCACTGGCAGGTTCCCACCGATACGACCCAAAAGGGAAAAAATATCCTCCCTGACATCATCCGCTCCCTGCCGGAACCGGCGGCAGGGGCGGGCCTCGCCGTACCCGGCGCGGTGCTGGCGGACGGCACGGTAAACCGCTGCATTAATCTTGGCTGGGATGCCTGCCGTCCGGGGGACGAATTTGAATCCCTTTCCGGCCTCCCCTGCCGGGTGCTGAACGACGCAAACGCCGCCGCTCTGGCCGAGCAGCGGGTGGGCGCCGCCAAAGGGTACCGGGACGTTTTATATGTCTCCCTGGGGACTGGCGTAGGGGCGGGCCTGATTCTGGACGGCAGGCTTCATCCTGGGGCCTTTGGCTCTGCGGGGGAGCTGGGCCATCTCTGCCTGGAGCCGGACGGGCCTCTCTGCTCCTGCGGAAATCGGGGCTGCCTGGAGACCTACGGCAGCGCCACCGGCGTATGCCGTCTGGGTGCGGAGGCGGGCCTGCCGGGTCTGTCCAGCCGGGAGCTGTTCGATATGGCAAAGGCCGGGGACGAACGGGCTGCATCGGCTGTGGATAAGGCCAGCGACGCCCTGGGCCGGGGCATTGCCGCCGCCTGCGCCCTCATCGACCCCCAGGCGGTGGTCATCGGAGGCGGCATGGCCCAGGCAGGTCAGTTTTTGCTGGACAAGGTTTCCGCCGCCTTTCAGCATTATGCCTTCCACGCCTGCCGGAACACGCGGTTTTTCCTGGCCTCCCTGGGCCAGGATGCGGGGATCACCGGGGCCGCTCTTTATGCGTTAGAAAATTAATTTCCGCCATTGTCATTAATTATAAAATAAACAAAGATTTTTCGCGAATTTTTATTTACTTTTGCCATATCCTGTGGTATGCTGGAACCACCGAACAGGAAAAAATACCCAAAAATACGACTTGAAAGGATGGATATTATGGGCATTTATGTAGTCACCGGCGGTTCCGGCGGAATTGGCGGATGCACAGTGCGGGCCTTGCAGGCGCAGGGCCATG
Organism: Oscillospiraceae bacterium; assembly: GCA_021205095.1. Classification (GTDB taxonomy): domain Bacteria; phylum Bacillota; class Clostridia; order Oscillospirales; family Oscillospiraceae; genus CAJOIG01. The sequence continues at coordinate 4,588 of JAJPYE010000039.1, read as the reverse complement.
AAGTGATAAATGTGGATCTCAAGGGCGGGGACATCAGCGAAAACCTGGCCAGCCCGGAGGGGCGCAGCGCCATTATCCGCCAGCTCCATGAGCGCTGCCCGGACGGGATCGACGGGCTGTGCTGCGTGGCCGGTGTTTCCGGGGACGGCAGCAACCTGAAGCTGATTGTCAGCCTGAACTATTTCGGCGCGGTGCGCCTGGCCGAGGGGGTCTATGACCTGCTGAAGAAAAAGGGCGGGAGCTGCGTTATGATCTCCTCCTATTCCATTTGCGGCGGCGCCGCCCGGCAGGATGTGGTGCATATGCTTCTGAGTGCCAAGGACGACCGGGACGAGCAGGACATTTTGAACCTGTGCGACCGCTTTGACGGCAACAACCTGAGTGTTGGCAACAGCTACTATACCGCCACGAAATACGCCCTGGCCCTGTGGGTGCGGCGGGTGTCCGCCTCCTGGGCGGCCAACGGGGTGCGCATAAACTCCGTGGCCCCCGGCAATGTGGCCACGCCTATGACCGCCTCCATGAGTCCCCAGGCAAGAGGCGCGCTGGAGGCGCTGCCCATCCCCATCAACTATCAGACCGGCGGTCTGATGGCCCCGGAGGATATTGCCAACAGCGTTGCGTTTCTGGTCTCTCCCCAGGCCCACGGCGTGAACGGCGTTATCCTGTTCACGGACGGTGGCACAGACGCACTTCTCAACCCCGACAAGGTCTATTAAGGAGGACGGGAATATGGTGACAATCAATCAATATATCGAGGCCATGGAAAAAAAGGACACCCGCCTGCTGGGCAGTCTTTTTGCCGCCGACGCCACCTATAAGGACACCTGCCCGGAGGTGGCCGGGATGGACAAATTTCAGTGCCATGGCCGGGAGGGCATCGATATGTTCTTCCGCAATCAGTTCATTTTCCGCAAATTCTCCCTGGCCGAGCCGCAGATCATGAGCGACAAGGAGGCCCTGTTCGTGGGCATTTACGGCAACTATTACCTGGTGGCCGTGGCCACTATCCTGGACTACGACGCGGAGGGCAACATCCGCAACATGGTGGTTCGCCCCGCGTGATCGCAAAATCTCAGAATCAAAAAATCTCCTCTGCGGCAAAACGCAGAGGAGATTTTTTGGTATCTGCATGATTAAGCCGAATCAGGGCTGTTCGTAAATACCCGTATACAGCCGCACGCCCTCAAGGGAGGCGGAGACGTTGGCGGTGTGGCCCTTTGTGCCGGCGTAGAAGTAGATGGCGTAGGTGTCGCTGCCCTCCGGGACGGTGAAGATCCAGGTCTGGGTATCCGCGCTGTTGGCGTCGAAATAGCGGTTGTATATGGCCTTGTTGGTGGAGAGGTCTTGCAGGGTGGTCTGAACATATAAGTCCTCCCCGCCGGAATAGGCGGTGCCGTCCACCGTCAGGGTATAGGTCTGACCGGGAGTCAGGTCGGTGCAGAGGACGGTGAAGCTGTTGGCGCTGTCCGAGGCGGCGATAGCGGCGTCGGACAGATCGGTGACGGACAGCCCGTCCGTTTGTGTTTGGGCCAGCGCAGCCTCGTATTCGACGATGCCGAAGGTGTAAACGCTGCTACCGAGTGAGTATGTATTTGAACACATAATGACGATATCCGGCTGAATTTCCTCAACGTATTGGACAAAGCTTCCGTCTGTGTAATATCGCGGGTCGATTGAATAAATCTCAGAAAACTGCGTTGTCAGGAAATATTCCCACACCCGGCGGAAGGAGTCGCCAACGACTAAAACGCGCTTGTTATTGCAGGCTTCTGTGTTTTTTATAATTTGCACAGGATACTCGCCATACAGATAAATACAATGGGGGTCGGAACCGAAATAGTCTATAGATTCCGTATAGCTTAAATTCAATATGCTGTCACTGTAGCGCCAGGTTGTTGAACCTTGGGGAAGACCTGAATAGGAATAGTTTGTTGCGAAGTTCGGGGTGTATACGGAGATGTCGTCCACTCCGGCGTAAAGCGTGCCCACCCGCTTTCCGTGGCTGCCAAGGAACCAGTCCTCCAGCACCGTTACCGTCCAGCTATCATCCTCCAACAGCGTACTGTCATACTCCGCCAGCCCCTGCTGGGAGAGAAGCTCCATTGTCACCCTGGCCGCAGCCAGTCCGGCCTGGGGCATCCAGTGGTGGTCGGTGATAAAGTAAACGTCCTCCGTACTCCAGCCGTTTTCCTCAAACCAGGCATCCATATCCAGCGTATTGACACCGGCGCTGTCCAGGGCGGAAATCATGCTGTCTATATTTTTCCAGGCACTGCTGCTGTACCCTGGAAGAAATTCAGTACCATAAAAGGCTTCCTTGCTTGGCGCTAAAACATATAAAAACTCAATTCCCCGGTCGCTTAAAAATTCGTCCAGCTCGATCACACTGGCGGAGTAATCGGAAGTATCCACCTCGTTTTCGGTACGAGCCAAATACCCGTTGGCGAGTTTATAGCGCTCGTTCAGCGTGTTAATCCCCAGTACCCTGGTAGTCAGCCCGTTCAGATTGATAAAATCATTTTTCTGATAAAAATTCTCCTGCAAGGTGTCCTCAAATTCCCCGGAGAGCTGGGAAAAGCCATAGAAGGAAATTTCCGTGTCCTTGATGGTCTCCTTCACCTCGCCCGTCACGTTCCGGGCCAGCATATAGAAGATGAACACCAGAAAAATTGCCGAGGGAATCAGCATAAGGATGGTTTTGGCGTTTATTTTTGCTTTCAGTGTACGCAGCATTTTTGCACCCTCCGTTCCCGTCAAAAGTTAAAGTAAATAAAGGGGTTGTTCCCGCCCATCACCAGATAGGAGACGGAGACGATGACTAGCCCCACGGCGCACAGGTCGAAAACGGCGGTGACGGCGGTTTCCGCCCTGCACTTGCGGCAGAGCCATTCCTTCAGCTTTTTCAGGGCCGGGGTGCAGCAGATCAGGGCGATCACCAGGAGGATTTTATAATCGTTGGCATAGCGGATGGCGTTGCTGTCCACAAAAGCGTTCCCTGCCAGACCAAACATGGCGAACAGATACCGCTTGGCGTACCGCAGATTATCAGCCCGGAACACCACCCAGCCAATCATAACACACAGTAATGTGAATATTCGATAAAGCGTTACCCCCCCCCGCGGCAATTCACGTTTTGGGAGATTTGTCAGCTTTTCAAAGGTGAGCAGGATAAAGTAGCCAAGGCCCCAGCAGATAAATGTCCAGTTGGCCCCATGCCATATGCCGGTCAGAATCCAGACTGCGAACAGGTTCCGCACCAGCTTATATTTTTTATCCACCCTGGAGCCGCCCAGGGGGAAATAGACATAGTCCCGGAACCACTGGCTTAGGGAGATATGCCACCGCCGCCAGAACTCGGTGACATTTTTGGAGATGTAGGGGTAATTGAAGTTCTCCATAAACTCAAAGCCGAACATCCGGCCCAGGCCGATGGCCATGGAGGAGTAGCCGCTGAAATCAAACAGGATTTGCAGGGTGTAGGCGATTGCACCCAGCCAGGCGAAGCAGACGCTCAGGTTCCCCGGCGTGGCGGAGAGATCAAAGGCCGCGTCCGCGACCACAGAGAGATTGTTTGCCAGCAGCACCTTCATAGCGAAGCCGCCGCAGAAGCGGCTGACGCCGGAGGCGAATTTTTCCGCCGTGATGGTGCGCTCCTCGATCTGATCCGCAATGGTGCGGTAGCGCACGATAGGGCCTGCGATGAGCTGGGGGAAGAAGGCGATATACAGCCCCAGATAATAGGGGTTTTTCTGCACCGGCGTGTCTTTTCGGTATACGTCCACCACATAGGACAGCGCCTGGAAGGTGAAAAAGGAGATGCCGATGGGAAGAATGATATTGGTGACAACGATGGAATCCCCGAAAATTTTCTGCAAATTCTCGGTGAAGAAGTTCATGTATTTGTTGTAAAACAGCACCCCCAGGTTGGCGATAACGGCCAGAACCAGGCAGACCCGGCGGAAACGCTCGTTGCTGCTGCTGTCTATCAGCCGGGCGAACACATAGTTCACTAGGATGGAGGCGATCATCACCAGCACGAATTTTCCCGCGCCCCAGGCGTAAAACACCAGGCTGGCCGCCAAAAGCCAGTAGTTTCGCACCTTCTTTGGCAGAATCAGATTGACTGCCAGGGTGATGGGCAGAAAGAAAAACAGAAACGTCAGACTTGAAAATACCACGGGCTTGCCCTCTTTTTTGTTTTGTGGAGATTTCTGGAACTTAGTACAACAACAATTAGACTGATGAATTATATAACTATTTCTATCAAAAGTCAACATAAAAGGATACGCTGATTAAATGACCTTTAGGCCAGAAAAATCGGCTTCCAAGACAAAAAACTTTAATTTTTACGCTTAAAAGGCACGAAATCGACCATCAGGGGGGGGTAATTATTGCCAGGTTTAGAGGCTCCTATCACCCATTTTACTGAAAAAGGGCGCAGTTACCCCACAAGTGGCATCGGCACTCGTCTTGACCCTCTGAGATACATTAGGATGTTGGAACAAGAGAACAGGAACAGAAGCCGATTTTGATTCTTTTCAAGTCCCTTGTAAGCGACTTTTCTGTAGCCGAAGGTTCGTTTCAC
>JAJPYE010000047.1 GCA_021205095.1 Oscillospiraceae bacterium | reverse complement strand
GACGGGGAGAGCGCAGCGATTCCCCGTCCCCACGTCTCCCCCCGCCCCGAAGCCCAGCGCAGCGGGTTCAGGGCGGAAGCGAAGAAAGCCCCTGACCGACGCATCCGCCCGCGCTTGCGCGGCCCTGCCTTCTCCAGGAATGTTGAGCTGTCCATTAAGTCCCGCCAGACTGCAACATACACCCTCTCCAAATCGAAGCCCAGCGCAGCGGGTTCGATTTGGAAAGCGAAGAAAGCCCCTGACCGACGCGTGGGGCCGCGTGAGCGCGGCCCCACCGTCTTCAGGAGCTTTCTGAGCTGGTGCGGGTAACAGGATTTGAACCTGCACGGTTGCCCACTGGAACCTAAATCCAGCGTGTCTGCCAATTCCACCATACCCGCATAGATAGACAGCCCATTTATTATATCTGAATTCACCGTCGGTTGCAAGAGAGGCGGAAAAGTTTTTGTTGCAATGCAGCGGGAATCATTGTATAATTAATAACGAAGAAGGGCAGCAGATTGAAATTTACGATATAGGAAGGAGTCGATATTATGGGACACAGAATCATCACCATCAGCCGCGAGTTCGGCAGCGGCGGTCGAACCATCGGCAAGCACGTTGCGGAAAAGCTGGGCATCTCCTGCTACGACAACGAGCTGCTGGAAAAGATCGCGGAGGAGAGCGGCCTCGCCAAGGAATACATACAGGAGCGGGGCGAGTACACCCCCAAGGGCGGCTGGCTTGCCAATGCTTTCTCTGACCGCTCCCTGAACGGTCTGTCCGTGCAGGACTATCTCTGGACGGTGCAGCGCAAACTGATACTGGAGATTGCGGAAAAAGAGTCCTGCGTCATCGTGGGCCGGTGCGCGGACTATATCCTCCAGGGCCGGGCGGACATCCTTACCGTGTTCATCCACGCCAGCATGGAGCAGCGGGCCGACCGCATCGTCCGTCTCTATGGCGAACGGGAGGATTCCCCGGAAAAGCGCCTGCGGGACAAGGACAAGCGCCGCGCCGGGTATTACCAGTTCTACACCGACATGGACTGGGGTAAAATCCAAAACTACCACATCGCCCTGGACAGCGGCGTGCTGGGCATCGACCGCTGCGTGGACATCATCGCCTCGCTGTACTGAGCGAAGCGCGGCGGGCAAAAGCAATAGGAGGCTCTCCCATGATGTATCCATTTATGACGTTGGATGACGGTACAGAGATTGTCCACTCGGAAATGAAGCCGGATGGCCGAGTGAAGGTCTATGTGGAAAAGCCGGATGATAAGGACTTTTTCCACAATGCCGTCTGCTGGGTTCCCGGCTATCGGTGGGAGGACAACCACGGCTTTACCGAGGAGGAACGTTTGCGCTATGAGGAGGTAATCCGTTCCACTGCCCACTTAATTTTGGAGTTTTCACAACGCGGGGGTTTTGCAAATGCCTCAAATCTTTAAGGTCGGTTCTTATACCGTTTTCTTCTGGGCCAACGAAAACGAGCCGCTGGAACCGATTCATGTCCATGTTGCAGAGAAGGCCAGTCCTAACGCAACGAAGATATGGATTACCTCAAAGGGAAAATGCTATCTATGCCACAACAAGTCACAGATTCCTGACCGAACGCTTAGAGATTTGATGCGGGTCATCGAAGCCCGCAGCGAGGAAATACAGGCCAGATGGTTGGATTTCTTCGGGGAAATTTCCTATTATTGCTGAACGGGATACTCCGAAGCGCGGCGATCGCCATATAATAAACACCCTTTCCCGGTTGACATTTTTTGCAGAAGTATGTAATCTGTATCTGTTAGCCTTTGGAAAGGGTGTTTTTTTATGAAAAAATATGATATTGCCATCCTGGCCGCCGGGGTGCTTTGGGGAGTTATCGGGCTGTTCACCCGGCAGTTGGAGGCGGTGGGAGTGACCTCCTCCGGGGTTTTGATCATTCGCTCCGGCGGGTGCGGGATATTATTTCTTCTCTGCGCCCTGTGTAAGGATCCGAAGCTTTTGAAAATACGGTGGAAGGACGCATGGCTGTTTTTCTGCTATGGCATTTTGTCCACGCTGTTTTTCACCTACTGCTATTACCAGTCCATCGCCCTGAGCAGCCTGTCCGCCGCCTGCACGCTGATGTATTCCGCGCCGGTGTTCGTCATGGTCATCAGCCTCTTTGTGTTCCATGAGCGATTCACCCGGCGCAAGCTGGCGGCGCTGCTGTGCGCGGTGGTGGGATGCTGCCTGGTTTCCGGCGTGCTGGAGGGGGACTCCCAGCTCAGCACAGCGGGGGTAATATACGGCCTGCTGGCCGGGATTGGCTATGCCTTTTACAGCATCTGCTCCAAGAGCCTGTCAAACCGGGGGTATCATGTGTTCACCATCAACGCCTACGGCTGGTGCCTGTGCGCCATCGGCGGGCTGATTCTATGGGGCTTCAGCCCCGCCGCCCCGGTGTTTGAAAGCGGACGCCATATGCTGACCGGACTGGGACTTATCGTCATATCCGGCTTTCTGCCGGCACTGCTGTACTGCTGGGGCCTGCAAAGCGAGGAGGCCGGAAAGGGGGCGGTGATGGCCTCCGTGGAGCCGGTGGTGGCCTCCGTTCTCGGCTTCGCCGTGTTTGGGGAGACTCCCACACTGCTGGGCGTCATCGGCATTGCCCTTGTCCTGGGGGCCGTGGTGGTGCTGAACACCGGTCATCGAACGCCGCAGTCAGCGCCGGAAGCGGCAAGTCCCCTGACCGGCCACGCGGGTGTGAGATAAATACTGATACAAAACTGCGCCCCTGCACTCGGTTCGTTTGGCCGAATGCAGGGGCGTGCTGTGCAGAGGCTTAATTAATCTTCAGCGTTTCCCATAGGGTATTTATATAATCCAGCAGCTCGTCGCTGAGGTTGCGGTAGGCGTACTGGTTATACAGGGCGGAGAAGCTCTCCATTTCCGGGTAGAGGATTTCCATGGCCTCCTGGCCCATCTCGTCGATGTAGTCCTCGTTTTCATAGACCAGGCTGTTGGGGGAGGCGTACCAGATATACTCCGCGTTGGCGATAGCGACCTCCTGGGAGAGCATATAGTTTATAAAGATCTCCGCCAGCTCCTGATTCTGGCAGCAGGTGGGGATGCACATGGCGTCCACGAAGTAATTCGTCCGCTCCGGGTAGTAGAACTGCAAATCCACCGTGTCCGCCTGGGCGTCCGCCATGGTGAAGTAATCCCCGGCGTAATAGGCGGCGACAGCGGCTTCCCCGGACTCCATCATGTTGTATATCTCATCCATGACATAGCTCTTCACGAGGCTGCGCTGGGCGAGCAGCTCGGTCAGGGCGGCGTCCCAAACGGCGGTGTCCGTGCTGTTTACGTCCAGCCCCAGGCTGTACATGGCGGTGCCGAAGGCGTCCCGCGAGTTGTTGAACTGGAGAATCTGTCCGGCATATTTTTCGTTCCACATCAGATCCCAGGAGCCGGTGTCCTCCTCGTCCACCACGTTGGCGTCGTAGATAATGCCCACGATGCCATAAGTATAGGGGACGGAATAGAGGTTGTCCGGGTCATAGTAGAGGCCCCGGAAGTCCTCTCCGATATATTCATAGTTGGGGATGTTTTCAAAGTTCAGGGGCAGGAGCATATCCTCCTCAATCATGCGGGCGATCATGTAGTCGGAGGGGATGATCACGTCATAGCTGACCGCGCCGGAGGCCAGCTTCGCGTACATATCCTCGTTGCTGGCAAAGGTGGTATAGTTGACCTTCACCTTCTGGCCGTATTCCTCCTCATACCAGTCCTCAAACTCCTCAATTACGTCCATAGAACCCTCCGAGCCGTCGGAGATATACTCGCCCCAGTTGTACACGTTCAGCACCAGGGCGTCCCCGTCGTGGAGCGACGCGACGGAGGCAATGACGGCAATCAGCGCCGCGGCCCCGCCGCAGATATACAGGAGCCTTCTTGTCCTGGCAGACAGGGGCATTTTGGCCCTTTCGGCACGCTTGGCCGCCCGTATGGCGCGCCGGGCGGCGCGCTTGGCCCGGCGGGCGGCCCGGATGCGCCGACCGTCCTCGCTGTCCGCAAGGTTCGACAGCAGAAGAAGGGCCAGAATGACGAAAAAGGTAATGGTGGCCAGGGCGTACATCTTCGGCGTGACGGTCTTTTTCGTCATGTTGTATATGCGGATGGGCAGGGTCTGGAACCCGTTGCCGGTGGTGAAATAGCTGATGACGAAGTCGTCCAGGGACAGGGTGAAGGACATGATAAGCCCGGTGGTGATGCCGGGCATAAGCTCCGGCAGCTCCGCCTTCCAGAAGGCCCGCCAGGGGGTGCAGCCCAGATCCATGGCCGCCTCCGGCAGGGCCGGATCCATCTGCTGGAGCTTTGGCAGCACCTGAAGAATCACATAGGGCAGGCAGAAGGTGATGTGGGCGATCAGCAACGTGCCGAAGCTCAGGCTGTTGGCAAAGCCGAAAAGCTGGCTGACGAACACAAACATGAACATCATGGAAATGCCGGTGATGATGTCCGGGTTCACCATGGGGATATTGGTGGTCACATCCAGGGCGGCCCGGACGTAGCGGTTGCGGAGCTTGTCGATGCCCACGGCGGCGGCGGTGCCCATGGTGGTGGCAATCACCGAAGCGCAGACGGCCAGAATCAGGGTGTTTTTCACCGAGGCCAGGGTGTCGCTGTCGTTAAACAGCTCCACATACCACTTAAAGGAGAAGCCGGAAAAGACGGACAGGCTCCGGGAGGCGTTAAACGAGAATATCAGCATGATGACGATGGGCGCGAACAGAAACACGAACATCAGCGCGGTAAAGATTTTCGATGACAGCTTCATATCATGTTCCTCCGTAGACCTTTTTATTGGTCAGCCGGCGCATGAGCATCATGGCCGCCAGCAGCAGCACCATCAGGATGAAGGCGATGGCTGCGGCGAAGTGCAGGTTGTTGGCGGTGTACTGCCCCTCGATGGCGTCGCCGATGAGGAAGAACTTGCCGTCGCCCAGCTTTTGGGAGATATAGAAGGTGCTGACCGAGGGAATAAGCACCATGGTAATGCCGTTGATGACGCCGGGCATGGACAGGGGCAGCACCACCCGCCGCAGCACGCCGCTGCCGGAGCAGCCCAGATCGCGGGCGGCCTCCAGGAGCCGGTCGTCCATCTTGGCCATGACGGAATAGATGGGCATGACCATATAGGGCAGATAGTCATAGACCATGCCGATGACCACGGCGGTCTCCGTGCCGATGATATGCACCGTACCCAGGCCCAGGGCGTTCAGGAGATTATTGAGAATACCCGTGTCCTGCAAAATGGTCATCCAGGCGTAGGTGCGGATCAGGAAGTTCATCCACATGGGGATCATGATGAAGGTCATCATGATCTTCTGCGCCTTGGGAGAGGCGCGGGAGATGATATAGGCCAGGGGGTAGCCCAGCAGCAGGCAGACCACGGTGGAGATAATCGCCAGCTTCAGGGAGCGCCACAAAATCAGCAGGTAGGTGTGTACCGTGCCGGAGCCCTCCACCACAGAGGTAGCGGTGAAGAACTTGGTGATATTTTCCGTTGTGAACGCAAAGCTGTCGTCCGTAAAGGCGTAGTAGGCGGTGAACACCAGCGGCACCAGAATAAACAAAACCGCCCACACCTCATAAGGGCCTCGCGTCACCAGGCCCACCAGCCGCTCCCGGCGGCGCGTTGCAGTCTCTCTCATTCGTCCGGCTCGCTTTCCGCGTCGGACAGCTCGTCCAGTTCGTTGGAGAAGGAGGAATAGTCCCCGTACAGCCCGGAGTATTCGCTCTTTTTCATAATATGTATGGCGTCCGGCTCGATATAAAGGCCAATGCGCTCGTCCACGTCCACAAAGTCCGTGGTCTGAATCATCCACTTGAAGCCGCCGATGTCCACGATGACCTCATAATGCACCCCCATAAAGGTGACGGAGGTGACGACGCCGGTGAGCATCCCCTTTTCCGGCGGGACGATGTCCACGTCCTCCGGGCGAACCACCACGTCCACCGGCTCGTTTTTCCCGAAGCCCTTATCCACGCACACAAAGGTCTGCCCGGAGAAGGAGACGGAAAGGTCAGCCAGCATCATGCCGTCCAGGATATTGGACTCCCCGATGAAATCCGCCACGAAGGCGTTTTGCGGCTCGTTATACACGTCCACGCTGGTGCCGATCTGCTGGATCTTCCTCTCGGACATGACCACAATGGTGTCCGACATGGACAATGCCTCCTCCTGGTCGTGGGTGACGAACACGAAGGTAATGCCCGTGGCCTTCTGGATGTTTTTCAGCTCCTGCTGCATATCCTTGCGCAGCTTTAAGTCCAGCGCCGCCAGAGGCTCGTCCAGGAGAAGCACCTGGGGATGGCTGATCAGCGCCCTGGCGATGGCCACCCGCTGCTGCTGGCCGCCGGAGAGGCGGGTCACGCTCCGATGCTCAAAGCCCTTGAGGGCCACCATGGAGAGCATATTTTCCACCCGCTCCTGTATCTCCTCCTTGGGAACCCGCTGCTCCCGCAGGGGGAAGGCCACGTTTTCAAACACGTTCAGGTGGGGAAACAGGGCGTACCGCTGAAACACGGTGTTCACGTTCCGCTTGTGGGGCGGCACGTCGTTGATGCGCTGGCCCATGAACAGGATGTCCCCCGCGTCCGGGGCCTCGAACCCGCCGATCAGCCGCAGGGTGGTAGTCTTGCCGCAGCCGGAGGGGCCAAGCAGCGTGATAAACTCGTTGTCGTAGATGTCCAGACTGATATTGTCCAGCACCGTTTCCCCATCGAAGGACTTGGTGACGCCCTTCAGCTCGATAATTTTTTTCATACCTTTCCCTCTCTTCACAGTCCAAAAAATCGCAAAAGCGGCGTATGCCGAAGCATACGCCGCTTGTAAAAATCGGGCTGTCGCACCTTCGCCGCTGCCTAGTCCCCGGCGGCGGAAGGTTCCCAATGGGTTTGAGAGTCTATATAGCAAAGATTACTTTTACTACTCTTATTGACCATTTCACAAGTTTGTATGCCCCATGGCACTGGTTTTAAGTATACCAACTTATAAAACTTGAGCTTTTAACTCAATCAATAAGGCAACAGAAGTTGCCACCGCGCGTGCGGTATTCGGCATTCGACCCGGCTGTCCGTCTGGCCTTGGCCGTTTCAGGGAAACGGCGGTCGCATCTTGCTTCGGAAAGACTCTTTCGATAATTCCCAAATTGAGACGATTTATTTTAGCAAACTCAGGAGGGATTTGTCAATATCAATATACCGTCCCCGGAAAATATTTTTCCACAAAGGGTACGGAGGAAACGGCAAAGCGCTGGCCGTTCAGATAATCCAGAGGGGCGGCGGGACTTTGGAAGGCGAAGGTCAGCCGCCAGCTCCACAAAAGCTGGCGATGCTCCCCGTACTGGCGGTTCAGCCGCTCCCGGCCATATTTTCCGTCCCCCAGCAGAGGCCAGCCCGCGTGGGCCGTCTGCACCCGTATTTGGTGGGTGCGGCCCGTGTGCAGGCGGCAGGACACCAGAGACAGGCCGTTCCGGCTCTCGATGGTCTGATAGTCCGTGACAGCGAGGCTCGTCCCCGGCTCCTGACGGGGCTTGACGTACACCTGGTTTTTCACCGCGTCCTTGAATAGCCACCCCTCCAGCCGTCCGGCGGCGGGCTTTGGCGTACCCAGGCAGACGCAGAGGTATTCCTTTTCCACCTCTCTGGCCCGTATTTTCTCGTCCATGGCCCGGAGGGCGGGGGCGGTCTTGGCGGCGATGACGATGCCGCCGGTGCCCCGGTCGATGCGGTTGCAGAGGGCGGGGGCGAAGCTGTTTTCCTCAGCCGGATCCCATTGGCCGGACTGGTAGACGTGGGCCTGTATCCGGGCCAGGAGGGTGTCCGGCTGCCAGTTTCCGGCGGCGTGGCATAAAACGCCCGGTTGCTTGCTCACAAGGAGGATATGCTCGTCCTCATAGAGAATGTCGAGCCGGGGCTTGAGGTTGGCCAGATCCCGCCGCTCCTCCCGCCGGGGGGTGAAAAATTCCTCCGGGATGTACAGGCGCACCGCGTCCCCTTCCTGCACTCTGGCGTCCGGCTTGGCCCAGTGGCCGTTTATTTTAATGTCCTTGGTGCGGAAGTACCGCTGGAGCAGGGAGGCCGGCAGAGCCGGGGCCATTTTTCCGGCAAAGCGATCCAGCCGCTGACCGCTGTCGTTTTTTGTAACAATAAATTCTCTCATGAAAGCATCATATCACGAAAAAATAAGGTTGACAATGGGCCGCCGTTAATTTATAATATTTTGGCAACTATGTGAGGTTTGTCCCATGCTTTTAGATTTGCATGAAATCATCGAAATGCCGGGAGGACAGGTTCCCTTTCGGTGCGAGCTGGATACGCAGCGGCTCTCCTTTGCCGGGCTTGTGGCCTTCAACGGCCCCGTGACGGCGGAGGGTCTGGTGAAAAACACCGCCGGTATTTTGGAACTGAACGCCCTTGTAACGGCGGATATGATCCTTCTCTGCGATCGATGCGCCACAGAATTTCAGCGCTCACAGTCCAGGCGCTTCAGCGTTACGCTTCAGGCAGACGCGGAGGATGTGGACGACCCGGATCTGTTCCCCCTGGAGGGGGACAACATAGACGTGGGCGACGTGCTGGAGACCTGCTTCATCCTGGACACGGATCAGAAATTTCTGTGCCGGGAGGACTGCAAGGGTCTGTGTCCCGTCTGCGGCAAGAACCTGAACGACGGCCCATGCGGCTGCAAAAAAACAATAGATCCAAGATTGGCTGTCCTGGGACAGCTTCTGGATGATAATACAGGAGGTGTTAACAATGGCAGTCCCTAAAAGAAAAGTATCCCATGCCAGAAAGAGCAAGCGTCGTTCCAGCGTTTGGAAGCTGAGCCTTCCCAAGCTGGTGGCCTGCCCCAACTGCGGCGAGTACCATCAGCCCCACCGTGTATGCCCTGCCTGCGGCCAATATGACGGACGTCAGGTCATTGCTGTGGAGGAGAACTAATTACCGCAAAGCAGGGAGGCTTTCGCCTCCCTTTTTTGCTGGTATACGCCAGAACGAAAATTTTTTGGGACGGTCAAGGCCGTCCCTAGTGTGCTATCTGTTGAAATCAAACGATAAATGGTGTAAAATAGAAAGGAGGCGACGAACATGAGCAGACCCCTGGTGGCCATCGTGGGACGGCCCAACGTGGGCAAAAGCCACCTGTTCAACCGCCTGGCCGGGCGTCGGCTGTCCATCGTAGAGGACACCCCCGGCGTGACCCGCGATCGGCTGTACGCCCCCTGCGAATGGGCGGGCCGCAGCTTCGACATCGTGGACACCGGCGGCATCGAGCCGAACACCTCCAACGAGATACTCCTGTTTATGCGGGAGCAGGCCATGCTGGCCATCGACGCGGCGGACGTAATCGTGCTGGTGACAGAGATCGGCACCGGCATCACCGCAGCGGATCAGGATGTGGCCAATATGCTTCAGCGCAGCAGAAAGCCCGTGGTGCTGGCCGTGAATAAAATGGACGCCACCGGCCCCAACGACCCGGCCTTTTATGAGTTTTATAATCTTGGTCTGGGAGATCCTATCTCCGTTTCCGCCCTTCACGGTCACGGCACCGGCGACCTGCTGGACGCCTGCGTCAGCCATTTCCCCCCGCCGGAGGAGGAGCAGGAAGAGGACGATCGGATTCGCGTGGCGGTGATCGGAAAGCCAAACGTGGGCAAAAGCTCCCTGATCAACCGGCTTTTGGGAGAGAACCGGGTCATCGTGGCGGATATGCCCGGCACCACCAGGGACGCGGTGGACACCCCCCTGGAAAACCAATATGGCCGCTACCTCTTCATCGACACCGCCGGCATCCGCCGGAAATCCAAGGTGAACGACCGGGTGGAACGGTTTTCCGTCATGCGGGCGCAGCTCGCCATCGAGCGCAGCGACGTTTGCCTGATCATGCTGGACGCCAGAGAGGGCGTTACGGAGCAGGACACAAAAATCGCAGGGCTTGCCCACGAGGCGGGCAAAGCCAGCATCATCGTGGTAAACAAGTGGGATCTTCTGGAAAAGGAGACCAACACCATGGAGCGTATGCGCCAGGCGGTGAAGCGGGATCTGGCCTTCATGGATTACGCCCCGGTTCTGTTCATCTCCTGCTTGACGGGACAGCGTACAGAGCGTATATTTGAGATGATAAACGCCGTGTATGAGCAGGCCTCCACCCGCATCAGCACGGGAACGCTCAACAACATCCTGGCGGACGCCCAGGCCCGGCAGCAGCCCCCCACGGACAAGGGCCGCCGCCTGAAGGTCTATTATATGACCCAGACCGGGGTAAAGCCCCCTCACTTCGTTATTTTCTGCAACAGCCGGGAGCTGTTTCACTTCTCCTATCAAAGATATATAGAAAACCGCATCCGGGCCGCCTTCGGCCTGGAGGGGACGCCGGTGAAGCTTACGATCCGACAGAAAGGAGACCAAGAATGACAGTCCTTCTTCTCGTACTCATCGCTCTTATCGCCTATGCGCTGGGGGCGCTGAACAGTCCAACCCTGCTGGCCCGGTTCGTGTTCGGCAAGGATTTGCGCCGCATGGGAAACGGCAGAGCCAGCTACGCGAACTTCACCCATGTGTTTGGAGACAGATGGGGCCTGGCCGTCATGGGGGTGGACGTTCTCAAGGGCGTCATCGCCGTGTTGCTGGGGGCGCTGCTGCTGTCCATTCCCGGAGACGGCTTCCCCGTTATCGGCAAGCTGTTTGCCGGATTCTGCCTGACGCTGGGGAGCGTTTACCCCATTCAGAACAAATTCCGGGGCAGCAAGGGCATTATTTGCTGCATCATCACCCTGTGGCTGACGGATTGGCGGGTGGGCCTGGTAGCCTCCGCCGTGTACATCATCGCGATCGCTTTCTCCCAATATGTGTCCCTGGCGGGACTGTGCGCCTGTGTGTCCGGGGTGCCGGCAGCCTGGATATTCATCTCCGGCGAGAATTTGAAGGGTCTGGCCGGTACCCTGGCCCTGTTCATGGCTTTGGTGATCGTCTGGCGCAACCGGGGCAGCATCTTCCGCCTGCTGGAGCATAAGGAGCCAAAGGTCAAATGGGGAAATCAGACGGAAAAGAAAATGAGGGACAGCTTCTGAAATGAGTATCTCCATATCCCCCTACCGCCGAAAGGTGCAGTATTATGAGACGGACAAAATGCAGGTGACGCACCACGCCAACTACCTGCACTATATGGAAGAGGCCCGGATCGACTTTATGGATCAGCTGGGCTGGGGCTATGACCGCATGGAGCGGGAGGGCCTGGCCTCCCCGGTGCTGAGCGTGAACTGCCAGTACCGGCGCAGCACCACCTTCCCGGACGTGCTGGAAATCGCCGTTTCCATCAAGGAGCTGAAGGCCGCCAAGCTGACCCTGGGCTATACCATGACCGTGGACGGAGAAACCGTCTGCACCGCTGAGAGCGTCCACTGCTTTCTGGCGGACGGAGGCCGCCCCGTCAGCCTGAAGCGCCGCTGGCCGGAATTTTACCAGCTCCTGGAGGAGCTGACGCAGCCCTTGGCGGAATGAAGAATAAAAAAACGGAGGACGTATCGCCCCAGCGGGGCGGATGCGTCCTCCGTTTTTTATTGTCTGTGATAACAGCTTGTATTAGGAAGGGGAAAATGCACAATTTGGCGGCGAAAAATTGGAAGTTAATTCCAATTTTTCGACTTATTTCCTCTCGGCTGGCCGGGCGGGATTTCAGTCATTCAAGGGGTTTGCGCGTCCTTGCGGCAGGGAGCCTATGAATTTGACATAATTTTATTCCCTGATTCTAATGCAGGAAGTTATCGACATTTTCAACAGAGATTTCAACAACCTCTCTCCCCTTGCGCCAGAAAGGATAGAAGATAAATTACCATTTTTTTCAAATTTCTCAAACCTGTCCAGAAACAAATTGTATCAAAAATTTAGATGACATAATCTGTCGAATTTTGGGGGGATATGTCGAAATTGGAAAGGTCTTGCAGGACGATGAAAAAAATCTTGCAGCAGTTATAGAGACTTGTCCAGAAAACCGCTGTCCGCCATGGAGATAAAATCCTCTCCCGCCACAACGATATGATCTGCCAGCGTTACGCCCACCATAGACAGGGTATCCCGAATCCGAAGCGTGGAGGTCAGATCCTCCTGAGACGGGACGGCAATGCCGCAGGTGTGGTTGTGGGCCAGGATGACGGCGGCGGCATTCTGGCTCAGGGCAATCTGAACGACTTGACGAATACTGACGTTTGCGGCGTCTACGCCCCCCTGGCCCAGGACGCGGCAGTCCAGAAGCTTCATGGCGGCGTTCAGGCAGAGCATGTAAACCGTCTCGTTCTTACAGTTGAAAAAGAGGGGGATAAGGTACCGTCCTGCGGCTTCGCTGTCCACCAGAATATCTCCCGGCTCCGCCTTGCTGATCAGGTACCGGCGGGCCGCCTCCGGCACCAAATGGATCAGCCCCGCCGTGTTCTCCCCAACGCCCTTCACAGTCATCAGCGCGTCCGGCGTGGCGTCGAACACCCCGGCCAGGGAGCCAAAGGTATTCAGAAGCTCGTGGGCCAGAAGATTCGTATCCCGCCGGGGCAGGGCATAAAAAAGCAGAAGCTCCAGCACGTTGTGGTCGTCGAAGCTGTCAAGCCCGTGCTTCATAAAGCGGGCCTTCAGCCGCATCCGATGTCCTTCATGTTCATTTTCCATGATGGTTCTCCTCTTTGTTCGCGGTGAAATTTGCGTTATTCCGCCGGTCGTGTTATAATGAGCCGGAAAAAGGGCTGCCCAGCCCTGTGCCAGAAGGAGGACAGACTCTTGAAGCTGAAGCTTTCTGATGTGCGGGATTTTCTGAGGCGGGCGGATATGCTGCTGTTTGCACTGTGTCTGGCCGCCTCTGTTCTTGGCATCGTCGTTATATCCAGCGCCACCAAATCCTGGGGATCGGCATCCTATGTATCCGTTCAGGTGTTCGCCCTGATAATCGGAATCGTGCTGTATTTCCTTTTTACCGTCATCGACATTGACATCATTTCGGATCAGTGGCCTTTGCTGCTGGTGATCGAGGTCGGTCTGCTGCTGCTGCTGATCCCCTTCGGCATTGCCGGAGGCACCGGCAACAAGGGATGGATCCGCTTTTTTGGCATTGGCATACAGCCCTCTGAGGTTGTCAAGGTCATCTATATCGTCCTGTCCGCCAAGCACATAGCCTATTTAAAAGAATACCGCTCCCTCAGCGCCCCTCTGTCCGTGCTGCAGATAACGCTCCACTTCGGGTTTCTGTTTGTTCTGCTGCTGCTGGTGTCGGACGATTTGGGCAGCGCTCTGGTGTTCTTTTTTATCTTCCTGGTCATGGCCTTCGCCTCCGGCATGAAGCTGTATTGGTTCGTGTTCGGCGCGGCTGCCATGGCTGTGGTCATCCCCATCGCCTGGAACAACGTTTTAACCACGAACCAAAAGGAGCGCATCCTGGCCCCCTATATCCCGGATGTGGTGGACCCGGACGGCTACGGCATCACCTGGGAACCGACCCACGCCAAAATCGCCCTGGCCTCTGGCCGCCTGACCGGCACCGGCCTGTACCAGGGTTCTCAAACGCAGTCAGAGGCCATCGCCAGCAAGCACGCGGACTATATCTTTGCCGCCATCGGGGAGGAGCTTGGCATGATCGGCTGCCTGGTGGCCATCGGCCTGCTGCTGGCCATCATCATCCGCTGCGTGGTGGTGGGCCTGCGTTCCAACAGCACCATGGGTATGCTGATCTGCTTTGGCGTGGCCGCCATGATCACCTTCCAGATGTTTGAAAACATCGGTATGTGCCTTGGCCTGACGCCGGTTATCGGTCTGACCCTTCCTTTTTTCAGCTATGGCGGCTCCTCCCTGTTTTCCACCTTCGCCGCCATGGGCATCGTCTCCGGCATCCATTTCAGGCCGAAGCCCGTGCAATTCCGATCGTATAATACCGGGTATTAACGCCCTTTTGCGCCCCTGCGAGGGGATCTGCGGCTTTTAAAAGAACAGGCGCTAGTCCAGCCCCTTTTCCTTTTTCAGACGGCGGATGTCGCTTCCCACAAACAGGAGGGTCTGATATTCCCCCTCCAGGCGGGACAGGATCTGGGGCGTGTAGCGGCGCTCCATCTGGGCAGAGGTCAGGTTTGTGCTGATGACCGTCTTTTTCCCGGCCAGCAGCCGGGCGTTGATCAGGGTGTACAGGGCGCTTTTGGAAAATTCTGTCACAAGCTCCGTCCCCAGGTCGTCCAGAATCATCAGATCACAGCCGGTCATCCGGCGTATCAGGGCGGAGGATTCCTCCGCCTCTCCCTCGCTCCGGGTAAAGCGCTCCCGCTCATAGGCGCTGAGCGCGGCCACCGCCGTCTCATACACCACGGAAAAGCCCCGCTGGGACACCTCCCTGGCGATACAGGCGGACAGGAAGGTCTTCCCCAGGCCCGTGTCTCCCTGAAACAGAAGATTCATGCTGTTTTTGCCGAAGTGGATGGCATAGTCGCAGCATATGCCGAACACAGTCTCCATCTGCTGTCGGGGGGATATGCCCGTGGCAGGGTCGGGGGTATTGTCATAAAAATTCAGGTTGAAGGAGCCAAAGGTCTCGCCTCCCAGCTTCAAAAGGGTGGACAGATCTTTGGCCCGTTCCTGTTCATACAGGGCGGTCAGGCAGGAGCACATCTGCCCCTGCACATAGCCGGTGTCCCGGCACCTGGGGCAGTCCCAGGCCCCGTCCAGCCAATCCATAGGCCATCCGTTGGCCACCAGCAGCTCCGCCCGGCGGGCCTGAAGCTCAAGGCTCTCCCGCTGGGCCTGGGCCAGATCTGTCCCCTCGCCCAGAGCGGCGGAGACGGCGCTGCCCATCAGCCCAGCAATGGCGTCGTCCAGCCGCCGCAGCTCCGGCTCCCTGGCATAGGCGATCTGGTGTCGGCGGCGATCCTCCTGAACGCTTTGGCGGCGTATATTCTCTTTTTCCTGGCGCGCCAGGGCCAGCAGTCTTCCGTCCATAGGGGCCTCCTTTTTTAGCTGTTTTTGATTTTTTCCCGCAGGCGGCGCATACGCTCCAGCTCCTGGGCGTCCGGCTTGGAGGCGGCGGGCGCGGCGTCCGTTTTTGCGCGGGCGGCGGGCTTGCGGTCTCCCTTTTCGATTTCCTCCACCGTGTGAAGGCCCTTCTGGTGCCAGGAGTGAACGATGGAGTTCATGTATTTCCATTTCAGCTCCCCTGTGTTGGTGACGGTGCGGTCGGCGGCCAGGGCCAGCGCCTCCGGCCCGAAGCCCAGGGTGATCCAGTCGTCTATATACTTTCGCTCCGTGGGAGACAGCCGCCGGTCATGGATGCCCATGGCCCGCTGGATCTGCCCGGTCAGGGAGCGGCGGCGCTCCTGTTCGGCCAGCCACGCCTCCGCCTGGTCATAGGTGACAAGCTCCAGGTTTACCCACCGATAGGCTTCCTTTTCGATATAGGCAAAGCCCAGGGCGCGGCCAGAGCCGTATTTTTCCTCGTTTTCCTCTTTGCAGTGGTGGATCAGCAGCATGATCACATCCACCGGCAGGGCCAGATTATCGTAAATGCCAAACAGCCGCTTCAGGTCAGCGCTGCTCAGCACACGGCCCAGGGCGGCCTGCGCCTCCCCCACCAGCGCCTTGAACTCCGGGCTTTCCTCGCTGCGGCGCACCACATCTCTGGCCTGGTATTGGGGCAGCTCTCCGGCGGTGACAGGCTCCGGGACGGCGGCGGACAGCAGGCCCATTCGCTCCAGCCGTGTGGCGGCGGCCTGCACCGCCCGCTGGCTCAGCCGCAGATCCCGGCAGGCTCTGGCCTCGTCATAGGCGCCGCCGCATTTCAGAATGTGCAGATATAAAAGAGCGCCGTCCCCGTCGCTGGCGGCCAGCAGCGCCTCCACGTCCCCCAGCGGAACCACAAATACAGCGGGGCGGCATATTTTTCTTTTTCCTTCGTCCATGGTCTTTTTCCTGTCTTTTTGTCAAGCGTTTGTAATTGCTTTATTGTACCACAAAACAGACGGCTTGTCATGGGGAATATACCGCCGCCGGAACCGATTTTGCACAGGCTGGACATTGGTGATATAATAGCCGCAAGCGGCTATTATATTTTTTATTCCAATCGCTTTGCTCCTGCCCTTCGGGCAGAACCGCAAACCATGACATAACCGCCGCAAGCAGCTATTATATCCTTACTCCAATCGCTTTGCTCCTGCCCTCCGGGCAAAACCGCAAACCATGATACAACCGCCGCAAGCAGCTATTATATCCTTACTCCAATCGCTTTGCTCCTGCCCTCCGGGCAGAACCGCAAACCATGACATAACCGCCGCAGGGCGGCCCCTTCCAAAAGAAACCTCTGAAAGGATACACATACATGAACGGACAAATCGACCTGCATATCCACACCACCGCCTCCGATGGGACGGACGCCCCTCAGGCGATCGTCGAATTGGCCCATACTCTCGGCCTGCGGGCTATCGCCGTCACCGACCACGACAGCGTGGCCGGGATAGCGGAGGCCCAGACTGCGGGAAAAGCGCTGGGCGTAGAGGTCATAGCCGGAATCGAAATATCGGCGGACTATCGGGGAAACCGCGCCCACATTCTTGGCTATTTCATCGACCCGGCGTCCCCGGCCCTGGCCCCGGCGGTAAACTGGGCGGTAAACGAGCGGGAGGCCCGGAATGAGAAGATCGTAGGGGCCATGGAAGCGGACGGCTTCGACATAAGCCTGGAGGCCCTGCGCCAGGCTTATCCCGACGCGGTGCTGGGACGGCCTCACATGGCGGAATGGCTGATGAAAAAGGGATATGTCTCCTCCGTCAAAGAGGCCTTCGACCGCTACCTGGGAGACGGTATGCCCTATTACCGGCCCAGAGAGCGGATGCCCATGGCCCAGGCCATGGAGGTCATCGCCCAGGCCGGGGGCGTGCCTGTGCTGGCCCATCCCTTCCAGTACGGCTATGACGAAGCGGAGCGCACCGCCTTTATCCGGGCGGCCATCGAGGCGGGCTGTCAGGGTCTGGAGGCATACTATTCCGAGCATAGCCCCGTCCAGCGGCAATGGCTTCTGGACGCGGCGGCAGAATATGGCCTGAAGGTCTCCGGCGGCAGCGATTACCACGGCAGCCGCAAGCCACACATCCAAATGGGTTCCGGCATCCAGGGGAGCCTGGCCGTTCCCTATGAGGTGCTGGAGCGCCTGCGGCCCTGATAACAGCTGTAACGGTTGTATTGACTCTTGTTTTACGCCGACATTTTGTATATAATATAGGTTAAATCAAAAAGCCGGAGAACAGATTATAGGAGATTATTATGCTGCACCTTCTGGCGCCTGCGGGAAGTGCGGAGGCGGTCATCGCCGCCGTGCAGAACGGGGCCGACATGATATATTTGGAATATGGCGCCACGGCGGAAGCGGGCGGCATGAGCCGGGAGGAGCTTTCCCAAAGCATACGCTATTGCCGGGTGCGTGGCTGCGGCGTCGCCGTGACCATGGACGAGCTTTTGACGGACGCGGAACTGCCGGAGGCGATAAAGCGGGCCGTCTATGCGGCAGAGCAGGGAGCGGAGACCCTTCTGGTTCGGGATCTGGGCCTGATATTCGCCCTGCGCCGGGTTCTGCCGGACATAGCCCTGTGGGGCAGCGTCCGCATGGGGATACACAGCCTGGACGGGGCTATGACTGCCGCCGCTCTGGGCCTGCGCCGGATCACCCTGGCCCCGGAGCTGGATCTGGAGCAGATACATACCATTGCGGCGGAGCTTCCCATCGAAACCGCCGTCTGCGTTCACGGGCCGATGTGCTTCTCCTACAGCGGCCAGTGCTATATGAGCGCCATGAGCGGTCAGGGCCGGAGCGACAGCCGCCTGCGCTGCAAGGAGCCGTGCCGGGAACGGCTGTCCCTGGGCGGGCGGATGGATGAATATCCCCTGTCCGCGCCGGACAGATGCCTGATCGACCACCTGGAAGAGCTGGAGCAGGCAGGCGTTTCCTGGGCCGTCATCGGGGGCCGGGGCCGACGGGCGGAGTATTCCGGCTACGTCACCGGGCTTTATGCCAGGGCTATCCGGGAGCGGGTTCTGCCCACCCAGGAGGAGCAGGAGTGGCTGGCCATGGCCCTGGCTCCTCACGGGCTGAGCGCCGGGCCGCTGAATCCGCCGGAGGCGGCGGAGCTTCTGGCCCCGCCCATGCAGCCGGACAGAACGGCGGATCGGCTTCTGGCCGACGTGCGGAAGAACTATATGAGCGGAGAGCTGCGCCGGGTGCCGGTCAGTCTGTATGTGGTCATGCACCGGGGGAAGAACGCCCTGTTCGCCGCCGAGGACGACCAGGGCCACCGGGCCGTGTTCCAGGGCTATGAACCCGTCGATCTGGGCCGTCAGGGCCTTTCCGAAAGCCGGGTGCGGGAGGTGATGTACCGCTCCGGCGGCACCCCCTATAGCTGCGCGGACGTTCACTGTTCCATCGACCCGGATCTGGACTACTCCGACGAGGCGCTGGACGACGCCCGAAAAAATCTTCTGGCCCAAATCACCGAGGCCCGCCGCCAGCCCAGATCGGTGACGGTGGGGGACACGCCCCCGGAGCCGACGCCGGTTCCCGCCCCGGAGCGAACAAATTTCATCATTCAGGTAACGCGGGAGGAACAGCTTACCCAGGCGCTGGCTGAGGCGGAGCCGGATTATCTGTACGTTCCGGCGGAGCTTCTGGCCGCCGGATCCGGCGGAGTGGAATATTTCCGGCAGCGGGGAGCTAAAATTGTGGCCGTTCTGCCCCGCATTGTGACGGACGGGGAGGCCCCCACCTTCCATGAGCTTCTGGCCGCTCTGCGAGCTGCCGGGGTGGAGGAGGCGCTGGCCGGGAACCTGGGCCTTGTTCCTGCCGCTTTGCAGGCGGGTATGACCCTGCGGGGGGATTTCAGTCTGAATGTGACAAGCTCCCGCACCCTGGCCCGCCTGATCCATGCAGGGTTTCAGTCCCTGACCGCCTCCTTTGAGCTGTCCGCCCGGCAGATATGGGATCTGGCGGCCTGCGGCAGCACGGAGATGATCGTCTATGGCCGGGCGCCGGTGATGGTGACAGAGCGGTGCCTGATCCGCGCCAGCGCGGGACGCTGCGCCTGCTCCACCCCCACCAGCATGAGCGACCCCTTTGGAAGCGTATACCCGGTGGAAAAGGATTTTGGCTGCCGGAACGTGGTATACGACGGCAGGAAAATATTTCTGGCGGACAGGCCGGATATATACGGCGACCGGGGTCTGTGGGGCGTGCGACTGCTGTTCACCACAGAGAGCGCCAGGGAATGTGTTTCCGTGGCGGAGCGATACCGGGACAGAAACCGCTATCAGCCCATCAACATCAGCCGGGGCGCCTACGCGAAAGGAGCATTATGAATCTGATACTGGCATCAGCCTCCCCCAGACGGCGGGAGATATTGGAGCATATCGGCGCGTCCTTTGACGTGATTCCCGCCCAGGGGCCGGAAAGGCCCCCCGTCGGCGCTTCGGGCGCGGAGACGGCCATGGCCCTCTCGGCGGCCAAGGCCCAGGAGGTGGCGGCCAGCCACCCGGACAGCATCGTCATCGGGGCAGACACGGTAGTGGAGGCGGACGGCGTTCTTTTGGGTAAGCCCAGGGATGAGTCGGACGCGGCCCGGATGCTCCGGATGCTATCCGGCAAGGCCCACCATGTCTATACCGGGGTCACAGTGATAAAGGACGGCAACGCCATGACACAGGCGGAGAAAACCGCCGTCTATTTCCGCGCCCTGACCGAGCGGGAGATCGCCGCCTACATCGCCACAGGCGAGCCTATGGACAAGGCGGGAGCCTATGGCTATCAGGGCTACGCCGGGCTTTTCATTGAAAAAATCGAGGGGGATTACTTCAACGTCATCGGTCTGCCTCTTTGCTGCCTGGGACGGCTGCTGGAGCAGGCGGGAGTGTCTTTGCTGTGAAGGATTATATCAAAAAAAACGGCCTGCGGGTCGGCATTGTGGTTATCGTGGTGGCGCTGGTGGTGGTGCTGGCCGCCAATCTGCTGGGCGGCTCGGCAGGCCTTCTCGCGAACCTGTCCGGCAGCGTGGCAAACCCCATCCGCCAGGCGTCCTCCTCCATCGTAGACTGGATCGAGGGCATTTACGGCTATATCTATGAATACGACCAGCTCGTGGAGGAAAACAACAACCTTCGCGCCCAGTTGGCGGAGGCCCAGCAGGAGGCCATCAACGCCGCGGAGTACGAGGAGGAAAACCAGCGTCTTCGGGAGCTTTTGGGCTTTGCGGAAAAGCACGAGGACTTCGTCATGGAATCGGCCAAAATCACCGAATGGACAAGCTCCAACTGGTCCAGTACCTTCACCATATCCAAGGGTACAGCCAACGCCACCAACGAGATCGAGGTGGGGGACTGCGTCATCACGGAATACGGCGCCCTGGTGGGCCAGATCATCGAGGTCGGCTCCACCTGGTGTACGGTGCGCACCATCATAGACTCCTCCATCGACGTGGGCGCACTGGTGGGCGAGGCCGGATCGGTTGGGATGTGTATCGGCGATTTTGCCCTGATGCAGGAGGGCTGCCTGAAGCTGACCTATCTCGCGGAAAATGCCCAGCTCGTGGAGGGGGACGTGGTGACGACCTCCGGCAAGGGATCATATATCCCCTCCGGGCTGATTATCGGCTATATCCAATCCGTCCTGTCCGAGGCCAACGGCCAAACCATCTACGGCGTGGTGGAGCCTGCCTGCGATCTGGATAACCTGAGCCAGGTTTACATCATCACCGACTTTACCATTCAGGAGTGAGACGCCATGCTGCTTGACCTGATAGACCTATCCAAGCTCCGGCGGGCCATCGTATACGCCCTGGTGCTGGCCCTGCTGTTCGCTCTTCAGTCCCTGTTCGTGTCGAAGCTGCCCCTGCTGGGCGTTCGGGCCATGCTGGTGCCGGCCTTCGTAGTGGGAGTCGGTCTGCTGGAGGGCGGACTATGGGGCGGCTTTGTGGGCCTGGCTGCCGGGTACTTTATGGACATGGGCTACGCGGAACAGACGGTGCTGTTTACGGTGCTGTTTCCCGCCCTGGGCTTTTTCGCCGGGGTGCTGGGGAAGTATATGCTACACAAGGGCTTTGTGTCCTATATGGCGCTGGTGCTGTGCGCCATGTGCATCATCACCTTCTGCCAGATGTTCAAATTTCTGTTTCTGACCGACACAAACGCCTGGGCCGTATGGCGCACCGGGCTTCTTCAGGTGGGCTGGAGCCTGATATGGGCCATCCCCATTTATCTCCCCTGCCGAAGCATTGCGGCCAGACCCATGGGGAAATAAAAAACGCATCATTCATCTCCTTGGCTGCCGGTAGGGAGGCGCGGCCTGACAATTCTGCATCGGGCAGAGAAAGGACACCATGAGAAAACTGATAAGTCCGGGACGGCTGGCTGTTTTAGGAATCATTATAGCGGCCCTGCTGGCGCTGTATATCACAACGCTGTATAAGCTCCAGATCGTCGAGGGGGCCGAGTATTACGAGCAGTCCACCAACTCCATCGTCTCCACGGAGACCGTGGTGGCCGCCAGAGGGAACATCCTGGATCGCTATGGGCGGCTGCTTGTATCCAACCGTAACTGCAATAACCTTCTCATAAACTCCACCACTCTGTTTGAGGAGGACGACCCCAACGCCATGATTCTGAAGATGTGCAACATCGTCACGGAAAACGGGGACACCTACACCGACGACCTGCCCATCACCACCACCGCGCCCTTTGAATATGTGGAAAACATGACCAGCCTCCAGTCCACCCGATTGCAGGCATGGCTGTCCGCCAACGGCCTGGATTCCGACGCCACCGCCGTGGAGGTCATGGCAAAAATGCGCACCCGCTACGACATCGACAGCAACTACTCCGCCGAGGAAATGCGCATCATCGCCGGAATCCGCTATTCCATCAATGTCCGTTATCTTATCAACACCTCCGACTATGTCTACGCGGAGGACGTGAGCATCGACACCATCACCGCCCTGATGGAGGCGGACGTGACCGGCTTTGAGGTGCAGGTCAGCTATATCCGGGAATACAACACGGAATACGCCGCCCATATCCTGGGCTATACCGGCCTGATGACTGAGGATGAGTATGAGACCTACTCAGAGCTGGGGTATCAGCTTAACGCCACTGTGGGCAAATCTGGGGTGGAAAAGGCCTTTGAGGAACTGCTCCACGGCACGGACGGCACAGCCACCGTCACCCGCACCAGCGAGGGCGTCGTCACCAGCACGGTGTATACGGAGGAGCCGGAGCCTGGAAATCATGTATACCTTACCATAGACATCGAGCTTCAGGCCGTGGCGGAGTCCGCCCTGGCCTCCTATATCGAGGAGACGAACGCAGAACGGGAGGCGGAAAACGCGGCCAACGAGCAGGCCGGGAACACCGACGATAACCTGGATTTGATCACCGGCGGCGCGGTAGTCGCCATCGATGTGAACACCGGGGAGCCGCTTTGCATCGTCAGCTATCCCACCTACAGTCTGAGCAGTCTGATGGAGGATTACAGCGAGCTGGTGTCGGATTCCTCCGCCCCGCTGTTTAACCGGGCGCTGTCCGGCACCTACGCCCCCGGTTCCACCTTCAAGCCTCTGGTTGCCCTGGCCGGGCTTGCCTCCGGCGGCATCTCTGTGGGGACGGAGTTTACCTGCACCGGCATTTACGACAAATACGCCGACCAGGGCTATTCCCCTAGCTGCACCGGCTCCCACGGAGCATTGACCGTGTCCAAGGCCCTGACCTATAGCTGCAACGTATTTTTCTTCAGCGTGGGCGATACCATCGGCATCAGCACCATCGACGAGTACGCCGCCCTGATGGGTCTGGGCGAGTCCACGGGCATCGAGCTGGACGAGGCCTCCGGCGCGGTGGCCTCCCCGGACTACAAGGCGCAGGTATACGCCGGGACGACAGAGGCGAGCTGGTATGCCGGCGACACCCTGCAGGCCTCCATTGGTCAGTCCGTCACCGGCGTCACTCCTATACAAATGGCCCGGTATGCAGCGGCCCTGGCCAATTCCGGCACAGTGTATAACTGCTCAATTCTGAAATCCGTCAGCAGCTATGACTACTCTGAAAGCATTTACGAACGGGAGCCCTCCGTCTACAGCACGGTGGACGTAGACGATACGATCTGGAACGCGATTCAGGAGGGAATGTACGGCGTGGCCAACGAATACGGCGGCACAGCCTATTCCGCCTTCCACGACTTCACCCCCACCGTGGCCGCCAAAACCGGCACCACCCAGAGCGGCACCTCCGTGAACGACGCCTTCTTTATCTGCTATGCCCCCTATGACGACCCGGAGATCGCTGTGGTCGTCGCCGTGGAGAACGGCGCTTACGGCGCGAACCTGACCACCATCGCCAAGGAAGTACTGGAGTATTATTTCGACTTTGAGCAAAGCACCCAGCAGATCGAAGATGAATTGACATTGTTGTCCTGAAAATATTATAATAGAGGCAAACGATTTGCGGCAAAAAAAGCCAATCATATTTTAACAGGGGGACGTCTATGAATATCGCAATCATGGCCCACGACGGAAAAAAGGAGCTGATGGTGCAGTTCTGCATCGCCTACTGCGGCATCCTGGCGGAGCACTCCATCATCGCCACAAGCGCCACCGGAAAGCTTGTCGCAGAGGCCACCGGCCTGCCCATCACACTGTATATGACGGCGGCCCAGGGCGGCGTCCAGCAGATCGGCGCGCGCATTGCCTACAACGAGATCGACCTGGTGATGTTTTTTGCCGACCCCACCCGCCTGGAGCTGCTTGGTCAGGTGAATGAGATCTCCCGCCTGTGCGACGTATACAACATCCCCTTCGCCGCCAATGTCGCCACAGCGGAGGTACTGGTGCAGGGTCTGCGCCGCGGCGATTTCGCCTGGCGCGATATAGTTAACCCCAAAAAAGCCTAACGACACAAGGCTTTAGAATAACAGAAACGCGGCGTTTTCGGACGTCGCCATGAGGTATGCAAAGATGGAACGAATCAAGCCCCGGACGCTTTCCGGGTTTATGGAGCTTCTCCCGCCACGGCAGGCCCAGATGGACGCAATCATGCAGGTGCTGCGGGAGACCTATGCCCTTTACGGCTTCGCCAGCATCGACACCCCTGTCATCGAGGCGGCGGAGGTGCTGCTGGCCAAGGGCGGCGGCGAGACGGAAAAGCAGATATACCGCTTCACCAAGGGAGACAGCGATCTGGCCCTCCGCTTTGACCTGACCGTCCCCCTGGCTAAATATGTGGCTGCAAACTACAGCCAGTTGGCCTTCCCCTTCCGTCGGTTTCAGATCGGTAAGGTTTATCGGGGGGAGCGGGCCCAGCGGGGCCGGTTTCGGGAGTTTTATCAGGCGGATATAGACGTGATCGGGGACGGCTCTCTGGCCGTGGCCAACGAGGCGGAAATGCCCGCCATCATCTGCCAGGTGTTTCAGCGGCTGGGCCTGGAGCGCTTCTGTATCCGCATAAACAACCGCAAGGTGCTGAACGGCCTGTTCGATTATCTTGGCATCGCCGACAAAGCCGGGGCCGTCATGAACGCCATCGACAAACTGGAGAAAATTGGCCGGGAAAAGGTCACGGAGCTGCTGATAGAGGCGGGACTGACGGAATCCACCGCGGCGGAGCTGCTGGACATTCTGGTAAGCCCGGAGCCGATTGCGGCGCTGGAGGCGCTGTATGGCCAGTGCGAGAGCCTGGACGAGGGCATCGATGCGCTGAAGACCGTGACGGGTCTGCTGCCCGGCCTCGGCGTGCCGGAGGAAAACTGGCGGGTGGATCTGACCATCGCCAGGGGTCTGGACTACTATACCGGCACCGTATACGAGACCACGCTGCTGGATCACCCGGAGGTGGGGTCTGTCTGCTCCGGCGGGCGGTATGATAATCTGGCGGAATATTACACGGACAAAAAGCTCCCCGGCGTGGGCGTCTCTATCGGCGTCACAAGGCTTTTCTATATTCTCCAGGAGCAGGGCCTTTTGAGCGATGACGTCCCCACCGCCCCCTGCGAGGCGCTGGTCATCCCCATGGGGGACACCATGGACTATGCCGTCCGCTGCGCGGCGGCGCTGCGGGCCGCCGGCGTACGCACACAGGTATACATGGAGCAGAAAAAGGTAAAGGCCAAATTCGCCTATGCGGACAAGCTCTCCATCCCCTACGCCGTGGTGGTGGGCGAGGACGAACAGGCCTCCGGCACGGTCAGTCTGAAGGATTTGGCCTCCGGCGAGCAGATAACCGTCACGGCGGAACGGGCCGCCGTTATTATAAACGATTCGGCAAATCTCACGGCAAAGCCGGTGAAAGGAAGCGGAAAAACGATATGACACAGATGCGGACACATACCTGCAACGAGCTGCGGATGGAGCATGTCGGCCAGCGGGTGAAGCTGGTTGGCTGGATGGAAAACCTCCGGGAGGTGGGCGCAAGCCTCGCCTTTGTGGTGCTGCGGGACTTTTACGGCACCACCCAGGCGGTCGCCGAAACAGAGGACATGGTGAAGGCCTTCCGGGCCATCACCAAGGAGAGTACCATCTCCATCGAGGGCGTGGTGCGGGAGCGGGCCAGCAAGAACCCCCGCCAAGACACCGGCGACGTCGAGGTCGTGCCGGAAAAGATCGAGGTGCTGGGCCGCTGCCACTATAACGAGCTGCCCTTTGAGATAAACCGCAGCAGGGAGGCGGACGAGAGCCTGCGGCTGAAATACCGCTATCTCGACCTGAGAAACCCCGCCGTGAAGCAGAACATCATCCTGCGCTGCAACGTGGTGGCCGCCCTGCGCGCCGCCATGACGGCCCATGGATTTCTGGAAATCACCACCCCCATCCTGACCGCCTCCTCCCCGGAGGGAGCCAGGGACTATCTTGTCCCGGCCCGGAAGCATCCCGGCAAGTTCTATGCCCTGCCTCAGGCCCCCCAGCAGTTCAAGCAGCTTCTGATGACCTCCGGCTTTGACCGCTATTTCCAGATTGCCCCCTGCTTCCGGGATGAGGACGCCCGCGGCGACCGCTCCCCCGGCGAGTTCTATCAGTTGGACATGGAGATGGCCTTCGCCACCCAGGAGGATGTGTTCGCCGTGATGGAGGACGTGCTGCCTCCCATTTTCGCCAAATACGGCACATACGACATCGCCTCCGCGGCCCCCTTCCGGCGCATCTCCTATCACGACGCCATGGAGACCTACGGCACGGACAAGCCCGACCTGCGCATCGACCTGACCGTCCGGGACATGACCGCCCTGGCCAGGGAGACAGAGTTTGAGCCGTTTCAGTCCGCTGCGTCGGTGAAGCTCGTCCCCTGCTCCGGGGCCAGCCTGACCCGCAAGCAGATCGACAAGCTCTGCGACGACGTGGCCGTTCAGGCGGGAAAAAAGCCCTATTGGGTGCGCATGGACGAAAACGGCGCGCTGGTGGGCGGCGTGGCGAAATTCCTGGCAGGCCGGGAGACGGAGCTGAGGGCTCTTGGTTTGGAGCCGGGCGGTCTCGCCCTTATCAGCGCGGGAACCCTGAGCGAGGCCCAGAAGACCGCAGGCGTGGCCCGGAAAATGCTGGGCGCCGCCGTTCCCGGCCATATGGACGAGGAGCGGTACGAGTTCTGCTGGATCGTGGACTTCCCCATGTTTGAGATCGGGGAGGAATCCGGCGAGCTGGAGTTCTGTCACAACCCCTTCTCCATGCCGAACGGGGGATTAGAGATTCTGGAAAAGGCCCAGCGGGGCGAGGTCGACCCTCTGGATATTTACGCCTATCAGTACGACCTAGTTTGCAACGGCGTGGAGCTTTCCTCCGGCGCGGTGCGCAATCACGACCCGGATATTATGGTCAAGGCCTTTGAGCTTGTCCGCCTGACGGAAGAGGACGTGAAGGCCAAGTTCCCCGCCATGTACAACGCCTTCTGCTACGGCGCGCCGCCCCACGCGGGCATCGCTCCCGGCGTAGATCGCATGGTCATGCTCCTGGCCGGAGAGCCGTCCATCCGGGAGATCATCCCCTTCCCCATGAACAAAAACGCCCAGGATCTGATGATGGGCGCTCCCTCCGCCGTGGAGCAGAGTCAGCTCGACGAGCTGCACATCGCGCTCGTCTCCGATGAAAAGTAATCTTGAAGCCTTTTGCTGGCCGCGCACAGCGCGGCCAGTATTTTGAAAAAGGAGGGGATTTTCTGTGTATGCGCGGATTCGTTCCCTGGGGATCAAGGGCATAGGAGGCTATGAGGTGGAGCTGGAGGTTTCCATCTCCAACGGTCTGCCCAGGCTGGACATTGTGGGGCTGCCGGACGCCGCCGTGAAGGAGGCGGGCGACCGGGTGCGTGCCGCCGTGAAACAGAACGGCTACGACTTCCCCGTCAGCCGCATCACGGTGAACCTCGCCCCGGCGGACACAAAAAAGGCCGGCACGGTCTATGACCTGCCGGTGCTGCTGGGGATACTGGCCGCCTCCCGGCAGATCCCCACTCCCAGGGAGGACGACATGTTCTTCGGGGAGCTGTCCCTGACCGGGCAGCTTCGGCCCGTTCCCGGCGCTCTGCCCATGGCTCTGGCCGCGAAGAAGGCCGGGGCCAGGCGGCTGTTCCTGCCCGCCATGAACGCCCCGGAGGCAGCCTACGCCCAGGGGCTTGAGGTCTACCCGGTGGAGAACGTCCGTCAGCTCCATGAGCATTTGAGCGGTCAGACGCAAATTAAGCCCCTTGCGCCGCGGGATATTCTGCCCACCGCCGACCTGGGGCCGGATTTTCGGGAGGTCAAGGGTCAGGAAAACGTGAAGCGCGCCCTGGAGGTAGCCGCCGCCGGAGGCCATAACGTGCTGATGGTAGGGCCGCCGGGAGCGGGAAAGTCCATGCTGGCCAAGCGTTTGCCGGGCATCCTGCCGGACATGAGCCGGGCCGAGGCCCTGGGAACCACAGCCATATGGTCGGTGGCCGGGCTGACAAGCCAGGCGGAGCCGGTGGTATCCCACCGACCCTTCCGCGCTCCCAACCAGACCGCCTCCCGCCAGGCCCTGGGCGGCGGGGCGGATCTGAAACCGGGGGAGATGAGCCTTGCCCACAACGGGGTACTGTTTCTGGACGAGCTGCCGGAATTTCACCGGGACGTGATCGAGCTGCTCCGCCAGCCCCTGGAGGAGGGAGAGATCACCGTCTCCCGCGCCTCCGGCTCTGTGACCTATCCCAGCCGGTTCATGCTGGTCTGCGCCATGAATCCCTGCCGCTGCGGGTGGTACGGCCATCCCTCAGGCCGGTGCCGCTGCTCGGCCAAATCCGTCCAGGCATATCAGGCCAAGGTCTCCGGCCCGCTGCTGGACAGGATCGACATCACCGTGGAGGTTCCGGCCCTGGAGTTTGAGGAGCTGGAGGCCCGCCCGGACGGGGAATCCTCCGCCGCCATCCGAGAGCGGGTGAATGCCGCCCGTGAGATACAGCGCCGCCGCTTCGCGGGGGAGAGCTTTGAAGAAAACGCCCGCATGACCCCCGGCGCTATGGAGCAGTTCTGCGCCCTGGACGAGGCAGGCTCCGGCCTGATGCGTTCCGCCTTCGATTCCCTGGGCCTGACGGCCAGAAGCTACGACCGCATCCTCCGGGTAGCCCGCACCATCGCCGACCTGGACGGCTCCGAATCCATCCAGCCTCAGCACCTGGCGGAGGCCATCCAATACCGCACCTTTCAGTTTGGCGCCGCCCGGTAAAAGGGGCTTGCCTACAAACATCGGAACATCATCAAAAGGAGCCTGATTATGGACGCTGTAGACTGTCTGCGAACAAGAAGAAGCATCCGCCGGTTTACCGACCAGCCGGTGACACGGGAGGACATTGCCGCCCTGATTGAGACCGCCGCCTATGCCCCAAGCTGGAAAAACACCCAGACCGCCCGCTATATCGCCGTGCTGGATCCAGATCTGAAGGCCAAAATTGCCGACACCTGCGTTATGGGCCACGCCTCCAACCGGCGCATCATCACCCAGGCCCCGGCGCTGATTGCCCTCGTCACCATAGAGGGCCGCTCCGGCTATGAACGGGACGGCGGCTTCTCCACCGCCAAAAGAACCCACTGGCAGAGCTTCGATGCCGGTGTCGCCGCCCAGACCTTCTGCCTGGCCGCCCATGAGCGGGGACTGGGAACGGTCATCATGGGCATATACGACCCGGCCCTGACGGCCCAGGCCCTGTCTCTGCCGGAGGACCGTTCCGTCTCCGCATTGATTGCCCTGGGCCACCCCGCCGAGACCCCGGAGGCCCCCAAACGCAAGGGCGTGGAGGAGCTGGCGGAATTTCTCTGAGAACAAACACAGGGAGCGACAGCGGTTTTGGCTGTCGCTCCCTGTTTACGTCACAATAATCAAAACTGGCGGAAGGCCCCTTCATTCCGAAAGCGCGGCCCAGCGGTCATAGGCTTCGTCCAGCTTTTCCTGTAGGACGGCCTTTTCCTCCGCAAGCTCCATGAGCTTTTGGTAGTCGGTGGCGTTTTCCTGCTCCTGGGCCTCCAGGCGGGCCAGCTCTCCCTCCAGCTTTTCAATCTCCCGCTCCGCCTTGGCAAGCTGCTTGGAGCGGTCGGCGGGACGGGACGGGCGGGGGGCCTTTTCCTTTGGCTCCTTCCGCTTGGCGGCGCGGGTGATGTCCGTCTGCCGGGCCTTATAGTCCTGATAGGCCTGATAATCCCCCTGAAAATCCGTGACCGTGCCGTCGTGCAGCTCCCAGATGCGGTCGGCAAAGCGATCCACAAACCATCGGTCGTGGCTCACAAACAGCAGCGTGCCCCCGTATTCGGAGATGGCCTGCTCTATCCACTCCCGGCTGGCGATGTCCAGGTGGTTGGTCGGCTCGTCCAGCACAAGAAGGCTGATGTCGTCCTTCATCAGCATACACAGGCGCAGGCGGCTCTGTTCCCCGCCGGACAGGGTTCCCACCGCTTTTAGCGCGTCCTCCCCCCGGAAGTTAAAGGCGGCCAGCCGGTCGCGTGCCTGCTGGGGGGTGGCCCTGTCATCATAAATCAGGGTGTCCAGGGCCGAGCGCTCCGGGTGGGAGAAGGTGACGAGCTGGGGCAGGTAGGCCGCCTTGACGGAGGGGCCAAGCCGGACAAAGCCCTCGTCCGGCGCAAGCTCCCCCAGAAGAATTTTTATCAGGGTGGACTTCCCCGTGCCGTTGTCCCCCATGACGGCGATATGCTCCCCCGGACGGATGAGAAGCTCCAGCCCGGAAAACAGCGTCCGCGTCCCGAAGGATTTTTCCAGCCCCTCCGCCAGCAGCACCTCGTCCCCCTGGAAATCCTGCTCCTTGAACCGGGCGGAAAGCGTCCGTTCCTTTTGGGGCCGGGGGGCGGTTTGCAGCTTGGCGATTCGCTTTTCCATGGAAAAGGCCCGCTTGTGGAGCTTGTCGTTTCCCAGAAAGGCCCACAGGTGCAGCTTATCCGCCGCCTCCTCCAAGTGGGCGATCTCCTTCTGGTTTTTTTCATACTGGCGACGCAGCTCCTGATACCGGCGCTGCTTTTCCGTCAGGTAAAAGCTGTAATTTCCCGCGTAAAACTGGCACTGGCCGTCCGCCAGCTCGATGATGCGCTGGGCAATGGTGTCCAGAAACCAGCGGTCATGGCTGACGGTGAACACGGTGCCGTGGAAATGCAGGAGAAAATCCTCCAGCCATTGCGTGCTTTTCAAATCCAGATGGTTTGTCGGCTCGTCCAGCAGGAGGATGTCCGTGTCCTCCAGCAGGAGCCGTGCCAGGTTCACTCTGGTCTTCTCCCCGCCGGACAGGCTCTCAAAGCTCTGGCTACGCATGGCGGGGGTCAGCTCCAGGCCGTTTGCCACCCGCTCCCGCTCGTAGTCCGCGCTGTAGCCTCCCAGCCGCTCATATTCCGCCGTCAGGGCGTCGTATTTCGCCAGCGTGGCGGGGCTGTCGTCCGTCTGCATGGCCGTCTCCAGTGCGGTCAGCCGCTCCCGCAGCTCGTCCAGATGGCGGAAGGCGGAGCGCAGCACGTCCTCCGTGGTGTACCCGGCGGGATAGACGGGGATCTGGGAGATCAGGCCGATGCGCTTGCCAGGGGCCGTGACGATCTCCCCCTCGTCCGGCTCCAGCGCCCCGGTAATCAGGTTCAGGATGGTGGACTTTCCCGCCCCGTTCGGCCCCAAAAGGGCCACCCGCTCCCCCTGGTTTATCTCAAAGGAGACATCCCGGAGGATCTCATTGCCCCCGAAGCTCTTTTTTACGTTGTGGAGTGAAATGTCTATCATAATTCAAAATACTTTCCCAGCGGGCCGACGCAGGCCCGCCTCTTATTTATCCAAAGACCGCCTGCTGCAGGACGGTGTTTGCGATGGGGGAGGCCACGGCGTAGCCGCCGCCGCCGTTTTCCACCATGACCACGAAGGCCAGGGGCGCGTCAGAATTGGTGATGAACCCGGCGAACCAGGCGTGGGAGGTGCCGTCCCCCACCTCGGCGGTGCCGGTTTTGGCGTGCATTTCCAGGCCGGGATAGCTGCCGGAGCCGTAGTGGTACTCCACGTTATAGCTCATCATCTCGGAGAGAGTGCTGGCCGTGGCGCTGTCCATCAGCTTGGTGGTTCCGGCGGATTTTCCATACAAAAGGGACGGCTCCACCACCGTGCCGCCGTTGGCGATGGCCCCCACCAGCCGCAGCAGGGCATAGGGATTCACCAAGTCCTCATACTGGCCGATGCCCTCCCAGGCGGTGCTGTTGTCGTCTCCCTGGGCGCTGGTGACGCTCCCGGCGGCGGTAGTGATCTGGCCATTTATGGTGTGGCTGCTGGTCAGGCCGTAGGCCTCGGCGTACTCCGCAATGGTATCGCCCCCAAGCTGGACGGAGATTTCCGCAAAGGCCACATTGCAGGAATTGGCCAGGGCCTGCTCCACCGTCTGGGTGCCGTGGGTGCCGGAGCAGGTGACGGTCTGGCCGCCGATGGTGGTGCTGCCGGTGCAGGTGAAGGTCTGGCTCCATATATCGGAGATGTTCTCGATGGCCGCCGCCATCGTCACCAGCTTGAACACAGATCCCGGCACGTAGGTGGCGCTGAGTCCCCGGTTGATATAGACCCCGTCATAGGAGCTGTCCGTGCTGTCAAAGCCGTACTCCGGGTCATAGGCCGGGGTGGACACCATGCAGAGGATCTGGCCCGTCTCGTAATTATAGACCAACACCGTCCCCTTTTGCCCGTTCAGGGCGTTATAGGCCGTAACGTTCAGCTCCGCGTCGATGGAAAGCTTCACCGTCCCCCCGCCGGTGGTGGTGCCGGTGAGAAAGCTATAGTTCACAAGCTCCGAGCGGAAGGCGTTCAGCGCCCCGGTGCCGATGTTGCCGTTTATGTCCCCCACCACATGAAGGCAGGCGGTGCGCACGGCGCTGCTGTCCGCGAAGGAGACGCCCCCCTCGCTGGCCGTAGCCAGAACGACGTCGTTTCTGTCCGTGATGGAGCCGCTGTTCAGCGAGCCGTTTGTGTAGACGCTGTCGTTGGCGTAGAAGGAGGCCCAGTCGCCCCCGTCCCGGACGAGGCGGAAGATATACACCCCCATGCCCACCAGGATCAGG
Source organism: Oscillospiraceae bacterium (assembly GCA_021205095.1). Taxonomy (GTDB): domain Bacteria; phylum Bacillota; class Clostridia; order Oscillospirales; family Oscillospiraceae; genus CAJOIG01. The sequence continues at coordinate 32,551 of JAJPYE010000047.1, read as the reverse complement.
GCCAGCAAAATCATCACAGCGGCGGCACGATTGGTAACTTTTTTCATCGGTTATCCTCCCTGTAGGGGCGGCCACGCCCCGCCCGGCGGCGGTCTGCATGACTGTTCGGGCCGTACTCGCCGTACTCATCGTACCCGTCATAGTCCTCGTCCTCCTGCGCCTCCACGCCTGCGCCGCCGGAGAACTTCTCAGGCCGCTTTACGGCAAAGCTGCCCCGCGCCCTGGTGTCGCAGCCTTTAATAAAGGCCAGCAGCATCCAGCAGGACAGAAGGCTGCTGCCGCCGCGGGACACGAAGGGGAAGGTGACGCCGGTGAAGGGCAGAATGTCCATAGAGCCGAATACGTTCAGGGCCATCTGGCTCATCATAACGGTGACGGAGGCCGCCGCCGCGATGACGAAATAGGAGGAGCGGCCAGACGAGGCGTTTTTCACCACAAAGCCCGCCAGAGCCAGGATGGAAGCCACGCAGCAAAGGCCGGTGATCAGTCCCAGCTCCTCGCACACCACGCCGAAGACCATGTCCGTGTCCCCGGCGGTCACGTCCACCAGCCAGCCGTTGCCGGAGCCCTGCCCGAACAGGCCGCCGCTGGCGGCGGCGCTCATGGCCCGCACCTGCTGATAACCGGTGTCATAAATATCTTCCCAGGCGTGGCCCCAGGTCTGGAACCGGGCCAGCACATAGGGCCGGGCGGACAGCACCACCATGATGGCCAGGGCAGCGCCGCCGATGGCCAGGAAAAGGGTGGCGAAGCTGCCGGAGCGCATAAAGGAGATGACCAGGAAGGTGACGAAAAATACCAGGGCCGCGCCGAAGTCCCCCATCAGGGCCATAGCCCCCACGCAGACGGCGGAAAAGCCGATATAGAAAATCAGGTTTTTGTTCACGAACAGCCGCTCCAGGGTGGCGGCGCTGGCATAAATATACAGCACCTTCACAAATTCCGAGGGCTGAATGGAGGAGCCGCCGATGGTGATCCAGTTCTGAGCGCCATATGTCACCTGGGCGAAAATCAGGTTGATGGCAAGCAGGATGACAGAAGCCCCGGCAGCGACCATGTTCAGGGATTTTGTCCGCTTCAGATCCCGGATCCACAGGCCCAGAATCAGAAACAGCACGATGCCCGCCAGGATGAAAATCACCTGCTTTATCATGGAGCTTGCGTCCGGCACAGAGGATGCCGCCACGCTCAGGCCGATGGTGGTCAGGAAGAAGCCCAGGGTCTCCGGCTCAAAGCCCGTCTGCCCGGAGGCCCGCAGGACGCAGAAATACACCCACTGGGCGGCGCACAAAATGCCGAAGGCCATGGCCACGCTGGTTCCCGCGTCCTCGTTATAGACAAGCTGCTGCAAAACAAGCAGAATTTGCAGCACAGTCAAAAGCAGCATGGTGGCCCCTGGGCGCACCCGGCGGCCTGGGGCGTGGCGGTATTTCAGCAGGGCGGCCCGCTCCTCCTCCGTCAGATCCACGAACCGGGCGGAAACCTTCCCCAGGGTCAGCACGTCCGCGTCCGCCAGGGCCGCGCCCCCCGCCGTCACAGGCTCGCCGTTAACATAGGTGTCCCCCCGGCCCAGGTTATAGACCGTCCAGCCCCCGGCGGCGTCCCGTATCAGACAGGCATGGAGCTTCTCCACCGAGGGGTCGTCCAGTTGGCCGTCCACGGATTTGGCCCGGCCCAAAATACACTCCCAATGGCGCAGGGGTACCATGATCTCCCCCGGCAGATAGAGATAGGCCCAGGTCTCCGGCTCATACCGCTCCCGGAGCATACTGCGTATGCAGCGCACCACGATGGCCACGCACACCAGGGGCAGAATAAAGCGGGACAGACTCGCCAGCCAGGGGGCGGTCTCTCCAAAAATCAAGCGCAATAGATCCACAGTCCACCTTCCTTATGGGGGCCTATTTGAGAAAACAGGCAAAAAAGTTAATACAATCTAGTTGACATTATACAATTTAAAAATTAAGATGTAAACCATGAAACACAAAACAGTCTTTTTCGCGCTGCTGTTCGCGGCGCTGGCCGCCGTGAGCGCGGGGGTATATCTCCTGCGCGCGCCGGGCGGCACGGAAGCGGTGATCTATGTGAACGGGGAGGAATACCAGCGGATCGACCTGTCCGCCGTGGCGGTACCCTATGAGTTCACCATCGAAACAGAGGACGGCTACAACACCATCCGGGTCAGCCACGGGGCCATCGAGGTCATAGAGGCGGACTGCGACGAGCAGGTCTGCGTAAACCAGGGACAGATAACCGACGGGGCGGTACCCATCGTGTGCCTGCCTCACCGCATTGTGATACAGATAGAGGACGAGGGATGAAAGGAACGCGAAAGCTGGTATTCATGGCGCTGCTGACAGCCATCAGCCTGTGCGTATGGCTCATAGAGGCGCAGATCCCCCTGCCCATCCCGGTTCCCGGCGTGAAGCTGGGTCTGGCCAGCGTGGTCACGCTGACGGCCATGAACCTGCTGGGACGGCGGGAGGCTCTGTGCGTGCTTCTGGTACGCATCGTCCTCTCCGCCCTGTTCGCCGGGAGCTTTTCCGTCATTTTGTTCTCCCTGGCGGGCGGGCTTCTCTCCTGGACGGTCATGGCCCTGACCATCGGGCTGTTCAGCGAAAAAAATCTGTGGGTGGTCAGTATTCTGGGGGCCATCGGCCACAACGCCGGGCAGCTTCTGGCCGCCGCCGGGGTCATGAAATCCACCGCCGTGCTGTGGTACGGCCCGGCGCTGCTGTGCGCCGCCATCGTCACCGGGGCCTTCACCGGCGTGGCGGCCCTGTATCTCATCCGGGCGCTGCGGAAGCACCTGAAATCGTTTTAAGAAGTTTCATTATATAAGGAGCGTAAAAATCGTGTCGATCAATCGAAAAGCTATGAAGCAGGGCGCCAAAGACGCCATGCGGCAAACCAGGCCCCGCCCCATATGGGTAACGCTGGGACTGACTCTCGTTCTGATGCTGCTGACTGTCCTGACCATGGTGATAGACGGGGAGTGGGCGGCCTATATGGAGATGTTCCAGGCCTCGCTGGAAGGAACCCTCCTCTATGTGGAGCCGAGCGGCGCCACCAGCTTCTGGGGGTGGCTGCTGAGCATTGCCCTCCAGGTCATGGCGATCGAGCTGACCATGGGCTTCGTGCTGTACGCCATGCGGGTCTCTCGGCTGGAAAAGCCCGGCTTCGGGGATCTGTTCGATTCCTTCGGGATGTTTTTCCGGGTCATATGGATCTATATCCTGCCAAGCCTGCTGCTGGCCCTGTGGTCGCTGATTTATGCGATACCGGCAGCGGCGCTGTCCGTTCTGGTGGGCGGCTTCTGGCCGATGGCGGTCTGCCTGCCTCTGCTGATCCCCATGATTCGGGCCAGCTATGGCTATCGCCAGGCCACCTATCTGATGTTCGATCACCCGGAGATGACCTGTATGCAGTGCATCCGCCGAAGCCGGGACATGATGGACGGCCATAAATGGGAGCTTTTCAAGCTGGATCTGAGCTTTATCGGCTGGTATCTGCTGTGCATGATCCCCTTCGTGTCCCTGTGGGTGCTTCCCTACATCTCCGTCACCCGCGCCAGATATTTCGACGCCATAAGTCAGGACTATGCCGCCAAATGTCCCACGCAAACGCCGCCGACGCCGCCCACACCGCCGGAGGTATAAATACCGCAAAAGAACGGCTGCGCCAGCGTGCAGCCGTTCTTTTTGTTCCATGGAACCGCGCGAATCCCCTTCCGCCTTTTACTGGATCTGGAAAATGCTGATGGTCTCCGACTGGTAGATCAGCTCATAGTTTTCGGCGAAATAGTCATAGTCCACGTCGTAATTGGCGCACTCGCTGCTGCCGATATAGACGTAGTCCACCCCGTACAGGGCGGCATATTCCTCAAAGGCGTCGCTGTCCGAATACATCAGGGCCACCTGGGCCTCCCGCTCCTGGTAGCTGACGCCATGGTAATAGAGATACAGCCCCGGCCCGCACAGGATGTTCCGCCCGGTCAGGACAGAGACGGGGTTTGTGTGGACGGTGGCGGTGAGAAACAGGCTGTCCTCCGGGGTGTTCTCCACAATAAACTCCGCCGCTTCCGCCTGCTCCCCGGAGAGGAGCTGGTACTCGCTGACCGCCTCCCGGAGCATGGAGAGGACGCCGGAGAAGGTGCCGAGAAACACCAGCAGCCCCGCCACGGCGGCCCGGAGCCGGGGGCTTTTCATCTGCCTGAAGCCCTCCCACAGCCAGTCGCAGACCAGGATGTCCGTCAGCATGAACCAGATATAAAGGAGCTTATTGTTGTCATACAGATTCGGCTGAAAGGCCACCACGTTCGCCAGCAGGAACACCGCCGCCGCGCCGATGAACAGACGGGCCTTCTCTCCCCGAAGGAAGAACAGCATGGGCCACATGGCGATGAACACCACCCCGCAGTTGACGATCCAGAAGAAGAACCAGTTCCCCTCGGCCACCCAGCCCAGGTTCCACTGGAGCATATTGCCCCCGCCCACGGAGTCGAACGTCCACAAAATGAGCTGCGGCAAGGCCAGAGCCAGGCACACGGCCCCATACAGCACATAATTTTGCACCAGGGCCTTGGCCCGCCCGTCCCGGCGGCACCCCGGCAGCCAGCAGAAAAACCAGGCGGCGGACAGCACCCCCAAAGCCAGAAAGCTGTGGGTGTGTATCATGGGCATGGCCCCGGCGGTGACGGCCAGAATGAGAAACTCCTTCCGTCCACCCGTCCCGGCGGCGGTTTTTTCCAGCGCGGTGATGAGCAGGAAGATGGCCGCCAGCACCACGCACCACCCGGCCATGGTGGTGCGCTGGGGGATCAGCATATCGCAGATGACGTTCACCCATCGGATGTCCAGATCCACCAGGTTTGTGGGGGTGGTATAGTACCCGGTGAAAATATCCGAGAAGGAATAGGCCCCGCCGAAGAAATAGCAAAAGCCGAAGCCCCCGTTGCAGGTGAACAGCAGCCAGGCCATCAGGGTGGGGGCCAGACGCTTGATGATCTTCCAGGCCAGAAGCCAAAAGCCATAAAACACGCAAAACAGCATGACGAGGCTTGGGACGATCACGGACATACGCAGGCTCAGGCCGAAAAACCGCAGGCTTGCGGAGGCTGCATCCACCAGGAAGGGATAGTCAAGCTGCTGTCCGGGATAGATGCTGTAATCCGGGGGGAAGGTTCCCTGCTGGTACAGGCTCTCGATAAAGCCCAGGTGCATGGCCAGATCCCCATAGGTGCTTTGGCCCACCCAGAGGCTCCCGTCCTCCTGCTCCAGGATCACATGGGTGTGGAGCAGATAGGCGCAGAAGCAGGTGGCTGCCACCGCCAGCAGCAGGCCCACCAAGTCGCTGTGGGAGGGCTTCTCCCACGTCCTTGGGGGCTTTATCATGTTCAGAAGCCTGTCCTTTGGTCTGACAAGCAGCAGCGCCAGGCCTCCGGCGGCGGCCAGGGCCAGGGCGGCGCACTGAGCGGCCAGCGTAAAGTCCAGGAAAAAGGCGAACAGGCAGGGCAGCCACATCAGGGCCACGCAGCCAAACACCAGTCCCAGCCAGCATTTCACCGCTCCCCGCTGCTCCGGCAGGACGCGCCAGGCCAGGGCCAGGCCAAAAAACAGATATACGGCTAAGGCGGTCATACAAGCTCCCTTCCTTGCGGTTCTGTGTCTATTCCAGGGGCGGCCCCAGCTTGTTCAGGGCTGTCTGGAACCAGTCCGGCAGCTCTGTCCACAGCTCCACCGGCTCCCCGGTGGCGGGGTGGATGAATTTCAGGCCGCGGGCGTGAAGGCACTGGGTCTCCAGACCCTTATCCCTGCGGCCACCGTACACGGTATCCCCCAGGAGGGGATGGCTGATGTGGGCCATATGCACCCGGATCTGATGGGTGCGCCCAGTCTCCAGGCGGCAGCGGATATAGGTATAGCGACTGTACCGGGTCAGCACCTCCCAGTGAGTGACGGCGGGGCGGCTGTTCCTTTCCGTCACCGCCATTTTCTGCCGGTTCCGGGGGTCGCGGCCAATGGGGGCGTTCACGGTTCCCCTGTCCTCGTGGAGGGAGCCGTGAACCACGGCGTCGTATATCCGGGACAAGGAGCGATCCTTGAGCTGGGCGGACAGGGACTGGTGAGCCATGTCGTTTTTCGCGGCGATGATAAGGCCGCTGGTGTCCTTGTCTATGCGGTGGACGATACCGGGGCGCATTTCCCCGCCCACCCCAGAAAGGGAAGGCCCGCAGTGCGCCAGCAGGGCGTTTACCAGCGTCCCGTCCCCGTGACCGGGGGCGGGATGAACCACCATGCCCCTGGGCTTGTTCACCACGATCACGTCCCCGTCCTCATAGACCACGTCCAGCGGTATATCCTGGGCCTGGACGCTGGCGGGGGCCGCTTCCGGGATGGTAACGGAAAACACCTCTCCCGCCGTTACCCGGCGGCTTTTTCCCACCGCCGCGCCGTTCATGGTGACAAGTCCCTGCTCCAGCAGACGGGCAGCCTGGCTGCGGCTGCGAATGTCTGAATGTAAGGCAAGGAGAGCGTCGATTCTCTCCCCGCTCTCCTGTGCTTTGATCTCTATGTGCTTTTCTGTCATTGGTCACGAAACTCGGCGAGAATATCCTCCAGGGAATAGGTCTCCTCTCCGCCCTCCTCGCTCTCTTCGGGGACTCCGTCCTCCTCGTTCAGCGAGGACAGAATGTCGTCTATATCGCCAAAATCCGGGGTCTCCACGCTGGCGGTACGCCGTTCGGCGGGCTTTTCCGCCGCCGAAGCCTTTGACCGCCGGGACGGCGCAGGAACATCGTCTGCCTCCGGCTTCTCCTTCTCCGGCTGCACGGCTCGAACGTGGCTGCGCGGCTCCTCCAGCGCCTTCTCTCCGGCCTTACGGCGGCGGGGGCGTTCCGGCTCCTCCTCCGCGGCTCTCGTCCGGCGGCGGGGTGCCTCCGGCTCCCCCTCCGCGGCTCTCGTCCGACGGCGGGGTGCCTCCGGCTCCTCCTCCACGGCTCTCGTCCGACGGCGGGGTGTTTCCGGCTCACCCTCCACGTGTCTGGCCCGCTTTTGAGGCGCGGCGTCCTCCACCTCGGCTCCGAAGCCCCATTCAGAGAATGGATCGTCCGGGTCGGCCAGACGCAGCTCCTCCTCCAGGCTCCGATGCTCACCCCGGTGAGGGATGTTGGCATAGGGCTGCTCCTTGGCCTCCCGCTCCTCCCGACGGCGACGGGCCGCAGGGGATTCGTTGGCGCTTCGCACGGCCTCCGGCTCTTTATATACAATGACGTGTATGCAAAACAGGATGCCGCAGACAGTAATGAACATATCCGCCACGTTGAACACGGCGAAGTTCATAAACTCCAGCTCGAACATATCCACCACATAGCCATACAGCACGCGGTCAATGCAGTTGCCCAGCGCCCCCGCCATGACCAGCACTGCCGTCCACTTGGCAAAGGGGGTATGAATAATCTCCATGCTGATCAGCACGATGATGGCGATAACGAACGCCAGCGATACCACCACCAGCAGCCACCGGGCGTCCTGCAAAATACTGAAGGCCGCGCCGTAGTTATGCACGTTGGTCATATGGATGACGCCGGGAATCAGGGACACGCACTCGTCCCCGATGGCGTCCAGCAGGATGTTTTTGGTTGTCCAGAACTTCACCGCCTGATCCATGATAAGCACCAGCACGGTAACGATCGCGTAGACCACTGTGATTCCCTCCTACTATTTTTTTCGGGAGAACCGATTTTACAGGTTCATTTCCTTTAAAGCTCTGGCGCAGCGGGCGCAGAGCTGGGGGTGCTGCTCGTCGCTGCCCACGGTGCTGCTGTGGGTCCAGCAGCGGACGCATTTGGGTTCCTGAGACGGCTCCACCTGAACGGTGACGCCGGGAACCTCCGTTCCGGCCCAGCCGGGGCCTTCCCCGTCGGAGATCTCCGCCTCGGAGACGATGAAAAACGCCTCCAGATGCTGCTTCGCCACCCGGCTCATGGTCTCTCTGGCCTCCGGGCCCACATGAATCGTGACCTTGGCGTCCAGAGGCTTGCCGATGGTCTTCTCGGCGCGGGCCAGCTCCAGGGCCTTGTTCACGTCGTTGCGGAGCCGCAGGCTGTCCTCCCAGAACAGGGCGTCCTCCTCCGACAGCTTCCAATCCTCCCGAACAGGGGGCATATCGTTCAGCATGACGTTCCGGCCATCGTCCTCCGCCCGATGGGGCATGGCGAGCCAAATTTCATCAGCGGTGAAGGCCAGAATAGGGGCCAGCAGGCGAACCATAGCATCCAGCACATACCAGATGGCGGTTTGGGCGCTGCGGCGGGGAACCCCTCCCGGCGCCTCGCAGTAGAGCCTGTCCTTCACGATGTCCAGGTAGATGTTGGACATATCCACCACGCAGAAGTTGTGGATGGCGTAGGTCACGCTCCAGAACTCAAATTTCTCATAGCTGGCCAAAGCCTTCTCCACCAGGGCGGCGCAGCGGCTCAGCGCCCAGCGGTCGGGGGGCAGCATATCCTCCAGGGGCACCAGGTCGGTATTGGGGTCGAAGCCGTCCAGGTTTCCAAGGATGAACCGGGCGGTGTTGCGGATTTTCAGATATTTATCAGAGAGCTGCTTGAAGATGGGGGTGGAGCAGCGCATATCCAGCCGGAAGTCGGCGCTGGCGGCCCACAGGCGGCACAGATCCGCGCCGTATTTCTCCGTCAGCTCATCCGGGGCGACGCCGTTGCCAAGGCTCTTGTGCATGGCACGGCCCTCGCCGTCCACGGTCCAGCCGTGGCACAACACGGCTTTATAGGGGGCGTCCCCCTTCACCGCCACGGAGGTGAGAAGGCTGGACTGGAACCAGCCGCGGAACTGGTCGCCGCCCTCCAGATACAGGTCGGCGGGCCAGGTGCCGGGGGCGTCCAGCTCCATAGAGGCGATGTGGGTGGAGCCGGAATCGAACCAGCCATCCAGGGTATCGGTCTCCTTTTCCGTCACCTTGCCGCCGCAGTGGGGACAGGTGAACCCTTCCGGCAGAAGCTCCTCCGCCGTCAGGTCGAACCAGGCGTTGGAGCCTTTTTCTCCGAAGATTTTGGAAACGGAATCGATGGTCTCCGCCGTGCAGACGGGCTTGCCGCAGTCTCCACAGTAGAACACGGGGATGGGAAGGCCCCACCGGCGCTGGCGGCTGATGCACCAGTCCGCCCGCTCCCGGATCATGCTCTCCATACGGTCAGCGCCCCACTCCGGGTTCCAGTGAACCTTCCGGGCGGCGCGGACAGCGTCCTCCTTGAAGGCGTCCACAGAGCAGAACCACTGGTCAGTGGCCCGATAGAGGATGGGGCTGTGGCAGCGCCAGCAGTGGGCGTACTGGTGGGTGATGGTCTCGCTGGCGATCAGCGCGCCGCAGTAGAGGAGATCCGCGAAAATCTTCTGGTTGGCCTCATCCGTGGTAAGGCCCGCATAAGGCCCGGCGGCCTCGTTCATTTTGCCCTGGTCGTCCACCGGCACCACCATACCGATGTTGGTTTTGCCGGAGGCGTCGTATTTGCGGCAGACCTCATAGTCCTCCTGGCCGTGGCCGGGGGCGGTGTGGACGCAGCCGGTACCGGCGTCCAGGGTGACGTGGTCGCCCAAAATGACCACGCTCTCCCGGTCGAACAGGGGATGGGTGGCGGTCATCAGCTCAAACTGGTCGCCCTTCAGCTCCGCCAATATCTCCAAATGCTCCAGTCCTGCCGCCTTCTGGAACGCCTCCATCCGGCCCCGTGCCAGGATATAGGTCTCCCCGTTGGGCTGCTGCGCCAGCACGTAATCCAGGTCTGCGTTCAGGCAGATAGCCAGGTTTCCGGGGATGGTCCAGGTGGTGGTCGTCCAAATGACGAAATACAGCTCGTTCAGGTCGCAGTACTGCCCCAGCTTTCCATGGTCGTCCTTGACGCGGAATTTCACATAGATAGACTGGCACTCGTCCTCGGAATACTCGATCTCCGCCTCGGCCAGGGCCGTCTCGTCCTTGGGACACCAGTACACAGGCTTTTTGCCCTTGTAAATATAGCCCTTTTCGTACATCTTCCCGAAGACCTTGACCTCCTGGGCCTCGAACTTGGGGTTCATGGTCTTATAGGGATTGTCCCAATCGCCCAAAACGCCCAGGCGCTTGAAGCCCTGGCGCTGCACGTCCAGGTAATGCTCCGCATACTCGTGGCAGGCGGTGCGGAACTCCGACACGCTCATGGCCTTGTGGTTGAGCTTCTGCTCCTTGATGATGGCAGACTCGATGGGCATACCGTGGTTGTCCCAGCCGGGGGTGTAGGGTACCTGGTAGCCGCTCATGCTCTTATAGCGGTTGATGAAGTCCTTAAGGCATTTGTTCAGAGCCGTGCCCATGTGCAGGTTGCCGTTTGAAAACGGAGGGCCGTCGTGCAGGATGAAGCGGGGCTTGCCCTCGTTGCGCTTGAGCATCTCGTGATACAGATCCAGCTTTTCCCAGGCTGCCAGCATCTCCGGCTCGCGCTTCGGCAGGCCCGCCCGCATGGGGAAGGCGGTTTTCGGCAGATTGACCGTCGCATTATAATCCATGGCCATAGTATTTCTCTCCAACGCTTGTATAATTAATAAATATAAAAGAATCTAAAAGATATTGATCGGTGTGAAAGGTGTCGCAAAAACTCTCCGTGAATATCGGTTCTAATAGCCCGCAAGGGCGGAGCGATTGCTCCGCCCAGGAAAATTGTTATATATCCTCGTCGTCAAAGCTGAAATCGTCAAAGGAGCTACGTTTTTTCTTCTTCTGCGGGGTGTCCATGGGGAACAGGCGGGTCGGTTCCTCCTCTTCCTCCGGCAAATCCGTGTCCACGGTGAGAGTGTCCGGCTCCTCCAGGGCGGCGTTTACGGCGCTGGTCTCTATGCTGCGGACGGTGTCGTCCACCGCTCTGTCCCTGGTTGTCCGGGAGGCAGGGCGGGCCGGAGCGGTCTTGGCGGCGGATGCGGGAGCGGCCTTGGACTGATCCTTGGCGTCCTGCTCCTGGTCTCCGCCTACAAGCTGCATGGTGGACAGCTTTTCATAAAAGGCGATTTGCTTCTCGCATACCACACGCATATGCTCAAAGAATTTATCCGTTGCTTTTTTGGCTTCCTCCAGCTTGGCCTGCTCGTTGGCCACGCTGTCGGCAGCCTGCCGGGTCAGCCGGTCGGCGGTGTCCTTGGCCTCCGCCAGGGTGGCGTCCGCCCGCTCCTTGGCCTCCGACTCGATCTGGGCGGAGAGCTTCTGGGCGGAGAGCAGGGCCAGACGCATGGAATCCTCTGTCTGGCGATATTCATCCACCTTTTCCGCCATCACCCGGAGCTTGCCCTTCAAAGACGCGTTCTCCTTGGCCAGGGAAGTAAAGGCGGCGGCCAGCTCGTCCAGGAACTCGTCCACCTGATCCATGTTGTAGCCATCGGTTTTTCTGGCTTTCTCAAATGTTTTTTCTCTTATATCTTGTGCTGTTACCATATCCTGTTACCCTTTCCTTTCTCTGCGCTCTGCCACAGGCTGCGCATTTATATATCGGTATCTATATCTTTCGGCGCTTACGACAAGGGTTTAAGGAAGCGCTGAATCAATCGGCGCAGGCTGCGCCGAGGGATTTTGCGTCGGAATGAGACGCGAAATCGCAGGAATACTTTGTGTATTTCAAGATTGAGCAACGAAATTACGGCGCAAAAGACCCGGTGGAGCCAAAGCCGCATTGATTCAGAGGTTCCTTAAATGTATACGCCGTTATTCTCCAGCTCGTCGATCAGATCCCCAATGATGTCTACGTTATAGGGGGTGATTATGTAGGTGTTGATGGCCACCTTTTTGATTTTCCCGTCGTTGGCGTAGGCCACGCCGGACAGAAAGTCCACCAGCCGCCGGGCCACGTCCTTGTTGGTGGTCTCCAAATTGATCACCACCGTGCGCTTCTCCCGCAGGTGATCCGCAATCTCCGCCGCCTGCTCGAATCGCTCCGGCTTTGCCAGCACCACCTGCACGGCGGTGGTGGTGTGGATGTTGACCACCTTGTTGTCCTTTTTCGGCACAGCCCGTTCCTCAAAGGCGGAGGAGCCGGTGTCCGCAAAGGGATTGCGCCGTTCCTGGCGCTCCGTCCTGGGCGCCACGACGGTAGGCTCCCGATCCTCCTCCAGCTCATCATCATCGTCGAAGAATTCTTCTTCTTCGTCGTATGGCCGTGTCAGTTTTTTTAAATCATCTAAAAGCCCCATGAATCTGCCTCCTGCTTTTATTTTTTTAACCGCGCCCCGTTACCGGGTGACGCCATAATTTCTTGCGCCAAATATGAACGAACCGACGCGAACCATATTCGCGCCCTCTTTTATTGCGTCCTCATAATCGTCTGACATACCCATGGACAAAAAATCCATAACAACATTATTATCGTATTTTTTTGCCTTATTGTCAACAAAAAGGTGATACATGGGCCCAAAATAAGCCCTGGTATTTTCTGCCGGGGGAATGGCCATCAGCCCCCGGACGCGCACGCCGGGAAACCCTGCCGCGCTCTGAAGCATTTCATCCAGTGCCTCCGGCGCGACGCCGGATTTGCCCGCCTCGCCGCCGATGTTTACCTCAATCAGCACATCCTGCACCGTGTTCAGGGCCGCCGCCCGGCGGGATATAGCCTCCAGCAGGGCGGGAGAATCCACCGACTGGATCAGCGCGACCTTCCCGGCCACATATTTGACCTTATTGGTCTGAAGGTGGCCTATCATATGCACCGCCGCTCCTTCATAGGCCCCGGCCTGACTTTTATCCCGCAGCTCCTGGACGTAATTTTCCCCAATGACGTCCAATCCTCCGGCAATAGCCCGGCGAACAAGCTCCGCAGGCTTCGTCTTCGCGACGCCCACCAGCGTGACCCGTCCGCTGCCGCCGACACGGTCTATGTTTTCCTTCACCACAGCGATCCGCTGCTCAATGGTCATCTCGGTCATATCCCCGCTCTTTTCTTATTCAGATGATTTAAAATACCTTTCCGTCATACAGGCCCGCCGCCTGAACGATAATCTCGTTGCCCTCCCGAAGGGCGTCCGTTCCGTCGGAGGAGACCAGGCAGTATTCCTCGCCCGCAAAAATCAGGCTGACCTTCTTCCGCTCCGCCTGAACGCCGGTCAGGGTAAACACGCACATCCTGTCCGTTTCCTCATCGTAGTCATAATAGTTGGTGACAGTCAGGGTCTCCGTCCCATCCGACAAGGCGACAGTGCCGCCGCCGGCGGAGAAATCCGGGGCTTCCTCATCTTCCCAGGCCCAGCAGAACACCACCAGCCGATGCTTGGGGCGGGTGTCCTCCTCGCTGCCGGATTCTACTCCGTCCGCCAGTTCTCCATAGGCGTTGGCGGAGCCGATTTCCGAGACGAAGGCGTCGTATTCCACGCCCCCAAGGGTCAGGGTAACGCTTTCCCCCTCCGTCAGCTTCTGACCGTCCTCGTCGGAGAGATACCCGGCATAGTAGCGATAGAGAGCCTTCACCGGCACACGCAGGCCTGTATATTCCTGATAGACCAGATCGGCGGCAACAGATCGCACCGCCAGCATATCCGTCAGTCCCTGGTTCATGGAAAACAGAACGATACGCTCCCCGTCCTCCGTCTGGCTAATGTATTCCACCTCTGCCTCCAGGCTGCCGCTGTAATACCGGCCAAAGGACAGGCTCACCGTGTCCCCTGTCTCCAGCTCCTCGGCGTTCTCCTCCGAGAGAATGGCCGCATAGTACCAGTAATAGGAGACCACCAGCTTGCCGAACGCCTCGTCGCTGATCGTCCGATCGGCGGAAATCAGCGTCCGAAGGCTGCTGGGCGTCAGGGTCTGAACATATTCCGGGCTAACGCCTTCGTAGCCGTCCACCAGGCTGGTGAACGTACCGGCCTGACTCACGGTGATTTCCCTGGAATCTCCGGCGCTGGTCTGCTCCAGCTCATAATATTCCTTTTGCAGCTCGGTCAGGTATTCCTCTGTTGCGTCCTGGCTGTCTGTGCGGAAGATCAGGCTGGCAAGAGCACTCTCCTGGCTGTCCATATCGGCCAGATCCCCGGTCTGAATGGTATAGGCCAGATCGATAATGGCGTCGTACACTGTCTGATCCCCTGTCAGGGAAACGTCCTCTGTGCTGTCCAGCGCGGCGGAAACCTCCTCGATCTCCTGGCTCAGGACATGGAGCTGCGTGGCCCGCTCCAGGGCGGACTCCGAGCTGTAAGCCACGGCCACAGTCTGCCCGGCGCCGACCTTTTCTCCGTCGGACACGGTGATGTCTATGTAATCCTCAGAGCTTGTCAGCACCAGTTCCTCCCGCACAACAAGTCCGTTCATGGCGGTGGAATCGCTCATGGTGGCCGTCACCACCAGGGCCGTCTGCACCGCGTCCGTCCCCCGCTGGACAAGATATATAGCTAGATAAGCGGCCATAGCCAGAAACACAACAAAGGATATGACCTTTAACAGGGAATCAGATCGTTTCAATTCAGCTTGTTTCCTCCGTAAGCGACAGCGGGCGGGCAGGCGCCACCGTCGATATGGCGTGTTTATAAATCATCTGCTGCTTGCCGTCGGAGTCTACCATCACCACGAAGGAATCAAACCCCCGTATGACGCCCCGGAGCTGAAAGCCGTTCATAAGGAATACGGTGACAAGCATCCGCTCCCGGCGAGCCTGGTTTAAAAAACTGTCCTGAAGATTCTGTGATTTCTGCATCTCTGCCATCCCTTCCAGGGCAAAACGGACAGAATTTTAAATAATATTGTATCATAGTCCGCCACCCCGTAAAATAGTTATTTTGCACAAATTCATTGTGCAGAGCCTATTTTACGACCTGGCGGCCCAGATTTCCGTCGAAATTTGTCGGGCCAGTTGAATATCCGGCTCTTTTTCCCAGCGTATCCAGTGGATCTCCTCCCGGCCCCGGAGCCAGGTGAGCTGCCGTTTGGCGTACTGCCGGGATCGAAGGCTCACGGTTTCCACCGCCTCCTCCAGCGTGGCGCGGCCCGCGACATATTCCGCCGTTTCCTTATAGCCGATGGCCTGCATGGCCGTGGCCTCCGCGTCCAGTCCTGCCTGGAGCAGGCTGCGCACCTCCTCCGCCAGACCGTCCCGGAACATCTGCGCCGCCCGCTCGTCTATCCGGCGGTACAGATCGTCCCGCCGGGCGTAGTCCAGCGCCACCACCGCCGCCGTATACCGGGGCGGGGCCTCGCGGGAAGCTCGGTCATGCTCTGTGATGGTTTTCCCCGTCAGGGCGTATACCTCATAGGCCCGGACAAGGCGTTTTTTATCCCTGGGATACAGCCGGGCCGCCCGCTCCGGGTCAACGGCGGCCAGCTTTTCCCGAAAGCCCTCGCCCCCCAGCCGGTCATATTCCTCCTCCAGCGCCCGGCGGAGAGCCATGTCCTCCGGGACGGCGGCATAGCCCGTCCCCCGGAGAAGCCCGTCGATATAAAGCCCCGTGCCGCCCACCACGATGGGGAGCTTGCCCCGGTTCCGAATATCCTCCACACAGGCGGCGGCCATGTCGCTGTATCTGGCGGCGGAAAACCGCTCCCACGGCTCCGCCACGTCCAGCATCCAGTGGGGAACCCCCCGGCGTTCCGCCAGGGTGGGCTTGGCCGTGCCGATGTCCATGCCCCGGTATACCTGCATGGAGTCGGCGGACACCACCTCCCCGTTCAGGGCCAGGGCCAGCTCCACCCCCAGGGCGGTTTTCCCCGTGGCGGTGGGGCCGGTGATCACCAGCAGGTCAGGCATGGCCCATAAGCTCCTCGTATTTCACGATGTATTCCGAGAGAGCCTTCACCTGGCGGAACCGCTCCTCCTCCTGCTCGGCCAGGGCGTTGTATTCCTCTTTTACAAAGTCCTCCTCCGCGTCCACAGCCACCCGCTTGTAGTCAAACATCTCGTGGTAGGAAATCTCCGCGTATTCCGCCACCACTTCCTTCAGAAGCGTCAGTTGCTCGTCGTTAAACTCTATTTTCATGGGCGATAGTCTCCTTCATCCGTTATTATACAATGCGTGAAAATTGCTTGTCCAGCTCCCGTCTGGTCAGGGTCACGGCCACAGGACGGCCATGGGGGCAGTATTTTATCTGGCCGGAGGCCACCTTGTCCGCCAGCACCTGCAGCTCCATGGGGTCTGTGTCCCAGCCGGCCTTAATGGCCGCCTTGCAGGCGATGGTCTGCAGGATTCCATCCCGCGCCAGATCCCGGCTGCCGGTTTTCAGCTTCTCGCATATCTCCTCCAGGGCCGGTATGGCCTGGGCCGGATCCAGCGCCTCCGGCATGGCCCGGAGGATCATGTCCTCTTCCCCATAAGGCTCCAGGCCGAAGCCCAGCTCCTGAAGCAGGGGGGCGTTTTCCTCCAGCATCTCCCGCGCCTCCCGGTCTGGCCGCCAGGTCTGAGGGACGATCAGTCCCTGAGACAGCATCTCCCGACCCCTGGCCTTCAGCGCGTCGAACACCAGCCGCTCGTGGGCGGTGTGCTTGTCGATAATCAGCACCCGCTCTCCCTGCTCCGCGATGATGTAGGTGCGCAGCACCTCTCCCACCAGCCGCACAGGCTCCGCCGAAGAGACGGGCGCAGGCTTTTCTGCCGACGGTTCCTTCGGCTCCCAGGCCGCCGGGGACTTGGGAACGGAACGGGACGGCTCCGCCTCCTCCCGCCGGGGCGCGCTTTCCCGCTGCGCCGAACGCCGGAGCGGGACGGTCACGGTCATGCCTTTGCCATAGGTATAGGTCGGACTGTGCAGTTCAAGCGTCATCTGTCCCGTCGGGACAGGGGGCTTTTCCGTAGGCCTTGCCGGGGCTTTTTCCGAGGGCGGCTGCTTCGGTTCCGGCGGGGAAATGGGGCCGGCGGGGTGCAGGCGTCTTTCCGTTCCCCTGGACAGGTGCATCTCCACCCTGTCCTCCCGCCCCTGGAGGGCGTTCAGCGTGCTGTAATACACCGCGTCGAACACCCGCTTTTCCGAGGAGAATTTCACCTCGTTTTTCGTGGGATGGACGTTCACATCCACCGCGCCGGGACTCATGGTGATATAGAGAACGCAGCTTGGGAACCGGCCCACCAGCAGCGTGTTTTTATAAGCCTGCTCCACCGCCGCCTGCAGGCTCTGGGAGCGGATGGCCCGGCCATTGACAAAGAAAAACTGCATGGCCCGGTTGCCCCGGCCCGCCGAAGGGGATCCGGCGAAGCCGGTCACGGACACGCCCTCGTTTTCCCCCTGCACGGACAGCATGGACAGGGCTATGTCCCGGCCCAGCAGCGCGTATACGGCAGATTCCGGCTTTCCGTCTCCCGGCGTGAAAAATTCCTCCCGCCCGTCCCGAATACAGCGGACGGATATATCGGGCCGCCCCAGGGCCACCCGCAGAGCGGTCTGGACGCACCAGGCCCCCTCCGCCCGGTCGGACTTCATAAATTTCAGCCGGGCAGGGGTGTTATAAAACAAATCCTGCACCGTGAACACGCTGCCCTTGGGGCATCCGGCGGGGCCAATGCTCTGTATCTCTCCCCCGGAGAGGGCCACCCTGGTTCCAGCCTCGTCCTCCTCCCGGCGGGTCAGCAGCTCCACATGGCTGACGGCGGCGATGGCGGCCAGCGCCTCGCCCCGGAAGCCCATGGTGCTGATGGCTTCCAGGCCCAGCTCGTCCTTTATCTTTGAGGTGGCGTGGCGGAGAAAGCAGCTTTCCGCGTCCTCCGGGGCCATGCCGCAGCCGTCGTCCGTCACCCGGATGAAGGTAGCGCCGCCGCCCCGCAGCTCCACGGTGATGTTCCGCGCGCCTGCGTCCGCCGCGTTTTCCATCAGCTCCTTCACCACGCTGCCGGGCCGCTCCACCACCTCGCCTGCAGCGATCATATTGGCCACATGGGGTGCCAGGACATTGATAACTGCCATATTCGCCTCCTTCGGCCAAAGGGCCGTTCCTGATTTTCATGTCCTTGATTATACCACAAAAAAATGATATATTAAAGTGATAGTCAGAAAAGCCTGACGGCTTTTTAGGAGGCTGCCCCCCGGTGGGCGCAGGCTTCGCAAAGCGTTATCATCGGCAGGCAGCGGGAGGTTTTTATGTATACACGCCGGGAAATCGGGCCGCAGGAGCTGGAGGCCCAGGACATTTATTGCGAGAAAATCAAGCAGGCCATCGACTCCCGGCCTCATTACGCTCTGGTGGACACCTATGGCTGCCAGCAAAACGAGTCGGACAGCGAGATTTTGCGGGGGTGGCTGGCCCAGTGCGGGTACCTGGCCACAGACGACCCCGCCCAGGCGGACGTAATCGCCGTGAACACCTGCGCCGTCCGGGAACACGCAGAGCTGCGGGTGCTGGGTAACGTGGGTTCCCTGGTTCATGCGCGGGAGCGGAACCCGGAGCTTATCGTCTGCGTGGGCGGGTGCATGGCCCAGCAGGAGGGGATGAAAAACCGCCTGCGGGATTCCTTCCGCATGGTAGACCTGGTGTTCGGCCCCCACGAGGTATGGCAGTTTCCCCAGCTTTTGTGGCAAACCATAGAGCGCCACGGGCGGCGGGGGAACAAGAGCCGGGTCATCGCCGCCGCCCCCTCCGACGGGGTGGTAGCCGAGGGACTGCCCCGGCAGCGGGACAGCCAGGTGAAGGCGTGGCTGTCCATTATGAACGGCTGCGACAACTTCTGCACCTACTGCATCGTCCCTTACGTCCGGGGCCGGGAGCGGAGCCGCCGCCCGGCGGACATTCTGGCGGAGGCGAGAGAGCTTGCCGCCTCCGGCTACAAGGACATCACTCTTCTGGGCCAGAACGTGAACAGCTACGGCAAGGGCCTGGGGGAGGACAAAATGGACTTTCCCGACCTGCTGCGGGCCATCAGCGATATTCCGGGGGATTTTCGCCTCCGCTTTATGACCAGCCACCCGAAGGACGCCACGGAAAAGCTGTTCCGGGCCATGGCGGAGAGCGAAAAATGCGCCCATCAGCTCCATCTCCCTGTTCAGTGCGGCTCCGACCGAATCCTGAAGGCCATGAACCGCCATTACGACCGGGCCGCCTATCTGGAAAAGGTGGCCATGGCGCGGGAATATATGCCCGACCTGGTGCTGACCACGGACATCATCGTGGGCTTTCCGGGGGAGACGGAAGCGGATTTCCAGGAGACCCTGGACATTGTGGAGAAGGTACGCTACGACGCCATGTTCACCTTTATCTACTCCCCCCGCACAGGCACCCCGGCGGCGGAGATGGACGACCCTGTGTCCCGCGCGGAAAAGCAGGTCTGGTTCGACCAGCTTCTGGCCGTCGCCAACCGTATTTCCGAGGAAAAGCACGCCGCCTATGTGGGCCGCACGTTCCGCGTTTTGGTGGACGGCGAGACCGGCGCGGAGCCTTATAACCTGTCCTCCCGCACCGACGGAGGCCGCCTGGTGCACCTCCAGGGCGACCCGTCCCTGGTGGGCCGGTTCGCCACCGCCAAAATCACCTCCAGCACCACCTGGGCGCTGTATGGGGAGATTGTGTAATATAAAAATAATATCAAACTATTTAGAAAGCGAGTATAACCGGGATGGCGGAAATGACACCGATGAAACGGCAATATTATGAAATAAAAGAGCAGTGCCCGGACTGCCTGCTGTTTTTCCGACTGGGCGATTTTTACGAAATGTTCGACGAGGACGCCAAGGTGGCCTCCAAGGAGCTGGATCTGGCCCTGACCACGCGGGACAGAAACAAGGCCCCGGAGGATCAGACGCCTATGTGCGGCGTTCCCTACCACTCCTGCGAGGCGTATATCGGGCGGCTCATCGCCAAGGGCTACAAGGTGGCCATCTGCGAGCAGCTTGAGGATCCCTCCGCCGCCACAGGGCTGGTGGATCGGGGCGTCGTCCGGGTCATCACCCCCGGCACGGTGACGGACAGCTCCATGCTGGAGGAGAGCCGCTCCAACTATCTGTGCGCCCTGTGGCTGGAAGGGGAGACGGGCGCCGCCGCCTTCTGCGACGTATCCACCGGGGAGTTTTGCGCCGCATCCTTCCAGGAGGAGCCGGTGACGCATATGCTCAACGAGCTTGGCCGCTTTGCCCCCAGGGAGGCGGTTCTGTCTCCTCAGGCGATGGCAAACAGAGACGTCTCCGCCTTCCTGCAAAAGCTGAACTGTCTGTCGGAGGACGGCGCCGCCCGCTTCCTGGAGGAGGACTGCCGGAGACTTGTATTCTCCCAGTTTGGGGAGAGCTACGCCGCCGAAGAGACTCTGGCGGCGGGAGCGCTGCTCAGCTATTTAACGGAGACGCAAAAATGCGATCTGTCCCACATCCGACATCTGGAGCGCTTCGGCCAGGGACGGTATATGGAGCTGGACTACGCCTCCCGCCGTAACCTGGAGCTGACGGAAAATCTGCGCACCGGGGAAAAGCGGGGCAGTCTCCTGTGGGTACTGGACAAAACGAAAACCCCCATGGGCGGACGGCTGCTCCGCTCCTGGGTAGAGCGGCCTCTTCTTGACCCTGTGGCCATTCGCAGGCGTCTGTCCGCTGTGGGAGAGCTTTTCGACGACCCCATCCTGCGCTCCGAGCTGATTCTGACCCTGCGGGACATTGGAGACATCCAGCGGCTCATTGGCCGCTGCGCCTACGGCACAGCCAATGGCCGGGATCTGGCCGCGCTGGGCCATTACTTCGCGAAGCTGCCCCGGCTGGCGGAGCTTTTAGGGGCGGTAAAAAGCCCTCTGTTACAGGACATTGGAGCCTTGGACACCCTCTCCGACCTCCAGGAGGACATCGCCCGCACGGTAGCGGACGACCCGCCCTTTTCCCTGCGGGAGGGCGGCATCCTCCGCCCTGGGGCGGATCAGGAGGTAGACCGTCTGCGGGACGTGCGGGACAACGGGGCCTCCATGGTGGCACAGTTGGAGGCACGGGAACGGGAGCGCACCGGCATCAAAAAGCTGAAGGTGGGCTACAACCGGGTGTTTGGCTATTACATCGACATCCCCCGCTCCGCCGGAGACGTGACCCTGCCGGAAAGCTATATCCGCAAGCAGACCCTTGTGTCCAACGAGCGGTATTTCACCCCGGAATTAAAGGAGCTGGAAAACACCCTCTTAAACGCCAAGGAGCTGGCGGACAGCCGGGAATATGAGCTGTTCTGCGCCCTGCGGGAGCGAGTGGCCGCCCAGGTGGCCCGCGTGCAGGCCACGGCGGATCGGGTGGCGGCGGCGGACGCCCTTTGTTCCCTGGCGGAGGTGGCCAGCCGGAACCACTACGTCATGCCGGAGGTGGACACAGGCCGAACCATCCAGATTCGGGAGGGGCGGCATCCTGTGGTAGAGGCCGCCCAGAAGGACTCTCTTTTCGTTCCCAACGATACTTTTTTAAACGACAAGGACGACCGGGTGGCCATTATCACCGGCCCCAACATGGCGGGCAAAAGCACCTATATGCGCCAGACGGCCCTGATCGTCCTGATGGCCCAGATGGGCAGCTTCGTCCCGGCAAAAAGCGCCCTGATCGGCGTGACCGACCGGGTGTTCACCCGCATCGGGGCCTCGGACGACCTGTCCAGCGGCCAATCCACCTTTATGGTAGAGATGAGCGAGATGGCCTCTATCCTGCGCCACGCCACCTCCGCCTCTCTGCCGATACTGGACGAGATAGGCCGGGGCACCTCCACCTTTGACGGCATGGCCATCGCCCGCGCCATGCTGGAATACTGCGCTGACAGGCGGCGGCTGGGGGCCAGAACCATGTTCGCCACCCATTACCATGAGCTGTCCGCTCTGGAGGGAACGCTGGACGGGGTGAAAAACTACAACATCACCGCCAAAAAGCAGGGGGGCAGCCTGATTTTCCTGCGGAAGATCGTCCCCGGCAGCGCAGACGACAGCTACGGCATCGAGGTGGCGAAGCTGGCCGGGGTACCCGACCAGGTGATAAAGAAGGCCAAGCAATACCTGGCGGAGCTGGAGACCTCCGGCCCGGCGGCCCCGGTCGCCGCCGCTCCGGCCCAGGATCAGGTCAGCCTGACCGATATGGCCGGCAGCGAGCTGACCCGCCGTCTCCGGGAGCTGGACACGGACACCCTGACCCCGCTGGAGGCTCTGAATTTGCTGTACAAGCTGAAAAAAATCGCGGAGGCATAACTTCCTCCAATACGCCAGGAACCCGCAGGCCGGAAAAGCCTGCGGGTTCCTTTGTCGGCGGAAATCACAGCCGACGCCGCATCCCTGTTAAAAAATCTCCTTAACAGGAAAACTTCATTTATTCCTTCAGCAGCGTGTTCTTCTGCCGAATGTAAAGGATCATGCACAGGATGAAGCCCACGGAGGAGCCGAAGTACCAGGCCCACATCAGGCCCGTATAGCTTGCGAGGACGCTGGTCAGCACAAAGCACATGACCACGCGGACGGTGAACTCCGCCACGGTCTCCACGAAGAAGGTCATGCTCTTTCCCAGACCCCGGAGCAGGCCGCCGGTGGTGATGATAAAGCAGATGACGGTGTACACCGGGGAGATGATGCGCAGGTAGTTGACTCCCACCTCGATGACCTGGGCCTCCGCGTCCGCGTCCACGAACAGGCCGATCAGGGTCTTGGGGAAGATCTGGAAGACGGCGATGACCACCATGGTCAGGGCAAAGCATATGCCTGTGGAGACCCAGAAGCCCTCCTTGATGCGCTTGCGTTTGCCCGCGCCCCAGCACTGGGCTGTGAAGCTGGAAAGGGCGGTACCCATGGTGTTAAAGCTCATGTAGGCGAAGTTGTGGAGCTTGGAGGCGGCCTCATACCCGGCGATAACCGCCACGTCGAAGGTGTTCACCAGGCTCTGCAAAATGGTGTGGGTCAAAGCCACGCAGCCCTGCTGGAAAATGCTGGGCAGGGCCAGGCGGCACATCTGCTTTAAAAGCGCCCCGTCAAACAGGGGAGCCTTCTCCGCCGTCTCCAACTGTCCCACCCGGCGGAGGGCCAGGATGGTGGACAGGACGGCGGCCACGGCCTGGCTGACAGTGGTGGCCCAGGCAGCTCCGGCCACCCCCATGCTCAGGGGGCCGACGGCAATGATGTCCAGCACCACGTTCAGCACGCTGGAAAACAGGAGGAAATACAGGGGCCTTTTGGAGTCCCCCATGCCGGTGAAGATGGAGGAGGCGGTGTTATAGGCCATCATAAACAGCACGCCGAGAGAATAAATGGAAAGATAGCTTTTCGCATCGGCAAAAATGGTGTCGTTGGCGTTCAGCAAAGTCATCAGCGGCCCGGCCAGGCACACCCCCAGCACCGCCAGGAGAACCCCCAGGGCGGTCATGGAGATGAGGGCGGTGGAGGCCGCGCTTTTCAGCTTTTTCCAGTCCTTTGCGCCGTATATCTGACCAATGATCACCGAGCAGCCCATGCTGGCTCCCGTGGCGCAGGCGATGAAAAACAGGGTGATGGGATAGGCGGCCCCCACGGCTGCCAGACCCACAGAGCCGGTGAACCGCCCCACGATGACGCTGTCCGCAATGTTGTAAAGCTGCTGGAACGCAGTAGACAGCAGCAGGGGAATGGAAAAGGCCCACAGCACCTTCAGGGACCGGCCCTCAGTTAAATCCTGCATAAATACCTCCTTCTCCCGCCGGGGCGGGGTACAGTGATAAACATATTCTATTTTATGATACAAAACAGTTATCTGTTGCGCACACAATTATAGCATATTCACGGCGCTTTGCAAGCGGGGTGGGAAAAAAATTTCCCCTAACAGCCCTTCTTTCACTTTTTTCGGCAAAAATTGGGAAAAACTGTTGACGGTAGGTTTTCAAACTGTTAATATTTCTGTAATAAGTATTCGGTACCATATGCTATATACGACGATTAACAAGAATTAACAATATTGTATCACCACATTGGACTTGCGTTTGGGGGACGTAAAAACTTGAGCAACGAAAAATACGATCGCTCTTTTGAATCGGAGGAGTCCTCCTCCGTCTACCGCGACGCCTATTACACCACCTCGGAGGGGCATACCTCCTACGGCTATAATCCGGCCCAGAGCTATAACAGTCAGGCCAACTGGAGGCACAAGCGGAAGAACAAAAATATCGGCCTGGGGGCCGTTATCGTCATATGCCTGGTGTGCATCCTGGTGGCCGGGATTGCAGGCGTCGGGGCCATGTATTTCTTCCTGCAAAACCGGCTGGCCGAAGCATCGGAACCCGCCGAGGAGGAGGCGTCGGATCTCTATGCAGAGGTGCAGTCTGCTCAGGCTGCCGCCACGGAATCCCTGCCCCTCACCATTCAGGAGGCGGACGAGGCGGCGGAAACATACACGGCAGAAGAGATATACCTGCTGGCCTGCGAACAGGTGGTGGGCATCTCCACCTCTATCGACCAATATAACGTTTTCGGCCAGGCCAGCTCCACCAGCGTGGCCGGCTCCGGCATTATTTTAAGCGAAGACGGCTATATCCTGACGAACTATCACGTCATCGAGTCCGCCTATGCCGGAAGCTACACCATCAACGTCATGCTTCACGATGGGGAGACCTACACGGCGACCGTAACCGGCGTGGAATCGGACAGCGACCTGGCGGTGCTGAAAATCGAGGCGGAGGGCCTGAACGCCGCCGCCCTGGGAGATTCGGACGCCCTGGCCGTGGGCCAGACCATCTACGCCGTGGGAAATCCCCTGGGGGAGCTGACCTATACCATGACCTACGGCATTGTGTCCGCCCTTGACCGGCTCATCACCACCGACGAGAACATCACCGTCAATATGTTCCAGATTGACGCGGCGGTGAACAGCGGCAACTCCGGCGGGCCGGTATACAACATCTATGGGCAGGTGGTGGGCATCGTCACCGCCAAGTATTCCGACGACGGGGTAGAGGGCCTGGGCTTTGCCATCCCCATTACCGACGCCGCCTCTATCGCGAATGAGCTGATCACCAACGGCTATGTGTCCGGCAAGGCCTATCTGGGTCTGACGCTGACCACCGTGTCCCCCAGCGTGGCCATGTATTACGGCATGGTGCAGGGGGTCTACGTCTACGCCGTGGAGGCAGGGAGCTGCTCCCAGGAGGCCGGGATCCAGGCCGGGGACATCATTGTGGCTATCGACGGCACGGAGGTGCTGGACAAATCCGCCCTCCTGGAACAGGTGAAGCAGTACCGGGCCGGGGACAGCGCCGAGCTGACCGTTTATCGAAACCAGGACTATATCACCATTACCGTGGTGTTCGATGAGGAGCTTCCCACCCAAGCCCAGGAAAATCAAATTCCGTCCCCCAGCAATGAGGGTATCAACGCGTAATACGCAAGGGCCTGCCTGGTTTAAATAATAAATAAAAGCAGAGGCTGTACTACACGGGTACAGCCTCTGCTTTTATCTCAGAATTCATATCCGCAACGCCTGAGCGGCGGTTTTTTCATCCGTCATACCGCTTTTTCGGGCAGACGCTGATAGGTAGAATTTTCCAACTCTTCCTCCTTCCCTGGCTGGCTTCTTTGTGAAACTTGCAGTTTTTTGCCAAATCTATAATTTTTTGTTGATTTAAAAACAAGATTCGCTTATAATGAAGCTAACACCAACCTTAAGGGAGGACAACCGTATGTTATTCGAAGCGATTTTGGGCCATCCTCTGATCCAGGCGGACAACACCATCGGCCTTCTGGCCGTGATGTGCCTGTCCGTTGCCTTTTCCATCTGGCTGGAGCAGAAGTATAACTGGGCCTCCAAGATCTCCGGCGCGATCATCGCGCTGATCCTGGCCATGCTCATGGCCAACATTGGCATTATCCCCACAAGCTGCCCCCTGTATGACGACGTGGTCTGGGGCATCGTGGTACCCATTGGCATCCCGCTGCTGCTGCTGCAGTGCAACCTGAAGCGGATCTGGAAGGAGACGGGCCGTATGCTGGTCATCTTCCTCATCGGCGCGGTAGGCACCGTTGTGGGCGCATTTCTCGCCTACTTCCTGCTGCGCGGCCCCTTCGGCGACGCAGAGGGCCTTGCGGGCGTGGCCGCCATGATGACCGGCTCCTACATCGGCGGCGGCGTGAACTTCGCGGCCATGGCCTCTCAGTTCAATAACGCCTATACCGCCTCCGCCACTGTGGCGGACAACCTGCTGATGGCGCTGTACTTCTTCGTGCTGATCGCCTTTGCGGGTATGCGGTTTTTCCGCAGCAGGTTCAAGCACCCCCACATTGACGAAGTGGAGGCCGGTGTCAGCAAGGAGGCCGCCCAGACCCAGGCTGCGGCGTTCTGGAATCGGAAGGACATTTCCCTGAAGGACATCGCCATAAACCTGGCCTATGCCGTGGCCGTGGTTTGGGTCTCCCAGATCATCGCGGGGCTGTTCTCCGCCCTGGTGCCGGAGGATCCTGGCGCGTTCATGGACTTCGTGGGTAAGTTCTTTGGCAGCCAGTATGTGTGGATCACCACCATCTCCGTTATCGTGGCCACCTTCTTCTCCAAGCCGGTGGAGAAGCTCCACGGCTCTCAGGAGATCGGCACCTATCTGATTTACCTGTTCCTGTTCGTCATCGGCGTTCCCGCCAGCATCTACACCGTCGTCACCGAGGCGCCTCTGCTGCTGGTGTTCACCCTCATCATGGTGGTGGTGAATATGCTCTTCTGCTTCATCTCCGCCAAGATCTTCAAGTTCAACCTGGAGGACGCCATCATCGCCTCCAACGCCAATATCGGCGGCCCCACCACGGCAGCGGGCATGGCCATCTCCCAGGGCTGGACGGCCCTTGTCGGCCCCGCTATGCTCTGCGGCGTGCTGGGCTATGTGGTCGGCAACTACCTCGGCACCATTGTTGGCATCATCCTGGGCGCAGGATAAGCACGCAAACGATACCCCTGGGGCTGTATCAGACAATGCAGCCCCTCTTTTAAGGAGACATAGCATTGAATATCAGCACAGTCTGCATTCCCAAGGCGCGGGAGCTGCCGGAGGGATTTGTATACCTAGACGAATGGATCGAGGACTGCATCATCGACGCGAAATACGCGGGAACGGACAACTTCATAGGCCGTCCCATCGCGGGATATGAGCGGCCTCTGGTAGTGGCCTCCCGCCAGGTGGCGGAGGGCTGCGTGCGAGCGGCAAACCTCCTGCGCCCGCAAGGGTATATTTTGAAGGTCTACGACGCTTTCCGCCCCCAGCGGGCGGTGGACGATTTCTGCCGCTGGGGGGAGGACGGAGAAGACCAGCGCCGCAAGCCCGTCCATTACCCCCATCTTGAAAAGCTGAAAATGTTCGATGAGGGCTACATCGACCGAAAATCCGCCCACACGCGGGGGACGGCGGTAGACCTGACACTGGTGGACATGGAAACCCACCAGGAGCTGGATATGGGTTCCATCTTCGACTTCATGGATCAGCGGAGCTGGCCGGATTACCCGAACCTCACCCCCGCCCAGCGGAAAAACCGGGACACCCTGCGCAACGCCATGCTGTCCAGCGGCTTTGAACCCTTCCCCACCGAGTGGTGGCATTTCAACATCGCCCCTGAGCCGTACCCGGACACATACTTTGATTTCCCCATTCGATAACCCCTTCCTCAGAAGCCGCGCAGGGTCGCGAACCGCTCTCCCATGAAAATATTTATTTTCCATGGCCCAGGACGCAGCCGCGTTTTTCCCTGCCAAAACGGACAGCCGCTTGAACGGGCTGTCCGTTTTTGATTTTGCGGACGGGCCGGGACAGAAAACCGCCGTTTTCCCTTGACAGGAAATATTTGCGGTCTTATGATGAACACAGATTTACAGGAACCAGGAGGTATAACGAACCATGAAGCAGTATCAGGCGAGAGAGGAGATACCGGCAGAGTATAAGTGGGACTTGACGGGAATATTTCCCAGTGATGAAGAATTTCTGGCGGCGCTGGAGGAGGCCAAGGCATATCCGGCCCAGCTTGCGGCCTTTCAGGGTAAAATCAGTCAGTCCGCAGAGGAGCTTCTGGCCTTCCTGCGGCTGGAGGACGACATCGACGTTGCCATGGGAAAGCTCTTTACCTACGTCCAGCGAAAAGCCGACGAGGACACCCGCGTCAGCCGGTATCAAAGTCTGTCCGGCCAGACCGCCTCTCTGGGCGTTGCCCTGAGCGGGGCCTGCGCCTGGTTTGTGCCGGAGCTTATGAGCATAGAGCCGGAGACACTGGAAGGCTTTTATCAGGCCGCCCCCGGTCTGGAGCAGTACCGCCGGAGCCTGGACAGCGTCCTGCGCCGGAGAGCGCACTTTCTTTCCCCGGCGGAGGAGGCCCTGCTGGCCGGGGCCGGGGATCTTGCCATCCAGCCGGACAACATCTATTCCCTGTTCGCGGACGCCGACCTGACCTTCCCGGACGCGACAGACGGCCAGGGCCAGGCCCACCCCGTCACCCACGGCACCTTCATCCCTCTGATGGAGAGCCAGGATCGAACCCTGCGGCAGTCCGCCTTCCAGTCCCTCTACGGGGTGTACGGCCAGTACCGCAACACCTGCGCCGCCATTCTGTCCGCCCAGACCGTCCAGCTCAAATTCTTTGCCACCGCCCGGAAATATCCCTCCACTCTGGACGCCGCCCTGGACGAGACGGAGGTGCCGGTGGAGGTATATACAAACCTCATCGACGCCGTTCACCGCAATTTTCCCGCCATGCACAAATACACCCGCCTGCGGAAGGAGCTGCTGGGGGTGGACGAGCTGCATTTCTATGACCTGTACGTTCCCATGACAGGGGAGGTGGAAATGCACTTCACCTATGAGGAGGCCTGTGATCTGATTTTGAAGGCCCTGGCCCCCCTGGGGGAGGACTACTGCGCCATCGTCCGGCAGGGTCTGGCCCAGCGTTGGGTGGACGTATATGAAAATCCCGGCAAGCGCAGCGGGGCCTATTCCGCCGGGGGCTACGGGATGCACCCCTATATCCTGATGAATTTCCAGGGCCGGCTGAACGACGTGTTCACCCTGATACACGAGATGGGTCACTCCATGCACACCTATCTGACCTGTCAGAACCAGCCTGCGACGTATGCCAATTACGTCATCTTCGTGGCGGAGGTGGCCTCCACCTGCAACGAGGCCCTGCTGATGCAGTATCTTCTTCAGCACACAGAGGACAAGGGGGAGCGGGCCTATCTTATCAACTACTTCCTGGAGCAGTTCCGCACCACCCTCTACCGGCAGACCATGTTCGCGGAGTTTGAGCTGGAGATCAACCGCATTGCCCAGGGGGGCGAGAGTCTGACGGCGGACGCCCTGTGTGAGCTTTACGGAAATCTGAACCGGGAATACTTCGGGCCGGACATCGTCATGGACGAGGAGATCAGCCTGGAATGGGCCAGGATCCCCCATTTTTATTACGATTACTACGTCTATCAGTACGCCACCGGCTACGCCGCCGCCATCGCCCTGTCGGAAAAGATTTTATCCGAGGGGCCGGAGGCTGCGGATCGGTATCTGGGCTTTTTGAAGGGCGGCTGCTCCAAGCCCCCCATCCAGCTTTTGCGGGACGCAGGGGTGGATATGGCCACGGCGGAGCCGATAGACCAGGCGCTGGCCCGCTTTGACGCCCTGATCGACGAAATGGAAGCCCTTGCCAGAGCATGAGAAAGGAGCGCCTGTGAAAATCGTTGTGCTGGACGGCTATACCCTAAACCCCGGCGACCTGAACTGGGAGGCCCTGGAAGCCCTGGGGCAGGTCTCCGTGTATGACCGCACCCTTCAGGAGGAGGAGACCGTTCGCCGTATCGGGGACGCGGAGGTGGCCGTCACCAATAAATGCCTCATCACCCGGTCTGTCATAGATCGCTGCCCTAATTTGAAATATATCGCCGTCACCGCCACCGGGTATAACGTGGTGGACACGGCCTATGCCAGGGAAAAGGGCATCCCCGTCTCCAACGTTCCCGCCTATGGCACCGCTACCGTAGCCCAGTTTGCCATTGCGCTGCTGCTGGAGCTGTGCTGCCATGTAGCCCACCACGATCGGGCCGTCCATGAGGGCCGGTGGGAGAGCAGCGTGGAGTGGTGCTTCTGGGACTATCCCATCACGGAGCTGGCAGGGAAGACCATGGGCATCATCGGCTACGGCAACATCGGCCAGGCCACGGGGAAAATCGCCGCCGCCATGGGCATGAATGTGATCGCCTGCAGCCGCAGCGTCCGGGCGGAGCAGGATCCCTCGATCTATGTATCTCTGGAGGAGCTGCTGGCCCGCTCGGACGTGGTGTCTCTCCACTGTCCCCTGACGCCGGAGACGAAGGGCATTATAAACCGGGATACCATCGCCCAAATGAAGGACGGGGTCATCCTGATCAACAACAGCCGGGGTCAGCTCATTGTGGAGCAGGATCTGGCGGAGGCCCTGAACAACGGAAAAATTGCCGCCGCCGGGGTGGACGTGGCCTCCACCGAGCCCATCCGAGGGGATAATCCCCTTCTTACGGCGAAAAACTGCCTCATAACCCCCCACATAAGCTGGGCCGCCACCGAGGCCCGCCAGCGTATTATGGACATGACCGCAGAAAACGTCCAGGCTTTCGCCGCCGGAAATCCGATCCGCGTGGTGAATTAAACTGTAAGAAATCGGCACAACCAAACGGCGGGAGCTTTTTGAAGGTCAAAAAGCTCCCGCCGTCATCATACCGCTATTTTCAAAGCAGGCCTTAAGCCTGCAAGGCCGTTCCGTCCGGGTGAAACAGAGGAAGAGGGGCCAGGACGGTGATGTCCTGCCGGTTGATGGCGTCCCCCTCCGCCAGAATGGCCATTTTGGCCACAATATTGCCCCCGGCACGGTTCACAAGCTCCTCCACCGCCCGCAGGCTCTCCCCGGTGGAGATCACGTCGTCCAGGATGACAATGCGCTTGCCCGCCATGGCCCTGGCGTCCGCCTCGTCGATGACCAGGGTCTGCTCCCCGGCGGTGGTGATGGACTGCACCGTCACCTGGAACACGCCGGACATATACGCCTTGGCCTGCTTCCGGGCCAAAAGATAGGGGATCCCGCTCTGGCGGCTCATCTCATAGGCCAGAGGGATGGCCTTGGCCTCCGGGGCAATGATATAGTCGCAGGCAGGCATCCGCTTCAAAAGCTCCGCCCCACCATGCTCCGTAAGCTCCACGTCCCCGAAAATGACGAAGGCCCCAATGGAAAGCGTGTCGTTCAGCGGCAGAACCGGCAGCTCCCGCTTCATGCCGCAGATGTCAATGGTATAGGTCATAGTGTTATTCCTCCATAAGAACCGGCAGGCCGGTTAAATATCTTCGCAGCATATCATAGGCGTTGTTGGCGGCCAGGAGACGGACCCGATCCCGGCCCGCGCCCAGGTGAAGCTCGCGCACCCAGACCTGGTCGGCTGTAGCGAGACCCACAAACACTGTTCCCACGGGGTTCACTCCGTCCCCATCCGGCCCGGCGAGGCCAGTGGCGGATACGGCCAGGTCAGACCCGGTAGCGGCCCGCACGCCTTTAGCCATGGCCTCCGCCGTCTCGTAGGAGACGGCTCCATGAGTCGCAATCAGCTCCGGGTCGATGTGGAGCATGGCTGCCTTACATTCGTCGCAATAGGTGACGGCCCCGCCCCGGAACACGGCGGAGGCCCCCGGCAGGGCGGTGAATTTCGCCCCAATCAGGCCCCCGGTCAGGCTCTCCGCCGCCGAAAGGGTCAGGCCTCTTTCCGTCATCAGGGACAGCACCAGTGCCTCCAGGCTCTCCACGTCCACCCCGTAGACCACCTGACCAAGCTCCCCTTTGACCGCCTCGACGACCGGCAGGCACATGGCCTCCGCTTCCTCATGGCTGGAGGCCTTGGCCGTGACCCGGAGCATCACGTCCCCCTGCTTGGCGTAAGTAGCCAGGGTGGGGTTTCGCATTTTCTCCATTTTATCCCGGAGGCGGGCCTCCACCGCGCTCTCCCCCATGCCGAACACCCGGATCTGGTGGGAGACGATGGTCTCCTCCGACAGAGTCTTTAAATAGGGTACGGCGCAGTGGCGGAACATGGGCAGGCACTCGCTGGGCGGGCCGGGGAGCATGATCACCCGCACCCCGTCCTTCTCAAAGGCGCAGCCGGGGGCGGTGCCCCAGTCATTGTGGAACACGGTGCAGCCCTCCGGCAGGTACGCCTGCTGGAGGTTATTTTCCGTAAAGGGCCGGTCGTGGGTAGAAAACCAGCATTTCAGCCCCGCCACCTCCTCCTGGTGCAGCACCAGGGGCAGGCCGAAGGATTCTGCCAGAACGGTCTTTGTCAAATCGTCATAGGTGGGGCCAAGGCCGCCGGTGGTGATGATCAGGTCGGCCCGGCTCCGGGCGATGGCCACGCTCTCTGCCAAACGGCCAGGGTTATCCCCCACCACGGAGCGCCAGAACACGTTGATGCCGAGACCGGCCAGCATATCGGACAGGGAGGCCGCGTCGGTGTTGATGGTGTTTCCCAGCAGAAGTTCCGTGCCTACGGACAGTATTTCGCAGTTCATTTTTATCACTCCCTTCCGGGAACCAGCTTTACCTGTTCCCGCCCGGCCAGGGCCTCCGCCACCAGGGCGTCCACATCCAGGGGGGCCTCCGCCTCCAGCACCTTATCAAGCCTGGGGTGGGTGCAGGGG
>JAJPYE010000034.1 GCA_021205095.1 Oscillospiraceae bacterium | reverse complement strand
TCTATAGGCGAACTTGGGTAAACAAAGTGTAAAACTCAATTAAATCAGCGTATCCAAAATCGACTATTTTCGTTCCATACCAACATTTCACCAAAACCTGGTTTTGTTTTTACCGGGAATATGGTACAATACTCCCATAACCTGATAACGAGGTGACATATGAGCTTTCTGTATTTTCTGGAGGGGCTTCGAACCCCGGTGCTGAATGGGTTTTTCTCGGCCATTACGGCCCTGGGCGGGGAGAGCGTGTTCATTGTGCTGGCCATCGTGGTATATTGGTGCGTCAGCAAGCGGGACGGATATTACCTGATTGCCGCCGGGGTGGGCGGCACGGTGGTGAATCAGTTTTTGAAAATCACCTGCCAGGTACCCAGACCCTGGGTGCGCGACCCGGATTTTACCATTGTGGAGAGCGCCAGGGAGGGGGCCACCGGCTATTCCTTCCCCAGCGGCCACAGCCAGAATACCGCCGTCTCCTTCGGCGGCATCGCCCGGTTCACAAAAAAGACCTGGCTGCGGTGGGTCTGCATCGTCATTGTGGCCCTGGTGGCCCTGTCCCGGATGTATCTGGGCGTTCACACCCCGGCGGACGTGGGGGTGGGCCTTGCCATCGGCCTTGTGCTGGTGTTTGGGTTGTATCCCCTGTTCCAAAGGAGCGAGGAAAAGCCCCGAATCGTTCTCATCGTCTTCGGCGTCATTTCCGCTCTGGCGCTGGCGGCGGCCCTGTTCGTGGAGTTTTATGCCTGGCCTGCGGACATTGACAGCGAAAACCTGGCCGAGGCCCTGAAAAACAGCTATACCATGCTGGGCTGCGCCCTGGGCGTGCTGGTGGGCTGTCCTCTGGAGCGGAAATACATAAAATTTGACACCAAGGCTCCCGCTTTCGCCCAGGTGCTGAAGGTGGTTTTTGGCGTGGCCTTCGTCATGCTCCTGCGGACGGCGCTGAAATCCCCCCTGCTGGCCCTGTTCGGCGGGTATGACGTGGCCCATGCGGTGCGGTATTTCATCGTGGTCGTGGCGGCCATTCTGGTCTGGCCCCTGACCTTCCCCTGGTTTGCCAGGGGCTGCCCCATGGGGAAGAAGGTCAAAAAGGCGCTGAAAATCTTGGGCATCATCCTGCTGGTGCTTGTGGTGCTGCTGGGTATTCTGTATTGGGTCGTGACCCGCGATTCCAGCGCCGCGCCGGAGGAGTCGGACGGGGCGACCAATCCCCTGATTACCAGCCTGGGAACCACCATGCTGTCCGGCCACCGGGCGGGGGGCGGCATCGCCCCGGAGAACACCATGATGGCCCTGAAAAACTGCGTGGAAAGCGACGAGTACGAGCTGGACATCTTCGAGTTTGACCTGCATCTGACGGCGGACGGCGAACTGGTTCTGCTCCACGATTCCACCCTTGACCGCACCAGTGACGCGGTGGAGTATTTCGGAGAGGAGAACGTGGACGTAGGCACCAAGACCCTGGCGGAACTGAAAAACCTGAACATGGGCGCACAGTTCGAGGCGGACGACGGCACCATGCCCTATGCCGGCCTGACCGGGGACGAGGTGCCGGACGACCTGCGTATCATCACCCTGGAGGAGACGCTGGAATACCTGGAATCCGCCGGGGATTACGGCTATATCATCGAGATAAAAAACAGCGATGAGCTGGGCTATGAGGCGGCGGACAAGCTGTATGCCATTCTGTCGGAATACGGCTGCCTGGAAAAGACCGTGGTCGGCACCTTCCACAACGAGGTCACGGCCTATATGGACGAGAATTACCCCGATATGCTCCGCAGCGCCGGGGTGATGGAGTGCGTGAAGTTCTACCTCTGCGCCCTGCTGAACCTGAACGTGGACGAGGACACCTTCGGCTTCCAGGCCCTGCAAATCCCCACCACGGATTATGTCATAAACCTGGGTACGGCGCGGGTGGTAAATTACGCCCACCGCTATAACATCGCCGTCCAGTACTGGACCATCGACGACCCGGAGGAGATGGCCCGCCTCCAGTCCATCGGCGCGGACGCGGTGATGACAAACTACCCGGACATAGCGGCTGCGGTGCTGAACCAGCCGGATTGATCGTTTTGTTAATAAGTTTGCGAAGCGTTCGCCGTCGGCGGACGCTTTGTTTATATATGCGCCCGAATGGGCGCGCAGGACGGTCAGATTCCAGACGGAAAAATCACAAAGTTCTATTGACGAGGCAGGGAAAAGATGCTAAATTATTAACGTGTATACCGCCGCCGACGGCGACGAGGCGGCAGCCTTCCTGTGCTACGGCGTGTTTGACGAGATGGGGGACATCGTCCCCTTCGAGGCGGACACCGTGGCCGTGACCCTCTATGACGCCCAGGAGGAGGGAGAAGCGCTGGGTACGGCGGATGCCGTCTATGACGAGGAGGCCGGCGGTTGGGCCTTTGAGGTGCCTCTGCCGGAGGAGAATACCGTTTATTGGGCGTCCTTTGACGGCAGTCTTACAAGCCCTGTGTATATCGTCGTGGACGAGGCGGAGACTACCCAGACCCTTTATAATGCCATGACCAGCGCCTATGCCCATCTGTCCGAGGCGGGCGAGGCGGCGGCAGCGTCTCTGCCGGAGGCTTCCTGCCCCTGTGCAACGCGGCCATCTATAACCGCAATATCCATATCTATTCCCCCGGCACTCACACCTCCAACCTGACCTACAACGGCGTTTTGTGGTATGATCAGAGCGCCATCCTCGGCTCCGGGCGCATTTTCTCAACCGACTACTGGGGCGGGTACCTGGTGTATAACGAGTCCGTCAGCGTCAAGGACGGCACCGGCGAACTGTATGTGGACGGCGTCCTGGTGGAGGGCGCGGGCGTCCATGACTTCGGCGGCGTGGTCATCACCGTCATCGAGTAAGCACTGTCACAGCGTCAGCCCCCGGCGGGGCAGATTCCCGCCGGGGGCGTATATATCCCCGTAGTCAAACGGGGAAAATTGTGCTATAATGCCTGTATATTCTATGTATGAAAAAGTGAGAACGACGCCATGACGACACAGCAGGCCCCGGACACCCTGGATATGATCCTTCTCAAGGAGGGCGAGGTTGTCCTGAAGGGGCTGAATAAGCACGTTTTTGAGCAGCGGCTGACGGGGAACATCCGCCGCCGCTTAAAGCCCTATGGAAAATTCACCGTGACGGCCCGGCAGAGCATTGTATATGTGGAGCCGCAGGAGCCGGACTGCGACATCGACGGGGCCTTTGAGTCCATGAAAAAGGTCTTCGGCATAATGACACTGACCAGGGCCATGGCCTGCCCCAAGGATCCGGCCCTGATCGCGGAGCGGGCGAAGGAGTACCTTTATGACCAACTCTCCCAGGCCAGAACCTTCAAGGTGGAATCCCGCCGGGGAGACAAGGGTTTTCCCATGACCAGCGTGGAGCTGAGTCAGTATGTAGGCGGGGAGCTGGACGACGCCTTCCCCAACCTGACGGCGGATATGCACCACCCGGAGCTGACCGTCCACCTGGAGGTGCGGGACAGGGCCGCCTATATCCACGGCGCCCCGGTGCAGGGGGCGGGCGGCCTGCCCGTCGGCTCCTCCGGCAGCGCCGTCAGTATGCTGTCCGGGGGGATCGACAGCCCCGTGTCCACCTATATGATGGCGAAGCGTGGTATGCACATTATCCCGGTGCATTTCTTCTCCTTCCCCTATACCTCGGAGCTTGCCAAGGAGAAGGTGCTGGATCTGGCCAAAATACTCACCGGCTGGTGCGGGCGGCTGACGGTGGAGATCGTCCCCTTCACCCATATCCAGGAGGAGATCCGGGCCAAATGCCCGGAGGACTACTTCACCATCATCATGCGCCGCATGATGATGCGCATTTCCAACGCCATCGCCGTGGATAACCACTGCGGCGCGCTGATCACCGGGGAGAGCCTGGGTCAGGTGGCCAGTCAGACCATGGAGGCCATGGCCGCCACGGAGCAGTGTGCTACACTGCCGGTGCTGCGTCCCCTGGTGGGGATGGACAAGGCGGAGGTCATCGCCATCGCCCGGCACATCGGCACCTTCGACACCTCCATCCTCCCCTATGAGGACTGCTGCACCGTGT
>JAJPYE010000041.1 GCA_021205095.1 Oscillospiraceae bacterium | reverse complement strand
TCATATTCTTTGTCTCTGCGAAGCATTGCTTCGAGGCGATCCATTTTGTCGCGCAGATCCTTTTTTACGTTGTCCGGCAGATTTTTATGCGTATGCAAATAATGTTTTATTGCTCGCTTTTTGTTCAGAATCGACGAACGCACGCCAGCCAGGGGAAGTACCTGTTCATCGTAGAATTTGGCACACTGATCAAAAGACCCAAACGCCTTATCATCAGAGGTATGAAGGGCGTCGTTTGTACCAACGTCTACACCCCTGAGTTTCTTTACTTCAGGAGTGATATGCTTCTTCTCAAAGGCTACTGTGACTTTGATGAGTCCGTCTTTTCGGATAGTATAGTCCACAGAGTGCTTCGCCCCATATTGGTCTAATCTGCGAAGAGAATTCCTTGACGTATTTAAGGGAACATCTATTCTTTTGCCTCTACTGCTTGGATCTGTAACGGAAATTACATATGGTGCTTCTATATTTTTCGATTTCTCAAGTGTATATAACGTTGAAACCAGCCGTACGCTCGCATGCTTAATTGTTGGGACACGGAAAATTGCTGTACCTTCATAGTAGTACAGTCTCACAGCGTCCGCGTTAGCATTAAAGGTGCAATCATTCATACTTTCCAACTCAGCGATTGTATCGATATAAAATTTGTCTTTACCCTGTTGCGGGGTCTTCCCTTCTTTCAGTTTTTCTTCATCCTGTTTGTGGATATTCTCAACGATATCCTTAAACGCAGAAATCATCTCGTTTTTACTTTTGTTTTGCACGCACATAGCAAACAAAACCTTGGACGAAGACAAGACCGAAGGGGCGTTCTCATATACATACGACTTGATGTTATCCAGCCGATTAGCTACCATGTCTACAGCATGATCGAACGCACTCTGGCTTAGCGCACTTGTAAGGTAAGATACGCGATTGGCTTTCTCAAGAGAGCGCAGTTCATGGCCTTTACGGTCATGCTTCAGCAGAGGCAGTAGGAAATCTTCGTTGTCAGCCAGCAGATCGACGTAATGCTGTGAAGCTGCTGTATAGTCGTTCTGGATCTTGGACAACTTAGCCAGTTTTTCTTTATTCGGCTTGCCGTAAAGAAATACCGAACGCTGTTCAGAAGTCTTGAAATCAGTTTTCTTCTTGGTTTTAGGCGCTCGCTTAACCGAAGGTTTCTTCTTGCTGGTAGATTTCTTAGCCATTACGTGGCCTCCTTTCTTGTCGTTTTTTTATTTTGCTTGATTTTCTATGTATCGTCGAATGTTTTCTTCTGAGACAGAGCCAATGGTTTCTACATAATAACTTGGATTCCACAGATGGCCTTTCCAAAGGGAATTGCGGATATCTGGGTACTTCTCAAACAACCGTTTTGCTGTAATGGCCTTCAGAACTTTTACGATTTGCGAAATTGGAATGGTCGGAGAAGCAGAAACAAAAACAATGAACGTGGTCTTTATTGCCACATTCAAAGAGATGCACAACAAAATTATTGTCTTTTGCTATGTCAGATGCCCAGGCTTTAAGATCTTGTTCCATGGTATCAGAGATAATTGCTCGTCTATATTTCACAGACCAGACTATATGATAGTTAATGTTATAAACGAAAGTCCGTGAATGAATGAGATTGTTTTTCATGCACACATTATACCATAAAATGCGTTTTTTGTCAATTTGAACTTTCGAACAATTTCGTTTTTTGTTGGTACAGCCCAGTATATTCTTCCTCCAGTCCTTACGGAATATAGGAAGGCGCTTTCATCTCGGCAATAGAATTACCGAGGATTCCCGCTTATTGTCCTAAACGTAGTTGTATGGGCTTGTATGGGAACTTTTGTTTTTGTTTTGCATTGAGGCCTTGCTATGTAACTCGCAGGATGAATTTGCCGAATAAAAATGGTGTAGTAGTGGTGTAGTAACAGGGATTTTTGGACTTATTTTACAGAGAATTAGGGATTTTAAGGTACCTTGAAATTCCTTGAATTTCAAGCATTTGAGTCACATTTCTTTGCGTGTTTAGAGTCCATTTTTTTATAAAAACCCAATATATCAACAAAATTTTCTCCGCAAAATATTCCATGGTTTTATGGTTTTATTATAATTCGGCATCCGCTGGTAACGTCTGTCTATCAGCCACCTGCTCCTGCTTTTCAGGGTAGCCGCAGCCGCAGTATTCCTGCCGGTAAAGGCCATACTCCTTAGAAAGCTGGATAGAACGCAGATAGCCGTTTCGTTTTTTGAAATCCGAAGGAAGCCACTTAACACCGTATTTCTGCCCCAGGGCCTCCCCAATCTGGTTTATCAGCGGGGCGTTTTTGTGGGGACTAACTGTCAGCGTAGTGCCAAAATAATCGAATCCCGCCTCTGCCGCCTGCCTTGCCGTTTCCTCCAAGCGGAGCCGAAAGCATACGGTACATCTTGCCCCGCCCTCCGGCAGATCTTCCATGCCCCGGACAGCCTGTTCAAACACCGGCCCTTGCCAGTCCTGCTCACGCAGCGTCGGCGGGTGCGCCATGGGCATGGCCGATAAAAGCTGCTTGAGCGTGGCAAGCCGCCGGTCATATTCAGTCTCCGGGCGGATATTGGGGTTATAAAACAGCAGTGTCACATCAAAATACTGCGTGATATATTCCAGCACATAGCTGGAGCATGGCCCACAGCAGCTCTGCAGCAGCAGCCTGGGCCGTCCGTCCAGGCCCGCGATTACTTCATCCAGATCCTTCTGATAGTTTCTGTTCGCCATTCCTGCACCCCCATTTTCTCTATCATAGCATAACTTTAACCAAAACGTAACCCTTTTGACCGCGATGTCCTCTATAATAGTATTAATATTTCAGCTTAATTCATCACGGAGGGTTGTATGGAACGCAGAAAGAAAATAGATTATTATTTGGACATCGCGGACGCCGCGCGGGAACGCTCCACCTGCCTGCGGCGCACCTATGGGGCCATTATCGTAAAAAACGACGAGATCCTGGCCACCGGCTACAACGGCGCGCCCAGGGGACGGTGCAACTGCGTAGATCTTGGCGTTTGCCACCGGGAGGAGCTGCAAATCCCGTCCGGCCAGCGGTATGAGCTTTGCCGCTCCGTCCACGCGGAGGCGAATGCCATCATATCCGCCGCCCGCCGGGATATGATCGGCGCCACCATGTATCTCGTCGGACGGGACGCCAAGACCGGCCAATGCCTCACGGACACTACCTCCTGCGCCATGTGTCGCCGCCTCATCATCAATGCCGGCATAGAGCGCGTTATCGCCCGGCTGGGCGAGGACGGCGTTCGCATCACAGAGGTACAGGAGTGGATAGACCAGGACGACACCGTACCGGGATGATACCACGCAAGCAAAAGAACACCCAGGCAGTCCGCCTGGGCGTTCTTTTATCGCTTATTCTTCCGAAACAAATGTTTTGTCCTGATACTTCAATATCCGGCAATCGAGTGCCTGCGCCTGGGCGGGGTCATGGGTGGCGAGGAGGAGGGTTTTTCCCTCTGTGCAGCGGCGGAGGAGGGACAGCATTTCCGCCTGTAACGGCTTGTCCAGGCCCTCCAACGGCTCATCCAGCAGGAGCGCGTCCCCATCGCAAGCCAAGGCGCGGGCCAGGTTCACACGCTGGCGCATACCGCCGGACAGCTCCGCCGGGTACTTTCCCGCCGCGTCTGCAAGGCCCACAGCCGCCAGCCATTCCAGCGCCTTTGGCATGGTATCCAATTTGTCCGAGAGGACTGCGTTAATATTTTCCGCCGCCGTCAGCCAGGGGAGCAGGCGCGGCTCCTGGAACACATAAGCAAGCCTTTTTGCCTCCACCCGCACAGCACCGACGGACGGAGTCAGAAGCCCCGCCGCTAAATTCAGCGCGGAGGATTTCCCGCAGCCGGAGCGGCCCATCAGGGCAATATGCGCCCCCGGCGCAATATGGAGGGAAAAATCCTCTAGCACGGGTGCTCCGTCATAGGTCAGGGTTACGGAGTCATAATAAATCATGCCTGCCCTCCCCTGTTCCAGCGCCTGTCCATCCGCCCGATGCCGGCGAGCATCAGCTTTTCAATGACAAGACTGCAAAGCACCACAACCGCCGTCCATGCGAACAGGTCGGTTGTTTCAAGATACAGCTTGGACTCATATAAATACCGCCCGATGGACTTGGCCGGGACAGTCAGCACCTCCGCCGCCACGCCCGCCTTCCAGGCAAGACCCATGCCAGTACGCAGGGCGGAGAGGAAATAGGGCATGACAGACGGCACATAAATCCTTCGGAGCGTCCGCCCCCAGGAAAAGCGATATACGGCGGCCAGCTCCAGAAGATGCCCGTCCACCGCCTCTATCCCGGCAGAGACATTGGCCCACACAACCGGCAGCACCATCAGCCACACGATAAAGCAGGGCAGAATATCCCGCCCCAGCCAGATGAGGGCCAGCAGGATGATAGACGCCACCGGCGTAGCCCGCACGATGGTGAGCAGGGGGCTGAGAAGCACCCGCAGGAGCCTAAAGCGGCTCGTCAGCGCCGCCAGCAGCACTCCGGTAACAACGCCCAAAACCGCCCCCAGCAGAACGCGCAGCAGACTGACGGCAGTGGCGCGCCAGAAATCCAGCGTCACCGCAAGCTCCGCCAGACGCTTCGCCACAGCCCATGGCCCGGGCAGCAGCAGCGCCGTGTCCACCAGACGGGCCAGCAGCGCCCACAGGCCGAGCCAAAAGGCCAGCACAAGCACGCCCCGGCCCAGCCGTTTTACGAGTTTCATCTGTCAGGCTCAGCCAAGATAGTAGAAGTCATCCCCCGGCAGCGCGCCGCCGATGGAATCCGGGAACAGCTCAAAGAGAATTTCCAGGTAGCCGCTCATGGCCGTCTGCATCTCCTCGCCGGTGATGAAGCAGACGTTGCAGTTGGGGATGGCCTTCTCCGCCACGGCGGCGCTGGTGAACACGCCGGACTCCTCTACCAGCTGGGCGGCGGCGGAAACATCCTCGCTGAGATAGGCGATGGACGCCTCATATTCCTCCAGGAAGGCGGCCACAGCCTCCGGGTTTTCCTGGATAAATTCCGTCCGAGCCACAACGCAGCCCTGCACCAGACTCCCCGCAGGATAGACGGCGTCCCATTCCTCCGTGATGTCCAGCGCCACAACAAGGCTCTCGTTGGCGGAGCAGGCTATCGTCACCATCGGCTCCGGCAGGACGGCAATATCCACCTCTCCGGCAGCCAGCGCGGTGCGCAGGTCGGCAGGCTGGGCATAGGTGTTGTCCACCGTGACATTCACACCGGCGGCTTCGCAGAGCGCTTCAAAGATATACGTGGGATTCTGCGCAGGAGCATAGACGGTCATCCCCTCCAGGTCGGAGAGAGAGTCGATGGTCATGACCTCTCCATTTACCACGAGATACAGCACGCCCAGTGTATTCAGGGCCAGAATCTGCACGCCGCCCTCGGTCTTGTTATAAATCGTGGAAGCGGCGTTGGTGGGCAGGGCGGCAATATCGCAGGAACCGCTGATCAGGGCGGCGGTGATGTTGCTGGCGTCCGTCTCCACGGAGAAAGTGTAGTTCAGCGCCGCATCGCCATTGGCCGCGTCGGTTATCAGCTTCGCCATACCGAAGCCGGTAGTACCGTTGAGTACCATGACGTTCACATCCGTACCGGCGGCAGCGTCATCTTCCCCGGCGTTCTCAGCCGTATTCTCCTCTTCTATCGCCTCCGCAGTTTCCTCCGTGCTTTCCGCAGCTTCCTCTGTAGCTTCTTCCTCGGTTTCCTCCGTGGTATCGGCTGCTTCTTCCTCCGCCGTAGCGTCAGATGAAGACGAAGCACATCCGACCAAAGAGAACACCAGGCACAGGGCCAGCAGCAGGGATACAATACGTTTCATGATAAAACTCCTCCTTTATAATGCTATATAAATACTGTCTTACACGTTCATTTCACGGCGGCGAGCCAGGTTTATCATCCCCTCCGTCATGTCGTTCAGATTTTGCAGCATACGACCGGCACCGTAGGCGGTGCAGGAAAGAGCATCATCCACCAGAATGGTTTCAATGCCAGTCTGCTCTGCTATCAGTTTATCCATGCCCCATATCTGGCTGCCGCCGCCAGAGAGGATGATGCCGTTTTCAGAAACATCTCCCACCAGCTCCGGGGGCGTCCGTTCCAGCACCAAATGGATGGTTTCCAGTATCCGCGCCATCGGTTCCTCCAGCGCCTCCGCCATGTCCTCAGAGCTTATGGTGACGCTTCTGGGCAGTCCCGTCACAAGGCACCGGCCTTTGACCTCTTCATAGGATACCTCCGGCTTGGGATAAACACAGCCAATGGACTGCTTCAAATCCTCCGCCGTGCGGGCGCCGATGAGTAAATTATGCTTTTTGCGGACATAGCGAACGATAGCATCGTCAAAGACCATCCCCGCCGTTTTGATGGATTCAGACTGCACCACGCCGCCCAAAGATACGACGGCGATTTCCGTGGTGCCGCAGCCAATGTCGATGACCATATGGCCGTCGGCCTTATTAATGTCCACGCCCGCGCCTACCGCCGTGGCAAGAGACGCCTCCAGCAGAT
Source organism: Oscillospiraceae bacterium (assembly GCA_021205095.1). GTDB lineage: Bacteria > Bacillota > Clostridia > Oscillospirales > Oscillospiraceae > CAJOIG01. Next base: position 66,283 of record JAJPYE010000041.1, on the reverse strand, counting down.
AGACCTTCCGTGCACCTGCCTCGATGGCTGCGTCTATCAGCGCCCGCTCCTCCACGCCGGTAATGCTGCCAGGCACACATATCAGCACTCTTGGTTTGAACAGGCTGAAGGAGGTAATGCGTCCTATAAATTCCTTCAGCATACGGGCGGTCATGTCATAATCGCTGATAACGCCGGACACAATGGGGTGAACAGGAACAATGTTGGCCGGGGTGCGGCCCAGCATTTTCTTCGCGTCCTCCCCTATGCGCAGGATACGTCCGCTGCCGCTGTCCATCGCCACCAGGGAAGACTCCCGCAGCCGGACGCCTCTGCCGCGAACGTATATAAGCGTAGTCATAGTACCTAGGTCTATGGCAATGTCTCTTTCAAAAAAAAGCATTTCGTTCCTCCTACCTGGTGCTTGCCAGGGTTGCGCACACCACTTCCTCCGCTCCTGCCAGCAATAGGGTTTTGGCACACTCGGAAAGTGTGGAGCCGGTGGTGATAATGTCGTCTATAAGCAGAATCCGTTTTCCCCTTATCACAGAGGGGTTTAAAACCGCATAGGCTCCGGCAATATTGGCCCGGCGGCCCTCCGGGGAACCGCTTTTGGACTGAGGCCGCACGCCGCGTCGTTTCTTCAGCGTAGGGATCGGCTTTCGGCACAGGCGGCGGGCCGCCTCCCGCGCAATCAGTTCCGTTTGGTCATAGCCGCGCCTCCAACGTCGGCCTGAGGCCAGCGGCACCCAGGTGAGAATATCATATTCCAGATCCTCGTTCTCGTAAATACAGGCGGCAACCTGCTCCCCAAAGGCGGCGGCATACGCCCGAACGCCATCGAATTTATATCGCCGAATGGCATCCCGGATTGAACCTTCGTAATACACGGCGGAGACGCATCGGGAGAAAAAATCCCCCTTTCGTCCGCTGCTCGGCGGCCTATTTATGGCGTCCTGACAGGCGGAACAGATGTCTGGCCGACCGGGAGCAATGGGACGGCGGCATAGGATACATCGCGTCGGATAGAGAAGATCCAGCAGATACCGCGTCAGTTTATTGTTCATCCGCCATGCGGATGCGAAGGCCGCTATATCGCTTCGTTCGGCGGGCGTTCTCGGTCATGACCTGAATCACCTGTTCGTCTCCTACTGCCACGAGCAGCTCCGAAGCGCGGGTCACAGCAGTATAGAGAAGGCTTCGGTACATGAGCTGCGATGCCGCTCTGGCCGCGGAAAACACCACGGCCCGGTATTCGCTGCCCTGGGACTTGTGAACGGTCATGGCCCAGGCGTGTTCCAACTCAGCAGCCTGCTCATAGCTGTATTCTGCCATGCGTCCATCAAAGTCAATGGTCAGAATCTCCCCTGCCGGGTCGATACTATGAATAAAGCCGATGTCTCCGTTATAGATACCATAGCCCGTTTCCATCTCCTGCGTTTTCCACATAATATCATAATCATTGCGAATCTGCATGACCCGATCCCCTGTTCGATAGATGCGCCCCGCATAGGAAAACTCCGGCTTTCCGGCAGCCCAGGGATTCAGCGCCTCCTGCAAAAGCCGGTTGAGGTTCTCCGTTCCCGCCGGCCCCTTTCGGGTGGGCGAAAGCACCTGTATCTGACCTGCCGGAATACCCATATTGTCCGGCAGACGGCGGCTGCAAAGCTCAACAATGGTATCGGCGGTCTTCTCCGCGTCCCTGCGGCGCATGAAGTAAAATCCGCCCTGATTAACGCGCAGATCCGGCATTTGTCCCTTGTTTATCTGGTGGGCGCACAGGATGATGCGGCTCTCCTCCTTCTGGCGGAATATTTCCGTCAGGCGGACAGTCTCCGCCACACCGCTGCGGATAATATCCCGAAACACACACCCAGGCCCCACGGAGGGAAGCTGGTCGGCGTCCCCCACCAGCACAAGACGACAGGCAGGGCCAATGGCCGCCAGCACCGCCCGCATGAGCGTGATGTCTATCATCGAACACTCATCCAGCACCAACGCGCCGCATCGCAGACGATCCTTTTCATTTTTGCGGAAGGTGACGCTGTCGGTTTCCGGGGAAAAGTTAGCTTCCAAAAGCCTGTGTATAGTAGAGGCATCCCGCCCGGTCAGAGCGCTCATTCGCTTGGCAGCCTGTCCTGTAGGCGCCGCCAGAAGGGTGTCCAGCTCCAGCGCGTCGAACAGTGCCAGCACCGCCCGCACAGAGGTTGTTTTTCCCGTACCCGGACCGCCGGTAATAACCAGAAGCTGTCGGCTGGCCGCCGCCTCCACCGCCGATTTTTGCAGCGCCGACAGCGTTATCCCCTGTTCAGCCTCCAGCTTTTCGATGACCCGTTCAGCGCTGGCGCGGGTGTTTTCATAAGCGTGACCGGCCATTTCCCGCAGACGATGGGCAGCATACACCTCCGCCCCATAAAGTCCCGCGAGATAGCAGGCGTCCGCATTGGCAACCTGCTCCCGTATCACCTCGCCAGAGTCCAGAAGAATATCCAAGCCCTCCTGTATCTGCTCCGCCTCTACGCTGATAAGCTGAGCGGTAGCCGCCGTCAGCTTGTCCGCCGGAAGAAAGCAGTGGCCGTTATCGGCATTATGCCGCAGTTCGAACAGAAGGGCCGCGGCAATGCGTTCGGGAGCGTCCGACTCAATTCCCTGCGCCAGCGCCAGGGCGTCCGCCTGCGCGAAGGAGGCTCCGATCTGGACGTTGGAAAGAATATAGGGATTTTCCTTTACCTGCTCCAGAGCCTCGTCCCCGTAATAGCGATACAGACGCAAGGCCAGGATGGGCGGCAGCTCCGCGCTTCCAAGAAACTCCATCAGCAACCGCATACCCGTCTGCTGACGAAAGGCGGCGGATATTTCCTCCGCCTTTTTGCGGCCTATCCCCTTCATGGCGGCCAGCTTTTCCGGGTGGTCGCGGATAACATTCAGAGAATCGTCCCCAAACTGGGCCACGATAGCCGCGGCAGTAGCGGGGCCAATGCCCTTGACCGTCCGGCTGGAAAGATAATCAAAGATAGCCGCCGCCCCGGTGGGCATAACTCGTTCCGTGTGCTGGGCCTTGAACTGCTCTCCATGCGACGGATGACGGCCCCACGTCCCCCAAGCGGTCAGACTTTCTCCCGGCACAGCCAGAGGAATACATCCCACCACGATAGCGGAGCTTCCGTCATCCACGTTCAGGCGCAGGACGGCATAGCCATTTTCATCGTTATAATATATGACGGAGGCCACCTGGCCTTCGATTTTTTCCAATTCCTGTTCCAACATTTACACCAAAAGATTCACAACGCCCGCCGTTGCCAAAGAAATGATCACAGAGGCAATCAGCACGCCCAAAATGATAGCAGGCAGTGCCCGCTTCATCCGCACATCCAGCAGCGCAGCCACAAGAGAACCTGTCCAGGCCCCGGTTCCCGGCAGCGGGATGGCAACAAACAGCACCAGTCCCCAGAATTCATATTGGCGAACCCTGTCCGCTTTTTTGCCGGTTCCCTTGGCCTCCAGCCAGGCTACAAATTTCCTCATTCGGCGGGATTTTGTACTCAGCCAGTCCATCACGACCCGAATAAAGGCGATGATAAAGGGCGCGGGCAGAATATTCCCCACAATGCTAATAAGCGCCGCCTGCCATACCGGCAGGCCCAGGGCAACGCCAATGGGGATAGCCCCCCGCAGTTCCACAATGGGTATCATGGAGACAATAAGGGTGACAAAGGCTGTGCCGATCCCCAGATCTGAAAGTGTCTGTGCAATATCCATCCTGCTTTATCTCCGCAATACTCTTTTGAGAAATTGTCCCGTATAGCTATACTCCGCCTGGGCGCACTGTTCCGGCGTACCGGCAAAAACGAGCTGACCGCCCTCGTCTCCGCCCTCCGGGCCGAGATCCAGGATATAGTCGGCGCATTTTATCACATCCAGGTTATGCTCGATAACCAGGACGGTGTTTCCTCCGTCTGCCAGGCGCTGCAATATATCCAGCAGTCGCGCCACATCCGCCGTGTGAAGGCCCGTGGTCGGTTCATCCAGAATATAAAAGGTGCTTCCCGTGCTGCGGCGGGACAGCTCTGTGGCCAGCTTAACCCGCTGGGCCTCTCCCCCGGACAGGGTCGTGGAGGACTGCCCCAGCCGGACATAGCCCAGCCCCACATCCCAAAGCGTTTGGAGTTTGCTGCGGATGTTCTGCTGGTTCTGGAAAAATTCTAATGCCTCCTCCACCGTCATGTCAAGCACTTCTGCAATATTTTTCCCCTTATAGCGCACCTCCAGCGTCTCTCGGTTATATCGCGCCCCGTGGCACACCTCGCATGGAACATACACATCCGGCAAAAACAGCATTTCGATCTTAATAAGGCCATCCCCGGAGCAGGCTTCACACCGTCCGCCCTTTACATTAAAGGAGAATCGCCCGGGCTTATACCCCCGGAGCTTAGCGTCCTGCGTGGAGGCAAACAGCTCCCGAATGTCGTTAAACAGCCCCGTATAAGTGGCAGGATTTGACCGGGGCGTCCGCCCAATAGGACTTTGATCAATGTCGATAATCTTGTCCAGGTATTCCAGACCATATACTCCGGCGCATTTTCCGGGACGAACCTTGCGCCGGTTCAGCCTGGCGCCTAAAGTCTTTTCAATGACCTCGTTTACCAGGCTTGATTTTCCGCTGCCGGACACGCCGGTCACACAGGTGAAGGCTCCCAGGGGGATGTCCACATCTATGTTCTGCAGATTGTTGGCCGCCGCCCCGCGTACAGAGAGAAAATGTCCGTTTCCCTTCCGCCGAACGGCGGGAACCTCGATCTTTTTCCGCCCGCTCAGATACTGGCCGGTAATGGATTCCGGGCAGGCCATAATATCCTCCGGCGTACCGGCGCAGACAACGCTGCCTCCGTGAACGCCTGCGCCGGGGCCAATATCCACCACCCAGTCGGCGGCGCGGATGGTGTCCTCGTCATGCTCTACTACGATCAGCGTGTTGCCCGCATCTGTAAGCTGGCGCAACGTTTGCAGCAGCTTTCCGTTATCCCTTTGGTGCAGGCCGATACTGGGTTCATCCAGCACATACAGCACCCCCATCAGGGCCGAGCCGATTTGCGTGGCAAGACGTATACGCTGGCTCTCCCCGCCAGAGAGAGTAGCCGCGCCGCGGGACAGCGTCAGATACCCCAGTCCCACGCTGACGAGGAAATTCAGTCTCTGATGGATCTCCTTCAGGACGCGATCTGCAATCATCGACTCTTTCGGAGTCAGCGTCAGGCCGTCCAGAAATTCGATTTCCTGGGTTATGGGGAGTCTGCTGAACTGAGCGATGCTCATTCCTCCTACAGTAACAGCCAAAACCTCTTTTTTCAGCCGATCGCCTCCGCAGTCAGGGCAGTCATACTGTCCCATGCAGTCCTCCAGCTCGCTGCGAACGGAGGCGGACTGCGTTTCCTTATACCGCCGCTCCAGATTTGGCACAATCCCCTCGAAGTCTTTACGAAGGATGCCGTAGCCGGAACCTCTGTCATAGCGAAGCTCAAGCTCCTCTCCGTGCGTGCCGTACAGGATGGCCTCTATTCCCGCCTTAGGAATGGTCTTTATGGGATCCTGGAGGCTGAAATGGTATTTTCGGCCCAACGCCTCGTAATACATCCGGCAGATGGAGTCCCCGCGGGCATTTGACCAGCCTGGAGCCATAATGCCTCCATCCATGATGGACAGATCCGGGTTGGGAATAACAAGCTCCGGGTCTACACGCAGGAGAGTACCCAGCCCGCTGCACGTTGGGCAAGCCCCATAAGGGGCATTAAAGGAAAACAGCCGGGGGGTCATCTCCTCGATGGAGATTCCGCACTCCTCACAGGCATAATTCTGGGAGAAGGTCAGCTCCTTGTCCTGTCCAGTCAGCTCTACATGAAGCACACCGCCGGAAAGGGCCATTGCCGTCTCCGCCGAATCAGTCAGTCGGCGGATTACATCCGGCTTCATTACCAGACGGTCAACCACAACTTCTATTGTGTGCTTTTTATTCTTCTCCAGGGTGATCGTCTCCGACAGGTCATAAACATTCCCATCTACCCGCACCCGGACGAAGCCGGAACGGCGGGCGTCCTCAAACACCTTTTGATGCTCGCCCTTTCTGGCTCTCACCACTGGGGCAAGAATCTGTATTTTCGTTCCCCCAGGCAGAGTCATGATCTGGTCAACGATCTGGTCGATGGTCTGCTGGCGTATTTCCCGGCCGCAGTTGGGACAGTGCGGTATGCCGATCTGCGCCCACAGGAGCCGGAGGTAATCGTGTATCTCTGTCACCGTCCCCACCGTGGAACGGGGGTTCCGGGAGGTGGTCTTCTGATCGATGGATATGGCCGGAGACAGCCCCCCTATGTAATCCACATCCGGCTTGTCCATCTGACCCAGAAACTGCCGCGCATAGCTGGACAGGCTCTCCACATATCGGCGCTGTCCCTCCGCATATATGGTGTCAAAGGCGAGACTGGATTTGCCGCTGCCGGACAGGCCGGTAAATACCACAAGCTTATCCCTTGGAATCTCCAGATCTATGTTCTTAAGGTTATTGGCCCGCGCTCCCTGAATCGTGATTTTTTCGGACATTCTGCTCCCCCGCTGCTATAATCAATAGTTTATTATTATACACCCTATTGAAAGGAAAAACAATGAACAATGAACAGGAATTATTACGAGGCCTGGATAAAGAGCGGGCCATATTGATACAATTGACAACCGAAAAAATCCCCGTAATCATTAAAGACTACAAGGATTTTGTCGTTTTTAGCCACCGTTCTCGCTCATGCTTCCAATGAACATCGCATCCCCAAACGAAAAGAATCTGTATCGCAGGTTCACCGCCTCCCGATAGGCTGCCAAGATATTTTCCCGCCCAGCCAGGGCGGAGACCAGCATGACAAGAGTGGAACCGGGAAGGTGGAAATTTGTTACCAGAGCGTCTATACACTTGAACTGATAGCCGGGATAGATAAATATATTTGTCCAGCGGCTTCCCGGCTGTATGGAGCCGTCCAGGGCGGCAAAGCTCTCCAGCGTCCGGCAGGAGGTAGTGCCGACAGCAATAACGCGTCCCCCCTGGCGGCGGGTTCGATTGATAATATCCGCCGTTTCCTGGCTGACGGTGCAAAGCTCGGAGTGCATCTCATGCTCCTCAATATTTTCCACCTTTACAGGGCGGAAGGTGCCAAGGCCCACATGGAGCGTAACAAAGCACTCCTGCACCCCCATGGCCCGTATTTTTTCCAGCAGCTCCTGGGTGAAATGGAGACCCGCCGTAGGGGCGGCGGCGCTGCCCGGCTCGCGGGAATAGACGGTCTGATACCGCTCCGGGTCGTCAAGCTGGGCCTTAATATAGGGCGGCAGCGGCATCTGGCCCAGACGATCCAGGATCTCCAGAAAAATGCCCTGATAGGAAAACCGAATCACCCGGTTTCCCCCCTCGGCCACGGATTCCACAACGCCGGTCAACTCCCCGTCTCCAAAGGTAACGGCGGTGCCGGGGCGCATTTTTTTGCCTGGGCGGGTCAGACACTCCCAGCAGTTATCCCCCAGGTCGCGCAACAACAACACCTCCACCGCGCCCCCCGTGGGGCGGGTTCCAAAAAGCCGGGCGGGAATAACGCGGGAATCATTCATCACCAGGCAGTCACCAGGGCGGAGATAGTCCGGTAAATCATAGAAATGGCGGTGTTCGATTGCGCCGGTGTCCTTATCCAGCACCAGAAGCCGGGAGCCGTCCCGCCGCTCCAGCGGCGTCTGGGCAATCAGCTCCTCCGGCAGATCATACATAAAATCCGATGTTTTCAAAATCAATATGCTCCGTATTGCAGATTTGTACCCGTGTAATAAAAGCCCAAAATGTCCTGATAGTCCTTGCCGTAATATTGGGCCATAGCATAGGCCCCCCACTGACTCATGCCCACATTATGTCCGTAGCCATAACGGGTGCAGGTGAAGCTGTCAGTGCTTGCGTCATAGGTAACGCTGTAGCGGTAGGAATAGGCCGTAAAGCCAAAGGCGCTGAGAAAATCCCATCGGCTGAACGACGAGCTTTGGGACACGGTGGCAGTGTTGCCGTTCACATCCTTAACTGTAATGCTCTCCACATTGCCCGTGGCCGAATAGGTGTTTACAGTGATACCGTCGGCGGCGATGGTACCAAGGCCCAGCTTGGAGGCCAGGGAGGACATGGCAGAACCCGTCCTGGACACGGTAAGGGTATAGGTATAATTTGAAATCAGACTCTTGGCCGCCGCCTCATAGGGATCCAGCTTGCCTGTGAGATAGGCGACAGTGCCGCCCCACACATGGGCCGCATCCTCCGTGGCCCCGCCGTCAGAGGAGAAGAAGGCGCAGGAACAGATAGATCCGTTATAGGTCAGATATACGCCCTTCGTGGCGTCCGTCGCCGCATCGGTAGCGGAAAAATAGCTTTCCGAATAGGTAATGGCCCGGCCCCGATACAGGGCGCTGCCATAGTCGCATATCACGTCGAAGCCGTATTGGGAATAGGCCGACCAGTCGCAGGTCATCACCATGCTGCGCACAGCCACAGCCATGGCCTTTAGCGTCTCGCTGGGCCAGGTGTTGGAAACCTCGTAGGGTATCACGCCCTTCACATAGTCCTCTACGTCCACATAGTTTATCAGGGTGATCTTACCGCTGCTGTAGTAGGCCTGGCGGAACTCAAAAGCACCGTAATAGCGATATTCGCTGTTCACGCAGGTGACAGTGCCGGTATCCGCAGGCCGGATTGCAAAGGCGTCGGAGAAGGTATAGCTGTTTCCACTGCCATCCTTCAGGGTAAAGGTGCTGCCGTCCGTAGTCACGGTGACAGTGCTGCTGTTAATGGTTCCGCTTTGCGTATAGGTTCGGTTGGACATCGTCCCATATGTAAAGCCGCCGCTGTTTTGCAGGGTGACGGTGGAGGCGCTGGTGTCATAATATTTTGTACTGACGAAAAGCCCCACCCGAATCGTTTGGGCCGGAACGGACACAGTGCTGCTCAGGAAGGTAGCCGGCGTGTCCGTCACGCTATCAGGCGAGGTGGTAGCAGCGGGTGCAGTGGTTTCCGAATCCGAAGCGGTGGCGCTCTGGGTGCTACCCACCGCCTCCGCCAGACGCTGGAAAATGGCCGCCGCCTCCGCCCTGGAAGCCGCATCCTGGGGACTGAAGCTGCCGCTGGTGCGGCCCTGGATGATGCCGTACTGCTGCATGGCGTATACGTCCGAATAAGCCCAGGAGCTGATAGAGCCGTCATCCGTGAAGGTCGTTGTATCCGACGATTTTTCCAGAGACAGTCCGAATGCTTCGATATAGCGGTTCAGCATGGCGCACATCTGCTCGCGGGTAATGAGGTTGCCGGGCGCAAAAATATCCGAGGAGCCAAGGCCGGTGACAATGCCCTTTTCATAGGCCCAGACGGCGTAGCCCGCATAATATTGGCTGTAGTCCACATCGGAAAAGACGTGATAGCTGGCCTGGATATAGTCGCTCCTGACATAGCCAGTATAGGTACCTGTGGAGACCTGATACCAGTCCCCTGACTGTCCCACGATGGTAACGGTCGCTCCCTTGCTCAGCGTGGTGACGGCGCTGTATGACGTTCCCGGCCCGCTGCGGAGATTCACCCCGGAGCCGGTTATGGTAGCAGCGCACCATGCGTCTGCGTTCACCCCGGCATAGCGGCCTAAAACCGTGATGAACATGGCCCTGGTCATGCTGCCGCCGGGCGTGAAGGTGGAGCTTGTGGTGCCTTGAAAAAGCCCCTTTTCCGTAACATAGGACACAGCGTCATAGTACCAGGCAGAGCTGGATACGTCGGAAAAATCGCTGACCGACGCCGCCATGGCCGGAACCAGTAGTCCCATTCCCATGGCAAGCGCCAGCAAAATTCCCAAAACACTCAATAAGATATGCTCTCGCCCCTCCGTCATAGGTGTTCCTCCGTCTCTATCTGGATGTTTTGGTGGTCAAAAGTTTCTTCGCTTATTATAATGCCGGACGGAAATTATGTCAATCCAGAGAAAAAGACGGCGCGTACACAAAAAAACTCTTGCATCCAGGGGATAAACGTGGTAAGATACACCACGCACGGACAAATGACTTTTGTGCAAGGACACCTCACAATCTTAGCGCAAAGGCATAGACTATATCAGGAGGTCAAGGAAATGAACAAACTCAAAGTGGGCGTCATCGGCGGAACAGGCATGGTAGGACAGCGATTCGTATCGCTGCTGGCAGAGCATCCCTGGTTTGAGCTGACCGCCATCGCCGCCAGCAGCCGCAGCGCCGGCAAGGCCTATGAAGAGGCCGCCGGGAACCGTTGGGCGCTGGAGGTACCCATGCCGGAAAAGGCCAAGAGCATTGTGGTACAAAGCGCCACAGACGATAAAGAAGCGATCGCATCTCAGGTGGATTTCGTTTTTTCCGCCGTGGATATGCAGAAGGATGAGATAAAAGCGCTGGAGGAGGCGTATGCAAAGCTGGAATGTCCCGTGGTCTCCAACAACAGCGCCCACCGCTGGACGCCGGACGTGCCCATGGTGGTGCCGGAGATCAACCCCGGTCATCTGGACATTATTCCCGCCCAGCGCAAGCGTTTGGGAACGAAGCGGGGCTTCATCGCCGTAAAATCCAACTGCAGTCTGCAAAGCTACGTTCCGGCCCTCCACCCTCTGAAGGACGAATTTGGTCTGACGGAGGCGCTGGTCTGCACCTATCAGGCAATTTCCGGCGCGGGCAAGACCTTTGAGACCTGGCCGGAGATGGTGGACAACGTCATCCCCTACATCGGCGGCGAGGAGGAGAAGTCCGAGCAGGAGCCGATGAAGCTGTGGGGTCATATTGAAAACGGCCAGATCGTGAATGCGGACGGCCCCTCCATCACGGCCCAGTGTCTGCGCGTGCCGTGCAGCAACGGTCATATGGCGGCTGTGTTCGCCCGTTTTGCCAAGAAGCCCTCCAGGGAGGAGATTCTGGCCCGCTGGGCTTCGTACCAGGGCAAGCCCCAGGAGCTTGGCCTGCCTTCCGCGCCGAAGCAGTTTCTGCATTACTTTGAGGAGGACAACCGGCCCCAGACTAAACTCGACCGCAATCTGGAGGGCGGCATGGCCGTCAGCATTGGCCGCCTGCGCCCGGACACCCAGTATGACTATAAATTCGTCTGCCTGAGCCACAACACCCTGCGGGGTGCCGCAGGCGGCGCGGTTCTGCTTGCTGAGCTTCTCTGCGCGGAAGGATGGCTAGACCGCTGACCTCCTGCTGACCATATTCAATCACAAAAGATGCCGTGGGCTGATCGCCTGCGGCATTTTCTATTTCTTATTAGGAGGATTATTTTGAAAACACCCCTGTTTACCGGCTCCGGCACTGCTCTTGTCACGCCTATGGACGGCGGCGAGATTGACCTCCCTGCCCTGGCTCATCTCATCGAGCTGCAATACGCCGGAGGCACGGACGCGCTTATCATATGCGGCACCACAGGCGAGGGGGCCACTCTCTCGTCCCAGGAGCATGAAGAGCTGTATCGCTTCGCTGTGCGACACAGCGGCGGGCGCATGAAAATCATCGCAGGCATCGGCTCCAACGACACCGCCGCAGCCCTGGAGCTCGCGCATATGGCGGCGGAGGCGGGAGCCGACGGTCTTCTGATGGTCACGCCTTACTACAACAAAACCACCCAGGCTGGTCTTGTGCGTCACTTTACCTATGTAGCCGACCGATCGGCGCTGCCGGTCATCGTCTATAACGTTCCCACCCGCACCGGGGTAGGTATCGCGCCGGAGACCTATGCCATTCTGGCCGAGCATCCAAATATAAACGGCGTCAAAGAGGCGTCTGGCAACATCGGTGCATTTGCCCGGACAAAGGCCCTTTGCGACGATAAGCTGACATTTTGGAGCGGCAACGACAGCGACACGGTGGCCATGATGGCCCTGGGAGCCAGGGGCGTGGTCTCCGTGGCGTCAAATCTTGTGCCAGAGGTAGTCTCCCGCCTGTGCCGTTTGTGCCTTGTCGGAGACTATCAGGCCGCCGCCGCGCTGAACGAGGAATATATGGATTTGTTCACCGCCTTGTTCTGGGAGGTGAACCCTATCCCCGTCAAGACCGCTCTGGCCTGTCTGGGCCGCTGCAAGGCGGATATGCGCCTTCCCCTCGTCCCCATGGGCGAGGCCAACAGCGCAAGGTTGCGCGCCTGCCTCGCCTGTCACGGGCTTATTGCGGTATAACGCAATCCCTCAATAAAATTGGAATCTTCCCGCGCACAGCCCGTCTTGTTAAGATGAAGCTCTCCTTAAACCGGCAAGAATGAGATAATAGGTCTTGAAAAATGCTTCCCGCACGATTATAATGTTGGTAAATTTTACAGGAAGAACAACGGCCAGCAGGAGAAACGCGCTTTCCCTGCGACGCCGAAGGAGGGGCGATGGAAGCCATACGTTCCCGGCAGAATGAGCTGATAAAACGCTTTATCTCCCTCGGCTCCGACGGCAAAGCCCGTCTGGAGTCGGGGGAATACCTATGTGCAGGCGAGACCATGCTTCGGGAAGCGTCGGTTTCCGGGGCGGAAATCACCTGTGTTCTGGCGCTGGAGGAACTGCTCGGTCTGCCCTGCCGAACCGTTACGCCAGAACTTTTAAGGGCGGTGTCCCCCCTGCAAAACAGTACCGGGCCGGTGTTTTCCGTGCGGATGCGACCCCTGCCGCCGCCGGAGACGCTGCGGCGGGTCATGGTGCTGGAAAACGTCCAGGATCCCGGAAACGTAGGGACGGTGCTGCGGACGGCGGACGCCTTTGGAATCGACCTGGTGGCGCTGTGCGGGGCCTGCGCTGACCCCTATAACCCCAAAACCGTCCGGGCCACCATGGGGGCCATATTCCGCCAGCCGGTGGTAAAAACCTCGGTTTCAGGTCTGGAAGAATTGCTGGGTGATTTGCCGCTGTACGGGGCCGCCCTGTCTTCGGAAGCGGTGGACATCCGGCAGCTCCCTCCCGCCCCGCTGGCCATAGCGGTGGGGAACGAGGGAAAAGGACTGTCCTCAGAGCTTCTGGCCCTGTGCCGGGGGCAGACGATTATACCGATGCGCCCCAGCGCCGAATCGCTGAACGCGGCGGTGGCCGCCTCGATCGCAATGTGGGAGATGACGCGGACATGGCTAGACTGAAATATTGGATATGGCTGTCCTGCATAAACGGAGTGCGCCCTCTGGTAAAATACCATCTGGTACAGGCCATGGGCGGGCCGGACAAGCTGTTTTTCGCCACAAAGGATGAAATGCAGTCCGCCTGCACGCTGATACGTCCCTCCGAAGCGGAGCGGCTGGCGGACAAAAGTCTGGAAAACGCCTCCCAGACCATAGGCCGGTGCGGAGAGAAAAACATCTCCATTTTGACGCTTCAGGATGCGGATTATCCCGACCGGCTCCGGCAGATAGCCGATCCGCCCGTAGTACTGTATGTCATTGGGCAAATGCCCGCCGTGGACGAGCTGCCCCTGATCGCCATCGTGGGAACTCGAAAGGCCACGGCCTACGGCATACGCATGGCGACGAAAATGGGCCGGGAGATCGCCGCCGGGGGCGGCGTCATTGTTTCCGGCCTGGCTCTCGGCTGCGACGGCGCGGCCATCCAGGGTGCGCTGGAGGCAGGCGGCGCGCCGGTAGGCGTTTTGGGAACGGCGGTGGATCAGGTTTATCCCCGGCAGAATAAATGGCTTTTCGATGAGCTGCGCACGCGGGGCGCTCTGATAAGCGAGTACCCGCCGGGAATGAGAACCTATCCGGCGGATTTTGTGGCGCGAAACCGCATTATAACTGGTTTGAGCCTGGGCGTTGTAGTGGTGGAGGCCCCTGTCCACAGCGGCACCCGCACCACAGTGCAGCACGCGCTGGATCAGAACCGGGATCTGTTTGCCGTTCCCGGTAACGCGGATGCAACGTTATGCGCTGGATGCAACGATCTTTTGGCCCAGGGCGCGGCGGTCGCCACCTGCGGCGCGGACGTTTTGGCGGCTTATGAGGGCCGAAGAGAGCTGTTTTCCCAGCCCGTTTCCCCCATACCTATTAAAAAAGAGATTGACAAGCCGGAGGACATAGTTTATATTGACCTCACGGACGAAATGGAAATGCTGCCCACGGCCCAGCGTGACATACTCACGGCAATGACCCACCCCGACATGCACGCCGATGAGATTATTCAGGCCACAAGCCTTCCCGCGCCGGAGGCGCTGGCGGCCCTGACCATGCTGGAGATTACAGGCTTTATCGTCCGCAGCACCGGCAAGCGCTATACCCGCAAGGATATGACAGGCCGGAAATGATAAGCAATATTGAGTGAGGAACCAAAAATATGGCAAAAACGAAAACCGATCTCGTCATCGTGGAATCCCCGGCAAAGGCGAGAACGATTGAAAAATATTTGGGACCCGGCTATAAAGTAGTGGCCTCCATGGGCCATCTTCGCGATCTGCCCAAAAGCACCCTTGGCGTAGATGTGGAACATGACTTTCAGCCGGACTACCGACCTGTGAAGGGCCGGGAGGATGTAATCGAGGATTTACAGACCCGCGCAAAAAAGGCGCAGACTGTGTATCTTGCAACCGACCCTGACCGCGAGGGAGAGGCGATCTCATGGCATCTGAAGGAGCTTTTGGATCTGCCGGATGAGAAGGCCCGCCGGGTCACGTTTAACGAGATAACAAAAAACGTGGTGCGGGAGGGTATTGCAACCCCCAGAGACATCGACCAGGATCTGGTGGACGCGCAGCAGGCCCGGCGCATTTTGGACCGGCTGGTGGGCTATAAGCTCAGTCCCCTGCTGTGGCGGAAGGTTCGCAAAGGTCTTTCCGCTGGGCGGGTTCAGTCGGTGGCCACCCGCATGGTGCTGGATCGGGAGCGGGAAATACGGGATTTCAAGCCGGTGGAATACTGGTATATTTTTGCACAGCTCGCCACGGATAAGGGCGAGGCGTTCCGCGCCCAGTTCCACGGCACGGAAAAAAAGAAAATGGAGCTTCACAGCGAAGCGGAGACGGAAGCTGTCGTTAAGGCGGTAGAGGGAAAGCCCTTCACGGTCGTCAACGTGAAGCACGGGAAAAAGCAGCGCAGCCCCGCTCCCCCATTCATCACTTCCACGCTCCAGCAGGAGGCCTCCCGCCGCCTTGGCATGACCCCCCGCCGCACCATGAGCATCGCCCAGCAGCTTTACGAAGGCGTGGACATCGAGGGCGAAGGCACCGTCGGTCTTATCACATATATGCGTACCGACTCCCTGCGCCTTTCGGAGGACGCCCTTTCCGCGGCGGCGGACTTTATTCGTGGCCGCTATGGAGAGGAATATTATTACGGCAAGCCCCGCCATTACAAAACCGGCAGCAACGCTCAGGATGCTCACGAGGCCATTCGGCCCAGTATTCCCAGTCTCTCCCCGGATCGGGTGCGGAGCAGTCTGACCGGCGACCAATATCGACTGTATCGCCTGATATGGGGGCGGTTTACCGCCTGTCAGATGGCAAACGCCGTCTATGACAACATTTCCGTGGACGCCGCCTGCGAGGGCTATGTGTTCCGCGCCTCCTATTCCCGGCTCTCTTTCCCCGGCTACACCGCCGTTTATGAAGAAAACAAGGATGAGGAAGAGGCGGAAGCAGCCGGGAAAAAACCTCTCCCCAACCTGGAGGAGGGACAGACCGTAACGCCCGCCAAGCTGGAAAAAGAGCAGCACTTCACAAATCCCCCTCCTCGCTACACAGAGGCCACCTTAATTCGCGCCATGGAGGAAAAGGGTATTGGTCGCCCCAGCACCTATGCGCCCACTATTTCCACCATTACCGCCAGGGAATATGTGGTCAAGGAGGGCAAATATCTCCGGCCCACGCCTCTTGGGGAGACTGTTACCCAGCTTATGGAGGAACGATTCCCCGATGTGGTGGATGTGCAGTTCACCGCCCGGATGGAGGAATCTCTGGATAAGGTTGAGGATGGTAAGGAGAACTGGAAGCAGGTTCTTCACGAGTTTTACGACGGCTTCTCTCAGGAGCTGGAAAACGCGGAGACCGCTCTGGAGGGCATTCATCTTAAGGTGCCGGACGAGGTCTCCTCGGAGGTCTGCCCTAAATGCGGCAAGAATCTTGTGTATAAAAAAAGCCGGTTTGGCCGGTTTCTGGCCTGTCCGGGCTATCCCGACTGCAGCTTTACCATGCCCGTAGTGGTGGAAATGCCGGGAAAATGCCCCAAATGCGGCTCCCGCATCCTGAAACGCACGTCCAAAAAGGGCTATCCCTATTATGCCTGTGAAAAGGGCGCCGCCTGCGGCTTTATGACCTGGGACGTTCCCACGGCGGAGACCTGCCCCTCCTGCGGCAAGACCATGTTCAAGCTCTCCGGCAAGGGCCAGCGCAAGCCCTTCTGCATCAACGAGGAATGTGAAAACTTCCTGCCGGAGGAAAAGCGAGGCTATCGCTATCGCGCCAAAAAAACCGCAGAGACCGCCGGAGAAAACGCGGAAGGGAGCGAGACGGCGGCTGTGGAGGAGGAAAAGCCGGAAAAGAAGGCAAGTCCTGCGAAAAAATCCACAGCGAAGACAGCCACGGCCAAAAAGACGACAGCCAGCAAAACCAACGCCGCAAAAAAAACCTCCTCTAAATCCACTTCCACGAGGAAGACCGCTGCTTCCAAGGCCAAGACGACAAAGACGGCAAAATCGGAGGAGGCAGGCTAATGGAACCAGTCTCTGTTATCGGCGCGGGCCTGGCTGGGTGCGAGGCAGCCTGGCAGCTCGCGGTGCGGGACATTCCCGTGCGCCTGTATGAGATGAAGCCGGAAAAGATGACCCCTGCCCACACCTCTCCGCTGTTTGCAGAGCTCGTCTGCTCCAACTCCCTGCGAGGAGACGACCTTTCCAACGCCGTGGGCCTTTTGAAGGAGGAGCTGCGCCGTATGGGAAGTCTTATCATGCTCTCAGCAGAGCAGCATCGGGTTCCCGCCGGCGGAGCGCTGGCAGTAGACAGAACGGCCTTCGCTCAGACGATTACGGACATGATTCGCAGCAATCCAAACATCCAGGTAATCGAGGGTGAACGGACGGATTTTCCGGCGGGAGAGTGCATCATCGCCACGGGGCCGCTGACCAGCGATGGGCTTATCCCCGCCATTGGAGAGAAATGTGGAAACAAGGATTTTCTCCATTTCTATGACGCAGCCGCCCCGCTGATCGCGGCGGAGAGCATTGACATGAATAAGGCCTGGTTCGGCTCCCGCTATGGCAAGGGAACGGCGGATTACATCAACTGCCCCATGAATAAAGAGGAATACATCGCCTTCACAGAGGCCCTGGCGTCCGCCAAGCAGGCGGAGGTTCACGGCTTTGAGGACGGAGGCGTGTTCGAGGGCTGTATGCCGGTGGAGGTCATGGCCCGCCGGGGTCAGGATACTCTGCGCTATGGGCCGCTGAAGCCTGTGGGGCTGCACCACCCGGAGACAGGAGAGAGTTTTTACGCCGTAGTGCAGCTTCGGCGTGACAACCAGGAGGGAACGGTGTATAATCTGGTTGGGTTTCAGACTCATCTGACCTTCCCGGAGCAGCGGCGGGTTTTTGGCATGATTCCCGCCCTGGCGGAAGCGGAGTATCTGCGATATGGCAAAATGCACCGCAATACCTTTTTGAACTCCCCTGCCCTACTGGACAGGTATTACCGTCTGCGCAGCGAGCCGCGTCTGTCCTTTGCCGGACAGGTCACGGGAGTGGAGGGCTATGTGGAATCCTGCGCCTCCGGCCTTCTGGTCGGAATCGAGACAGCCCGCCGCTTAAAGGGTCTGGATTCTCTGGATTTGCCCCGAACCACGGCAACCGGCGCGTTGGCGCTGTATGTCTCCAGCGGCGGGGCAAGCGGGGATTTCCAGCCCATGAACATAAACTTTGGCATCATCGAGCCGTATGGCGAGCGCATCCGCGGAAAGCGGGAGCGGAATCTGAAAATCGCAGAGCGGGCCCTGGCCGCGCTGGACGAGCGCATAGGGCGCGCGGATTTTAAGGCGTAACGCCCGAAGAAGGAGGGACGCAAGGGATGAAGATAATACTGGACGCCATGGGCGGGGATAATGCTCCCGCTTCTGTGGTGGAAGGGGCAGTCCGCGCCAACAAGGATTTGGATGTGGACGTTGTTCTGGTAGGCCGGGAGGCGGAGATTGATAAGTGCCTCTCCGCCTGCGGCAGTGCAAGAGGAGAGCATATTCAGGTGGTAAACGCCACCGAAGTGGTCACGATGGAGGACGACCCCAGCATGGCCACCCGCCGGAAAAAGGATTCCTCCATGACCGTGGCCCTGACCATGCTGAAAAACGGCGAGGGGGACGCGGTGGTATCCGCGGGAAGCACCGGCGCTTTGCTGACCGGGGCCACCCTGATCGTCAAACGCATCCGGGGTATTCGCCGGGCGGCTATGGGGCCTGTCCTGCCAAACGGCGGCAAGGGCGTGCTGCTGATGGACTGCGGCGCAAATGTGGACTGCACGCCGGAATATCTGCTGCAGTTTGCGTATATGGGTTCCTTTTATGCCGAGCGGATCATGGACTGCAAAAATCCCCGCGTGGCCCTTTTAAACGTCGGCACAGAGGACACAAAGGGCGGCGCGCTGCAAAAGGAGAGCTTTGCTCTTCTGCGCCAGGCGGCGGACGCCGGGCGGATAAATTTCATCGGCAATGCCGAGGGCAGCGACCTGATGACAGGCCGCGTGGACGTGATGGTGACGGACGGTTTTTCCGGCAACGTCATGCTGAAAACCGTCGAGGGCGCGGCAAAATTTATGTTCAGTCAACTTAAGAACGTGCTTTACGCCAGCACGAAAAACAAGCTGGCAGCCCTGGCAATCAAAAAGGATCTTTCCGGCATGAAAGCCATGCTCGATCCCTCCGAGGTAGGCGGGACGGCTATGCTTGGCATTTCCAAGCCGGTGATCAAAGCGCATGGAAGCTCGGACGGACGGGCCATATTCAATGCCATCCGGCAGGCGAAGGCCTGCGCAGAGGCAGATGTGGCCGGTGCTATCGCAGCTAACATAGAATATATGAAAATCGAAAAGGAGACCTAAAACCCATGGTGTATGAAAAAATCGTGAGCATGATCTGCGAACAGTTCGGCATGGAGCCGGAAGAGCTGAGCGAAACCTCCACCTTTACCGAGGATCTTGGCATAGATTCCGTGGACGTGGTAGAGCTTGTGGTAGAGCTGGAGGCCGAGTTCGGTATGTCTGAGATCCCTGAGGAGGATCTGAAGAAAATGCGTACCATCGGCGATCTGGCTGAGTACGTGCGTACTCACGCGGACATCTGATGGACAAGCTGGAGCAGCGGCTTGGCTATCGCTTCGCAACCCGCGTCTATCTGGAAACAGCGCTGACCCACAGCTCCTACGCCAACGAGCAAGGACACCAGCACAGCAATGAACGCCTGGAATTTCTGGGAGATTCTGTGCTGGGGTTTTGTGTGGCCAAATCGCTGTGGCAGATGTATTCCGATATGCCGGAGGGCGGGCTGACCCGTCTGCGGGCAGAGCTGGTGTGTGAGACAAGCCTGCACCAGGTAGCTCTGGCCCTGGATCTGGGGCAGTATATCCGTCTTGGCAAAAATGAGGAATGTAACGGCGGAAGGGAGCGCACCTCCATCCTGGCCGACTGCGTGGAAGCTATTATCGCCGCCATGTACCTGGATGGAGGCCTGGCCCCGGCAGAGGCGTTTATTGAGGAATACATCCTCAAGGATCTGCGGGCCGGACACCGCCCCGTCCGAACGGACTATAAAACCCAGCTTCAGGAGCTTATGCAGCGGGCCGGGGGTGCCTCCCCTGTCTATGCAATCGTGGCGGAGCGCGGCCCGGATCACGCCAAAAGCTTTACCGCCAGCGTCACTCTCCACGACGGCTCCCAGGCTCTGGGAGAGGGAAAAAGCAAAAAAGAGGCGGAGCAGATGGCCGCCAAGGCAGCTCTGCAAACGCTGGCGGACTGATGGCAAGAAGAAGCATTATTCCCCTGTTTGTCCCCCATCTGGGCTGCCCAAACGACTGCGTTTTTTGCGATCAAAAACGCATCTCCGGCAGCCCTTCGCCTGTATGCGGGGCGGATGTAACCCGCGCCCTGGAGGCGGCCAAATCACGGGGACAGCAGCGCGTGGAGCTGGCCTTTTATGGCGGCAGCTTCACCGCAGTTGACCGAAAGACGCAGCGGGAGCTACTGTCTGCCGCCGCCCCCTATCGGGCGGACGGAACGGTGCAGACCATACGGCTCTCCACCAGGCCGGATGCCATCGACGAGGACATCCTTGAATTTTTAAAATTCTGGGGCGTGCAGACTGTGGAGTTAGGAGCGCAGTCTATGGACGAGCGGGTGCTTCTGGCAAGCGGACGAGGCCACACGGCGGCTGAAACCATTCATGCCGCCGGGCTTGTCAAAGCAGCGGGCCTTCAACTGATTTTACAGATGATGACCGGGCTGCCAGGCTCCAGCCGGAAGTCGGACGTCCAGACCGCCAGGGACATAATTGCCCTTAGGCCGGACGGCGTGCGGATATACCCCACCGTCATCGTAAAAGATACGGCGTTGGAAGCCATGTGGCAGGCGGGGCTGTATCAGGAGCATACGGTGGAGGCGGCAGTAGCTGTCTGCGCCGATATTCTGCCCCTGTTTCAGGAGGCGAACATCCCCGTTATCCGTCTTGGCTTAAACCCCACGGAGGAGCTTTCCCACGGCAGCGCCGTGGGCGGAGCCTATCACCCGGCTCTGGGAGAGCTGGCGCGTTCCGAGGTGCTGCGGCGCCGCGCGGAGGCGCTGTTGCAGGATGTTCCCGCAGGGGCCGCCGTTACCCTGGGCGTGGAGCCGAGGGCTTTGTCCGCCATGATTGGCCAGCACCGCCGCAATATTACGTCTCTCTGCGCCAGTCTTTCCCTGGCGGCCCTGTCTGTCCGCCCGGTGGAGGGAATCGGTGATGAAATTATCATTGTTGACGTAAGAGCGTAAACAGGGTATACTACATTTTGTGCGCGTTTGCTCGCAATACTACCAACAGAGGTGTAAGATTTGTATTTAAAGGCTCTTGAAATACAGGGCTTCAAGTCCTTCCCGGATAAGACCACCCTTGTTTTCGACAAGGATGTCACCATGATCGTGGGACCGAACGGGTCGGGCAAGTCCAATATATCCGACGCGATTCTCTGGGTCATGGGCGAGCAGCGTACCCGCGCCCTGCGGGGCGGCAAGATGGAGGATGTCATCTTCGGCGGCACGGAAAAGCGGGGCAAGCTGGGCTTTGCCCAGGTGACGCTGGTGCTGGATAACACCGCTCGCATTTTTCCTGTGGACAGCGACGAACTGTCTATCTCCCGCCGGTATTATCGAAGCGGAGACAGCGAATACTACATAAATCGGGAAACCGTTCGCCTTCGGGATGTAAACGAGCTTCTGATGGACACGGGCCTTGGCCGGGACGGATACTCCATCATCGGCCAGGGCCGTATCAGCGAGATCGTCTCTGCCAAAAGCACTGACCGCAGGGAGATTTTCGAGCAGGCCGCCGGAATTTCCCGCTACCGCTTCCGCAAGGAAGAGGCGGAACGAAAACTGGCCGCTACAGACGAGACTCTTCTCAGAGTCGGGGACAAAATAGACGAGCTGGAGCTTCAGCTCACGCCCCTGCGCAAGCAGGCGGAAGTGGCAAAAAAATACCTTCTTCTGCGGGAAGAGCTGCGCACGCTGGAGGTTTCCGCCTGGATGGAGACGCTGGACAAGCTGGCCGGACAGACCAAGGCCATCAAGGAAAGCTACGCCCAAGCTCAAGCTGATTTGGAAAAGGCCCGTGCGCAGGTAACGGAAAATTACCGCTACACGGAGTCCATTTCCGAACGTATGCGGGAAAAGGATCTGGAGACCGAAACCCTTCGGGAGCGGCTTGCGGCAGCGGAGAACGATATTGCGGAAAACCGCAGCGCCGGAGCCGTGTTGGAGACAGATCGAAAAAATAACCTGGCCAGTATCCGCCGTCTGGAGGAGGACATGAGCCAGGATGCCGGTCGGGTTCAAGCTCTGGATGAACAGATAGAGTCCCTGCGCCGCCGGGTGGCGGAGCTTTCAGAGGCGGGACGGACGCTGTCGGAAAAGATCAGCCAGCTATCCAACGTTGTGAACGGTCACAGAATGAAAATGTCTGGCCGGGAGAGCCGGGTGTCCTCCCTGCGGGAGGAGCTTACCAAGCTAACCGTGGACGGGCGCAGTATGGACGGACGCATCGCCATGCTGACGGAAATGGAAAAGGATTACGAAGGCTTCAACCGCGCGGTCAAAACCGTTATGCGGGAAAAGGAACGCGGTTCCCTTCGGGGCATCCACGGCCCGGTGGCCAATCTTGTTCGCACAGAGGATCGCTTTGCCCTGGCTATAGAGACAGCCCTGGGAGCGGCTGCCCAGAATATCATTGTGGACACGCCAGAGGACGGACGAGCCGCCATCGAGCTGTTGAAACGGCGGGACGGAGGCCGGGCCACCTTCCTTCCTGTCAGCGACATCCGGGGCCGCACGCTTGACCGCCCCCCTGTGGGAGAGAAAGGGTACCTGGGCCTTGCGGTAGATCTGGCGGAATTTGACGGCGCGTACCGGCAGATATTCGCCTATCTTCTGGGCCGCACCGTTGTGGCGGAAACGCTTTCCGACGCCATCGCCATCGCCCGAAGGCACCAGAACCAGCTTCGCATCGTCTCCCTGGACGGGCAGATGATAAACGCCGGCGGCTCCATGACCGGCGGCAGCGCGGCCAGGGGAACAGGCATTATCTCCCGCGCCAACGAGCTGAAGCGTCTGGCGGAGGAGCGACAGGTTCTTGCCGTCCGCCAGAAGGAGAAGGCGGCGTCACTGGAGCAGGCAGAGCGGGAGCTTGCCGCTGCAAGATACGACATGGATGTGGCAAGCCAGGAGCTGTCTCAGATCCAGCGAGAGGAGGCCACTCTTCAGGCGGAACGGGACGCAAAGGAGGCCAGCGCCGCCCAACTGGAAAATGTGAAGGACGCTATGGCCGCCGGAGACAGTCAGCGCCACTCTTTGATGGAAGAATACCGCCGACGGGACGAACAAATTAGCGCCGATTTGGAAGCCAACGCTGAAAAGGGCCGAAGCCTGGCAGAGCGTGCGGAGTCCATTCGGAGTGAGATACAGGCCGTAACTGCCCAAAAGCTGGAGCTGGAGGCCAAGCGAACCCAGGCGGACAAAGACGCCCAGCGGCAGAACGAGACCTTGCTGGATCAGGAACGGCTGGTCGCCTCCATCGAGCGGCAGACCATGGCCGCCGAAATGGAGGAAAAGCAGCTTGTGGACAAGCTGTGGGACAGCTATGAACTGAGCCGCACAGCGGCTCAGGCCCAGCGCCAGCCCATCGAAAGCCTTACCGCCGCCAACCGGCGCATTGCCGAGCTGCGCCGCAAAATTCGGGAGCTGGGTACGCCGAACCTGGGCGCCATCGAGGAAAGCGAGCGAGTCGGCCAGCGGTATGATTTTCTCACAGAGCAGCGGGACGACATCGCCAAGGCCAAAAATGAGCTTTTGGATATTATACGGGACATCACCAGCCAAATGGAGGAAATCTTCCACCGGGAGTTTCAGGCCATCAACGAGAGCTTCCAAACTACGTTTCTGGAGCTTTTCGGCGGTGGCAAAGCTTCTCTCCGCCTGGAGGATGAAAGCGACGTTCTCAACTGCGGCATTGAGATCAAGGTTCAGCCGCCCGGCAAGGCTGTTTCCAACATAAGCCTTCTGTCCGGCGGAGAAAAATCCTTCGTGGCTATCGCCCTGTATTTTTCCATCCTGAAGCTGAAGCCCACGCCCTTCTGTGTTATGGACGAGATCGAGGCGGCGCTGGATGAGGAAAACGTTATCCGTTTTGCCAGCTATCTCCATCGGCTGAATAAAACGCAGTTTATCGTTATTACGCACCGCCGGGGTACCATGGAGCAGGCGGACGTGCTGTTTGGCGTGACCATGCAGGAAAAGGGCGTCAGCCGGGTCATCGAGCTTGACCTGGCAGAGGCGCAAAAGACCGCAGAAGCATAAAAAGGAGTAATCACATGGCACTATTTGGCGACAAGAAAAAGGGCTTCCTGTCCGGGCTGTTTTCCGCCTTTTCCGGGGTGGATGAGGATTTTCTGGACGAGCTGGAGGAAAAGCTGATTTTGGCAGACACCGGAATCGAGACGGCGGAACAGACGGTAGAGGCCCTTCGCCAGCAAAAGGGTTTAAAGGGCGAACAGGTACGCCAGAAGCTGGTAGACATTCTGACGGATCTGATGGAGCAGGCAGGTTCGCCGGAGCTGACACTGAACACGAAGCCCTCCGTCATTCTGATGGTGGGCGTAAACGGCGTGGGAAAGACCACCACCATCGGAAAGCTGGCAAACCGCTATGTGCAGGACGGGAAAAAGGTACTCCTGTGCGCGGCGGATACCTTCCGGGCCGCCGCTTCGGAGCAGCTTAGCATCTGGGCCAAGCGCACCGGTGCGGAGATCGTTCGTCACGGCGAGGGAGGCGATCCCGGCGCTGTGGTGTTTGACGGCTGCAACGCCTCCAAGGCCAGAGGCACGGATATTATGATCGTGGACACTGCCGGACGGCTCCACAACAAGCAAAACCTGATGAACGAGCTGACCAAAATTACCAAGGTTCTCAGCCGGGAGCTGCCGGAGGCGGACAGGGAAATTCTTTTGGTGCTGGACGCCACCACGGGGCAAAACGGTCTCATCCAGGCCGAACAGTTTGCCAAAGCCGCAGGCGTTACCGGCATCGTGCTGACCAAGCTGGACGGCACCGCCAAGGGCGGCGTGGTGTTCTCGATCGCAAGCCGCCTGGGCGTGCCGGTAAAGCTGGTGGGCGTAGGCGAAGGGGCCGAGGATTTACGGCCCTTCAACGCCAGAGAGTTTGCGGAGGCTATGGTACAGTGACGTTTATACTTGCAACAAATAATATGGGCAAGGTGCGGGAATTTAAAGAAATTCTGGAGCCGCTGTCCATCGGCCTCGTGCCGCAGGCGGTGGCCGGGGTGGATTTTGAGGTCAACGAGACCGGGGACACCTTTGAGGAAAACGCCTTTCTGAAAGCTTCCACTGTCTGCCAATATACACAATTTCCCGCCGTGGCGGACGATTCCGGCCTGTGTGTGGAAGCGCTGAACGGCGAACCCGGCGTTCATTCCGCCCGCTTCGGCGGCGGCAAGGATTGGACCGATCAGCAGAAATATGAATATCTGCTCCAGAAGTTGGAGGACTCGGAGGATCGGCGGGCAAAGTTTGTAAGCTGTATCTGCTGCGTTTTCCCTAACGGAGATATATTGCGGGCCAGAGGCGAATGTCCGGGCCGGATATTAACAGCCCCGCAGGGCGAGGGCGGTTTTGGCTATGACCCGGTCTTTGCGCCGGAGGGTTATGATCAGTCCTTTGCCGCGCTGGGACAGGAGCTGAAAAATAAAATCTCGCACCGGGCCAAAGCCCTGGCTGCGTTTCGGGAGGAGTTGGAGAAATATTATGCTCTCAGGTAAGCAGCGGGCCTATCTGCGTTCCCTGGCCCAAAAGGAGGACGCTATTCTCTATGTGGGAAAGGCCGGCGTCACCGAGCCGGTAATCGCCGAGACCAGGGACGCTTTGGCGGCCCGCGAGCTGGTGAAGGGCCGCGTGCAGGAAGCATCCATGCTGACGGCGGCGGAGGCCCAGGCCGCTCTGTGCCAGGCATGCCAGGCCGAAGGCGTGCAGGTTATCGGAAATGTGTTTGTCCTGTATAAAAAACGGGATAACGGGGCTAAAATAATCTTGCCAAAGGGATAGCGATGCGAATTTTGATTTACGGCGGCAGCTTCAATCCGCCCCATCTGGGCCACGTGCGTTCAGCCAATATCGCTGCGGCGGCGCTGGAGCCTGACAGCGTATTTTTCATTCCTGCGGCCATCCCGCCCCATAAGGAGCTGGCGGCAGGCAGCCCCTCCCCTTCCGACCGCCTTGCCATGACCAAACTGGCTGCAGCGGAGGTACCCGGCGGTCAGGCTCTGGATATGGAGCTAAAGCGGGATGGAAAGAGCTATACCGCCGACACCCTTCGGCAGCTCAAGGCCCTCTACCCGGAGGCGGAGCTAGTATTTCTGGTGGGGACGGATATGCTTCTGACCATCGACCAGTGGCACGAGCCGGAGACGGTGATGGAGCTTGCCTCTATTGCAGTGTTTGCCAGGGAAAACGATTCCACCGGTGCTGTTGAAAAGAAAGCCCGAACGCTCCACGAAAAATACGGGGCCACGATATATGTTCTGGCGGGTGAGCCTGTGGAGGCCGCCTCCACAGATATACGGGATCTGCTGCCTCTGCGGCAGGGAAAGGATTTGCTGCCCGACTCTGTCTACGAATACATCATCCGTCGCCGGTTATATGGAGCCAAACCAAATTTTGACTGGCTGCGGGAGCGGGCTTACACCTATCTCGCCCCCAAGAGAGTAGCTCATGTGCAGGGTACAGAGCAGGAAGCCCGTCGTCTGGCGGAACGCTGGGGGCAGAACGTGGAGGACGCGGCGGAGGCCGCTATCGTCCACGACATAACCAAAAAACTCTCTATGGAAGAGCAGTTGATTCTCTGCGACAAATATGGTATTATTTTAGACGAATGTGAGCTGACCAATGAAAAGCTCCTTCACGCCCGAACCGGCGCCGCCTTTGCAGCAGAGCTGTTTGGATGCCCGGAGCATATTGTCCAGGCCGTCCGCTGGCACACCACAGGCCGCCCGGATATGACCGCGCTGGAGCAGATTATCTACCTGGCGGACTATATCGAGCCTGGACGAAGCGGTTTTTCCGGCCTTGCGGAGCTGCGGGAAGCGGCTTACCGGGATTTGGATATGGCCATGGAGCTGGGTCTTCGCATGAGTCTGGCAGAGGTTCGCGCCAAGGGACAGCCGCCACACAAAAACACAGCGGACGCTCAGGCCTGGTTTTCAGCCCGGTTGAAGAGCCGGGGGCTGGAGCCGGTTCTCTGGGCGGCAGATACGCCCATATCCGACTGAACAGGCGGACAATTCCCCTTTCGTAATTTCAGAAGAACACTGAAAAATCCATATTAATTATTATAATTTATGCAGGAAGGAGAAAGAGAATGGAACCTTTTGAAGCGGCAAAGCTGGCGGTGCAGGCCCTGGCGGATAAGCAGGCGTCTGACATCCGTCTTTTAAAAACAACGGAGCTGACGGTGCTGGCAGATTATTTCCTGATCTGCACGGCCAACTCCACGCCTCATGTACGCACGCTGTACGACGAGGTGGACAAACGCCTGTCGGAGGCTGGGATGCCGCCGGTGCGCCGGGAAGGCTATCGAAACAGCAACTGGCTGCTGCTGGATTTTGGATGCCTGATCGTCCATATTTTCCAGAAGGAAACCAGAGAATTTTACAACCTGGAGCGTCTTTGGAGCGACGCGCAGGAAATCGACATTGCAGAAATAGAGGCGTGACAGATGGCTTACGATTTTGAGCGTATCGAAAAAAAATGGCAGGCACGTTGGGAGCAGGAAAAGCCCTATGCCGCCGTTGATAACGACCCCCGCCCCAAGTGGTATGGGCTGATCGAATTCCCCTACCCCTCCGGGCAGGGGCTCCATGTGGGCCATGCCCGTCCCTATACGGCCATGGACATCGTGGCCAGAAAGCGGCGGATGCAGGGCTATAACGTGTTGTTCCCCATTGGATACGACGCCTTTGGCCTTCCCACGGAAAACTATGCCATCAAGAACCATATGCACCCCCACGACGTGACCCGGCAGAACATCAAGCACTTCACCGAGCAACTGAAAATGCTGGGCTTCAGCTTTGACTGGGATCGCTGCGTGGACACCACTGATCCTACATACTATAAATGGACGCAGTGGATATTCCTCCAGCTCTATAAACACGGCCTGGCCTATAAAGCCACCATGCCGGTGAACTGGTGTACCTCCTGCAAGTGCGTTCTTGCAAACGAAGAGGTGGTCAACGGCGTCTGCGAACGCTGCGGCTCCCCGGTGATACAGAAGGAAAAGAGCCAGTGGATGCTGAAAATCACCGCCTACGCCCAGCGTCTTATCGACGATTTGGACGATGTGGACTATATCGAGCGTGTGAAGATACAGCAGCGCAACTGGATCGGTCGTTCCGTCGGCGCGGAGGTAGAGTTTGCCACCACCGCCGGGGACACCATGCGTATTTTCACCACCCGCTGCGACACGCTCTTCGGCGCAACCTATATGGTGGTGGCCCCGGAACATTCTCTGGTGGAAAAATGGATGCCCTTGCTGAAAAATGCGGATGAGGTGCGGGCCTATCAATCCGCCGCCGCCCATAAATCCGAGTTTGAGCGCACAGAGCTTGCCAAGGATAAGACCGGTGTCCGGCTGGACGGCGTGCGGGCCATCAATCCCGTGAACGGGGCGGAGATTCCCATTTTTATTTCCGATTATGTTCTCGCCACCTACGGCACCGGTGCTATCATGGCCGTCCCGGCCCATGACAGCCGCGACTGGGATTTTGCCAAGGCCTTTGGCCTGCCTATCATCGAGGTGGTCTCCGGCGGCGATGTGGAAAAAGAGGCGTACACCGCCTGCTCCACCGGCGTTATGGTCAATTCCGGCTTCCTGGACGGTCTCCATGTGGAAGAAGCCCAGGAGAAAATGCTGGACTGGCTGGAGGAAAAGGGTCTTGGTACCCGGAAGATTAACTATAAGCTCCGGGACTGGGTCTTCTCCCGCCAGCGGTATTGGGGCGAGCCTATCCCCATGATAAACTGCCCGAAATGCGGCTGGGTTCCCGTGCCGGAGGAGGATCTGCCTGTGGTTCTGCCAGAGGTGGAGAGCTATGAACCCACCGATACCGGCGAAAGCCCCCTGCACAATATGCGTAGCTGGGTGGAGTGCAAATGCCCCAAGTGCGGCGGCCCGGCAGAGCGGGAGACAGACACCATGCCCCAGTGGGCCGGTTCAAGCTGGTATTTCCTGCGGTATACCGACCCTCACGGAAAGAACGCCCTGGCCTCGAAGGAGGCGCTGGATTACTGGTCTCCTGTGGACTGGTATAACGGCGGCATGGAGCATACGACGCTGCATCTGCTGTATTCCCGGTTCTGGCATAAATTCCTATATGACATTGGCGTAGTCCCCACCAAGGAGCCGTATAAAAAGCGCACAAGCCACGGCATGATTCTGGGAGAGGGCGGCGTGAAGATGTCCAAATCCCGCGGCAATGTGGTCAATCCCGGCGATGTGGTAGCCCAGTACGGCACGGATACCCTGCGGGTATACGTCATGTTCATCGGCGACTTCGAAAAAGCCGCCACCTGGTCGGATAAGGCTGTGAAGGGCTGCAAGCGCTTCCTGGACAGAATCTGGGCGCTGGCGGAGAATCCCCTGGAGGGGGATGAGCTGACCGCCGCCAATGAAGGGGCCATTCATCGCACTATCAAAAAGGTGTCCGAGGACATCGAGGAGATGAAGTTCAACACAGCCATCGCCGCCATGATGACTCTTGTGAATCAGTTTTACGACACCAAGCCAAGCCGGGGCGACATGAAACAGCTTTTGCTGCTTCTCAGCCCCTTCGCCCCTCATATAACCGAAGAGCTGTGGGAGATTCAGGGCTTTGAGGGCCGCGCCATGGCCCAGCCCTGGCCGGAATACGACGAGGCCAAGACCCAGGAGGCGGAGCAGGAGCTGGCTGTGCAAATCAACGGCAAGCTGAAAACCACCGTCACCGTACCCACAGACGCCTCGGAGGAGACCGTGCTGGCCGCAGCCCAGGCCAACGAAAAGGTGCAGAAGGCCATGGACGGCATGGAGCTTGTACGTTCCATCGTCATCCCCAATCGGCTGATCAACTTAATTTTAAAGCCAAAAAAGTAAGAATTTCTTGACAATCCGGCGGTAAAACATTATAATAACCAAGGTTCAGGAAAAGAGACCATATTAAGCACATAATGAGGCGTATTCGGAGGGAGGGAAAAATAAAATGTCGGAAATCCATGTGAAGGAGAACGAATCTCTCGATAACGCGCTCAAGCGCTTTAAGCGGAGCTGTGCCAAGGCTGGCGTGATGAATGATCTTCGTCGGAAGGAGTATTATCAGAGTCCCAGCGTCAAACGTCGGAAAAAATCTGAGGCGGCACGGAAGAACAAACATAAGCGTTATTATTAAGCGTTTGATCCTATCAAAAACCACATAGGGATTCAAAAATTCCAACAAAAACAGGAGTTCGTCCGAAAGGATGGATTCCTGTTTCTTTGAATGTAAACTATTTCCCATGGATGCACGCTCATCGGGGAATCTTATATAGCCATCAGGCCGGAAAGTGTGGTATACTTGCGAATATGGATACTTTTACAAAAAATTACATAGAGGCCCGCCGGGAGGTTATTGCCCACAGCTTCCCTCATTTGAACGACCGTCAGCTGGAAGCGGTTCTGGCCACAGAGGGGCCGCTTCTGATATTGGCCGGAGCCGGAAGCGGCAAAACCACGGTACTTATCAACCGCATTGCAAATCTGATGAAATATGGCCGCGCCTCGGACTGCCAGGAGCTGCCCCCGGACGCCGACGAGGACAAGCTTGCCATCATGCGTCGGTATCTGGAGGGCGAGCAGGAGCTTCGGCAGCAGGCGGAGGAGGCCGCCGCTTATGACCAGGCAGCTCCCTGGCAAATATTGGCAATCACCTTCACCAACAAGGCCGCCGGGGAGCTGAAGGACAGGCTCGCCTCCATGCTTGGGGACGCGGCGGAGGGCATCTGGGCCAGGACGTTTCACTCCGCCTGTGTGCGTATTTTGCGGCGGGACGGAGACAAGCTGGGTTATCCCAGCAGCTTCACCATCTACGACACGGCTGACCGCACCGCTGTGATGAAGCGACTGGTAAAGGAGCAGAACCGGGACGAGAAGATGTACCCTCCCAAGTGGGTGCTGGGCGTTATAGATAAGGCCAAGGATCGTATGCAGACGCCGGAGGCGCTTATGGCCCTGGCGGAGAAGGCCGGAGATTTCCGTCTCCAGGGGGCGGCCAAGCTGTATAAGGCATACAGCCAGCGCCTTTTGGAGGCGGGGGCCATGGATTTCGAGGATCTGATTTATAACACCGTTCGTCTTCTGAAGGAATTTCCAGATGTGCTGGAATATTATCAGCAGAAATTCCGTTACGTGCTGATAGATGAGTACCAGGACACCAACAATCTGCAATATATGCTGGCGACCCTCCTGGCCGGCGGGCATAAAAACATATGCGTGGTGGGCGACGACGATCAGTCTATCTATGCCTTCCGGGGCGCCACCATTGAAAATATTCTTTCCTTTGAAAGCCAATATGATCACACCCGCGTGATCCGGCTTGAGCAGAATTATCGCTCCACAGGACACATTCTGGAAGCCGCTAATGGCGTAGTCAGCCACAACACAGGGCGAAAAGGAAAGCGTCTGTGGACGAAAGCGGGAGAAGGCGAACGCATTACCCTCTATGTGGCAAGAAACGAGGAGGACGAAGCCCAGTACATCGTCCGGCAGGTGCTTCAGGCCGTAGACCGGGGGGATAATCTGCGGGATCATGCGGTGCTGTATCGGCTGAACGCCCAGTCCCGCGCCTTAGAGCAGGCATTTCTGCGCAGCGGCATCCGCCCCCGCATCGTGAAGGGCAATCCCTTCTTTGAACGGGCGGAAATTAAGGATCTGATGGCCTATTTCTTCGTGCTGCTGAACCCGGCGGACGATCTGCGCCTGACCCGCATTATCAACACGCCCCCCCGCGGTATCGGTCAAACCACTCTTGACCGCGCCAGAACTATCGCCGCACAAAACGGTATTCCCCTGTTTACGGTTATTTCCATCGCCGACAGCTTCCCGGAACTGTCCCGCGCTGCGGAAAAGCTGAAGGGCTTTTCCCGGATGATGAACGAGCTGTCTCAAATGACCCAGACCGCCGGACTGGAGGAGCTGTACGACGCGCTGCTGGAAAAGACCGGCTATGCCCGCCTGCTGGAAGAGTCCCATACGGAGGACAGTCTGAACCGGCTGGAAAACGTCCGGGAGCTGAAAAGCTTTATCGCCACCCACGTCCGGCAAACAGGAGACAACACCCTGGCAGGCTTTCTGGACGAGGTCAGTCTGTATACCGACCTGCAAAACGTAGATCTGGACGAAAATACCGTCACGATGATGACCATTCACTCCGCCAAGGGTCTGGAATTTCCCACCGTGTTTATCGCCGGGATGGAGGAAGGCATCTTCCCCTCTCTCCAAGCCATTGGGGAGCAGGAGCAGATGGAAGAGGAACGACGCCTGGCCTATGTCGCCATCACCCGCGCCAAAAAAAGGCTTTATATCACCAGCGCCCGACAGCGCATGGTTTTCGGTCAGACGGCCCCCCACCGGGTCAGCCGCTTTGTGGACGAAATACCGCCGGATCATATCGACCGGCCCTATCAGCCGCTGAAAAACAGCTACTTTGAGTTTGACGACGCCCCGCAGACAAATGAACAGACATTTGGGCAGCCGTCCCGGCGTAGCTCCCAGCAGACGCTTGGAAGGAAAAGCATCACGCCGCCCAAATCTCAGACTGCGCCGTCTATGGATTACAAAGTAGGCGACCGCGTCGTCCAC
Source organism: Oscillospiraceae bacterium (assembly GCA_021205095.1). Classification (GTDB taxonomy): domain Bacteria; phylum Bacillota; class Clostridia; order Oscillospirales; family Oscillospiraceae; genus CAJOIG01. Next base: position 33,634 of record JAJPYE010000041.1, on the reverse strand, counting down.
AACGCCTTTAAATCCGGCGTCATCAAGAAAATGACGCCTATGGGCGGAGATTTCCTGGTAGAAATCGAATTTGAAAACACAGGGATGAAACGCCTGATGCTGAAGGCGGCATCCAGGTATATGAAAAAAGAATCGTAGCGGTACACAACGTTAATTTCCACAAATTTCCTTTTCCCTGTGGATGACCATTTTATAAGAGGCTGGTCGGGTCGATAACGATCGCCCATTTCATTCTGTACCGTTTTGATGAAAAAAACTTTTCTTTCTTTGCAGATTCTGGTTGAAACTGTACGCAAGCTGTGATATAGTGTTGACAAGCTGAAACGGAGTGCCGTGCGCATGGGCTGTGGCAAAGATGCCGCTGTCCGCGTGCGCGGCCTTTTCAATTAAGAAAAATTTTCAAAAAAGGAGTATGCCTATGCTTGTCATCGGAAACGGACGGGTCATCACGCGGGACGGAACTATGCCCTATCTTCCTGAGGGCGCTGTGGTGACGGAGGGCAACCTTATTAAGGAGCTTGGCTCCACGGCATCCATGCGGGAGAAATACCCTCAGGCCCGCTTTGTGGACGCCCAGGGGGGCGTTATCATGCCGGGGCTGATAAACGCCCACACCCATATTTATTCCGGCCTGGCCAGAGGGCTGTCTATCAGCGGCCACGACCCCCACACCTTCTACCAGGTGCTGGACGGAATGTGGTGGAACATTGACCGGCATCTGGATTTGGAGGGGACGCGGGCCAGCGCCTACGCCACCATCATCGACTGTATCAAAAACGGCGTCACCACTATTTTCGACCACCACGCCAGCTACCGGGAGATAACCGGCAGCCTGTTTGCCATCCGGGACGTGGCCCAGGAGCTTGGCATCCGGGCCTGTCTGTGCTACGAGGTCTCTGAGCGGGACGGGACGAAGAAATGCGACGAGGCCATCGAGGAGAACGCCGCCTTCGCCCAGTGGGCCGCCAAAGAGGACAGCGACATGATCAAGGCCATGTTCGGCGGCCATGCCCTGTTCACCCTCTCCGACCAGACCTTTGAAAAAATGGCCAGGACAAACGATGGCCTGACCGGGTACCACATCCACGTCTGCGAGGGTTCCACCGACCGCACGGATAGCTGGGACAAATACAATATGCGCCCCATCGACCGGCTGGCAAAGCACGGGATTCTGGGGGAAAAGACCATCCTGGGCCACTGCATCGAGCTGACGGACGACGAGCTGGACGTGATTGCCGAGACCAACACCATGTGCGTCACCAACCCGGAATCCAACATGGGAAACGCCGTGGGCGTGGCCCCGGTGCTGAAAATGTTCCAGAAAGGCATCCTGGTGGGGCTGGGAACAGACGCCTACACCCACGATATGCTGGAAAGCCTGAAGGTGGAGCTGATCATTCAGCGGCACAACGCGGGGCTTCCCAACGTGGGCTGGCAGGAAAGCACAGGAACGCTCTTTGAGAACAACCCCAAAATGTGCGCCCGGTACCTCTCCAGGCCGGTGGGCGTTCTGGCCCCCGGCGCGCTGGCGGACATTGCGGTGTTCGACTACCACCCCTTCACCCCCTTCGGGGCGGAAAATGCGGACGGCCACATCCTCTACGGCTTCCAGGGGAAGATGTGTCTGCACACGGTGATCAACGGTCAGCTCCTCATGGAAAACCGCGTTCTGACCCAGACGGACGAGGAGGCTGTCTACCAGCGGGTGGAGGCCGCCGCCCGCCGTCTCTGGGGCGAGCTGAACCCCTAAAGCGCCCCCGTCCTGCCGTTATGGCCGGTATGACGGGAAAAATGGAGGTAATATCTATGTCTGAAAAAATGATACCCCTGTCCTATGAGGAGCTGCTGGCCCAGATAGACGGGGAATACAAGGCCCACGGTACTATCTTTGGCGTCAGCCATTTATGGCGCGCTCCGAAAAAGCGCCTGCCCATCTTCGGAGGGGGCATCGAGTCCCCTCTCGGCCCGGCGGCAGGGCCTCATACCCAGCTTGCCCAAAACATCATCGCCGCTTACGCTGCCGGGGCCAGGTTCTTTGAGCTGAAAACCGTGCAGATTATGGACGGAGACGAGCTGGCCGCCTGCGTCAATCGCCCCTGTATTCTGGCCCAGGACGAGGGTTATAACTGCGAGTGGAGTACGGAGCTGACCGTCCCCCAGGCCATGGAGGAATACATCAAAGCCTGGCGTGTATTAAAGGTCATCAGTGAGAAATACGGCCTGGGTTCCCCGGATGGCTTCGTGTTCAACATGAGCGTGGGCTACACCATGGAGGGCATCGGCTCAGAGAAGATTACCACCTATCTGGACGGTATGCGGGACGCCGGGGTTTCCAGCTCCGTCACCATCTCCACCCTCCACGGCTGCCCGCCGGAGGAGATCGAGCTGATCGCCAACTATCTCATCAGTGAGCGGGGGCTGAACACCTATGTGAAATGCAACCCCACCCTCCTGGGCTACGACTTCTGCCGCCAGACCCTGGACAGCCTGGGCTACGGCTATGTGGCTTTTGACGACCGGCACTTCCGGGAGGATTTGCAATGGGCGGACGCCGTGGCCATGTTCCGCCGCCTCCAGGCGCTGGCCGACCAGAAGGGGGTGGAGTTCGGGGTGAAGCTTACGAACACCTTCCCCGTGGACGTGACCGCGAAGGAGCTGCCCTCCGAGGAGATGTATATGTCCGGGCGGGCGCTCTATCCCCTGACGACGGCGCTTGCCGCCCGCCTGTCCAAAGAGTTTGGCGGCAGGCTTCGCATCTCCTACTCCGGCGGGGCAGACTGGCACAGCGCGGAGGGGCTGTATCAGGCCGGGGTCTGGCCTATCACCATGGCGACCAATCTGCTGCGGCCCGGCGGGTATAACCGGCTGACCCAGCTCTCCCAGGCCATCAGCCAGCAGCCTTATGAAGCCTTCCGCGGCACGGATTCTTCCGCCGTGGCGGCGCTGGCAGAGGCGGCTCTGTCCGATCCCTGGTACAGAAAGCCCCTCAAACCCCTCCCCAGCCGGAAAATCAGCTACCGGGTTCCCCTGACCGACTGCTTTTTCGCCCCCTGCCGGGAGGGCTGTCCCATCCACCAGGACATCCCCGCCTATGTGCGGCTCACCGGCCAGGGGCAGTATGACCAGGCCCTGGCCCTGATCGCCCAGCGCAACCCCCTTCCCAATATCACCGGCACCATATGCGCCCACCCCTGCATGAGCAAATGTACCCGCCAGTTTTACGAGGGGCCGGTGGACATCCGGGGCTGCAAGCTGGATGCAACGGAAAAAGCCTACAGCCAGCTTTTGGATTCCATCCAGCCGCCGGAGCCTAACGGCAAACGTATAGCCATTGTGGGGGCAGGCCCCGCCGGTATCGCCTCCGCCTATTTCCTGGCGCGGGCGGGCTGCGCCGTCACCGTGTTCGAGAAGGCCCAAACCGCCGGGGGCGTGGTTGGCCGGGTCATCCCCTCCTTCCGCATATCCACGGAAGCGGTGGAGCGGGACGTAGCCCTAGCGAAAAAATACGGGGCGGAATTTCGCTTCGGCCAGGCCATCACAGACAGAACCCAGCTTGCGGGCTACGACAGTGTGGTTCTCTGTACCGGCGCGTGGGTGCCGGGAACCCTGAAGCTGGAGCAGGGCCAGGCCCGGAACGCCATCGAGTTTCTCAGCGCTTTCAAGGCCAATCCCCAGGAAACCCGCCTGGGCCGCCATGTCATTGTGGTGGGCGGAGGCAACACCGCCATGGACACCGCACGGGCCGCCAGGCTGGTGCCGGGGGTGGAGACCGTCACCCTGGTCTACCGCCGGGACGCCGCTAATATGCCCGCCGACGAGGAGGAGCTACAAACCGCCCTGGCCGACGGGGTGAACCTCCGGCCCCTGCTCTCCCCTGTTTCCTGGGAGGCAGGAAAGCTCCGCTGCCAGGTCATGGCTCTGGGCCAGCGGGACGCCACGGGCCGACAGGGCGTAGAATCCACCGGGGAAGAGATTTTCCTGGAGGCCGATGCGGTAATAGCCGCCGTGGGCGAAAAGACGGACAGCGGGCTGTATAAGGCCCTGGGGCTGGAAACAGACAGCCGGGGCCGGGCAGTCATCGACCCGGAGACGGGCCGGAGCAGCGTACCAGACATCTATCTGGCTGGCGACGGGGCCACCGGCCCCTCTACGGTGGTGCAGGCCATTGCCGGGGCCACGAGGGCCGCCCAGGCCATCTGCCCCATGGATTTGGGGAAATATGAGGCTCTGAACGCCGCCCTGCCCGCCTCGGAGGCCCTGGGGAAAAAGGGCGTGTTCCTGCCCCCGGAACCGAAGGCGGCCCGGTGCCTGGAATGTGCCGCCGTGTGCGAGAACTGTGTGGACGTATGCCCCAACCGGGCCAACGTTCCCATCACCGTCCAGGGCCGCATCCAAATCCTCCATCTGGACGGGCCGTGCAACCAGTGCGGCAACTGCACCACCTTCTGCCCCTGGGACAGCGCCCCCTATCGAGAGAAGTGGACGCTGTACTGGACGGAGACGGATTTCGCGGAAAGCCAGGGCCAGGGCTTTGTCTCCTTGGGTGGAGCCGTCATAAAGGCCCGCTTCGCCGGAGAGGAGTTTACTGTGGATTTGGGCGAGGGAAACGGCGGGCTCCCGGAAAATCTGGCCATCTTCACTCGTACGGTACTGTATCGTTATCCGTGGCTTTTGAAAAAATCATAATGTATAGAATCAACACCTTTCATCGAATCAACTGAATCTTTAGCGGAGGAATTATTGGAAATGAATCACGAAATCATCAAGCGCGTAGCGGAATGTTACCGTCAGGACATGACCACCTTCCTGCGGGAGCTGATCGCCCTGCCGGGGGAAAGCTCAGGAGAAGAGGCCCATGCCCGACGCATCCTGGCAGAGATGGAGAAGCTGGGCTTCGACGAATGTTCCATCGACCCACAGGGCAACGTCATCGGCTTCATGGGGACGGGCGGGCGCACCATCGCCTTTGACGGACACATCGACACCGTGGGCGTGGGGCTGCGGGACAACTGGCGGTTCGACCCCTATGAGGGCTATGAAAACGACCAGGAGATCGGCGGACGCGGGGCCTCCGACCAGTTGGGCGGCATCGTCAGCGCGGTCTATGGGGCCAAGCTGATGAAGGATTTGAACATTATCCCCGCCGGATTCCGCATCATGGTGACAGGCACCGTCCAGGAAGAGGACTGCGACGGCCTGTGCTGGCAGTATATCTATAACAAGGACGAGGTCATCCCGGAGTTTGTGGTGTCCACCGAGCCGACGGACGGGGGCATTTATCGGGGCCACCGGGGCCGCATGGAGATTCGTGTGGACGTGAAGGGTGTGTCCTGTCACGGCTCCGCCCCGGAGCGGGGCGACAACGCCATTTTCAAAATGGCCGATATTCTCCAGGACATCCGGGCGCTGAATGAGAACGACGCCGAGGACGGCACGGAAATCAAGGGTCTTGTGAAAATGCTGGACGAGAAATACAACTCCCATGCGGAAGACGCCCGGTTCCTGGGCCGGGGGACCATCACCGTCAGCGAGATATTCTTCACCTCCCCTTCCCGCTGCGCTGTGGCGGATAGCTGCTCTGTGAGCCTTGACCGGCGTATGACCGCCGGAGAAACCTACGAGAGCTGTCTCAAGGAAATTCTGGCCCTGCCAGCCTGCCAGAAATACGCTCAGGATGTCACCGTGTCCATGTACAAATACAACCGTCCCTCCTGGACAGGGCTAGTCTATGAGACAGACTGCTACTTCCCCACCTGGGTAAACCCGGAGACAGCCCCCCACGTCCAGGCGCTGGCCCAGGTGCATCAGTCAATGTTCGGCGCAGAACGCATTGGCGAGGGTTCGGCCATGCCCCTGCGGGAGGGCCGTCCCCTGATAGACAAATGGACATTCTCCACCAACGGCGTCTCCATCCAAGGCCGGTTTGGCATCCCCTGCGTAGGCTTCGGCCCCGGCGCGGAAAGTCAGGCCCACGCCCCCAATGAAATCACCTGGAAGCAGGATCTTGTCACCTGCGCCGCCGTCTATGCCGCCGTACCATGGGAATACAACGCCCTGACCAGCACCACTTCCCTGGCCCCGCCGGAGGACGAGGAGCATGCCGGCTTCTTCAAGCGGCTTCTGGCTCTGTTGTCTAAAATTGGGAGGAAAAACACATGAATTTGATGGAACCCTTTGCCGCGCGACTGTCGACCCTGGACTGCGCCGCCATGTATGGAGACGACTTTTTCCTGACCTGGGACAAGACGGACGACGAGCTGGCCGCCCTGTTCACCGTAGCGGACGCCCTGCGCTGCCTGCGGGAAAACAACATCTCCGCCCGCGTCTTTGATTCCGGTCTGGCGGTCAGCCTGTTCCGGGATAACTCCACCCGCACCCGGTTCTCCTTCGCCTCCGCCTGCAATCTGCTGGGCCTGGAGGTGCAGGATCTGGACGAGAGCAAAAGCCAAATCGCCCACGGGGAGACGGTGCGGGAGACCGCCAACATGATCTCCTTCATGGCGGATGTCATCGGCATACGGGACGATATGTACATCGGCAAGGGCCACGCCTACCAGAAGGCCGTGTCCGACGCGGTGCGCCAGGGCCATCAGGCCGGTATCCTGGAACAGGTTCCCACCCTGGTGAATCTCCAGTGCGACATCGACCACCCCACCCAATGCTGCGCCGACCTGCTGCACATGATTCACACCTTCGGCGGGGTGGAAAATCTCAGGGGCAAAAAAGTCGCCATGACCTGGGCCTACTCCCCCAGCTATGGCAAGCCCCTCTCCGTCCCCCAGGGGGTCATCGGCCTGTTCACCCGGTTCGGGATGGACGTGGTGCTGGCCCACCCGGAGGGGTACGACGTGTTCCCCCAGGTGGAGGAGCTGGCCGCCAAACAGGCCGCCGCCTCCGGGGGCAGCTTCACCAAAGTAGACACCATGGACGAGGCGTTCCGGGACGCGGATGTGGTCTATCCCAAGAGCTGGGCGCCCTTCGCCGCCATGGAGCAGCGCACGGAGCTTTACGCCCAGGGGGACACGGCGGGCATTGCCGCCCTGGAAACCCAGCTTCTGGCCCAGAACGCCCGGCACACCGACTGGGAGTGCGACGAGCGCCGCATGGCCCTGACCCGGAACGGAAAGGCCCTGTACCTCCACTGTCTCCCAGCAGACATCACCGGCGTCTCCTGCCAGCAGGGTGAGGTAGCCGCCTCCGTCTTTGACCGCTACCGCACCTCACTGTACCGCCAGGTCAGCTTTAAGCCCTATATCATTGCTGCCATGATTTTCCTGTCCAAAATAAAAGACCCCGCCGCAGCCCTCCAAGCACTGGAGCAGCGGGGAGCAGCAAGGAAAACATTTTAACCGCTCAGAAAAACCTGACACAGCTTCGAATGACAAAAGGGCCTATCGGACATTGTTTGTCTCCACCCCGTCTTTTGATAATGAGTTCCTGTGACCCATGTAGAACGCAAAAGGACAGCGCCGATGGCGCTGTCCTTTTGCGTTGGGACATTCTGATCCATGCCAGGCTTGTTTCTGAAACCTGGGATAGAAAAACCGCCGAGGAGGGTGTGCGCACCATTCCTCGACGGCTTCTGATTTTATAAGGTCTGTATATTTCTCTGCAAGAGAGGCGACTTACTTACCGCCCATGCCCTTGGCAGCGAAGTACGGGCCGCCGAACTCGTCCTTGACGGCCTGCTTGGCCTTCTCCAGATCCTCTACCTTGACAGCGGCCAGCTCAGCGTTGACAGCGTCGATGTCCAGAGGCTTCAGGCCCAGTATCTGACGGGCCTCGGCGGGCGTGGCAGGCTCATTGCCGAAGGCGCGGATAGCACCGGCGGCACGCTCCACCAGCATCATGTTGGTGGCCATAATCTTCTTGCCGTCCTTATCCTTGCCGTAGACCACGTTATCCTCCATGCCGACGCGGATACCGCCGCCGTTGGCCAGGCAGGAGAACATGACGGGCAGGTGGCCCTTGCCGATACCGAAAGCGGACCAGGTGATCTCCTGGGGCAGCTTACCGGCAGCCTGGAGGTTGTGCATCTCCTGGAGCAGAATCTGCAGGGACTCAGGGGTGGCGTCCATGCCGCCCATAACGCCCAGGCAGAACTGGAAGTGCAGAGGCTCCTTCACATAGCCCTGCTTCCAGTAAGCGCCGATGGCGCGCAGCGCGCCGAAGTCAAAGACCTCGAACTCAGGCTTGATGCCGCGCTGCTGGAAGGTGGTACCCAGCTCCATCAGCATGGCGGGGCTGTTGTGGAACACGCCGCCGGGAACGCCCCAGTTGAAGGAGGAGGCGTCAAAAGTACCCATCTCGATGCCGGGGACGTTGCGGTGATGCAGCATACGCATGGCGTTGCCGTAGGGGCTGTCATCGGAAACGCGGTTGTCGCCGGAAGTGGTGCAGTTGACAATGATGTCGCAGTCCTTGTAGGAACGGATGGCCTTGACAGTCTCATAGAACTTCACAGGATCCATCACGCCGGCTCCGGCATCGTCGCGCATATGCAGATGGCAGATAGCGGCACCCAGCTTCCAGCACTCGTAGACCTGAGCGGCGATGTCTTCGGGCTTCTCAGGAATGTTGTAGCCAGCAGGGGTAACAGCGCCGGTCATGGCGGCGGTAATGATTGTTTTAGCCATAAGTATTATTCTCCTCGGTTTATATTACAATTACATTCTCTTGTGCAGTTTCAGCACGTCGATGATGACCTTGTCGCGGAAGTCGGCAATCTCCGGCTTGGTGTGGCCGATGACGTCGGGCAGGTTCTCCATCAGCGGCCCGATCTCCTCGCCGGACTGGTCGGCCCAGGTGTCAGGAACCTTCTTCATGTCGGAGATGTCTGCGAACACGGCGTCGGTCATCGCGCCGAACTTGATAGCGCAGCCCTTCAGGCCCAGGTCACCGCCGCCCAACTCATAGTGCAGGGACGGACCGAAGGCAGCCAGCCGGATGCCGGGGCCAAAGGTCCAGGCGTCGTCGCAGTCCGCCATGGAGCAGACACCCTCTGTTACCAAGGCGATCTCCTCACGCCACAGGGCGTGCATCAGACGGTTGGCAATGAAGCCGTTCTTCTCCTTGTTGAGAACCACAGGAGCCTTGTCGTATTTCTTATAGAAGGCGCGGGCAAACTCGATGACCTCAGGAGAGGTCTTTTCGCCGCCGCAAATCTCGATCAGAGGCAGCAGATAGGCGGGGTTGAAGGGGTGCGCCACAATGATACGCTCCGGGTGCTTGGCCTCGGAGGCGATCTGCGTCACAGGGGTACCGGAGGAAGAGGAGGCGATGATTGCGTCCACAGGCAGATACTGCTCCATGGTGGCGACCATCTGGTGCTTCTGCTCCAGATTCTCCGCGCCGTTCTCCTGCACGAAGTAAACGCCGGTGAAGGCCTCCGCAGGGTCAGTGGTGAATTTAATCTTGGCCCAAATGCCGTCGCCGTTGTCCACCAGGCCGTACTTTACATAGGTGTCAACAGCCTCCTGAATCTTGGGCTTGGCGCGCTCAATAGAGCCTTCGCTGCGAACATATACGTTCACGTTCAGGCCCTTCAGAGCAAAATAAGCCGCAAAGCCGCCGCCGATGGTACCGGCGCCGTACATAGCAATGGTTTTAATGTCTTCCAGCTTCATAATTTACTCCCTATAGAATAGATGTCCTTCCCCCGTTTTGCCGGGGGAAGGAGTGGGTCAGGCCCGATTTTTATCACGAAGTAGCCACCAGGCCGCCATCAGGATAGATGGTGCTGGCAGTAACCATGTCGGAAGCGGCGGAAGCCAGGAAGATGGCCGGGCCGACGACGTCGATCTCATAGCCGATACGCTGTGCCGGCAGTGCGGCGGCGATGTTGTTACGGGTGGTCTCATCGGGAGGCAGCAGACCGACCATCATCGGAGTGTAGGTAATGGTGGGGCCGATGGCGTTGACCTGAATGTTGGGACGCAGGTCAGCGGCGAAGGCCTTGGTCAGCATCTCCACAGCGCCCTTGGTGGTGTTGTAGGGTACGTTGCCGTTGCCGCCATTAGAAACAGCGCGGATGGAGCGGACGGAGCCGAAGTTGATGATCTTGCCGTAGCCCTTGTTGGGGTTGGCCTTGCCGGACTCGAACTCACTCTGGGGAACGGTGGTCTCACCGGCGTCCAGGTTGTGATCCTTCATCCAGTTGCCGAAGTATTTGCAGGTATACATCATAGAGGTGACGTTGGTATCCAGCATACCCTTCCAAACCTTGGTGTCGATCTCCCAAGACCACATCTTCTTGTTGTAGCCCTGAGCGTTGACCAGAATGTCGCAGCCGCCCAGACCGGCCTCGCTGACGGCGAAGTCACGGAAAGCGATGATGGCGTCCTCATCGGTGGCGTCGCAGGCGTAGTGAATGACCTTCACGCCAGGAGCAGCGGAAGCCTTAATCTTGTTCTCGGCCTCGATGAGCTTGTCCTCCTTGCGGGAAGAAATGCACACGTCCACGCCGTTGGCAGCATAAGCCTCTGCGATCTTCTCGCCGAAGCCGCCGGCGCCGCCGACGATGACGGCCTTCTTGCCGCTGATGTCAAAGAGTTTGGTCAGATCCCCGGAATATACCTTGGGCATTGTTCTCAGTCTCCTTTTCAAATTAATATGTAATTGCCAAATTTATATAAACCCCTTCCAGGGAGGTTTACCGTGATTTTATCTGCCGGAAAGATAGGCCAGATTTTCCGAAACGGTGTGAAATATCCGCTCTGCCGCCTGGAGATCCTCCTGGCTCAGTCCAGCGAAAACCCGTTCCGGCTCCCCAGCCATATCCTCCATAAGCCGATCATATACTTGACGGCCATGCTCCGTCAGGGTGATTAGATTGCTCTTTCCATCCTCCCCGGACGAGCGGGTCACAAGTCCGGCATTTTCCATCCGACGCAGCATAACGCTGATGGTAGCCGCCGAAACGTGCCGATATTCCGCAAGCTCCTTTTGCGTACAGCCGCCGCTGTAGCCAAGAGCCGTAAGGACAGCCCCCTGTCCCGTACGCAGATCCAAATGGAGCAGGCGGCGTTCCACATAAGCTGTGTGGATACGGGTCATGTCCGTGAATTGATTGAGCAGTTTCTTGCCTTCCATGAGACCTCTCCTAAGCATCTGCCGTAGTATTCCACCGCCCATTTAGTCGGCTAAGTATAGTATACTGTTCTGTTTCGACAATGTCAATACCCTTTATGTGAAGTTAATATGAAGTTCACAATTTTTTCCTGGCAGTTTTTATGCAAAACCGCCATCGCTGTTCCCTTCCGATGATGGCATCTGAAAAAATCAATCTCCGCCGTCGTAAAATATCCATTCGTCCGGCATAACAAGGCCCAGCTCCGAGCGAGCAATGTCCTCAATAACATCAGGGTCGTCCTGATTGTCGATGGCGTATTGCAAAGCGGCGTTGTCCTCCTGAAGCTGTTCCGCCTGCTCCTGGAGACTCTGGACTGTCTTGGTGGCGTCTGTCACCTTGGTTTGCATATTCAGCAGCGTGATACAGCCATAGGCTATCAGACCCGTGAGTACAAGCCCCGTCATCAAACCCTTTATGTGAAGAACCTTTATGGCGAACAGCCTCCTTTCCGCTCCCGGCGTTCTTCCTGCGCCTAGCGGTCTTTATTATTGTAAACCATTTTTGTCCATTTGAAAAGAGCTTTTTGCACAGTTTTTTCAAAAATCCCCCAATAATACACAATGGTCGGACTACTATCTGGCAGCACCTGCCCATACGCAGCCATATCCATCGAAAAAAGGGTCTTACCATCGGGGATACAGCCCAGCCCCACAGGCCGCCGCCCAGGGCGGTGAAGGCCAGCATATAAAGGCGCATCCGTCCCTCCAGGGTCGCCATACCTCCGGCAAACAAGGCGCCAAGGGCGGTTAAAACAAATACGATGTCAATCACCGCCGAGCATCCCACTCCATCCCGCAGGCCTCCCAGTAAATCATACAGAAGACCCAGACCCGCACCCAGCAGGATAAACCATCCCGCCTCCTGTATTTGAATGGCGATAGGCAGCTCCATTTATTGAAACAGCCTGGTCCAAAAGCCCCGATGCGGGCTGGTTTCCTGATAATCCAGATCCGTTACTGTGCCGGAAATAGTCAGCTCGCCGGATACCTTTTCCAGCTTATCCACTTTCAGCTCCGTTCCCCGCACAGATAAAAGCCCCTGTACCGTTCGGACGGACACCTCATTTTCATCGAAGCTCACGACCTCCTCTACGCCGCTCATCCACAGCGTCTGACGTTCATCCATGGTCAGTCGGTGAGACACCGATGAAGCCTTCGATTTATCCTCATAGGCCATAGCAAAACCTCCCATATGCCTTTTTTATAAAGCATATGGGAGGATGTCTTGAATTATGACCTCAGCAGAGCGTGAACCCGGCGGGCAAACTGTCGTCCAGAATAATCAGATGGGGGTCGCCCTCGTCGTTTTCCACGGCGGACAGGAGCATCCCGTTGGATTCCAGGCCCATCATCTTCCGTGGCGGCAGGTTGGTACAGGCCAGAACGGTCTTCCCCACCAGCTCTTCCGGCTTATACCACTTGGCAATGCCGGAGAGGATCTGCCGCATTTTGCCGCTGCCGTCGTCCAAATCGAAGCGCAGCAGCTTCTGGCTTTTTTTCACCGGCTCGCAGGCCAAAATTTTGCATACCGTCAGCTTCACCTTGGCAAACTCATCGATGGTGACGGTCTCCGGCTCCGGCTTCTCCGCCGGGGCAGCATTTTGTTTTTCAAGCTCTTCCAACGCTTTCAGCTCCTTTTCCATGTCAATGCGGGGGAACAGCACCGGCCCCTTGTGTACCTGCACCTGGGCGGGCAGGACGCCGAACTGGGCGGCGTTATCCCAGGTCACGTCCTCGGCGGACGCGCCGATCTGGGCAAAAATCTTTTCGCTGCTCTCCGGGATGAACGGGGCCAGCAGAGACACGGCCACCCGGATGCTCTCCAGCAGGTTATACATGACCGTCGCCAGGCGTTCCCGGCGGCTTTCGTCCTTGGCAAGGGCCCAGGGCATGGTTTCGTCAATGTATTTGTTGGCGCGGGATATGACCTTAAAGATGTCAACCAGCGCCTGCTGGGTGGCGAAGGCTTCCATATCCTTTTCATAGATGTCCCGCAGCTCCATAACAGCCTGGAGCAGAGGTTCATCCTCCGGCCCGGCCTCCCGGCCCGCGATAAGCTGTCCGTCCGGGAAATATTTCTCGCACATAGCCACCGTCCGGGACACCAGGTTCCCCAGGTCGTTAGCAAGGTCGGCGTTAATGCGGTTTATGAGAGCCTCGTTGGTGAAGTTGCCGTCAGATCCGAAGGGGAACTCCCGCAGGAGGAAGAATCGCAAGGAATCCACTCCATAACGCTCCGCCAGCAGATAAGGATCTACCACATTTCCCTTGGATTTTGACATCTTCCCGCCGCCGAACAGCAGCCAGCCGTGGCCAAACACTTTTTTGGGAAGGGGCATACCCACGCTCATCAGCATGGCGGGCCAAATAATGGAGTGGAAGCGGACAATTTCCTTGCCCACAATATGCACACCAGGCCAGTATTCCTCCACCTGGTCATATCTGTCGTTCATGTAGCCCAGGGCGGTCAGATAGTTAAAGAGCGCGTCCACCCAAACGTATACCACATGGCCTGGGTCAAAATCCACAGGGATGCCCCAGGTGAAGCTTGTGCGGGACACGCACAGATCCTCCAGCCCCGGCTCGATGAAGTTGTGTATCATCTCATTGACCCGGCTGGCAGGCTCCAGGAACGTCCCGGACTCCAGCAGCTCCCGCACGGGCTTTGCATACTTGGACAGGCGGAAGAAATACGCCTCCTCCTCAGCGTGATGCACTTCCCGACCGCAATCGGGGCATTTGCCGTCCACGAGCTGACTTTCCGTCCAGAAGCTCTCGCACGGCGTGCAGTACATTCCCTCATACTTGCCCTTATAGATGTCCCCGTTGTCGTACATCTTGCGGAAGATCTTCTGGATGGCCTCTACATGGTAGTCGTCCGTGGTGCGGATAAAGCGGTCGTTTGAGATGTTCATGTGCTTCCACAGACCCAGGATGCCGCTCTTCCCGTCCGGGCCGGTGACGATATTATCCACGAATTCCTTGGGTGTGACGCCGGCCTCTTTCGCCTTGATTTCTATCTTCTGCCCATGCTCGTCCGTGCCGGTCAGAAACATCACGTCGTAGCCGCACAGCCGCTTATACCGGGCGATCACGTCCGTTGCCACGGTGCAGTAGGTGTGGCCGATGTGCAGCTTGTCCGACGGATAATAAATCGGCGTCGTAATATAGAATTTCCCCTTGCTCATAAGTTCCCTCCATGCCTGTTATCGTAAAATCCCGGCCTCCCCGCCGGGGGCCGCCGCAGCTTACGCCACGGCGGTCAGTTCCGTATCGCTGGTTGTATCCGTGCCGACATCCGTACTCGTATCGGTACTGGTATCCGTAGTAGTATCACTGGACGTGTCCGTACTGGTATCTGTTGTGCCGCTGTCATCTCCAGTGGAGCTGCCGTCGTCCCCGCTGGATCCAGTATCATCTCCGCTGGAGCCGCTGTCATCATCTGTACCAGAGCCGGTATCGGAAGGCGTAACCGTCTCCGCAGGCGTCTCTGTCTCCACGGGAGTTGCCGTGTCTGTAGCCGCGGGCGTCTCCGTTTCGGAAGGCGTCTCTGTCTCCGTGGGCGTATCCGTCGCAGCGGTGTCAGGAGGCGACGCCGTAGGTTCCGCCGTTTCAGTGGGCTCCGGCGTTTCAGTGGCCGTGGAGGAGGATTCCTTGTGATAGCTGCTGTAGGCCTCCTTCTCATAGCTTATCTGGTTGCCGTCCGCGTCATACACGGCCCGGTAGGTCTGTGCGTAATAATAGGAGCTGTCCTCCCAGGTACTGGAGGTAATCTCCACGTAGCTGCCATCCTCGTCCGTACCCCAAAGCTGAACGGTCAGGGAACCGTTGGATACCCACGCCTTGATTTGAATGGGATAGTTGCGGCTGTTTACGAATTTAAACTCCGGGCCGCCCCAACTGACCGTGGCGTCCAGTCCCCTGGGGAGATAGGACACGGTGAAATAATGGCAGGAGCGGACGGTTATCTCCAAATTCGCATACAAGGCGCAGTAATACAGCGTTGAGCTGCCCTGGCAAATGCCGCCGCCGATGGAGGAGACGTGCTGACCATTTTCATACGCACCCGCAGACTGATAACCCTTGGCGGCTGTACGCTCGCCCAGGCAGTCGTTATAGCTGAACTCCTCGCCGGGATTAATGACCGTGTCGTTCATCGCTTCCGCCGCCAGCGTGATGTTGTTAATACGGGCGGAGGAGGAGCCGGAAAGGCTTGTAGTCTTTTCCGAGAGCAGATCCACAAAAAGGTTCTCCTCCAAAACAGCGCTGGTGATGTCCGGCTCGGTATAAATCAGGGTAATGACCACCGACTCGCCGGTTTCCGCCGCCTGATACAGCGCCTTGGCCGCGTCCAAATCGAAGCTGACGCCAGTGACGCTCTCCGTGGCCCCGCCGGTTTCGGAATCATATTCTGCGTTCACAGGCTCCACATAGACGGCGTCATAGATGGCCTGGAGCAGCGCGTCCACCTCCTCGTCGCTCTCACCGTCGCCGCTGGCCTCCGGCGTGTAGTCAATATCGTCATATGTCTGGCTCACAAACGCCTCCTTGATGGCGGTGCAAAGAGCCTCCTCGTCCACTGTGACGGCGCTTCCACCCTTGATGATGGTGATGGTATCTGTACCCACAGTGTATTCCGTTTCCAAAAGCTGCGTGTTCACCGACTGGGCGGCCTGGGCCACCATCTCCGCCAGAGCCTCTTCATCCAGGGCGGTATTGGCGCTCCAGGTCAGCGCTACGCTGTCGCTTCGGCAGGCAAGGTAGGTTTGGAAGTTGCTCAGCAGCCCGTCGCTCCGGCCATAGGCATAAGCCATCTCAGCAGGCGCTTGTACGTCCCCGTCAAGCCCCAGATCCTCCGCCGTCACAACCAGCGTGTCGCCGGTAGAGAAATTCACCGTAACCGAGGTATCCTGATAGGGGTTGGCGCCCTGCTCCTCCAGCACCTGCGCCGCCTCGGCCACCGTCAATCCCCCTACGTCTATACCGTTAACGGAAATATTGGGGTAAATCGTGTCAGAATTGACCACGCTGCTGGCCCAGGCCATGCCGCCGCCCAGCACCGCCACCAGCAGCACCGCGACCACAATAACCGGGATAAGCCAGCGTTTTCTGCCTGAACCGCCGTGGCCGCCGTACCAGTCCTCGTAATCATCGTATTCTTCGTCGTAGCCATCCTCGGCGTCCGCGCCGTACTGGTCATAATCCGTTTTATAGTCTTCCTGGTACTCGCCCCGATCGGAACGTTCCGGCTTTATTCTGACGAAGCCGCCCCGGCGGCGTGACGTCTTATCTTCCCAATCCTGACTTTCGTCCCAGTCCTGTTCCTGCTCCTGGTCCCACCTGTCGTCTGGGTAATCCTTCCGCTCATGTCTGCCCATGCTACAATGCCTCCTTTTTCAGTCGGTTTTATCCTTCATCTTTTACAGGCCGGATAATCTCGCCAATCTCTCCGGCCATGGTCTCTTCCATCCAGGGCTTGCCGCTGATGCGATATTCTGCCTGGGCCTCCCACAGCTCCTCAATCAATGTGTTTGACAGCAGAAATCCCTCCGGGGTGAAGCACCACCGGCCATCAAAGCTCTTCGCCCAGCCATTTTTTTCATATTCCCTCAGCCGCGCCTCAATAGGGGCAAAATCGCTGCGATAAACTTTATAATATTCCTCCTGGGAAATGCCCTTGCCCCGGCGCATACCCAGCATCAGGTATTCCGTCGCCCGATCCAGATCCTCAAGACGTTCATATTCCTCCACCAGATCCTCGCCCCGCTCCATGCCGCGGATATAGCCCTCCAGGCTGCGCACGAAGCCGTACCGGGTGTTCCCTATGCAGGAATGGGCTCCCGGCCCAAAGCCGAGATAATCGTCCATATCCCAATATTTCATGTTGTGGCGGCTGGCATAGCCCCGCCGGGCAAAATTTGAAATCTCGTATTGCTGGTAGCCATAGTGGGCCAGGGTCTCCACCGCATATAAATACATATCCGCCTGTTCGTCGTCCGACGGCATCACCGGGCTGTCCTGATACGCCTCGTACATAGGGGTACCTTCCTCCAGCTTCAGCCCGTAACAGGACAAATGCTCCGGCTCCAGGTCGATGGCCTGGGCCAGAGTCTGCGCCCAGTCATCCTTCGTCTGGTTCGGCAGGCCGTACATCAGATCAAGGCTCAGGTTATCGAAGCCCTCTGCCCGAATCATCTGCACCGCCTTTTTCACCTGGGCAAAGCTGTGGCGGCGGCCTATGATTTTCAGCAGGTCGTCGCTGGCCGACTGCATCCCCAGAGATATGCGGTTGGCCCCCTCCTTCCGCAGCAGGTGCAGGTCATGGCGGGTCACGCTGTCCGGGTTACATTCCACCGTGACCTCCGCGCTCTTCAGCACCTTGCCAAAGCGCTTCACGGCGTTAAAAATCTCCGTCAGACGCTTGGCCCCGTAATAACTGGGGGTGCCGCCGCCAAAGTACAGGGTGTCTATATAATAGGGCGCCATGGTAGCCGCCGCTTCCTCGATGTGCCGGAGCAGAGCTGCCTGGTATTTGTTCATCCGTCCGTCGCAGTTGGCAAGGGAATAAAAATCGCAGTAACCGCACTTGGACGCGCAAAAGGGAATATGAACATATATTCCCAGAAGCTTTTCTTCTTTTTCCTTTTCTTCCATACTCTGTTATATCATATATTGCAACAGCATCATAATTGCATCACAGCGCAAGCCCTCACGCCTCCGGGGCGGGCAGGAAATCCGCCTTCGTCAGCAGCGCAAGATCCTCTTTGGTCGGCGACTCCATGGCCGCCAGGCGGTTCGCCTGACGAAGAATCATGTCCTCAAACTGGTTTCGCACATCCCGGCCATTGCCGAAATTCTCGTCCCGGCCCTGGTAGAGGGAATCAAAGTATTCCTGGGAGAAGCTCTCCCCCTCCTCGTCCAGCTTATATCCATTTTTCTCACACAAGCTGTGAAAGATGGCGTTCAGCTCCTGACCGTTATAATCAGGAAACTGGATATACTTGTTAAAGCGGCTCTCCAGCCCCGGATTGGAGGACAGGAACCGTTCCATCAGATCCGTATACCCCGCAACGATGACCACCAGGTCATCCCGGTGATCCTCCATGGCCTTCAACAGGGTCTCGATGGCCTCCCGGCCAAAGTCGTTCTCCCCGCCGCTGGCCAGGGAATAGGCCTCGTCAATGAACAGCACGCCGCCCAGGGCCGAGGTGATGACCTCCTGGGTCTTGATGGCCGTCTGGCCCACGTAGCCGGCCACCAGGCCGGAGCGGTCTACCTCCACAAGCTGCCCCTTGGACAGCGCGCCGATGGCGGCGTACAGTCCGCCCACCAGGCGGGCCACGGTGGTCTTCCCCGTGCCGGGGTTTCCCGTGAATACCATGTGCAGGCTCATGGGGGCCACGGGCAGTTCCGCCTCCTGCCGAAGCTTGCGAACCTTTATGAGGTTCATCATGCTTTTTATATCTTTTTTTACGGCCTCCAGCCCTACCAGGCTGTCCAGCTCCGCCAGGAGTTGATCGAGGTCTGGCTTTTCGGCCTCCGTCTCCCCCGCTGTCTCCGGCGCGGTACGGGCCGCAGTTGCTCCCGCTCCCTGTGGCGCGGCGGCGGCGACAGGCGGATTTTTCTCCATAAACGACTGCTCCCCGCTGGTAACAAAGTCCTTTGCCTTCAGGGAGGGCTTTCCCGGCCTCACACCGGCGGAATCGCACAGAGCCGTTAGCTTATCCCCACATTCGGTGATATACTCCGCCTCGGCATAGGTGACGTCGTCGTCCACCGCCGCAAGGCAAAGGAGGATGTTCGTCAGCATACGCACGAATATGCGCGAGCAGTCCGTTCCCTGACGGGCGTCCCGCTCAGTCAGCGACCAGAAAAACAGGGGCGGCAGAAATTCTCCGCTCTCCCCCACGGCGGTACTCAGCGCCCAGAGAAGCCAGTCTGGCTTTGGCTGTCCCTTGGAATATAAGGCGTTTAAAGCGTCAACGTGTTCCTGCCCCAGGCTGGCGCTGCGGGCAAAAAGCTGCAGGGCGCAGTCTGAACAGAATTTATCCATCTCCTCCGTCAGGCCCCGGCCTGCGGCGCGGTAAAACGCCTCTGTATTGGCGATATAGGTTTTATGAAGCTCCTCCGGGGATCGTTTCCATTGTGTCGGCACAGCGCTACCGTCCCTTTCCGGCGTTTGGCATTTTTTGCTAAGAAAGCACAAAAGCACACTGATTATATTATATAGCAAAATTCCCGCCCAAACAAGACCAAACAATCCCAAACTCTGAAAAAAGGACGGCATTTGCCGTCCTTTGCCAGAGATGGCCTGTCAGATTTTGTCAAGACGCGGAGATATTCTCTGTTTCGATGGGTCTGTAGGCCTCAACGGCAGCCTGCGCCAGGGTCAGAAACCCTTCATAGGTGGTGTCATAGCTGTTGTCGCTCCACAGAAACACGCCCGAAGCCTCATAGCCTGCGTCCTGACCATAGAGATAGATGTTGGCTGCCGCTTCGTAGTCCGCCGCCTGCGCCTCCTGGCCGGACACGGTATAGCTCTCCGCCACCACGAGGCCGGTCTCCTCATCGCTCTCCAAGTAACGCGAGCAGACGCTTATCGGGTTCAGTACGCCGTCCTCACAGTCAAATCGAACGACCTCGTTCCAGGTGGATTCCAGCGTCCCGTTGGCGCTGTCCACCCAAAAACACCAGCCATTCTCTGTAGTATAACTGAGCCGAAACGCCTCAAAATAGCTGGTGCAAACGGAAACCGTGGAAAAATACTCATCTCCAAAGGCGCCGGAGGCGCTGTCCAGCGTGCTTGACACGCAAACCACCTGGCCCTCCACCAGGTCAAATAGCTGCGCGCCCAGGGTGGCAGAAGCCCCCTGATCGAAAATAATCATCTCCGGCGTGCCGTCCAAATCCAAATCCACAAAACCAACGCCGGTCATTCCCTCCGGCCACAGCGCCGCAAATATATCATAGTTATCATCCAAAAAAGCCAGATAACTGTCCTGCCAGCCGTCCACAGCCTCAGGCAGGGACAGCGGTTCCACGCTGGTGGGAATAGCTGAGGCGACGCTCTCCGCAGTGGAGATCGAGGCTGTCACCACCGCCGATTCCTCAGCCGCAGGCGCTACCGTGGCGGGCGGCGCGGTCACTTGGGCAGCTTCCTCCTGCGTCTGACCGCCGCAGGCGCTAAGAGCAAACGTCATGGCCGCCGCCAAAATAAACATGGTAAGTCGCTTCATTTTTTATCCTCAACCTTGCCATTATGTCAATCGTTTTATGTAAATTATTATAATCGACTTTTGGTGACAAAGTAAAGGGTGATTATAAATCTGTAATCAACTTGTAATATATTTTAACATTTCTAATGCAAAATGGACGAAGTTTGACGCTTTTTTGAAATTTCTCCTGTCCTTCACAGGATATTTTTATTCCTAGGGGTTGACATACTCGCCAAAAGGTGGTAAATTAGCACTCAAAGAAACAGAGTGCTAAATCCTCGTCTCTTCTGGGGACGAAGCAGCACCCGGAAAGGGGCTTTATCTTAAATTATGGCAAAAAAACAATTCAAGGCTGAATCCAAGCGTCTGCTGGATCTGATGATCAACTCCATCTACACCCACAAGGAGATTTTCCTGCGGGAGATCATCTCCAACGCCTCCGACGCTATCGACAAGCTGTGCTACCGTTCCCTGACGGACGAATCCGTGGGTCTGAGCCGGGAGGACTTCCTCATCCGCATCGATACGGACAAGGAAGGCCGGACGCTGACTGTCTCCGACAACGGCATCGGCATGACAAAGGAGGAGTTGGAAAACAATCTGGGCGTCATCGCCTCCAGCGGCACCCGCCAGTTCCGGGACACGCTGGCGGAGAGCGAGGAGGCTGCGGACATGGACGTCATCGGCCAGTTCGGCGTGGGCTTCTATTCCGCGTTCATGGTGGCCGACAAGGTAACGGTCGTCACCAAGGCCTTCGGTGAGGAGCAGGCCTATCGCTGGGAATCCTCCGGCGCGGACGGCTACACCATCACGGAATGTGAAAAGGACGCCGTCGGCACGGACGTTATCATGCACATCAAGGAGGACACCGACCAGGAGGAATACGGCACCTATCTGGAAGGCTGGGAGCTGAAGGAGCTTATAAAGAAGTATTCCGACTATGTCCGCTGGCCCATTCACATGATGGTAGAGCGCCGGGAATGGGATGAAAAAGGCGGCGAGGACGGCAAGGGCGAATATAAGACCATCGTGGAGGATCAGGTGGTGAACACCATGGTTCCCATCTGGCAGCGCCCCAAGAGCGAGGTGTCCGACGACGACTGCAAGGCCTATTATAAAGAGCATTTCCATGACGCCGCCGACCCGGTCGCCGTTATTCGTGTCAACGCCGAGGGTCTCACCAGCTACAAGGCCATGCTGTTCATTCCCGCCCAGGCTCCTTATGACTATTATACGCGGGACTATCAGCCGGGATTACAGCTGTATTCCTCCGGCGTGATGATTATGGACAAGTGCGCCGACCTGGTGCCGGAGCATTTCCGCTTCGTCCGGGGCGTGGTGGACTCCCCCGACCTGAGCCTGAACATCTCCCGCGAGCTTTTGCAGCACGACCGGCAGCTTAAGATCATCGCCGGGAACCTGGAAAAGAAGATTCTGGCCGAGCTGAAACGCCTGATGGACGAGGACAGGGAGCATTACCTGACCTTCTATAAGGCGTTCGCCCCCCAACTGAAATACGGCGTGGTCGGCGATTACGGGATGCACAAGGAGCAGCTTCAGGATCTGCTGATGTTCTACAGCGCCAACCAGGACAAGCTGGTAAGCCTGAAGGAGTACGTGGACGCCATGCCGGAAGGCCAGACAAAAATCTATTATGCCTGCGCGGAGACAGCCAAGCGGGCCGCCGCCCTGCCTCAGGCGGAGACGGTCAAGGCCGCAGGCTATGATATGCTGTGCCTCACGGACAATGTGGACGAGTTCGTCATGCAGATGCTGGGCTCCTACAGCGAGAAGAGCTTCTGCAACGTCACCTCCGACGACTTGGGTCTGGAATCCGAGGAGGAGAAGAAGGAGACCGAGGAAAAGAGCGAGCAGTACAAAGAGCTGCTGGACTTCGTCAAGGAGAGCCTGGGCGGAACGGTGGAGACCGTCCGTCTCAGCCACAAGCTGAAGTCCCAGCCCGTCTTCCTGACTACCGAGGGCGAGGTGACGCTGGAGATGGAAAAATATTTCCAGAATCTCCCCGGCGTCCCGGAGGGCGAGAACGTAAAGGCCCACCGCGTCCTGGAGCTGAACGCCAACCACGCCGCCTTCGCCGCTCTGGAAAAGGCCTGGCAGGAGGACAAGACCAGGGCCGCTCACCTGTCCATGGTTCTGCTGGCCCAGGCCCAGCTAATCGCCGGTATTTCTCTGGACGACCCGGCAGCTTACACTGAATTGGTCTGCGAGCTGTTTTAAGAAAGTTTTAAACGCCGACGCTTCCCGTTTGAGGAAGCGCCGGTGTTTTTTGTCCATTCAGCATCATTCTGCCCCAGTTCCCAAATCGCTTTCGCGTTGACAAAGACATTCCGCTCATGTAAAATGACGTATAGACGCGAACGAAGGGGGATACCTTATTTTATGAAAAAAGAAAAATGGTTCCTTCTGGGCGGCGGCATCGTTATCGGTCTTATCGCGGTGGCGCTCACGCTGTTCGGAAACCCTGCCAACATGGGCTTTTGCATCGCCTGCTTCATCCGGGACTCCGTGGGGGCTCTGGGACTTCATTCCTCCGCCAATGTGCAGTATCTCCGACCTGAAATTATCGGCCTGGTACTTGGCAGCCTTATCATGGCCCTGTGCTTTAAGGAATTTCGCCCCAGAGGCGGCTCCAGCCCCTTTATCCGGCTGGTCATCGGCTTTTTCACTGTGGTGGGTGCGCTGGTGTTTCTGGGCTGTCCCTTCCGCATGATTATCCGTCTGGCCGCCGGAGATTTGAACGCTTTAGTGGGACTGTTTGGCTTTGTTGCTGGCATTGGCGTGGGCGTGTTTTTCCTGAACAAGGGCTTCTCCCTCGGCCCCTCCCAGCGGCAGAATACGCTGGAGGGCGCGGCCTTCCCCAGCGTCCAGGTCGCGCTGCTGGTGATTCTGGTGGCATTTCCCAGCCTGCTGGCCTTTTCAGAGGAAGGGCCAGGCTCCATGCACGCGCCTATCCTCCTAAGCCTGCTGGCCGGTCTCATCGTGGGGGCCATCGCCCAGCGCACCCGCCTGTGCATGGCCGGGGGGATTCGGGATATGATGCTCTTCGGGGACAATACCCTCCTGCTGGGCTATATCGGCGTGTTTCTCGGTGCGCTGCTCTTAAACGTCGTCACTGGCAAATTCAGCCTGGGCTTTGCCGACCAGCCCATCGCCCATACCGATCATCTTTGGAATTTTCTCGGCATGATGCTGTCCGGCCTGGGGGCCGTGCTGGCAGGCGGCTGTCCCCTGCGGCAGGTCATCCTGTCCGGGGAGGGCAGCTCTGACGCGGCCATGACCGTTATCGGCTTTGCCCTGGGGGCTGCTTTCGCCCATAACTTTGGGCTGGCCTCCTCCACATCCGGCTCCACGCTGAACGGGCGCATTGCCGTTATCATTGGACTTATCGTTTTGCTGGCTATTGCCTGGTGCTACACCCGTCAGGCCAGGAAAAAGGAGGACGCAGCATGAGAATAGACGCCATAGGCCGCTCCTGCCCGGAGCCGGTGCTGATGCTCCGGCAGGCGCTGAAGGACAAGCCGGAGACCATGGAAATCGCCGTGGACAACGCCGCAGCCAAGGGAAACTGCACCCGCTTCGCCGCCCACGCGGGCTATCAGGTGACGGTGCAGGAGGAGGGGCCTGTCTGGGTTCTTCAACTTTCCAAATGAGCCACCGACTGACAGAATTTTCAAGCAGCTCCGGCTGCGGGGCCAAGATAGGCCCCGGCGTACTGTCCCAGGTGGTGCGGGCGCTGCCGAATTTTCAGGCGGATAATCTGCTTGTAGGCTTCGACACCTCGGACGACGCCTGCGCCTACGATTTAGGGGACGGGCGGGTTCTGATTCAGACCGTGGACTTCTTCCCCCCCATGTTCGACGATCCCTTCCTGTTCGGCCAGGTGGCGGCGGCCAACGCCCTTTCGGACGTTTGGGCCATGGGGGGCGAGCCGGTGCTGGCCCTGAACCTTTTGTGCTTTCCCACCTGCCTGGAGCTGGAGCAGGTGCGGGACATATTGGCCGGGGGCCACGCCAAGGCCGCGGAGGCGGGCGTCACCGTGGCCGGGGGCCATTCCATTGAGGACGCCAGCCCAAAATACGGCCTGTGCGTCACCGGCTTCGGGCAGAAGGATAAGCTCTGGACAAACGCCGGTGCGAGACCGGGGGACGCCCTTGTGCTGACAAAGCCCCTGGGTACCGGCATATTGGTGACGGCCCACGGGGCCGGACTTTTGGAGTCCGGGGACTTCACCAAGCTGACGGCCATCATGTCCGCCCTGAACGGCCCGGCCAAGCAGAAGGCGGAAAACTACCACATCCACGCCTGCACGGACATCACCGGCTTCGGCCTGATGGGGCATTGCCGGGAGCTGGCGGAGGCCAGCGGCGTCACGGTGCGTATTCTGTCCCAGGCTGTACCCTATCAGCCCGCCGCGCCGGAGCTGGCCCGGATGGGCCTTATCCCCGCCGGGGCCTATCGGAACCGGGAGTTTCTGGAGGGCAAGGCCCGCACTGACCCGGCGCTGCCCCTCTGGCTGGAGGATATACTATACGACCCCCAGACCTCCGGCGGACTGCTGTTCGCCCTGCCCCGGCAGGAGGCGGAGACGCTGCCCTGGCCTATTATCGGCTATGCTGCGGAGCGGGGTTCCTTCCCTGTGATTGTAGAGGCATAAAATGGTATACGTCACCTTTGTGTCCCACTACGGGGCCGTCCGCTTCCGGCAGAAGATGGCGCAGCGGGGCATTTCCGTGACGCTGATGCCTGTTCCCCGCTTTCTCTCCTCCTCCTGCGGCACCTGCGCCCGGCTGGAGGGGGACGCCCCGCCGGAGAATATGCCCCAGGATGATGTGGAGGGGGTATACGTTCGATGATATTTCTGGATAACGCCGCCGGTTCCTGGCCCAAGGCCCCCGGCGTGGGCGAGGCTATGGCCGCCTGCCTTGCACAGGCTGCTCCCAACATCGCCCGCGGGGGCTACGCCCTGGCCTATGACACAGCGGAGACCGTTACGGACATCCGCTGCCGTCTGGCGGATTTCTTTGGCGTGGCCGACCCCCGGCGGGTCATCTTTACCCCCGGCTGCACCTGGGGGCTGAATATGGCGCTGTCCGGCCTTTTAAAGACAGGAGACTCGGTTCACCTCATCGGCCCGCCCCACAACGCCGTGGCCCGGCCTCTTCATCGTCTGGGCGCAACCGAGGACAATAATGGGCTCGTCGTTGTCACCCACGGCTCCAACGTCTCCGGCGCGGTGTACGATATTCCCAGAAGCGGCGCCTTCACCATCGTGGACGCCGCCCAGACCGCCGGAGTGCTGCCGATAGACTTCGATAGCTCCGGCGCGGACGCCATGGCCGTTCCGGGCCACAAGGGCCTGATGGGGCCTCAGGGTATTGGGCTGCTGCTCCTGTCTCCCCGCATGGCGGAGGCGCTGGAGCCGGTGGTTCTGGGCGGCACAGGCAGCTATTCCGACGGCGCGGATATGCCCCCCGTCCTGCCGGACAGATTTGAGCCGGGAACCCTGAACCTGCCGGGCATCATGGGCCTGGGCGCGGCGCTGGACTATATTCAGCCCCGCTTTGAGGACATTCAGGCCCGCGCACAGGCCCAGACAGCGGCTATGAAAACGCTGTTCTCCCACATTCCCGGCGTGACCGTCGTGGGGGAACCGGCGCTGCCCGTCCTTTCTCTGGATTTTCAGAATATAGATAACGCTCTGGCCGCGCAACGGCTGGAGGAGGAATACGGCGTCCAAACCCGCTGCGGTCTTCAGTGCGCCCCGGCGGCCCATAAGGCCCTGGGTACCTTCCCACAGGGGACGGTTCGCCTCTCTGCGGGATATGCCACCACGGATGAGGAGCTGGAGCAGGCGGCGCGGGCCGTCAGGGAGATTGCGCTATGAACTGGGTTATAGTACGCGGCGCGGGAGATATTGCCACCGGGACGATTTTGCGGCTGAAGCGCTGCGGCTTTTCCGTGGCGGCGCTGGAAAGCCCCCGGCCCACAACCATCCGGCGGAATGTAGCGCTCTCTCAGGCCGTCTATACCGGGGGCGAGGTCGCCGTGGAGGACGTGACCGCACGGCTTGTATCCTCCCTGCCGGAGCGGGAGACGGATTTTGTCCCTCTTCTCATCGACCCGGATTGTGAAATTTTAAAAGCCGTGCGTCCGGCGGCCCTGGTGGACGGGATCCTGGCGAAGAAAAACCTGGGGACAACCATAGACATGGCCCCGGCCACTGTGGGCCTCGGCCCCGGCTTCACTGCCGGACGGGATGTCCGCGCCGTGGTGGAGACCAAGCGGGGCCACGCCCTGGGCCGGGTCATCTGGAACGGAACCGCCATTCCAAACACCGGCGTCCCCGGCGTGGTGGGCGGCGTTGGAAAAGAGCGGGTGATTCACGCCCCGGCGGAAGGGACACTTCATATTCTGCGGGACATTGGTTCCAGGGTGGAAAAAGACGAGCCGGTGGCCACGATAGACGGCGTTTTCGTATATGCCGCCATCCCCGGCCTGGTGCGGGGGATGCTACCGGAAGGATTTCCCGTAACCGCTGGGATGAAAATGGCGGATGTGGATCCACGGCTGGACACGGATTGGCACACGGTCTCCGACAAGGCCCTGGCAGTAGCCGGGGGCGTGGTGGAGGCACTGATGAAAATGGGGGTACGGCCATGAGCAGTATCATATGGGCAAGCCCGAAAGCGACGCCCAGTCTATATCGGGCATTATTTGGCACAAAAGCGCCCCACGTTATCGCCCTGGTGGGCGCAGGCGGCAAGACCTCGGCCATCAACACCCTGGCCTGGGAGATTCGCAGCGCGGGGTATCGGGTGATCGTCACCACCACAACAAAAATGTATCCCCCGGCGGACGGAAGCCTTCTGGCCCGGACAACAGACCAGGCCCGCAGCCTTTTGCAGAAACGGGGCATCGTATGGGCCGGTGCGCTCAGCGGGCCGCAGAAGCTGGAAGGAATCCCCGGCTCCATGCCCGCGCTGGTGGATATGGCGGATTTTCTCCTGGTGGAGGCCGACGGCGCGCGCAAGCATCCGCTGAAAATGACAGATCCGACCTATGAGCCGGTCATTCCGGCGGAGGCGCAGGCAGTGGTGGCTGTGGCGGGACTGGACGGCATTGGCCGCGCCGTCTCCGACGCCGTACACCGGCCAGAGCTTGCCTGTCAGGCGCTGGGCGTAACAGGCAAGCACGCCGTCACGCCCCAGGATGTAGCAAAGCTGCTGGAGCTGTGCTACAAGCCGAAATTCGTCCTGCTGAACAAAGTGGAAAACCAGGCACGCCGCGACGCCGCCTATGAAATCGCCGCCGCTCTGCCCAAGGCCCGCTGCCTGGGGCTATGTCTAAAGGACTGGGGCTATGCGGAATACAGATAGCAACTACCGTCGCACATCACAGCATATCACATAGCTGAAAGGGGATATATTCTGTGGGCGCGTATTTTGGCGCTGTTTGGAATATCGTATGTACGAATATCGGTTGGTTTTCCGGCGCGTTTTATCAGAGCTATCTTATACCGCTGGCGCTGGCGGCGCTGGTGCTGGGATATGACGGGATGAACCGACGGGCGCTTTTGCGTCTGGCGGAAAAAATGCTTGGCACCTGCCTTGTGGGGACGGTGGCATATTCTTTTATGCTGCCCATGGTATCCGGCTTCACCGCCGTGGGCGTTGCCACGCACCTGCTGCTGACGGGACTTATCATCCTGTTCGCCGCTGTATTAAGCACGCAGCCCGCTCATATACGGATAGTCATGGCCTCCGCCGTGGTGGCGGAGATAAACTGGGCCCAGTCCATCAGCTCCTTGATATTCATGCCGCTGATGTCCCTCACCTGGGTGAACGTCTGCCAGTTTCTGCTGCTGATAGCGGCGCTGGCGATCATCGCCCGGTTTCGGCCAGACAGATCAGCGCATATGCCGGTAGCTTATTGGCTGTCCATGCTTCTCATCGCCGTCATCTCCGTGGCCTGTCTTTTCACCGTTCGGATACTGGGAGGCCACAGCAATCTCTCGCTGGGACAGGACACCGTTCTGACCATTATCCTTCCAGCCTTCCTCGTGGTCAATCTGATGATATATTACCTCTATCATGTACTGGTCAGGGAACACCGTAAGGCCTCGGAAATGGCCGCCATGCAGGCAAGGCTGGAGCAGGATCAGGAATCCTATCAGCGAACAGAGGCCCTGTATCGGGAATACCAAAGCCTGCGGCATGAGCTGAAAAACCACTTCTCCGTTATGGACGCCTTTTTGCGGGATGGGCAATACGACCAGCTTCAGCAGTATTTTGCGGACTTTGCCGGACGCAGTCTTCCATTGCTGGAGGAGTTTCACTGCCCCAACGGAGTCATCACCTCGGTTATCACCCGCCAGGCCGCCGCAGCGAAGGCCGCCGGCATTGGGCTGGATGTAATCGCCGCCGTGCCGGAGCAGGTGGGCATTGCAGATGAGGATCTGTGTTCTCTGCTGTCCAATATACTGGATAACAGCGTGGAAGGCTGTATTCGGGCCGGAGGCGGTCAGGTGTGGGCTACCCTGCATACGGAAAAGGGGTGCCTTTTCATCTCCGTAAAAAATCCCGTGGCCGAGGATGTGACGGCAGACGATTTGTCTACCACCAAGAAAAACCCCGCCGCCCATGGTTTCGGTATCCCCATTATCCGCCGCATCGCAGAAAAATACGACGGTTTTGTCACCTTCCGCGTGGATGAAGGCTACTTCACCACAGACGCCATGCTTTATATGGAGGAAGACCCATGAGCCGCTTAAAAATCGCCCTGTGCGACGATGATCCGTCGTTCCGCGCCGTCATGGAAACGGAGGTTTCCCAAATATGCCGCGATCTTCAGATAGACGCGGAGGTCATGTCCACCGGCTCTGCCGGGGAATTGCTGACCACCCTGGGACATATGAGCATTCAGCTTATTTTTCTGGACATCGATATGCCGGATATGGACGGCGTTCTTCTGGGCAGACTTCTGCGGCAGCAGGGCTGCACGGCTGACATCATATACATATCCAACATGGAAGATCGCGTCTATGAGGTTTTTCAGGCCCACCCCTGGAGCTTTATCCGCAAGTCCCGCTTCGCCCAGGAGCTGCCCGGCGTCATGGACGCCTATATTCAAAGCCTGCGGCAGAGAACCGGGCGTGTGGTGCTGCAAAACACCCAGGGCGTCCACCGCTCCTTCGGCCCGGAGGATATTTTGTATGTAGAGGCCGCAGGCAAAACGCAGAAGCTGTTTCTCACAGACGAGGCGGAACCGTTTTTGGTTCGCACCTCCCTTCACGATTTGGAGCGGCAGCTTATCCCCATGGGATTTATCCGCATCCACAAGGGATTTGCCGTGAATTATCGCTACATTCAAAAGATAACCTCCCGCAGCGTCCTGCTGGACACGGGCCAGTCCCTTCCCATAGGCCGCGACCGTCTGACCCCCGCCAGAGAGACGTACCTTGCGCTGATGAAATGGCGCGGTCTGGAACAGGAAGTGTGACTTTCTATGGCGCGTCCTCTGTAATCAGCGACACAGGAGCAGATTGCTTTATATATTTCACTCTTTAATATCGAAAAAACAATCAAAATCCCCAAAAATTTTTCACTTTTCCGTTGACTTTTTGTCAATAACAAGGTATTATAATAATATCGATAAGAGGATGCAATAAAAGCAGAAAGGGCGGAAAACTATCGTGAAAGCAACAGGTATTGTACGTAAGGTAGACGAGCTGGGCCGCATTGTACTTCCCATTGAGTTGCGGCGCACGCTGGACATCGCGGAAAAGGACGCGCTGGAGATTTTCGTTTCTGACGACACCATCATCCTCAAGAAGCATCAGGCCTCCTGTGTTTTTTGCTCTGGCACAAAGGGTATCGTCAGCTACAAGGGCAAGAACATTTGTCAGGCCTGCTTGGACGACCTGAGCGGATTGGCATAGCCCGATCTACTGCGGCAAAAAATATGACAGGGCGCATGATTTCCTCCGCAAAATAGTCATTTCATCTGCGATAAAAAGCTGTGTTTTATCGCAGATGAAATCCTTTTCGCCTGACAAAAATCATTTGACATATTCCCTTGGCTGTGCTATTATATTTTAGCCGCTTTGAAAGGGGTTTTATAAAGTCGGCCCACAGCCGCCCCCAGGAGAGCGAGTCCGAAAGGAAGGAAATAACAACAACACAATGAAGCACGCAATCATCGAAACCGGCGGAAAACAGTACCGTGTGGCCGAGGGCGATGTGATCTTTGTCGAGAAGCTGGACGCCGAAGAGGGTGCCGCCATCAAGTTCGACAAGGTTCTGGCCCTCATCGGCGAGGAGGACAGCACCTTCGGCGCCCCCTACATTCAGGGCGCGACCGTCTCCGCCACCGTCGTGAAGCAGGGCCGGGCCAAAAAGATCCGGGTTTACAAAATGAAGCCCAAAAAGGGCTATCGCAACACCAAGGGCCATCGTCAGCCTTACACCAAGGTTGAGATCGGCGCCATCGGCTGACAGCAGGAGGTAATCAATCATGGCACATAAAAAGGGCGGCGGCTCCACCAAAAACGGGCGCGACAGTAATTCCAAACGTCTGGGCGCAAAGCGGGCGGACGGTCAGTTTGTCCTGGCCGGCAACATCCTGGTGCGCCAGCGCGGCACAAAAATCCACCCCGGCACCAACGTGGGCATCGGCGGCGACGACACGCTTTATGCCAAGGCGGACGGCATCGTTCGTTTTGAGCGCATGGGCGCTGACCGCAAAAAGGTCTCCGTTTACGAGGTTCAGCAGTAATTTTTCAAACAACAAGGGGCGGTTACAAAACCGCCCCTTTTCTTTATTATTTTGAGTGGTGTTGACCTATGTTTGTTGATAAAGTAACCATAACTGTAAAAGCCGGGGACGGGGGCAACGGCGCCGTGGCCTTCCACCGGGAAAAATATGTAGCCTCCGGCGGGCCGGACGGCGGCGACGGGGGCCGGGGCGGCGACATCATCGTCAAGGTCGATCCCTCCATGTCCACCCTGATGGACTTCCGCTACAAGCGGAAATTCACCGCCGGAAACGGTATGCCCGGCCAGGGCAAGCGCTGCTCCGGCAAGGACGGCGCGGACGTGATTCTCCGGGTGCCGAAGGGCACGCTGATAAAGGACAAGGAGACCGCCGGGGTCATGCAGGATATGTCCGCCGCGGACAGCTTCGTGCTGGCCCGCGGGGGCCGGGGCGGCTGGGGCAACAAGCACTTCGCCACCCCCACCCGGCAGACGCCGCGCTTCGCAAAGCCAGGCCTGCCCGGCGAGGCGCGGGAGGTGGTTCTGGAGCTGAAGCTACTGGCGGACGTGGGCCTTGTGGGCTTTCCCAACGTGGGAAAATCCACCCTGCTGTCCGTTGTGAGCCGCGCCCACCCGAAAATCGCGGACTATCCCTTCACCACCCTCTACCCCAACCTTGGCGTTGTCTACGCCGGAGAGGGCAGCAGCTTCGTCATGGCGGACATTCCCGGCATTATCGAGGGAGCCAGCGAGGGCGCGGGTCTCGGCCACGATTTTCTGCGTCACATCGATCGGTGCCGCCTGCTGATTCATGTGGTGGACGTCTCCGGCAGCGAGGGGCGCGACCCCATCGCGGACTTTGAGTCCATCAACGCCGAGCTGCGGGAATATAACCCGGAGCTTGCCTCCCGGCCCCAGCTCGTCGCTGCGAACAAATGCGACGTTCTGGGCGACGACCGGCAGCTTCTGGACGACTTCCGTGCCTATGTGGAGGCCAGGGGCTATACGGTATACGAGATTTCCGCCGCCGCCCACCAGGGCATTAAGGAGCTGACCTACGCCGCCGCCGGGATGCTGAAAGACCTCCCCCCTGTCATGGTATACGAGGCCGACTACGTGGCCCCGGAGGTGAAGCTGGGTACGGCGGACGACCTGACCATCCGTCAGGAGGACGGCGTCTGGCTCATAAACGGGGACTGGCTCGACCGGCTGGTGGCCCGCGTGAACTTCGCCGACTATGAATCCCGTATGTATCTTGACCGCAAGCTGCGGGAGGGCGGCGTCTACGACCGCATGGAGGCCATGGGCCTCCAGGACGGGGACACCATCAGCATCGCGGAGCTGCAATTTGAATACTATTCCTGAGAGGACGCGGCTATGGAACTGAACATGATCGCCGGGCGCACCGGCTGTCTCGTGGGCCGTCAGCTCATCGGCCTGTATCTGACGGACGACGCCCACTGCGTCCTGCTGGACTGCGGCACCGTCAGTATGCGAGAGGAGCTGGAAGCGGCTCTGGCGGAGGCGAACCTCACCCCGGTGGGGATTTTATGCACCCACACCCATTTCGACCACCTGGGCAACGCCGCCTATTTTCAGCGGACGTATCATATCCCTGTGGCTCTGCCCTTTGGGGAGGCGGAGCTGTGCCGCACGGCGGCGGCGGTGAAAAGTCACCTGTTCGTATACTCCGCCGGACAGATAGACTCCGACCCGGAGCTGCAGGATTTGCCCTGCACGGTGGACAGGGTCATCATGCCGGAGCAGGAGCAGTTCGTGTTCTGCACGGAGCGCTTCGGCATCCTCCACACGCCGGGCCACTCCCCCGACCATATCAGCGTTGTCACCCCGGACGGGGTGTGCTACGCCGGGGACGCCCTGATGTGCGGCCACAACCTGCTGGCGGCCAAGCTGCCCTACGCCTATAATTTCCGGCAGAGCCTGGCCTCCTTCCCGAAATTCAAAACCTGTGGCTGCCACACCCTTCTGCTGGCCCACAAGGGCGTCATAACCGCCCCCTTCGACGATATTATCGAGAAAAACCGCGCCGCCATGGAACACCGGCTGCTCCTGGTGCGTAATATCGTGAATCATCAAATGACCACAGAGGAGATTTACACCGCCGTCCGCCAGGCCATGGGCATCACCGTCAAGAACCCACGCCAGGCCCTGAGCCTGGAGCGGTTTCTCCGCCCCTATCTGGAGTGCCTCATCGACGACGGCACCCACCGCCAGTCCATCCGGGACGGTCTGCTGTGCTACGAGCCGGTGTGACCCGCTCC
Organism: Oscillospiraceae bacterium; assembly: GCA_021205095.1. Taxonomy (GTDB): domain Bacteria; phylum Bacillota; class Clostridia; order Oscillospirales; family Oscillospiraceae; genus CAJOIG01. The sequence goes on along the minus strand of JAJPYE010000041.1, from coordinate 235 downwards.
CCTGTTCACAAATTCCCAGGACGCCCGCCATACATTGACGGTGCGTCTTTTTTTCGTCAAACTGCAATAAAAACGACATTACGTGAACCTAACAATTTTGTTCTTTACTATTGACAAAGTTTTAGCTATTTTGTATATTTTTTGTATATTATAAATATCTTTTATCAAGGAAAGGAGCCCTCAATAGATTGTGTCAATAGTTTTGTGTAAACTTGTTAAAGTTTCTTGTATCAGT
>JAJPYE010000031.1 GCA_021205095.1 Oscillospiraceae bacterium | reverse complement strand
GGCTTCGGCTCCTCCGCCGGGGCGGGGGCCTGGCTCTCCTCCGCCTTCCGGGCCTCCAGGGCCTTCTCCACCCGATAGGCGGCGGCGGGGTCTACCTCCAGCTCGGCGAACAGCCAGTCCTTCTGCATTTCCCAGTCCTCGTCGTACAGGCTGCGGTGCCGGGCGGGTTTTCTGTCCCGGACGGGGGAGTCGGACTTCCGGCTCCGGGAGGAGGCCTTTTCTTTCACCCAGTTGTAATCGTCCGCCGGGGGCGGCGTCGGCTCTTCTTCCTCTTCTTCCCAAATATCGTCCATAAGCTCCGGCTCATAGGGAGCGGGGCGGGGGCGGTTTTTAAAGGCCTCCCACAGGGCGGCCACGCTTTTGTTCATGGCCGTGATGACCATCAGGGCCATGGCCGCTCCCAGCACCAGGAAGCTTCCCACCACGCCCAGGGCCTTTTTCAGTCCCAGGCCGATCAGGCCGGAAATCACGCCGCCGCAGCGCTGGGCGGGCTCCTGGGCCGTCTGCCACAGGCCTTGGATCCCGGCGGTGAAGCCCGCCGCGAACAGGCCCTCTCCCTGGAAGGCCAGCATATGCACCATGGCCCCGAAGACCACCGGCAGCAGCAGGACGCAGGCCGTCCGCGCCCCCGCCGGGCGTTCCAGGTGGAATCCCAGGATAAAGCAGGCCCACAGCAGGGCTATGGGCGCAAGATAAAAGCCCCAGCCGAACAGGCCCCGCAGCAGAGTGCGGAAGGCCGCCACCAGCCAGCCCTCCACCGGGAACCAGGCGATGAGGGCCACCAGCCCCACGAACAGCAGCGCGACGCAGGCCGCCTGCCGCTGTACCGTCCTGGCCGGGCCGGTCTGGGGGGCGGTCTTTTTCGTCCGGGCCGTATTTTTGGTTCCGGCGGTTGTCTTTTTCCCGCCGGAGCCGGTCGATTTTTTCGCGCCGCCGGATTTGGCGGCGGTTGTTTTCTTCTGCGCCATGATTCGCTCCTCTTATTGTTATACTGAAATCTGATTAAAACAAGACATTGAAAATGTCTTGTTTTAATAGCCGTCGCAACGGCGTAGATTTCGTATGAGACGTCTTTTGAAGCGTCAACCGCGCTTTTGCGCGGCTCTTAGGCGCTTCAAAAGTTCAGATTAAAATGTCCCATTTTAATCTGAAGATAGTATCAATGCAGCACGACGGACAAAACGATGGTCAGCGCGCCCACCGCCCAGCAGTAATAGGCGAAGCCGCCAAAGCGGCCCTTGTCCACGATCCTTTGCAGCAGCCGGATGGACAGATACCCGGTGATCCCGGCCACGATCATGCCCACGGCATGGGCGGGCAGAAGGGACGTGTCGAAGCCCTCCTCGATCACGTCCAGAAGCTGGAGCAGCACTGCGCCCAGCACGGACAGCAGACTCATCAAAAAGGAGAACCGCACGGCGTAGCTCCGCTTCAGGCCCCGGCCCATACCGGCGGTGATGGTGGTGCCGGAGCGGGACAGGCCCGGTATGGTGGCCGCCGCCTGTGCCACGCCGATGACCAGGGCGTCCACCACGGTCATGCTCTTTTCTGTCTTCTTCCCCTTGGGCATACGGTCGGAGATAAACAGCAGCAGGCCGGTGACGAGCAGGGCCACCCCCACGAACCAGGACACGCTGCTTAACCCCTCGATGGCGTCGTTTATGGGTACGATGATCAGCAGCGGCACCGTGGCCACGATCAGCATGAAGATCTGCCGCCGCATGGGGATCCCCCGCGCGGAGAGGCCCCGGCCTTTGGCCAGATCCTGTCCCATGTGGCCCAGCTCCAGGATCATGCCCTTCACGTCGGCCCAATAGGCGACGATCACCGCCACAAGGGTGGCCAGGTGGAGCATGATGTTGAACATGGCGCTGTTGCCAAAATCCGCCAGTCCGGCGGCCCCCAGCACGTTTTCAAACAGGGCCAGATGGCCGGAGCTGGAAATGGGCAGAAACTCCGCAATGCCCTGCACCAGACCCAAAATGGCGGCGTACAGTATATTCATAGAATTCTCCCTTCTGGAAACACTGAATAAATACGGCCTTGGCCCCACCGGGTCTTTTGCGTCGGAATTTTGTTGCTCAATCTTGCAATACACAAAGTATTCCTGCGATTTCGCGCCTCATTCCGGCGCAAAATCCCTCGGCGTTGCCTGCGCCGATTGAATCAGTGATTCCCTTCTGGTCTGCGGCCCAGCCGCACGAACCTGCATGGAAATGAAATGTATGCAGCGGTTTCCAAGAAAAACACGGGGAAGGCGCAACGCCACGGCCCCGCGATCGCAATAATCTATTGTATCATAAAACCGGCCCCCGGTCAAAGGCGGCCCCGACCGGGGCGATGTCGGAGATCATCCGCTGGGTGTTCAGAAGCTGCTGAATGGTCAGGGCCATGCGGTTCTCATCCTCGATGATCAAAATGCGCATAATACGCTCACTCCCGTGTCTTCAAATACGCCTCCAGCGCGTCGAAGTCCCCGTGGGGGAAGGCCTCTATGTCCCGGTTATCGGGATTGAGAAGGCAGTCGGTCAGAAGAAATACGGCGGCGCCCGCCTGCTGGGCGGCGGTGTCCTCCGAGGCGTCGTTGCCTACCATGAGCGTAGTGGCCGGGTCGGCGTTCAGGCGGCGGAGGACGTCCTCAAAATAGGCGGGGTTGGGCTTGCAGTAGCTGGTGTTTTCATAGGTGGTATACAGGGCGAAATCCTCCGGCTCCAGCCCGGCCCAGCGGATGCGGCTTTCCGTGGCGATGGCGGGGAAGATAGGGTTGGTGGCCAGGGCCACCTGCACCCCCGCCGCCTTCAGGCCCCGCACAAGCTCCGCCGCCCTGGGCTGGAAGCCGCAGAAGGTCTTGGCCTGCTGGAAGTCCACGGCGTAAAATTCCTCGAAAAGCGGCACATCCTCCATGGCCTGGGGGCCGAAAATGCCGCAGAAGGTCTGCCAGAAGGCGGATTCGTTGGTCTGGCTGCCGTCGTTTTTCACCATGGCCGCCGTGCCCTTCCAGATCCCGTCGATCAGCGCCTTGGGTTCATACCCGCGGGGCGCAAGCTTCTTCGCCAGAAGGGAGAAATATCCATGGACGAAAGCGTCCTGATCCATAGGCAGCAGCGTGCCGTCCAGGTCAAATAGTACGGTTGTTAGCATTGATACCTCCAGTGGTGTGTGATGTGTTATGTTATATAGTAGGTGTTAGCTATTATCATCCAGCGCGGGGGCGCTGCCCCCTGCTGGGCCGCCCCGACGGGGGGAGAACCCCTCCACCATGCTGTCGCATGGTCCCCCTCCCCTTTCAGGGGAGGCTTCCAGTGTCGTACGCTGGTTGTTTGCAACGAACTGCAATACAAACAATCGTCTGAATTAGTTATCCCGAAACGAAAAAGTGAAATTTTACGAAATGCTGGCACCAGCGCCTCCCCTGAAAGGGGAGGGGGACCGCCCGTTAGGGCGGTGGAGGGGTTCCCTCCCCGCATGGCGGGGAGGTGGCAGCGCCTTGGCGCTGACGGAGGGGTTCCCCCGTCGGCACTGCGTTATAAGGGCGCTGACGGATGGGGCCGCCCTCACTCATGCAGCCGGGAACGTATCTTCAAATCAATCGCCTCGCAGACGCTGTCGAAGGAGCGGTTAATATCAAGATTGGAAAAGCGGATCACCTCAAGCGCCCGGTGAATCAGGAGGTCGGAGCGTATGGCGTCATATGCCATGCCGTCCACGGTGAAGTGCTGGCTGCCGTCGATTTCAATCACCAGCTTGGCGGGGGAACAGTAAAAATCAACGATGTACCGCTCGATGACGCGCTGGCGGTAAATTTTTACGGGGTATGTTCTCAGGAAGTCATACCATAAATGCCGCTCCTCCGGGGTCATGGCTTTTCGCAGCTTTTTGGCCCGGTTTTTAAGGTCTGTGTTGTAGCCGGTGAAACGGTCTTTTGGTTCAGACATGGGGGCCTCCTTGTTGGTGGGGGCGAGATATTCAGCGCCAGCGTCTAACGGACGTGGATGGCCCAGCGGCGGGCTTCGCCCGCGCTGGGAACCCCTCCACCATGCTGGCGCATCCCTGCGGGGGGAGAGAACCCCTCCACCATGCTGGCGCATCCCTGCGGGGGGAGAACCCCTCCACCATGCTATCGCATGGTTCCCCTCCCCTTTCAGGGGAGGCTTCCAGTGTCGTACGCTGGTTGTTTGCAACGAACTGCAATACAAACAATCGTCTAAATTAGTTATCCCCGAAACGAAAAAGTGAAATTTTATGAAATGCTGGCACCAGAGCCTCCCCTGAAAGGGGAGGGGGACCGCCCGTTAGGGCGGTGGAGGGGTTCCCTC
>JAJPYE010000022.1 GCA_021205095.1 Oscillospiraceae bacterium | reverse complement strand
CCTGCCCGATACGAAGGAGTACCACATCGGCAAATACGGGCGGATGCGCCGCCGCGTCCTCAAAGAGCATCGTCCCATCGTCTACACCAACATGGTTTTGGAGGGTACCCTTTTCGAGCATCTTGCCGAGATCGATGAATCCTGCAACAGCCGTATGGAGATCATCTGCAAAGCGATGGCTGAACGTGAGAGAGTGACGGAGGCTTTGAAAGCAGCCGATCAACTCGAATGGGTGCGCCGAATGAACAACATCCATGACAGAGCGGAAGAAAGCGTTCCGCACGAGCTTATTTACGAGGACATCTAAGCACATAGAATCACACGGAGCCGCCTACAAGCCATAAACCTTGTAGGCGGCTCTGTTTTTTTGCCGTCATTTGCGGATATACTTCTGATTTTTGCTGTTGGGCTTATCCGGCAATGTCATTTTTAGCAGTCCTTTTTCAAGTAATGGCTTTAGGTACTTTCTGGTAAAGTAGGTCAGGCTTGTATATCCTAAATAATCGCAAATTTCTTTTTTGCTTCTTTCTACATCGCAGAAATCCAGTATCTTCTTAATTACATCATCTTGGTCACTATCTCGGTCACTGACTGACCAAGATGAATAATTTATATTTTTCAAGGTGACATGGAAGGACGATGACGTGGAGCAAAATTGAGGCTTCATTTCTTCTGTATATCCAGGCAACTTTGCCGTTTCATTCAGATTTTTCCGAATCCCGCTCCCTCTGCGCTCCATGAATTTCATACGGTGGAACAAGTCTGCAATCACAGGATTTCGGCGGGCAGAGTCTATTTCATCGAGGGAGCAATCCTGAATAGGTTTCCCTCTGTACATCCCGCCTGGAGAATATATTTCCAGACGGTCATCATACATATCTATGTGGACTTCGCTGCCGATCACCAGATAAACACGGTGTATCAGAGCATTTACCAACGCTTCTGTCACAGCGCATTCTGAATAATCAGGCCTGGCAAAGTGCGTGGTGCTGGGAAAATATCGTTCCAATACTTGAAGGAGCCGGGTATACTGTAATCGCTCCTGACTTACCAGGACACGGTAAAAGCATCGAACCAATAGCCGACCAGGATATGCAATCATACGCTAACGCCATAGTATCGCTTCTGGAACAGCAGCCGGAGCCGGTCATTCTGGTTGGCCACAGTATGGGCGGTATGTCCATTAGCCAAGCAGCCGAGCTTTGCCCCTCAAAGGTAAAGCGCCTCGTTTATGTTTCTGCCCTTCTCCCCCAGGACGGGCAGAGCGTAGACGGAGCGGATAGCGGCATAACACCTACGGATTGGGCTGATTTGGCCAGCAAGGGAATCGCGGTGGATCTGTTCGATGACGGCAAATCTTCCATGATCAGGCCAGAATTCATCTGCCCCGCCCTATACAACGATCTCTAAACCAAAATAGGACTGGAATATGCAACCCATCACTGCAGGGAAGCTCTCGCTGCGCAGTATCAGCCGATACATCTGTCCAACAACTTCCGTTCCATCCCCAAATACTATATCAGATGCACAAAGGATCAGGTCGTCCCCCCAGAGCTGCAGGACAAGATGATCCGCGCCACCCCATGCAAATCTGTCTACACCCTGGACTGCGGACATGCCGCCTACCTTTCTCAACCTGAGCAATTAGCGGCGCTACTTCTTGAAATTGGATCGTTGCCTGATTAATCCGCCGCACGGAGGCAAATCAATCAGCCAAAAACATATTAGCTGAGGCAGGACGGTTGCTCTGATTTTTTATCATATCCCCTATCGTATCCCCGACTGCATGGATATTATACTTCTCCCATTCAGAGCCGTTTATCTTGTTCAGTTTCTGAAATACGTCCTTGGCGCTGAACTGGTTTTCGAGATGTTCATATTTCAAAAGATGTTCGATTTCTTCCTCTGTCGTCAGGAGCGGGAGGTATTTCGCGGAAACCTCCGGGGCAGGGGAATCGTATTTCTTCAGATCCTTTACCAGCTTTTTCACTTCCTTGCCGACTTTGTTTTCGCGCCCGTTTTTAACAAGCTCGCAGTCTGTCCGCAAAAGAGAGATAATATCCAGCAGGTCATAGTCATAGGAGGATTCTCCATCGAACTTTTTGTCTCCTACTTTCCAGGAAAGAAAGAGCTTATTGTCCTTCCCCTGTACTATATCACCTGATGGCCCGACACCTGTTACATCGCACTCCACAAGACAGGGATGAAGCCGGAGAGACACGTCCTTGTAGGCGAACAGGCGGTCGGGGCCGCTTTCGGTATTCAGATTTTCCAGCGCCTTTTGGATGTCCGCGAGGGAAGAGAAAGGGCGGGAAAAGCCCTGGACCCGCAAAAAGGCATTCCAGCGCCGGTGTTCCAACCAGGACAGGCGGGGCAGGATATACTCCGAATGGTCTTTCACCAGGCGGTAATATTCCAGCTTGCCTTTCACGGAGCGATACAGCGGCTTGTGTTCATCTTCCACAAAGCCGCATGGGTTCATGCCGACAGAATACATCCGATATGGTTGGTGGAAAATGCGTCCGGCTTTGGCCCAGTCGTCATATAGGGAATCGCTGGAAACATTGATGTCCACGAATCCGTGCGCGGCGGAGGTGTCAGGGCCGCCCTGGGCCAGATAGGCCTGATCCATGGAGATACTCTTCCAGGTGTACCGGCTTTTCAGATTGCCAAAGGGATAGACCACCGGCTTATGGGGGGAGGCTGACGAGGGGTCATAGCAATACGCGGAAAAACGGTCTTTTGCAATGGAAAAGAGTGCCTGCTCCTCAACTGTCAGGGCTATCACCGGCGGGCCGGGATTTTTCCGCCTGTTATGCTCGGTGAGCTGGAAACAGGTCAGGGCGCTAAGGATCTCGTCTGTCAGGCGGATGTTCCGCTGATCGGAGGATCCGGCAATCAGGAAATAATCGTAATCTGCCAGACGGTATGACTCATCAGGGCAGCGTTCGTAGGGCCGACCGTCTTTATTAAGCAGTGCCCGGATGCTGACGGCCTCTGTTGCCTCCTCCAGGAAGGACAGGGTGCAATACGGCTCGGCAAAGGCATCTTCTCCGTCACCGGGATATATACGAAGACATTCCGGCTTGTCCCCACTTTCGGTCTTCCAGGTGCAGCTGTCCATCAGCTCCGGGCACTGCCGGTCAAGGCGGCGGCGCATATCGTCCTGGCCGATGACTGTGATATATAGTCTGGTGTTCCACATCTGACCGCCCCAGTAAACGGTCCTGAAAAGCTCCTCTGCGAAGGGCCCGCTGCCAAAGATCGCCACCCGCAGGGATCGCTTTGCCGGCTCGCATGGCTTTTCCTTATTGGAGGAATGGTCTGCCAGTGGGATATACAGGGGCATATCCCACAGAAGGAAAAGGGCGGTCTGTGCCCAATCACGGATGACCTTCACCCGGAATTGACGGGTGTTCTTTTCGTTTTCGGCAGTCTTCTCCTGCCTTTTGTCATAGGCGCTTTTGACGGCCCGGACGCTCTCTATGGCGCTGCTGTCGTTGGAGAAAACGAATATATCGCACTCGCCGTTCAGAATCGGTCCTGCCGGCTCCTGGGGGGCGGGCTGGTCGGGAGACCCGATGAGGCCGCAGAGAACGGACAGATTTCCGGCATCGTCAAAATCGCCGTCCGATCCTTCGTCCAGCAGAAAAATGAAGGCACGCCTGAATCTGCGGAAGTGGCCGCAATGGAGCATATCGTCCCGGATGCATATGGCGCCCAGGGCCTTGGCCCGCATGAGAAGCTCGGACTCCCGCTCCTGCTCGTCGTCCACATAGGCATCGGTGAATACGATGGTCGCCGGGCCGTCCAGGGGTTTCCGGGCCAGGATATTCTCCGCAAGGAGGACTGCCTTCTCATTCAGTGCGGAAAAAATATATATCACCCCCCGCCGGGAAAGAGCCAGGCGGATATACGGGGAAAAGCCGGCCAGCACGTCGTAAACGATCGCGCCGCCGGCGATGGGGGCGGAGGTATAGAGTACTGCCAGATAAACGATCACCAGGGTATTGAGGAAGGGAGCGGAAAACAGCGCCGGCCCGAAGATGACTGAGCTATAGTCCGCATCCAGGCTGAACGCCTGCATGATGTCTATCAGCACAGAGGGAGTCAGCGCCGTGCCGGCAGTGGCAAAGCAGCATTTCGCCAGGAAAATGGCCCCGATGATGGAGCAGGTAAAAACGAGCAGACGCGCCGTCAGCGGGCGCTGCTGCTTGCGAAGAAAAACATAGATGAGGCCGGCGATAAACAGGACGGCGGACGCCGCCAATAAAACAGCTCTCAGGCAAGTCATTGATCTGTCTCCTTTCCATAGCCCTTTGACGCGTCGGGTTCCGCCGCGATGAGGGCATATGCGGCATCGAACTCGTCTCCGGCCACGAAGTTGAATCGTGCGTCCGTCAGATCGCCGCAGGGGCTTCGTTCGAGGTTATAAAACAGCAGGGCGGCATCTGAGGCTGCGCTCAGATCAGCGCCCCACAGGCGGGCCTGAAAATATCGGGTACCGTCCTCCTGATGGAGGGACAGGCGGCCTGTATCGAGCAGAAACTGAAGCTCCTCCCTTATGGGCAGCTCAGCCTTCCAGAACAGCAGGGGTACCGAACGCTGATAAAGCGCCCCGTCCGTCCCTTGAAAATGGTTCCGCTCAAACCAGTCCCGACGGACGGGATAGGGGCTGCCGCTGCCGTCCAGTTTGATATAGTCACCCGCCCTGGCCCATTCTCCGCATCGCCCGTCGGTCTCCCTGGAGAATACCTGCCAGGAGCCCTCCGGCCCTTGCTTCAGAAGCCCCCGACCGATGAGCTGCCGCTCTGATTCGGAGCCGTCCCCCAACCGAAAGGCGGTGACGGGCCGTCCGTTTATTTTTACTGCCCGGATCCATCCCGCCAGATAAAACAAGGGATACGCAGCATAGGCATCAGGCGCGCATCTGTATGGCGCCGCCATGTCCAGCCGGGACTGCGCTGTGGCGTCATCTCGGCAGTAAGACAGCAAAAGCAACGCCTCCTGCTCCGTCAGACGGAGAGGGGCAGAAACTCCCTTCCTGTCACCCATGGCCACGGTCAGGAGGGCTGCTTTTTGCCGCAGCGCAGGCATATATTCCATCATGAAAAATCTCTCCTATGGAAGATCATGGCACATCATGGGCTCAGGCACCTTGCTTTCCGATGATGTGCTGCCAGATTCTCTTGGAGCTGGCTCGCTCTTCTTCCCTTCGGCAGAAACAGAATATACATCATTCAAGGCTTCCGCTTTCGGCATTTACTGGTCTCCAGATGGTTTTTATGACATCATCGACATAGTATAAGTATTTATGGCGTCGTTAGCATATTGTAAGTATCGTCTGTACACAGACGTTGTTGCACATTGATCGGACAACTGCTGCCATATTTCTCTCGCTCTGCGCAATAAGCTTATATCGAATTTATTCGGGTCCAGAATGCCAAGGTTGTAACAGTTAATTGCCAAATCATTCCATGCCTCCACCGTGCCCGTTTCCCGGCTCAGTGCTTCACTGACCTCCAAAGCCTTCTCACACCAGGCCCTGGCCTCGTCCGGCTTCCCTTCTGCTTTGCAGACATCTCCCAGGTTATTATAGCTGACGCACAGATCCCGCCGTGCTTCCACCGTGCCCGTCTCCCGACTCAGGGCTTCGCGGAGTTCCAAGCCCTTCTTATACCATGCCCTGGCCTCGACAAGGCTTCCTTCCGCTTCACAGATGTTTCCCAATTGGTCACAGCTGACACCCAGGTTCCTCCGCGAGTCCACCGTTCCTGTCTCACGGCTCAGTGCTTCATGAATCTCCAAAGCCTTCTCATACCAGGCCTTGGCCTCGCTCAGATTCCCTTCCCCTTCACAGATTTTTCCCATCTGAACATAGCTGACGCTCAGATCCCGCCGCGACTCCACCGTTTCTGTCTCACGGCTCAGTGCTTCACTGATCTCCAAGCCCTTCTCATACCACGCCCTGGCCTCGCCCGGTTTTCCTTCCGCTTTACAGATATTTCCCAGCTTATTATAGCTGACACTCAGGCCCCGCCGTGCTTCCACCGTGCCCGTCTCACGGCTCAGGGCCTCACTGATCTCTAAAACCTTCTCATACCAGGCCTTGGCCTCGCCCAGGCTTCCTTCCGCCTCGCAGATCTCTCCCAGCTTAATATAGCTGACACTCAGGTCTCGCCGCAACTCCGCCGTTTCCGTCTCCCGGCTCAGAGTCTCACTGGTCTCCAAGCCCTTCCTATACCAGGCTTTGGCCTCACTCAGGCTTCCCTCCGCTTTGCAGATATTTCCAAGCTTATTATAGCTGATACCCAACGAGCGCTGCCAATAAATGCCCGCGAATTGCTTCAGCATGCGCTCCGATACAGCGGACATCCCTTGATACGCACGGGCCGCCGGCTCCAGCCTGCGCATTTCATACCGTGCGTCTCCCAGATGCCAGAGAGCTGAGAACCAATTCCCTCCAGCTTCCTCGCTGCCGCTCTCTGCAAACGCCTTTTCCCAGTACTCGGCCAGCTTCTCCAGCCACCGGGCGGAGGCTTCGTAATCCCGCCCCACGCCCTCGCCGTTCTTATACATCTGGGCCAGCTTCTCCATGGCCTCCGGTATATCTCCGTTGGCCGCCGTGGTGATCAGCTGCACGCCCCGCTCCCGGTTCTCCTCCACATCGATGCCGCTCAGATACGCTAGCCCGATAAAGAAAAGATGTCCGGGGTCGTCATCGTTCCCATCGATCGCCAGCTCGCGGAGCCGCTGCAGCAGCGCGCTGGAAAGCGCAGTCCCGTCATGTGCGTCCGTCGGCTCAGGGATTCCGCTATAATTTTCCTGAAGCCCCCGGCGGTCGGTGGGCGCCATCTCCACAGGAAGAATCGGCTTGCCGGTCTCCTTTGCGACTGGATATTCCACTCTCATCACATAGTTTCCCTGCTCCAGCAGGCTGGGGGTGACCACAAAGGCAAAAAGCCCGCTCTTTTCCATCGCGTCCCGGATAGCGTGGTTAAAGTCCTCCCCCGGCACCAGAAACTCATCATACCAGATCGCTATATCCCGGCAGAAATCATTCTGATGAATCAGCCGCATCAGCTCCTGCGCATACCTCCGATCCTTTTTTCGGTAGCTCAGGAATATGTATGCGTCAAACGCCTTCCGCACCTTTTCCGCCAGCTCGTCCCCCAGAAGCACGGAGGCGAGAAAGCGCTCCAGCTTCTGCTCATAGGGCAGGGCCGTCGGGTCTGACATGGCCGCATTTTTATCCAGAAACTGCAAATCGCCGCAGATGCGGTTGAACTCGCTCCCCAGGCCCCGCTCCTGCATAAGCGGCAGCACCGGGATGTGATGCGCCACTGCAAAGGGGAAAAGGATCTCCCGTGCGCTGTTTTCCTGATAGAGAAACCGGCTTGTAATCGGAATCACAAACAGCTGCATCCGGCCAAGCTCCGCCTCCATCTCCTCCGAAGCCCAGGCCGTCTCCGGCTCCTCATCATACCAGATCGCGCAGCTCTGGGTCTTGAAAATTTCCTCGCAGATGGACTCAAAGCAACTGCCGAAATCCTCCGGGTGGCAGGTGAAGAACACGCGCTCCTTCCCCTGCGGGCTGCTGTTCCCTCTTGTTTTATAAACCAGTTTTGCCATAAAAGCTTTCACTCCTGTCTCGTTCAATAAAAGCATTATACCCGTTTTCCCGCTGTCTCTCAAGGATTTTGTCAAGCGCGCCCGGAAAACCGCTCCGCCGGGGAGCAGATAAAGGCCGCCCTTCTAGTTTCTCATAAAAACCAGTTGGCAACCAAGAACCCGCGTCTGATGCACGCCATACAGCAAAAAAAGCCCGGAATCCCTACAGCGTTTGCAAGAGTTCCGAACTCATGTATAATATATTTGAAAGGAGAACTCGAAATGAGAATCTTAATGCTTGGAAACAGCTATATTTTCACCAACAACCTCCCTGAGATGCTGGCCGAACTAACTGGCGCAGAGGTAGTGCATCACACACGAGGCGGGGCAAGGTTGATGGAACAACTCAATCCAAACACGGATCTGGGGGCAAAAACACAGAAAGCCCTGGCTACAGAACACTGGGACTTCGTTGTGTTGCAGGAGATGAGCGATGCCCCGGTGAGAACCAGGGAAAAGTTCCTCCAAACCGTTACTTCTCTTTGTACCCAAATCCATTCCATCGGAGCCAAACCAGTTTTATATGTGACATGGCCCTACAAGAAGAGCGGCAAACAACTGCAAAAGTCAGGTTTGGATTATGATGGTATGTATAGAGGTCTACAGGAGGCATACCGCGAAGCTGCCGTTGCAGGAAACGCGTTGCTTGCAGACGTAGGTACTGCTTTCTATCTTAATGGTGACGAGCAGGAATTATACGCAGAGGACGGGAGCCACCCGAACGAGGCTGGGTCAAGATTGGCGGCTAGGATTATTGCAGAGGCGATACTGGGTGGGCAAGGGATGTCCTGAGTGTGTTGAGCATGTGAAATCACTTGAAATTATAGAGTAAAACTAGTTGTAAATGCTCTGCCGTTTCACAAAGGCCATTCGGGTCGTTCCTATGCCAAACATGGGAAGCATTTTGTCATAATAGGCCCGTACCGCCGGGGGAACGCTTTTCCACCCACCTGTTCATCCAGTTCGGCAGCTTGCCTTTTTGAAGCATCCCCTGAAGAATGGGCGCTATAAGATGCGCCTTGAAGCTCGCCGCAAGTGAACTGCTCTGGTCTAAGTCCGAGCTACCGAGAATGCCGTAGTCGATGTGGATTTTCCCACGCTGCACCAGCAGCCCCACAAAGGACGCCCAGAGAGCAGCCATAGGCGCAGCAGATTTTTCCACCGAATTGCTCCTGTATATAGCTTTCTATTTTTTCCGTTTCCTCTACCATGGACGGGAAAATCGTGTCCTCCGTCTCGTCAAAGCCGTCATAGGAAACGCAAACCACATAGAAGTTCCTCTCCAGCAGCGGAATTACCTCGCCGAAGGTAGCTTTCCAGTGGCAGCAGGTACCCGGCAGCAGCAGGATAACAGGTTTGTTTTTGTCTCCAAATTCATAGGTTTTCATAGCTTATCTCCTGATTTCCTTATCCCATTCCGACCCCTTCTTGCAGACATAAAAATCGCACAGTTCCGCACCGGCAGCGATCGTGCCGGTTCTGTGAAGCACCCCGCCCATCAAATCAACAGAGATAAAATCCATTTCGCACATATACGGAATCAAATCCTCGTGGTGTTCCTGCCTGCCAAGCGCACACAGCCCACAGCGATGATAAATTGTCGTGTATTCATCCTCGTTTCTTCCGGGAATCGTCTCCGTAATCCAGTTAAATTCGCTGTCGCTCATGGCATTGGCGATTTTATCCTTTTCAACCTTTTCCTTTTGATATTCAGAATCAAAGGGGTTTTTGCCGCCGAACGCTTTTTGAATCAGCGGGGCCTGCATTGTGGCCTTTACCATTTCTCCGAATTGCTCATGGCTCATTTTTCCGTCCATTGCGTCATAGACAGACAGCCAGACAATACCTCCGGCCAGCGAAACACGGAGCGTATTTTTCATGAAGCTGCCGATGTCGGGCGTCCTCTCGACCATTGCCTTGTAGTTTTTGTGGGCTTTTTTCTTGACAGCAGAGGCATCGACCTCACCGCAGTTTTCATTTATGAACTTGAACATAGTGGGGGTCATCGCTGCCCACATGAGTTTCTCGCAGATTGTATTTTTCATTTTTGTTTTGCCTACCTCCATACATTTTATGAAAACAGCAGCCCGCAGGCCAGCGCCAACGCAGCGCAGGCGGGGATATACACGATAAAATGCACGATATGCGCCTTCTTGTTATAGCCGAACATCTGCGGCCCCACGATGCCCTTCGTCTCCGGGTAAAAATGCGGGAAGAAGTTGGAACGGCAGAGCAGATACCAGTCAAAAAAGAGAATGTCGTAAATCTCCATCCCGTAGAGCATGACGAGAAAGCGGGCGAAATATTTGAGAGGGCCGAAATCATTTCTCGCGCCGTCCCATATACCAAGAGCAAATGCGCCGACAAACAGCAGTACAGCGAACACGACGATCACCCAGCCGATGATATGTGCACCCTTGAACCGCTCTTTCCTGTCTGGAATCACGGCCAAGTTTTCTTTCGGCGCAGAGGAAAAAAGCCGCTTGTCCTGAATAAAGCCAACTGCGCCGTACAGCATGAGAAAATAGCCGAGCATAATCATGAGGATTGAAACAATTGTTATCATCATTTTGCCTTTCCCTCCCTGGCAAGCACCACGATCCTGTTAGGCAGGTTACGCACAAGCGGAAGTTTACCGATCACCCTGTAAACCGGCGCTATGATTTCCATCCCCTCCACAAGACTGTGTTCCTCCGCAAACGCAAAGCCTGGCAGCAGCGTCCGGGCAAACACCGTTTGCAGCATAGTCTCCGGCACACCGGTCAATGTGATTTTTTCCATATTTACCCCTTTTTCTGCTTCATGCACTCCGCATAGGCCAGCGTGATCCGGGCGGGCATTTCCTCCAGCATCACCACTTTCCAGCCGTTGGCTTCCAGAAATGCCCGGTATTCCGCCGTGCTCCACTGGTGTTCCAATTTGACGCCTGCGATACGGATGATTTTCGACCATATGGCGCTGACGACTCCTTTTTGATGGTTCACAAAATTCGGTGCGATCAGCAGCCCGTCAGTTTTCAGAACTCTGTCAATTTCCCGCAACGCTTTCTGCGGGTTCGGAACAATGTGCAGGGCGTTGGCGATAATCACCGCGTCATAGGAATTGTCCGCATAGGGAAGATGCTCCGCATCCGCCACCTCAAAGGTGAGATTGTCAGGATAACTGCCTTTCTTTGCCTCCCTTATCATCCCATCAGAGTAGTCTGTGGCGATCATTTTATGTGCGGCATGGGCGACGTGCTTTGCCAGCAGGCCGGGGCCGGTAGCAACCTCCAGCACATCCTTGCCTTGGATGACCTGGGGGATGCGCTCGTACATCAGGCCATAAGCCTTACGGTCACCCCGCATGGCCTTTTCATAAATCGGGGCATAGATGTCCCATATCCGTTTATTCATGACGTCTTTCCTTCCACAGAATGATTTCTGCTCCTGATCGCCTACAAACCAGTAGTCGCAAACGGTCCCGCCGCCTGCCAGCGTCTGCTCACGATAGAGCCTGGCGTGGTACAGCCCTGCCAATAGGTAATCCAGCTCACACATTACCGGCAGGATCTCCAGATAACCGTAGGCTCTTGCGTAATCGTTTAAAGGACATCTCGTGAAATGATAGTATATGCCGGACTTGTGAAGTGTGTCGTCAAAATGGAAATCCCAGGTTTTATCTCGGTACTTCGGATGCCCTTCCGCCCACGCTGCGCATTTATGGAATTTCCCGCTCAGTTTGTCCATATCTCCTGGCTTGTTGACATCCAGGCCGCTACCCATGACTGTTCGGACGATTTTCATTTCCAGCAACTCTCTGGTCATGTCCCGCATATCGTCCGGCGTAATAGCTCCGTCAGCCGCTTTCCAGATCGCCATAAACGCAAAGGACATATAGACGTTGTGCGCCATGGGATTTTTCGCGCCGATGTCCTCCGCCTGGGCCAGCATTTGCCGGTAGATTGGCTTTGCCTTCTTTATGTATTCTCTTGCGACCTTTCGCACATACTTTTTCGCCAACAGTTTTTTCATAAATGGAGCGATTATCATCCAGTATTGTCCTGTGTATTTCATACTGATGCTCCTTCCTTGCGGGTATTTTGAAAGAACCCCACGTTTAGCCTTCCTCGTATTTGATCCACTCTACAAGTTATTTGCTGTTTCGGTGCAGGTACAACCATACCAGTATGCTCCCGAACCACAACACCATACTCTCACTCATCAGGCCGTTGGTAAAAGCCAGGCGAAACGAACTGTCCGGCATAAACAGGGTGATAAGCTTCAACACAAGATAGAAAATCAGCGGATTGGACAGAACCATCTGCCGGGGCAGGACGCTCTGTTCACGAAGTACCAGCCAACCCCAATAGAGATAGGGCGGCAGCATCAATGCCTCGCTCACCGGGACGATCCAGGAAAAATGGGAAAAGATTGCCTCTGAAACCGGAATAGCAGCGGAAGCGTACCCGTTCCCACTCATCCAGGCAAAGCCATACAGGAGCATGATGTAAAACAGATGCAGGCACAGCCACGGGGTCAGGCTGAATGCGGTCAGGTAGTGGTAAACTTTTTGCCGTCCTTCTCCAGTGATCAGTTCCCCAATCGCAAACAGTGCGACCCCATACAGGATAATACCAGGGAAGGCCAGCGCCATGGCCAGATTGTTGCGCCAGGGAGCGATTTGCGCCGCCCCTGTCGTCAACCAGGAGATTGTCCCGGAATAGGCCGTGTCGCCGTAGAGCATAAGCCAATCCCCAACACCAAAGCACACACAGCCCAGCAGACCGCAGAGAATGGCGGGGGTGTTCTTTTTATCGTTTGACATTTTTCATCCCTCTTTCCCTATCGCTTTACCAAATCCAGATCATAATCAACGAAATAAGCAGTCCTCCCGCAACAAAAACCGGCAGCACGGGAAGCATGACCTTCACATGAAACCATTTTTGATGATACTCCCTGTCCATATCCTCCGTCCCCGGCAGGCGCACCCGTTTGATGTTGGCAAACAGCACCCAGTCGAGAAAACAGGTATCGAACACTGCCAGCACGATCATGTAGCCGTATACGAACAGAAGCCCATCTACAAAGGTTTCCGCTCCCGCTATATGGGCCATCCACGCAAACAGGAACAGAAATACGATGATAGCGATGACTTTTCGGAGAATCGTGAGGAATGTCATCTTTTCCTTTGCCGCTTCCTTGTGCTGTGAAGTATAGTATTGCGCCTGGATTTCCGGCGGATAATCACCAATGAAGGACACAGGGTTGACCAGCATCATCCCGAAAATGAACACGCCAAACACGGCGCACATCACCACGCACTCAAGAACATAGGCGGAAACACTCATTGATCACGTCCTCCCTTCCGGCAGGTAGCGCAGGGCAAAGTATCTGCTACGCTCAGAGAACGATAGGTTGACTGGATTTCATCATATATGTTCATGTTAGTTATCTCTTTTCAGTGTTAGCATTGCCTAACCAGCATTGTAACAGATACACGGGGAGAAATCAATACGGAATATGAGTTATCAGGCCTCTTTTGCTGGCGTACCTTCCGCCTCCTTCATTCAATCTCATCCCGACATCCCGCCTCGTACATTAAACGATTCCTAACTATATTGCTTCCGCAATTACCGCAAGCGTCAATTCAATTATATCATTTTTGCAAAAAAGATAAAATTAACCCCTACGCATACGGATGCACATAGATTGGACAGCGGACGCTTATCTTCGTGGAGGCTTCAAATTACGGTTGCAGAAACATTACAATTCGTCTATAATAAAATTAACATTTTAAAAGGAGAACGCATACATGACCAAAAGACTTTGTTCCCTGCTGCTGGCCGTGATTTTCGTGCTGAGCCTGGGCGTAGGAGCCTTCGCTTCTGAGGAATTTACGGATTACGAGGGCGGCAGCTCCCTCTCTATGGGCGATTCCAGCACCTCCGGCGAGGCGTCCGGGGAGACCTCCTCCGCTGTTTCTGTGTACACAGTGGACGGCGAGCTGATCCAGGCGGAAGAGGATGAGAGCGTCTACACCATCACCATTGAACCCACCATCACCTCCGAAGACGGCGTGACGGTGATCGACGGTCTGGAGATGAGCATCGACGACTTCACCGCCAACGGCCTGTCCGTTTCCGGCAGCGACGACGTGGTGTATCTGAAAAATGCCGTCATCGACAAGCTGGTCACCAGTGAAATCAGCGGCACCTCCGGCGGCTACATCGCCGGAACGGTGGGCGGCACCCTGTACATCCAGGACTCCATCCTGACCGAGAACGGTCGTGGCGGCGTGGGCGGCAACTATACCGTTTATGCCAGCGCCGGGAATCTGGTGGTGGAGAACTCCTCCATCATTCAGCTTGGCGAGGATGAGGGAGGCTACACCTCCAGCATCGGCGAGCCTGGCTCCAACGGCGGCCTGCTGGTTTACGGCACGGCCCGCGCCAATATGTCCATCGGCACCTCCCATACCTATTATTTCTACTCCTATGTAGAGACGGAGGGCTGGGCGGCCATGTCCACAGACGCAGGCCGGGGGGTGGAATTTTATTCCTACTGCTCTACCGCCCGCGCTGTGAACGGCGGCTATGGCATTTATGCTGACAACGGCTGCTATGACTACATCTACGGCACCACCCTGCTCGGTGCGGAGATGGGCGCTATCATCGCCGGCGGCGGCGAGGTGCATATCTACGGCTCCGACTCCGCGGACGAGACCGTCACCGATATGATGGACATCACTGAACCCACTTCCGGCGTCCGCAGCCTGGTTGTGGCCAACCGCACCGGCATCATGATCCACTCTCCTGACGAGTCTCATTCCGGGGACAACGGCAATTCCACCGCCTCCGTGTTCTCCGCCAGCGAGACTGATTTCGTCATGACCGACGATATGAACGCCTACTGGGAGAGCAATGAGTTCTATGACGGCGAGACCTGGGAGCCGGAGTATCAGGATTATGCCGAGAAGTACGACGTGGCCGTGGGCGAATACATCGAATTCATCCGGGGCGCGGCCATCCTGGTGAAGTCCACCAGCGCCTCCATCGACCTGGACGACGTGACCTTCACCCTGGAAAACGGCACCTATGGCAATAACGCCATCATTATGACCGTGATCAACTCCGACCAGAATGGCCGCTGGGTGCAGTCCGGCCAGGCTATCGACGACATCCAGGGTACCGTGGCGAACATCTCCAACAGCACCATCTCCGGCGACTTCAAGAACTATGACTATCAGCGCAAGCTGACCGTGAACTTCGATGCCGTGGACTGGACGGGCGCTTCCTATACCTGGGATGCGGAGACCTTCAACAGCATCTGGAGCGAGGAGTGCCTGGCCGCCGATAGCTGCCTGTGGATACTGGACAGCGAGAGCTATATCACGGACGTCACCATGGGCACCTATCTGACCTTCACCAACGGCTCCGTCTGGAACGTGACCGATGAGTCCGTGCTGGCGTATCTTGCCTGGGACGACACCTGCACCATCAACGGCACTGTCACCGTGGACGGCGAGGAAGTCACCGAGCCCGGCGAGTACGAGGGCGTTATCGTTGTGACCCCGGCGGAGGCTTCCGGCGAGGCTTCCGGCGAAACCGAGGTCAGCTCCGAGGCGGATATGGTTGCCGCCACCGCCGAATATGAAATCACCGTGAACGGCGTCACCGCCGTGGCCTCCTATCAGGACACGGACGACGGCACCTCCGAGGTGAAGGGCTTCATCATCACATTCGACGGACGGGAGATCGAGGGCGTCATCAATATGGGCGTCTGGACTGCTTCCTCCGGCGACGAGGAGGATCAGGCGGTATGCGACGCGTTTCAGGTGGTCTATGAGGCGAACAACCTGATCGGGCCGGGCTGAGCTGAGCCGCATGAATAACGAATAACTAAGCGTCCCCCACTGGGTGCCAAAAGCACTCAGTGGGGGACGTTTTGTCATAGACAGCGAGTTCAACTCACAAGTCCTTTCCTGCTATACGCCTGACAGCATCCGCAGACCTGATAGACATTGTCCCGGACGGAGGAGATACAGCTCAGTTGTTCTGGGGTACGGTCAGGCTGTTTTCAGCGAAGAAGTTCTCCAGACTGGCCTGATCCAGACATTTTTCAGCCACCAGCAGGTGGGCCAGCGCATCCAGGCATTGTCGGTTTGCGGTCAGGATGGCTTGGGCGCGGCTGAACTGCTCCCGCATCAGAGCCTCCCCCGCCTCGGCAGTCTTTTGGATATAGAGCGTGTCGCCCATGCCGTAATCCGTCAGACAGGCCCTGACCAGGTGGCGGGCCTGACGAATATCAGAGCTGGCCCCGGTGTTCAGGCCCAGATGTTCGCCGTAGACCACTATCTCTGCGGCCCGTCCGGCCAGGCACCGGCACGCGATGTCCTTCAGCTCGTCATAGGTATAGGTTCCATTGTCCTCGCTGGAGGTCTCCATATAGCCACCGTAGTTACTTCTGGAAACAATGGTCAGAAACAGGGGTTTTACGCCGCTGGCCCAGCAGACCAGCGTATGGCCGGCCTCGTGATAGGCGGTCTGCAGAAGATCGTCCGGGTCGTGCTTTTTTACCTCGCCGAAGCGAAACTCGTCCAGTGTATCCATAAAGCCGGAGCCAGTGGGGGCCTCATCCTTCAGGGAACGAACGTACATCTCCACCATCATCTCGATGTCTCCGCTGCACATTCCGCCGGAGCGCTGGGCCATGCCATGGACAATAGAATCATGATCGGGGCCGAAATTCAGGCTGTGACGCTTCAGGCAGCGATGGAAAAGTTCCTCCCTGTCCTCCGTATCTGGCAGTGGGATGTGTATTTTGCGGTCGAATCTCCTCACGAAGGCGGGATCCAGCACGCGGTTTCCATCGCCCTCGATGTCATAGTTGGTGGCGGCCAGAATGAATACAGGTCGCTTTTCGTCTACAGTGAAGCCATCCATCTCCGCCAGGAAGGTGTTCAGAGCGTCCTCATTGTGGGCGGTGGAGACGCTGCCCGTCCGCCGCCGTGCAATGGCGTCCACCTCATCGATGAAGATGACGGAGGGGGCGTATTTGCGTGCCTTGCGGAACAGATCGCGGATGTTCTGCTCGGTCTGACCCACCAGACTTCCGAAGAAGGAGGTGGCGGATACGGGCAGGAACATGGCGTTGGATTCGTTCGCCATGGCCTTGGCCAGCATGGTCTTGCCTGTACCCGGCGCACCGTAGAGCAGCAGGCCCTTTGGAAGCCGCATACCGGCAAGCAGGCTTTTCTGCGGGTCGTCCAGCATAGCGCAGTATTCGGCGAGCGTCTCCTTTGCGGCCTTGCAGCCCACGATGTCCTCGAAAGTGATAGAGGAGTTTTCTCCCCGATGAGTGACGGAACCCATGTCCTCTCCAGCCACGGCTGTTTTTAGTCTCATGCCGGTGAAGCGGATTTCTGCGCTGTCATTGCCATCGAAATACTGGGCGCAGTTGTAGCAGACGTATTTCTGGCTCCTGCCGAGCCGGTATATGGAGTTGCCGATCAGGGCGTTTATAGTGAGCTGCTGCAGGCCGTCATGGAAGGACACAAGGCTGTCGGAGACTGTCAGCACACTTCTGGCGCGTCGGGCCAAAAGTGTAGAGAAGTCCACCATGCCGTGCGTGCCGTCATCCAGTATGTAGATCGGCGTTTCCGGGAAGTATTCCAGGATGTACTCGAATATGCGCATACCGGCGGAGCGAATGTCATCTATATCGTTAGGTGTCTGCTCCTGGGCGGTATAGCCGGTGAAGGGATCCAGCAGCACGAAGTCGATCACGCCCCGCAGGCGCTTGTGCATATCCGCCTCCTCCGCCGTGACATACAGCACCGCCTCCTCGCCGAAGGCCGCGCAGGCATCCGCTGCGGCGGCGCTGTCCGTGAACACGAGGGCCTGGACGGGCCGGGACTGGTAAAACAGGGGACGTATATCCTCCGAGGCGTTCTCCTTATCTACGGTGATTCGCAGGGTTTTCAGCTTCTCCAGCGGTTGACCGGGGGCGGAGGCCAACTGCAGCGTGATGTCCTGCAGCTCCTTTACCAGGATATTCCTTGCCAGTCCCCGCAGGGTACGGGCGTCTGCTGCGGCGCCGGCGGCATACATAACCAGGGAGGACAAATCCGTTTTATCGTAATCAATGCCGATGCCTGTGGACTGGGAGAAAAGGCCGAGCTGCAGATCGATCTCATCGCTAACGATTTCCATCAACGCGTACGGCTCCAGATAGTTGAAGAGAATGACGTGGCCGTTCGCCATGCGGGTGGTAATGCTCTCCGGGAATACAGGAACGTCGATCTGTTCGGGCTTTTTTTCCGACCGCAGGGCCGCGATCATCGCCGGGCGGGAGATGTTGGAAAGGATGCGGGCTTCGCCGTTTTCATAAAGGGAGCTGCCTGCGTTGGTCGTCATGATGATGATGGTGTCCTGGAAGGAGACCTCCTTGTGGATCTTCTGATCCATCAACTGGCCAGCGTCCAGAATCTGCAGGAACAGGTGGATGGTATTAATATGGGCCTTTTCTATCTCATCAAAGATGAGGATGGCGTTGGGATTTTTCCGCACGAAGCCAGTGACCACCGCATTTTCTCCGTGGTCGCCGTTAAATTTCAGGTTTGCCAGGTTATCGGAGTATTCGCTCATGTCCACGGTCAGCACCGGGCGGCCCGCTATCGCGCCAAACTCCTTGGCCAGAAAGGTTTTACCCACGCCGGATGGCCCCATGAAGAGAAACGTAGCCAGAGGTCCCTTCCGTTCGGGGGCGTTTTTGGTGAACAGCTCGCTCTCAAACACGCCCTGCACCAGCTCCGTCACCGCGTGGCGCTGACCCCGAACCTTTCGGAGCAGATGATTGTTCATTTTCCGAATGTGGTCTGCCAGCTCCAGAAGCGTTCTGGGCGCGGGCGCCGCCTCAGCGTCCTCTGCCGCCGGGGCACGGACGATGGGTTCATCAGATTCATGCACCGTCACGGGATTTTTTCGGAGCGGCGTCTCTGCGGCGGCTTCCCGTTCCTTAGCCGGTGCCTCCGTTTCAGGCGACGCTGCTGCGATGAACCAGTCTCGATTGAAGACCTGAGCCTTCGGGCCGCTTATCAGGGCAGCAATCTCCTTTTCCGACAGGAGCTTTGCTGACACGGAAAAAAGAGCGGTAGTATCGTCTTCATCAGGAAGAAAACTGTCAACGATCTGGCGAATTTCCTGCTCCAGCGCGTCCTTGTCCCAGTTCTCTGAGATATAATACCGGCACTGGAAGGATCCGCTTTTATCGATGATGATGTCCCTGGCCGGCAGTTGGCGCAGCAGGGATTGACCGACATCCTCCCACGGTAAGCGTACCTTCAGGTCGCGCAGAAGAATCTGTATTTGGTAGATCACGTTCCTCTTTCCTTTCTTTGTTTGATAGCAGTCGAGCTATGTATATGCTATTTGGCTGCATTATAACAGAATGTATCATTTATCTGTACAGAGACTTATGAAAAAAGACTTCCAAAGGCGCTGGCTTTGGAAGTCTGAGCGGTTAGACACATTGTCCTGGAGCAGCCGCAAATCAGGCGTAAATGGCCTTCATGAAAGTGGGCTTGGCTTCTTCGATGATCTGCAGGCTCCGCAGCAGAACCTCAAAGCACTCATCGCCGGCGGTCTCCGGGGTAAGGATGGCATCAGAATAGTTCATCAGGTCGTTGTCGCTGTCCACTACAAACTTGACGAAGCGATACTGCGTGTTGAGGCTATTGCAGACGACAATTAAATCCATGACCTTATCCTCAGGAACAGACTCGATAACTGTCTGAAACTGGCACTGAATCCCTTCCTCCCCAGTGAAGATGATGCTGGTTCTACGTTGCTTATAGGGGAAGGAGATAACGGTTCTGCTATCGTCATCGCGGGTTACGCTGTAGGTGAGGTTCTTGCTGTCCAGATTGTTGGCAAATGCCTGTGCGCAAATATTCATCTTAGGGCCTCCTGATTAACAAATAATGGTTAATGCTTAATTCTCAGTATAGTACAGATGTGCCACAAATGCAACAAAAAGTTCTCCCAGATCAATGGATAAGACCAGGCCTTGCTAATATACGTTGCGCAAACAGATAAAGTTATGTAAACTTATTTACTCTCTCGGATACGCATGGTGCGGCGGATCTCCTTGGGAATGACGACCCGCCCCAGG
>JAJPYE010000060.1 GCA_021205095.1 Oscillospiraceae bacterium | reverse complement strand
GCACGGAGGGTATCCACAGAATGGTCATTCAGAACTTTATCGCTTATTATTGGGTCGATGAATCTGCTATGACCGTGTGGATCACCGCAATCATTTATGGCAGACGTGATCAGTTATCAGCCTTGCAGCGGATGCCCATAGACAGATAATCTCGCTATGCCAGCAGTCAGTGTTCTCAATAGCTGAATAATCCTCGTAATTGACAATTTGGGGTGCCAGAAATGCCAGCCGGAAACTCTTGAAATCATCAGGAGTCTCCGGCTTTTTTGTATGGGCGCGGTGTTCAAGGCAGTTTTTGTAGTATTTCCACCCCTCCGAATTAACCCAAAGCCCCCCCGCCGACGGCTTGTTGGCAGAGGGGCTTATTGCTGTCCTGATTTCTCAAACAGTATGTATGGAAGTGTAAGGCTAACTGTTGGATTCCAGGGGCTACAATAAAATGACGGTTATCCTGCAAACACAGGATATTGCTGAAATTTTTAGGGAGGTCATTCACATGAAATACGGATATGTTCGTGTTTCCAGCACGGATCAGAACGAGGACAGGCAGCTTATTGCCCTGCGGCGAAAGGGCGTGGCGGAAAAGCGGATCTACATGGACAAACTGTCCGGCAAGAATTTTGAACGCCCGCAGTACAAGAAGATGGTAAAAAAACTGAGCAGGGGAGACCTGCTCTATGTACTCAGTATAGACCGTTTGGGGCGGAACTACGAGGAAATCCAGCAGCAATGGCGAATCCTCACAAAGGAGGTAGGCGTTGACATCTGCGTGCTGGATATGCCGCTGCTGGACACGCGGCAATGCAAGGATCTGCTGGGAACCTTCATCGCGGATCTGGTTTTGCAGATATTGTCCTTCGTGGCCCAGAGCGAGCGGGAGAACATCAAAACCAGACAGGCGGAGGGGATAGAGGCGGCCAAGGTCAGGGGTGTGCGCTTCGGCAGACCGAAGAAAGAGGTGCCGGACGACTTTCCGGATATAGTCAAAGCCTGGGAAAATCAGGAAATTACGCTTACCGAAGCCACAAGTAAGTCAGGCCTGAGCAATTCCACCTTTTACAGGCGTATCAAGACTTTGCAGGGCGAAAATGCCTAAAGTACGTCAAAAGGTGTACTTTTTGAAATGACGAAAGTAAAGGTTAGACTTTCTTACATATAAGTCATTTTACCATGCCAATCACGTAAAATCAAGAGTTTATTTTGATTATTATTGCGGTCGCAGATACAAAAGTCGTTAAAAAAGAATTATCCCATCCTGCCCTCCCTTTTTCAAAAAGTACGCTTTTTGAAATGGGCGGGGCGGGATGACTCTTTTCAGCGTCTCGCCTATCATCACGTATTCACAGTGTTGCAGCCGGACTGCATGGCTTTCGCCCTGGCAGTTTGGACAGGAGGTGACGGAGCTTTGGACGCTACATTTGAACCCTTCCGCCTGACGCAGGAGCTGCTGACCAGCTTTCTGCAAAGCCAGATTGCAAAGGGATGCAAGAGGGAGACCATCCGAAAATACCGCACGGCGCTGGAACAGCTCATGGAGTTTCTGCCGCCGGGGCAGGAGCTGACGCCTGAGGCGCTGGAGGAATGGCGGGCCTGCCTGAAGGATTCGGGGTACTCGAATTCATCAATACAGACGAGGATCAGCGCTGTCAACAGCCTGCTGCGGTTCCAGGGATACGGTCTGGTGGCCCGCGAGCCTGCGCAGGAAAAGACCTCCATGCCCGTACCCACGCGGGAGGAATACATTCAGTTCCTCAGCTTTGTGAAAAAATCTGGCCGCGAGTCGGATTATCTCATCGTCAAGGTCTTTGCCAGCGTGGATCTTACGGTGAGCGAGCTGAGCCTGCTCACCGTGGAGGCGTGTCACCAGGGCTATGTCCGGGTGACGCAGAAAAGAACGGCGGTGATCCCGACCGGCCTGTGCAGGGAGCTGCTTGCTTATGCGGGACGGAACGCGATACACAGCGGCCCGGTTTTCATCACAAGAAGCGGCCAGCCTGTGGATCGCACCAATGTGGTGCACGTCATTCATGACCTGGCCGTGAGCGCCGGACTGGAGCCGGAGAAGTTCTGCCCCAGCGCCCTGCGCCGGATGTGTCAGGCTACCTGGAGCGATGTGCAGGAGAAGCTGATGCCCTTGTGCCTGCAGGCGTATAACAACCTTCTGGATACGGAGCAGGCCATGCTCAGCGCCAGAACCGGGTAAGAGATACTGACTTTTCCGTGTTTACCAATCACCTGATGTAGGGGGCGAAAGAATGAAAATGGGGATGAAGCTGCTGTTTCACCAGTCCCGCGAGCCGCCATAGACGGCAGCCGCGCAGGCGGCGCAAAACCTTGTAGTTCCTAAATTTTATATCAATATTATGGAGGTTCTTATGAAAGCAAGAAAGAAATTCCTTGCCGGAGTTGTGCTGGTACTGTTGTGTACCATCCTTCTCTCGGCAACGGCGTTTGCGGACGGGGGGGCTGTCGCCAGTTATAACGGCACAGGGTATACGTCCTGGTCCGACCTGGCTAAAGTTATGGGCGCGACCTATGATGAGGCAAGCAATACGTTGACGCTCAAGAGTAACGAAGCACTTGAAAAGATCCTGTGCATTTATGATGAGGTGACATTGGATCTGAATGGCTATGCCCTGAGTCGGGATTACACCCAAACAGGTGGTGGTAATACTGCGATCATTGTATCCGGTGGAAACCTGACGATCGAGGATACGAGTGCCGCGAGTTCAGGGTCGATTTCGGCGGCATCTTATGCTGTGTTGGCCCGAAATGCAGGAAGCGTTACGATCAATGGTGGAACAATTACCACGACTGATGAACAAGCGGATAGTGTTACTGCCTGCACTGTTAGAGCTGAATCGGGTTCAACTATCACTATAAATGGTGGAAGTATCTCAGGTGAAATAGCCACTATTGCAGTGGGCAGTTCCGCTCTAACGGTAAATGGTGGTTCCATCAGTGGAACTACTTATGCCATAGAGCTCAGCGGTTCCCAAGGGACGATCAACAATGGTGAGATAACCAGTGAAGGTTCTGCTATTGGGGTATTCAATACAGGCGTAGCTAGTACAGATTCTTCTAAAAACTATTGGTCTAATGGACAAGACACAGGTTATTCTTATATCCTTGAAGATTCTACATCCAGCTCTCTGACCATAACCGGCGGAAGCATCACTGCCAGCTCCTTTGCAATTTCCGGGAACAACCTTCAGTCCGCGGGGACAGAGGTCACTATTTCTGGCGGAAGTGTAACGAGTACGAATGGAACTGCTATCTATTGGCCTATGGAGGGGACTCTGACCGTGACAGACGGCGAGATCACCGGCCAGACTGGCATAGAGATTAAAATGGGTACGCTGGAAGTTTCCGGCGGCACGATCACCGGCACGGGTGAGTATGCAGAGGGTTATCCGATGAACGGCGGTTCTGAAGCGGACGGCTCTGCGATTCTTGTCAGCGGACAAATGTATGGTAGCGCTATTACCCAATATAAGGAAAGCTCCGATCTGACTGTTACGATCAGCGGCGGTACGCTGACCAGCAACGAAGGCGTCGGCGTTAAGGTATATGAGACCGACAAGATTGAGGCTCAGGAAGTTACCGTTACGCTGGAAGGCGGCACCTATGAGGGTGAGGTAGCCGGCGCTGCGGTCGTCACCACTGGCGACGATGCTAAATACAGTGAGAACATCACAGAAACGATTACCGGCGGTACGTATACAAGTGTTGCAACCATTACGGCAAGCACCACGGAAGAAGGCACCACATACGAAGTGGCAGAGGATGCGTCTGCGTATCTCGACGAGTCCGTCACCACCCTTGCCACTTACACGGATGAGGATGGCACCACTTACTACGGCTACTATGCCAACGCGGACTCCGCCCTGGCGGCCTCTCCGACGGGGGCTACTGTGACGGCTATCTCTTCGGATGAGGAGGAAGACGGCAAGACGACGACTTATACGGTCATCAGAGCCGCCACCTGCACGACCAACGGCGTGGCCAAGGTTGTCACCGTGACCCCGTCTGAGGAATACGGCAGCGAGGCGACCACCACGACCAAGTATGTTGCCATCCCGGCTACGGGCCACAGCTACAAAACTTATACCTGGACATGGGCAGAGGATTATTCCACTGCGACGGTTACAAGCACCTGCACCAACTGCGGAGAGGAAGCGACCTTTGATGCGAACGTGACCAGCGTGACTACCGATGCCACCTGCCAAGCGGAGGGCAGCATTGTCTACACCGCCGCGGCGACAGTCAATGAGGTGGAAGTGACTGACACAAAGACTGTCACCCTTGAAAAGACCGAGCATACGCCGGGCGAGGCGGTATACACTGGCAACTGCGTGAGCGGAAATGCCGTGAAGACTGTGACCTGCACTGAGTGCGACGAGATCATCTCCGAAGAAAACATTGAACAGGCTGAACATCACAGCTATGTATATGATGAGAACGATGTTGTCTGGACGCCGGTAACGGACGATGACGGCAATGTGACGGGTTACACTGTGAGCGTTACTGCCCACTGCCAGAACTGCGCACGGACGAATACAGACAACACCGATAGAGTGGCAACCTACGATGTGACCAAGAAGGCCACCTGCACAGAGGCTGGTTCGGCGACTGTCACTGCCACCACAACAAAGCTCTGGTGGTACGATGCCGCGACTGGCGAGACTACCTTTACAACGAAGACCCTGACTGCAGAGCTTGAGATTCCCCAGCTGAGTGAGACCGGCGAGCATAACTATAAGGAAACATTGGTTGACGCAACCTGCACCGAGGCTGCGT
>JAJPYE010000062.1 GCA_021205095.1 Oscillospiraceae bacterium | reverse complement strand
CCATGCCTATGGCTGGCTGCCATAACCAAGGGGCAAATATTATAGTAACAGGAGGTGCGAGGACACGCCAATTCAGAGATCATACGGTATGGCTCGTTTTCCCGCTACAATTCCGTGACACTTACTGCTGCTGCGGTCAGACTTGCGCTGTTGATCGCTGTCCATATTCTGCTTGCAGCTATCATCGGTGCTTTTCGTCTGGCACCAGTCAATGCCTTTACCGTGAGCGAAGCGTCAAGTTATTATAGCGGCGGCTTCCTGGATCTGCTGGCCGGCTATCAACGCTATTTTGGAAGCCCAGTGGCAGCGCTGCTGGGTGCGGCGGGGTATCTGTGGCTGGGCAGCCTGTTTCTTTACGCTGTGATTTTTCTTGCCAGCCAATCCTGGGGCAGCAAGGGAATGCTGACAGTCTGCGTTCTTATCATCGTGAGCGCCATCGTTGGGTTTGTATCGCCGTTTGATGAGTCGCCTTTGGAAATCCTCTTTGTCAACAATTATTATATTCTGCATCATGCGCTGCTGTTGGTTTCGCCGTTGGCGGTGGCAGTCAATCTGGCAGTCATGGGGGTATTCCTTCTGGCGGGAGCAAACGACCTGCCCCGCAGAATTCGGAGGAAAAAACGAATCCAATTCCGAGAAAACGGAAAGAAATGTTCCGCATTCTTCTCCCCTGCACAAAGAAGGGGGCTTGTACCGCTCTACCTGATACTGCTGATTGTCCTTGGGGTATTTCCGCAGCTTTTCTCCGGCGGTAGTCTTGTTGATTTCGTGTGGTCACTGCTGCGGGGGTATTCAGTAGAGAATGTCAACCTGATCGAGCTATTGTATACGCTTGCCTGGTTCGCCTTTCCGCTGATACAGGTCAGCGTGTTCTGGCAGGCGGAGGCGGAGAGGAAAAACGATGCGGCATTGCTCCGCACCGGCAGCTTTCGTCAGTGGCGCACCCTGACCGACCGAGGATGTGTTCGGTTTATCCTGCGCTATTGGCTCTGGTATGCGGCTCTGCTGGCGGGAACGATGGTGGCGCTGTATTTCATGTATGGCTACGGGGCAGAATCGGCGGCGGAGTATTACACTTATTTTGGTGTGTCAGAGACAAACTTTATCGCCGCTCTGCTTGCCGCTGTGCTGCTGAAGCTGCCGGAGCTGCTGCTATTGTACGAGTTGTCTCTTGCCCTGTATGGTTTGTCCAGGAATACGGTGCTGTCCTTCTTTGTCCCGTTCCTCGGCTATGGTGTGGGGTTTCTGCTTCCCTTCCACTGGTACCCATTTGGTATCTCAGCGGCATACCAGCTTTTACAGCTTATCCCTGACAGCTGGAGCGGCTATGCTGCCGCCGCACTGTGTATGGCGGGGATGCTCGCCGCTCTGAAATTATTCAATATCGCAAGGAGGAAAAACAGATGAATACTGTAATCGAGTTGAAGCATATCAGTAAGAGCTTTGGAGGCAAACAAATTTACCGTGATGTGAATTTGAAAGTGAATGCAGGAGAGTGCATCGGGTTTGCAGGGCGCAACGGCGCCGGAAAATCCGTGCTGTTCCAGCTGATGGTGGGGCTGCTCCCGCCTGACAGAGGAGAGGTTTGGCTGGGCGGCAAGCTGCTGGGCAGTGGCGGAGAGGATTTTCCCAAAGACGTGGGGATTCTCATCAATGAAACCGGCTTTATCGGGTATCTTTCCGGATTCCAGAACTTGAAAATGCTGGCGCAGATACGGAATATCGTGGATGACGAAACGATCCGGGAGACTATGCGTTCTGTCGGGCTGGACGATGCGGACAGGACGCCGGTGCGGAAATACTCCATGGGAATGAAGCAAAAGCTGGGCATTGCACAGGCTATTATGGAAAACCAGAGCATTGTGATTCTGGACGAACCATACAATGCTCTGGATTTTGAGGCAAACAGGGAGGTCACGCAGATTTTGGAGCGGCTGAAAGGTCAGGGGAAAACAATCCTGTTGACCAGCCATCAGCACCAGTATCTGGAGAAGCTCTGTGACAAGATTTACTTCATCTGCGATGGAGCCATCGTCCCATTCACAGAGGAAATCAGGGCGCAATACTTCTCCGTCTGAGATTTTTTCAGAGTGTAATGATAAACGCTGTGCCGCTGCCTACGCTGCTCTCAATTTGAATGGTGCCTCCGTGGGCGGCGACGGTTTCCTTTGCGATAGCCAACCCCAGACCGGTGCCTTCCACCTGTTCAGAGGAAGTGCCACGGTAATAGCGTTCAAAGGCGTGGTCGATCTCGTCGGGAGACATCCCTTTCCCATTATCGCCGATCCGGATGATAACATGGCCGTTTTCCTGTGCCATGCTGATTCGGACGGCGATTTTTGTGCTCGGGTTGTGGACAAAGGCATTGCTGATGATATTGAGCAGACACCGCCCCATGTAGCGCCGGTCACAGTCCAGATAGACAGGCTCCGACGGTGAGAAAAGAATCTCGGAGGTTCCCATCAGTTTAGGGCTTACCTTTCCGATGCAGTCCTGGATCAATGCGCCAAGCTCTACCTGTTCCCGGTTTAGTACGACCTGACCCTCAATCATGGACTGACTGATTTTCAGATCATCCACCAGACCCTCCAGCGTTTTCTCTGCCTTGAGGATTTCTGCCGCATACTGCTGAACCTCGGCTTCTGCAAAGGCATAATCTGCATCCGCTAGCAACTCCCCATATCCTTTTATGGTAGACAGGGGCGTTTTGATGTCGTGAGAGATACCCACAATCCATTCCGCCCGCATTTTATCGTTATAAGCCAGCTTGTCCCGTAAAATACGGATTCGCTCAAACACCTCGGAAAACAGACTTTTGTGGTTTTGCACTTTGAGTTCCTCACTGTCGGAAACGGTCTCAATCTCATCCATTATATCCGCTACAGGTGTGGAGATTTTTCTGGAAAAGGCGATAGAGGCTACCGCAACAAACAATGCCGCCACAACCAGAAAGATAATGACACATTGCATCGCCACAGTCACTCTGTCCCCGGACAGATTGTAGGAATCCTTCGTGACAAGGGAGCTGCTGCATCCGATCAGAACCGTATATTCCCCTGCGTCGCTGTCGTAAGCGCTGGCATACACCGTATAGCCGGGGAGCCGGTCAGAGGTCAGGGTGATGTTCACCAGCTCAAAATTGGTGTATGTGTCCGGGATGTCAGAGCCTGTTTGATAATCATAGACCACAGTTCCGTCCTCATCAACGATTTGTAGCCACA
This sequence comes from Oscillospiraceae bacterium, assembly GCA_021205095.1. GTDB lineage: Bacteria > Bacillota > Clostridia > Oscillospirales > Oscillospiraceae > CAJOIG01. The sequence goes on along the minus strand of JAJPYE010000062.1, from coordinate 1,816 downwards.
GGTCATGTACATCCAGCTGCTCCATTCCTTCTTCTTCCAGAGAGAAGCCCGTCTCCGACTGGCTCAAATACTGGTTGATGTTCAGGATCAGATACTGCGGCATGGATGTATCCAAAGATTTCCAACTGGCAAAGAGCAGGAAACACAGGACTGTTCCGACCACCAGCGTCGCCACAACTGCAAAGACAAGGGTTTTCAAATACTCGGAGATAATTTTTCTGTTCATCGCTTTGCGCTCCGATCATCAAAGATGTATCCTCTACCCTTGACCGTTTTCAGCCAGATGGGGTGGGACGGGTCAGGCTCCACCTTTTCCCGCAGATGGCGCATATGGACGGTAACTGTGTTGTCATACCCGTCATAATCGCTGTCCCACACGTTGCGGACGATCTGCTCTCGGCTCAGCGTGATGTTACGGTTGCGTACCAGATATTCCAGCAGCAGATATTCTCTGGCTGTCAGGGCAACCAGAGCCTGTCCCCGCAGAAGCTCTCGCCGGTCAAAATCCAGTGTAAATTCCCCAAAGGAATAGGATGAGGAGGTATCACTGCGTCCTTCATAATAGCTTTGCCGCCGTAGGATGGCGTTGATGTGGGCGACCAGCTCCTTCGGACTGAAGGGCTTGGTGATATAGTCATCGCCGCCGATAGTGTAGGAGATGATTCGGTCAGTCTCCTCCGACTTTGCGGACAGGAACAGGACGGGACACATGGAAAATTCGCGTATCCTGCGGCAGACCTCATATCCGTCCATGTCGGGGAGCATGATGTCCAGAATCACCAGGTCGGGCTGCCATTCCCGGCAATGCCGCACAGCGTCCATTCCCGTCTCCGCTACGGAAAGGCAGCGAAACTGCTCCTTTCCCAGAATGACACGAATCATATTGCGGATTCCCTCATCGTCGTCCACGATAAGAATTTTTTTGCTGTGTATGAAATTCATTGTATTTATTCAACCTTTCACTTCAATCTATCTTGATAGACACATCGCCTGTGGAAAATGGAAGCATTATCTTTTTCGGGAGTGTATCCGTAGTAAATTCCCAAATATAGCAGATCGCCAACTCTGCAAAGGCGTTTCTTTCGTCCGTATTCGGTTCCGCCAGCTTCACGATCTCCGCTGTCTCCTGTACAAAATCAAAGGAAATCTCGCCCCATTCGCCGTCGTAATCTACTTGATATTCGTAGACTGCGGCGGCGATTTTTTGTTTTTTCTTTCTTTGGGATTTTCGTTTCAGCTCTACCACATGAAGCGCACCGGCCTCCACCAGATTTTTCGTCAACTTCTCCAGCGCCCGACGGTAGGCCCGTTCTGCGCCGCTGGCGCTGCTGCCCTCAAACATGGTAGCCAGATCGTCAAATGTGGTTCTCATCGACAACGGGCTTACTCGCCCGCAGGTCATACAGATGGCGTTGCGCTTTTCCAGATATATCTGTTCCCGGTAGCTGAGTTTATCAAAGGCGGCCTGCACCGCTTCTGCCTGCATCCCGTTCCAGAGAATATCTGTATAGTTCCAGCTGTCGTCACGGGTCACGTCCTCGCCGGTTTCTTCACTGTCCTCGTCCTGCACTGTCACATAAAACGGCACCTGATTTCGATTCTTTCTGGCAACCGTCAGGTATTCAGCGGCAATTTTTTCAGAGCATCCGTTTTGTTCTGCATATCTGGCAACGGCCTCCTGCTCGGATTCGTGTTCGTTGTAGAGCCATGCTATACCACGCACGGCCTTATATTCGTCCGGGCTGGAGAATGAACCTCCTTCTTCCCTCATGCGGCAGGTCAGCAGAGCGTTACCGACATGATGATGAACATAGGT
>JAJPYE010000033.1:49210-79456 GCA_021205095.1 Oscillospiraceae bacterium | reverse complement strand
CACTGATACAAGAAACTTTAACAAGTTTACACAAAACTATTGACACAATCGAAACAAAAATTACAGTAAAGGAGTTTTCTTGGTATGATAAGAAAGCATTAAGAGGAGAAAGGGGAGTCACATGAAGTGGGCAGGCCCATATGCAGGGGCGCTGGCCGGCGATAGGAAACAACACGACTCCCGGCTCGCATCGTTCCCTATTTAACAGTTTACACAATTTTTTGATTTCGTCAAGCCTTTTTTGTAAAATTACCGAATAAATAAACGTAAAGGGCTTTCGCCCTTTACGTTTATTATCGTTGATTATATTTTATTTAGTTTCACCACTCGGCTACCGGGGGGATCTCGCCGTTTTCAAGATAATAGGCGGCGAAGTCCTCATAGCCGTAAGCGCCCATGGAGATAAGCATCTCGAAGGGCATGGTGGACTCATCATAGCCTGCCTCGTGAACGGAATCCAGGGCAGCGGAGAACTCCTCATAGAACTCGTCCCCCTCGATGAGCTGGCTGCGCATATACTCGATGTACAGGTCGAAGATGTCCACATTGGCCTCGGTCTCGCCGGAAGCGGTGACAACGGTGGGTTCGTTGGCTTCGCCGTTTACGTTGGCGGAGGCAGCCGCGATAACAGGCTGGACATAGGTGTCATAGGCGGTCTCATAGCTGGACCAGCTATTGCCCTCAGCCCACAGGCCGGACTCGGTCTTGATCCACTCGATGGAGCCATAGGTGTCCTCAGAATACTCAGGAGCGGCCACGGTCTCGTCGATGTAGTTGGCCTCGTACTCGCCGATATACTCGCCGCCGTTGTAGACGTTGATGGTGACTTCGCACTCGCCGTCCATGATGACCTCGCCGGTGAAGACCGCACCCTCGTAGAGGTTCAGCTCCACGACGCCGCCCTCATAGCAGTAGATGTCGCCGGTCATTTCCGTATCCCACAGGTTCACATAGACCTTGCCGGTACCCATGCCGTTTTCATACTCCACCTGGATGGCATAATCCGCAGCGCAGGCGGAGGTGTCGCAGCCAATGATATAGTGGGTGGTGACGCCGCCCTGCTCATGGATGATGGCATTGTCCACCGCCTCATAGGTGCAGTTGAAGCTGAAGGTGGTGTCGCCGGAGGCGTTTTCAGGAGAGGGCATGGCCTGGTGGCCGTCGAAAATCTCCGGGCCGTACAGGGAGCAGTCCTTCAGAACCACCACGCTGTTGTTGTGGGCGTTCATGACGGTCTCGGACTTGTTGGTGTGCAGGACGCAGTCCTCCAGCACGAAGATGGAGGAGCCGGCGGCGTAGATCGCGCCGGAGCCGGTGGTGTTGGACTCGCAGTAGGTGTTGGTGACCTTAAAGAAGCCGCCGCCGAAGTCGGTGGACAGAACGGAGGAGGAGCCGCCGTTGGTGCGCAGAACGCAGTTGTCCACGATGAAGGTGCCGCCGAAGGTGGCGTCCAGAGCGTGGCCCTGAGAGTTATTGGTGATGACGGTGGAATCGGTGATGGTGATGGTGGAGCCGTTGGCGGCAAACACACCGTTGGAGGTGGAGCCGCTGGCGGACAGCACGGTCACGTCGGTCAGGTCAACGGTGGTCTCCTCGCCGTTTGCCAGGACGCCGGCGGACATACCGAACTTGCTGCCGTACTCGTTGGTGGTGTCAGACTGCCACTCGTCCTCGGTCAGCTCGCCATCCCCGTCCGCGTCGATATACTCGCCGCTGATGAAGCCATAGGACAGGAAGACCTGATCTTCAAAGGACACGGAAGCGCCGTCCTCCACATAGGCGGCGGAAGCGCCGCGGATGTTCTCACTCACAATGGCGTCCGCCAGAGGATACACGTCCACATTGCCATAAAAGGCATAGGCGGTGCCCTCCTCGATGGTCTTGAGGTAGCCGTCCACCGTGACCACGGGGACATAGCCCTCCGGGGCGGTGAGAGAGCTGTTCTCATCGATGGTCAGGCGGCTGAGATGAAGGGCCTCTGTGACCTCGTAAACCTCGTCCACCAGGTCAAGGAAGCTGTCGCTGTCAGCCAGCGCCGCGGTGCCAAGGCCAAGGCACAGAACCAGAGCCAAAAGCAGGGATAGGATGCGTTTACTCATTTCGTTTCTCCTTCATAATATATATTGGCGCTCTCCGGCGCCGGGATTACAATATTACAGGACAGCCTCCAGGGCGGACAAAACTGCCTCCGCTATGGCCTCCGGCTCGCCCGACAGCACAGCCCCCGCAGCGGCGGCGTGACCTCCCCCGCCTACCGTTCCAAGAACGCTTCCGGCGTTCACGGAGCCGTCCGTCCGCAGGGAGATCTTCCACGTCCCGTCCTCCAGCTCCCGCAGGAGCAGGCCGTATTTCACCCCCTCCGGCGTCATGGTCAGAAGGGAGATTTTGTCCATATCGTTCTCCCCCGCCCCGCAGCGTTTTATGGCGTCCAGGGGAAGGGTCATAACGCATATGTCCTTTTTCGGGAACTCCATGGAGCCAAAGAGAAAGGATTCAAGCCCCAGCCGGGCGGCGGTTTTCGTCTCAAACAGCGACCGGGTCAGGGCCGCCGCGTCAAAGCCTCTGCCATACAGCCGGGAGGCGATATACAGCGTTCTTGCGGTGGTGTCCGCCGTGCGAAAGCCGTTGGTGTCCGTTGTCAGCGCCACATACAGCGCCTCCGCCATAGCCGGGGACAGGGAAACGCCCATTTCCTCCAGAGCCAGATAGACCAGCTCCCCGGCGGCGGCGCTGTCCCCCTCCAGAAGGGTGGCCTTCGCATAGCCGCTGTTGGTGCCGTGGTGGTCGATGGATAGATCCGTCCGCTCCGCAAACGACTCCCAGCCGGGGGGATACTGGCCGGGGCCGGGGGTGTCCACCGCGACGACAAAGGCAGGGACAAAGTCCGCCGGGGCGAAGTAAGGGGTCATATATTTTTCATACCGCCCCATAGAGGGGGGATTTTTTGCCAAAAACGCCCGTTTTCCCATAGCCCGCAGGCCCAGGCAAAGAGCGCAGCCGCTGCCTGCGGCGTCCCCGTCCGGCCTGACGTGGGTGATGATCAAAACGTCCTCCGCCTGGCGGAGCAGGGCTACGGCCTTGTCTATATTGCACAAAAGCACCTGGCTTCACTCCTGTTGGTAATATATGTATTGTAACACGATGTTTATTTATAATCAATCTTTTTTTATCAATCTTCCCCGCCAACGCGAAAGTTCCTGTTGAGTCCCGGCGTCAGGAATGATAAAATAGTATAGAAGCATTTTGAACCGGCCTGGAACAAGCACAGGCCGAAAAGGAGCCATACCATGAAAAGATTCCTGGCCCTGCTGCTGGGGCTGCTGACAATTTTCTCCCTGGCCGTACCAGCCATAGCCGTCACAGAGGACGAGCAGGAGGCGCTGCTGTATGAGGCGGGTTTAGCCGCCATTGCCTCCTGCATAGACGAGGACATGACCGACCTGGAAAAGCTGACGGCGCTCCACGACTGGATGTGTCTGAACGTGGATTATGGGGCCACCCTTCGCAGCCAGACGGCCTATGGCGCCATTGTGGAGGGGTCGGCGGTCTGCACGGGATACGCGGCGGGCTTCGCCTATCTGGCGGAGCTGATCGGTCTGGAGGGCGTGGCCACCTACAGCGAGGACATGGATCACGCCTGGATCCTCGTCACGCTGGACGGCGTCCGCTATTTCTCCGACTGCACCTGGGACGACGGCAAGAACGCCAAGATGGGCCTGATCCGCCATCTTTATTTTCTGTTTGACGAGTCAAACGCCGGAGATACCGGCCATTACGGCTGGGACAGCGAGGAATCGGTTCCCGGCGGCGAATTGGAGGAGGCCCCCTGGCTTGCGGCCATGACCAGGGTCATATTCTATGGAGACTACTGCTACTACATAGACGAGGACTTTAACCTCTGGCGCTGCGACCGGGCCACATGGGAGACGGAGCTTCTCCTCTCCGTGGACGAGGGCTGGCCCATCTGGGGCGTGGAAAACAGCCATCGCTCCGGGCTGTATTCCGGGCTGATTCTGCTGGACGACAGGCTCTATTTCAGCACGCCCTATGAAATATGCTCCGTTGACCTGGAGGGCCAGGATCTGACCGTAGAGCTGACGGCGGATACCACCGAGGGGGTCATATACGGCCTGGACGTGCGGGATGGTACGCTGACCTACTCCATCGCCACAGAGCCGGATGCGGTTCTTTATCAGGTGGTGGACAGCGGTATTTCCGCCGTCGGGGCCTGGGGCTATACCTGGCCGGAGGAAGACGCCTCCGGCGAGGCGGCGGTTTCCGTCTCCGGCGAGCCGACAGGCTCCGCCTCCGGCAACATAAAGGAGGACTGACCATGGACAGACCCTATCCAAAGCTGACCGTCACCCCCAAGGGAGAGCGGGCGCTGCGGGGCGGCCACCCCTGGGTTTACGCCGCCGAAGTGACAGAGGACGAGGGCGGCTGGAACACCGGGGACATCGTGGACGTATATTCCCAAAAGGGCCGCTGGCTGGGGGCGGGCTATGGCAGTCACACCTCCAAAATACAGGTGCGGATCCTGTCCCAGAACACCAACGACCGCTTTGACGAAGCGTTTTACCGCCGCCGAATCCACTACGCCGTGGAATACCGGCGGATGGTGATGGGGCCGCATTTTTCCGCCTGCCGCCTGGTGTTCGGGGAGTCGGATCATCTTCCCGGCCTGACCGTGGATCGCTACAACGACGTGCTGGTGTCCGAGGTGTTATGCGCCGGAACAGACCGAATGAAGGGCCTTCTCTACCCCCTGCTGCTGGACGAGCTGGGAGGCCAGGTCTCCGCCGTCTATGAGCGCAGCGACAGTCCCCTCCGGCATAAGGAGGGCCTGCCCCCCTACGTTGGCTGGGCCGTAGGCCAGGCCTCCGGCCAGACGGTCATCACGCAAAACGGCATACGCTTTAACGTGGACTACATAAACGGCCAGAAAACCGGCTTTTTCCTGGACCAGCTTTCCAACCGGCGGGCGGTGATGGAGCTTTCCCAGGGCCGGACGGTGCTGGACTGCTTTACCCACACCGGGGGCTTCGCTCTTCACGCCGCCATGGGCGGGGCGGCCTCCGTCACGGCGGTGGACGTGTCCCAGACCGCCCTGGACACCGCCAGGGAAAACGCCGCCCTGAACGGTCTCGAAAACATCCAGTTTCTGCGGGAGGACGTGTTCCGGCTGCTGACCGCTATGAGCCAGCAGGGAGGCCGGAGCGCCTACGACCTTATTATCCTTGACCCCCCGGCCTTCACCAAGGGCCGGGACACGGTGGACGCAGCCTACCGGGGCTATAAGCAGATAAACCTGCGGGCTATGAAGCTTCTGCCCCGCGGGGGACTGCTGGCCACCTGCTCCTGCTCCCACTTCATGACGGACGAGAAATTCCGCCAGATGCTCTCCTCCGCCGCCAAGGACGCCGTCGTCAGCCTCCGCCAGGTCTTCACAGGCCGCCAGGCCCCCGACCACCCCATCCTCTGGGGCGTCCCGGAAACGGATTATCTGAAGTTTTATATTTTCCAGGTGGTGTAAGGAATCTCTGAATCAACATATGCAGATACGGATTGAAAAGACTGACGAACTGTGCTATACTGCCAATATATGATACTTTTGTAACCGATTCGCATAATCCTTCCCCGCCGATGTGGGGAATGGGGATGGGAGGAACATATGAGAGACGATGATTTCCATTTTGACCCCGACAATGAGGATTTTTGGAAGGACGAATATACAGAGAGCGGCCTGGAGGATATAGACTGGAGCCAGGAGGAGAGCTACCCTTCCCGGCGTTCCTCCCGCTCCTCGCGGGAGCAGACCAGCCGCCAGCCTTCCCGTTCCGCACAGAACGGTGAGTATAATCGAACCCGCTCCACCCAATCCGGCGGCAGCCGGAGGCCGACGGATCAGAGCAGCCGGTCGTCCAGCCGCTCCCGCGCCTATGACCAGCGGAGCCAAACCCGCGCCCCGTCGGAACGCTCCGGGCGTTCCTATGAGGAGCAGGCCAGGGCCAGAAGCTATAACAGCCGCCGCCGTCGCCAGAAAAGGAATATCCCCCTGATTATTTTGGCCGTGGTGCTGGCCGTCGGCATGGTAATCGCCGGGTGGCAGCTTATTTCCATCCTGCTCAACTATCAGCGGGATCGCTCCGCCTACAACGACCTGGCCTCCAACGCCATTTCCGCCCTGGCGGAGACAGAGGACGAGACCGGCAACAGCCAGGACGATACCGACGGCGAGGAATCCGACGACACCTTTGTTCCCATCGTTGTAGACTGGGAATATCTGGAATCCATTAACACGGACGTCATCGGCTGGCTGTACTGCCCGGACACGGTGATCAACTACCCGGTGGTGCAGGCCAGTGACAATGAGTATTATCTGAAGCGGGGCTTCAACCAGGAGAGCAACACCTCCGGCACCCTGTTTGCAGACGTCAGCTCCGTCATGGGCATCAATATGTGCAACTTCATCGTCTACGGCCACAACATGAAGGACGGCTCTATGCTGGGTACCATCGAGGGCTATGTGGATCAGAGCTATTACGAGGAGCATCCGATCATGTACTATCTGACGCCCACGGAAACCTATCGGATAGACCTGATCGCCGCCCACATCGTTGAATCCACCATGGACAATTATCCTGGCTATTTTGACAGCACGGCGGATTACCAGGCGTATCTGAACCAGATCACCTCCGCCTCCCTGTTCTCCACCAACGCCACGGTCAGCACAGACTATCAGCTCATCACCCTGTCCACCTGCGACTATTCCTCCAGCTACAATGACCCCCGCTTCCTGCTCCACGGGCTGCTGGTGCCGATCGAATAACAGTCATTTGGGATAAAAAAAGCCCTGTCAAAACCGTGGTTTTGACAGGGTCTTTTTTCGTGATTAATCGGCTACGTAGGGCAGCAGCGCGATCTGCCGGGCCCGCTTGATGGCCTCGGTCAACTGACGCTGATGCATGGCGCAGGTGCCGGTGGTGCGGCGGGGCAGAATCTTCCCCCGCTCGGACAGATACTTCCGCAGGCGGGCGGTGTCCTTATAGTCCACATGGGTCATCTTGTCCACGCAGAACTGACATACCTTTCTGCGCTTGCGGGGCTTAGCGCTCCGATTGTCTCTATCGTAAGGCATATGCTATCCTCCTTTTTTATACTGGTTCCTTTTAAAACGGCAGCTCACCGTCTCCATCGTCCAGCTCCGAAAAGGCGCCGCCGGTGGGTGCAGACGATCCATAGGACGAAGATCCGGATCGGTTATAGCCGCCATTGTTGTAGCCGCCGGCGTTATTATTGTTATAACCGCCGTTGCCATATCCGCCGGACTGAGGGGCGCTGTCCCGGCGCTTGCTCTCGCCGAAATAGACGTTGTCTACCACGATCTCCGCAGAGCGGCGCTTGTTTCCGTCCCGATCCGTCCAATCACGGATTTGCAGACGGCCCGATACAACGGCCATGCTGCCCTTGGAAAAATATTTGGAGACGAACTCTCCCGTCTGCCGCCAGGCCACGCAATCGATAAAATCGGTAGGGCGCTGGCCGGTGGTCTTGTCTGCAAAATCCCGATCCACCGCCAGTGTGAACGTGGCCACAGGGGTGTTGGACTGGGTATATCGCAGCTCCGGGTCGCGGGTCAGGCGGCCCATCAGGTCAATGTGGTTGAGCATTTCTAAAGATTACCTCCGCTCAGTCCACGCGCAGGGTGATAAGGCTGCGCATGATGCCGTCCGTAATGCCAAGCACACGATCCAGCTCCGCCGGGAAAGACGGGTCGCTTGTGAATTTGATGAGAACGTAATAGCCCTCGCCGATGTAGTTGATTTCGTAAGCCAGCTTCTGCTTTTCACGAACCTCCATCTCATCGACTGTGCCATACTGCTCCACAAGCGCACGGAACTTCTCCACCAGGGCGGTACGATCCGCTTCCTCCAGGTTGGGGTTGATGATATACATACACTCGTACTTTTCGCTTGTCTTTGCCATGTTAGCACCTCCTTCTGGTCATTTGGCCCCCGATTCATCCTCAGGAGCAAGGAAATTAACCTGACCGATGGTCAAGCCAATTTATTATACTCTTTTTTTCCCATTTGTCAATGATTTTTGCGGATCTCTCCCCCGCTCAGGGCTTACGGATAAACACGTTCAGCCCCAGCGCCACAAGGCCGATGACCAGCACCATCACAAAGGTGGAGAAATAAGCGCCGGAGCCGTCCTGCAGGCTGGCAGAGATCATGGGGCCGAGAATGGAGGCGGGGATCACGCAGAGGTTGCAGACAGAGAAGTTTGCGGCGTAATGCTCCGGGCCGTACAAAGATCGGATCAGGGACGCGGAGATGGTGATGCCGCCGCCATAGCAAACGCCCATAACCAACATTCCCACCAGCACGATAAATCCGGCCTCCGCCCGGTCGCCCAGCAGCAGAAGAACCCCGGAGCAGAGCAGGATCCCGTTATTGAGATACATGGTCTTCTTCCACCCCAGTCGATCCATGCAGCCTCCGATCGCCAGTCGCCCCAGGCCGTTAAACACCGACACCACCAGGCCGATCACAGCGCTCAGGCCGTAAAACACGGAGATGGAGGATGCGGAGTTGATGACCAGCATCCCTCCGGCGGAGAGCATGATGTTCCAGATAAAATACAGCCAGAAGGTCGGCCTTTTCAGCATTTCCGTCGTCTTATAGGAATATGTCTCAGAGACCGCCGCCTGCCCTTCCGCATCGGCAGTCAGCTCCTCCGGCCTGGGAGGTCTTATGACCGGGGCGCAGATCAGCAGAAGCGCCAGCGCGCCGATCCCGAACAGGCGGAAGGTCATCCGCAGGGACAGCACCTTCAGCGCGGCGGAGGCAAGGCCGCCCAGAAGCAGGGAGCCGAAGCCCATCCCCATCAGCAAAACGCCGGAAATCATACCGGCAACCTGGGGAAACCAGGGCTGAATACTGGACAGCACCGCATTATAGGCAATTCCTGTGCCAAGCCCGGTCAGCACGCCATAGCAAATATACATCTGGATCAGGGCCGCGTTCGGATTCTCCGGCAAAAGGGAGACGCCGAAAAAGCCGACGCCCATCAAAACCGCCGCAAGGCATACCTGAAGCGGCTTGCGCAAACCGCTGAGCATACTCCCGGCAACCAGGCCGCCCAGACAAAAGCAAATCATCAGGATGGTGAAGTTCAGCGTAAGCTGGGTCTGGCTCCAGGCAGGATAGGCCTCGCCCAAGGATACCTTGAAGTAGCTCCATGTATACATGGAACCGAGAAGCAGCATTAAAAATGTGCCGACAATGCCGCGATACAGGGGTTTTATTTTCATCTCATTCACACCCTTTTCCATAAAAAATACAGGCTGCGATCCACAGGTCGCAGCCCATTTCCCAAGTGTCAGTCCGCCCAGAGGGCCTTCATGAGAACGGGATAGGCGTCGTCTGCTATGCTGACGATGCGGCTTACCATCTTCCGGCAAATCTCCCCGCAGGTGTTCTCGTCTATATAAGCGTCGGCCTGGCAGATCACGTCGCTGTCGTTGTCGATATAGAACTTGACCCAACGATACTCCGAATTCAGCTTGTTGCAGGTCTCGATGCCCTTTTCCGGCTTCTCCTTGAAGTTTGCGATTTCCCAGCACCTGAAGCTCACCATGGGGTCGTCGTCCTTGTCAAAAAACACATAGACCGGGATGGAGTTCAGGTGGTCGCCACCGTATGTCACCCGCACCACATGCTCCTTGACATCCTTGTATTTGATGCCGTTTTCATCCATATACTGCATATACAGCTTTTTATAATCTGCCATGATAATCACCGCTCCTCATCTTCGGATTGCCTCTATTATACGCCGGGATAACAAATATTGTCAATGAAAAAGCCTTTCAGACGCCGGGATACTGTAAAGATTTCGTCATTAATATATCTATTGTTGACACTTTTTCTCATGAGTGGTATTATTTTTGCTAAAGAAAGCAGAACGCCGACTGGAAAACTGGATATAGATCGGATGATCGGCTCAGGAGAGACTGTGGAGGACACAGCGCCGAAGGGGATAAACAGCTCTCAGGCAGAAGGACTGAGTCGGGACGATACTCTGAATAGGGCGGAGCCGCCACCGGCGGCGTCCGCACACCGAAGGAGCAACCCGCCGTCAGACGGGGAATCTCTCAGGTCAAGAAACGGAGACACCAGACAAAAGGGGCTGGTGTCTCCGCTTTTTTATATTTGTCATAGGATAAGTCAGGAGGTCACGCTATGAGCGAACTGAAACGCACCCAGCTTTATGACACCCATGTGGCGGCGGGGGCCACCATGGTGGACTTCGGGGGATGGGAAATGCCCATCCAGTACCCCACCGGCATCATTGCCGAGCATCTTTACACCAGGCACTTCTGCTCCCTGTTCGACGTGTCCCACATGGGGCGGCTGCTGATCGAGGGGCCGGACAGAGTGGCCTTTTTGCAGCACGTCCTGACCAGCAACGTGGCGGGGCTGGACCTGGAAAAGGCCCAGTACTGCATCATCCCCGCCCCGGACGGCAGCGCGGTGGACGACGCGTATCTCTATCGCTTTGAGGCGGATCGCTTTATGCTGGTGGTGAACGCCGCCAACACGGAAAAGGATCTGGCCCACCTGACGGCGGCGCTGCCGGGCTATGACTGCACCATTACGAACATCACGCCCCAGTGGGCGGCCATCGCCCTCCAGGGGCCGAAGAGCAAGGAGCTGCTGCTGACCCTATCCGGCGGCGCGGCCATTACGGAGCCTATGAAAAACGTCCTGGGTACCGTCACCCTGGAGGGACACACCGTCCGGGCCGCGCGCACGGGCTATACGGGAGAACCCCTGGGCTATGAGCTGTACGTCTCCTCGGAGGACGGAGCCTGGCTGTGGAACCGGCTGTGCGAGTTGGGCGCAAAGCCCGCCGGGCTGGGTGCCAGAGACACCTTGCGCCTGGAGGCGGGTATGCCGCTTTACGGCCATGAGATGGGCCTCGACCCGGATGGGCAGCCCATGCCTATCTTTGCCGTATCCCTGGCGAAATTCGCCGTCAGCTTCTCTCCCCAGAAGGGGGATTACATAGACCGTGCAGCTCTGGAGGCCCAGAACAAAACCTTCTGCCGCATCCAGAACCGGGATTTCTCCGACATGGCCGACCTGCCCAGGAGCATACGGCCCATCGCCCTGATAGACCGGGGCGTCATGCGGGCCGGTATGCCCGTATACCGGGACGGCGAGCAGATCGGCTGGGTCACAAGCGGCACCATGGTACCCTATTACCGCTCCGAGGGGGAGGGCCTGGAGACCGTCATCACGGAGGACACCGCCAAGCGGGCCATCGGCCTTGCCTATATCGCCAGCGACGTGCTGGAGGACGACATTGTGGAGGTGGACATCCGGGGCAAGCGGGTGCGGGCCGTTGTTCCCGCCTGCCATCTGCGGACGGACGCGCCTCCCTTCGCCCGACCCATCCTTTACGGGGTGGAGCTGGCCGGACAGGAAAAGGCGGCGGAAAGCGGCGCGGCGCGGGCCGTGGCCCTGCTGAAGCGGGCGGAGGAAAACCACCTGTGGCGGCAGAGGCTGTGCGTGAACCTGATCCCCTCGGAAAACACCCCCAGCCGGGCGGTGCAGATGCTCTCCGCCTCCGACCCCTCCTGCCGGTACGCGGAGCACAAAAAGATTAAATCCTTCTACGACAAGGACATATTCTATTATCAGGGTACCGGCTTCATCGACCAGGTGGAGCAGCTTCTGACGGAGGAGCTGCGGCAGTACTTCGGCTGCACCCAGGTGGAGACACGCGCCACCAGCGGCCAGATGGCCAACACTGTAGTCTTCTCCGCCCTGATGGACTGGAAAAACCGTCTGGACAAAAAGCACACCCCCCAGCGCCTGGGCTATGTGCTGAACAACCACATCATCAAGGGGGGCCACCTGTCCGCCCAGCCCATGGGAGCACTCCATGATTATATCGCCATCGACCCAGTGACGGAGCGGAGCGCCGTGGTGAATTTCCCCGTTTGCAAGGACGATATATACAAAATCGACGTGGAGGAGACCAAAAAGGTCATCGACCAGTACCGCCCGGAGCTTATCATCTTCGGCAAGAGCATGGTGCTGCGGCGGGAGCCGGTGGCGGAAATACGCCGGTTTCTGGACGAACAGAACATCCCCGCCACCATCATGTACGACATGGCCCATGTACTGGGCATTGCCGGGCCGCACTTCCAGGATCCCTTCGCGGAGGGGGCGGAGATCGTCACCGGCTCCACTCACAAGACCTTCTTCGGCCCCCAGCGTGGCGTAATCGCCGTGAACTACGGGAAGGAGGAGCTGAAATACGGCCTGTGGGAGACCATCGAGAGCCGGGCCTTCCCCGGCAGCGTGTCAAACCACCATCTGGGTACCCAGCTTGGGCTGCTGATGGCCGCCTATGAGATGAACGCCTTCCGGGACGAGTATCAGTCCGCCGTAATCGCAAACGCCAAGCACTTCGCCAAGGCCCTGAAGGCCCAGGGGCTGGACGTGGCCGGAGACCCGGCCATGGATTACACCGAGACCCACCAGGTCATCGTGTCCGTGGGCTACGGCGCGGGGGCGGACGTGGCCCGCCGCCTGGAGGAGAACAACATCATCGTAAACTACCAGGCCACCCCGGACGAGGAGGGCTTCACCGCCTCCGGCGCCCTGCGTATGGGCGTCAGCGAGATGACCCGCTTCGGCTTCGGCTTCCGGGAATTTGACGCCCTGGCCTCCCTGATGGCGGACTGCATTTTGCGGAACCGGGACGTGTCCCAGGACGTATCCCGCCTGCGGGCTGGCTTCACCAAAATGCGCTACTGCTTCGGCGGCCCGGAATTTGACGCCGCCCTGGAATCATTCATTAGCAAAATTGGATTTTAAACAAACCACTATTACTATTTATAATTTATTATAAAGGAGACCAAAACCATGAACTTCCCCTCTGAACTGCAATATTCCAAAAGCCACGAGTGGCTTCGCATGGAGGACGGCGTGGCCGTCGTCGGCATCTCTGACTATGCCCAGCACTCCTTGGGCGACGTGGTGTTCATAAACCTCCCCCAGGAGGGGGACGAGGCCCAGGCCGGGGAGCCCTTCGGGGACATCGAATCCGTCAAGGCGGTCAGCGACCTGGTAAGCCCCGTGTCCGGCGTGGTGTGCGCCGTGAACGAGGCGCTTCTGGACAGCCCGGAGCTGGTGAACCAGAATCCCTACGACGCGTGGCTCATCAAGGTGGAGAGCGTAAGGGACACGGAGGAGCTTTTGAGTGCGGAGGAATACGAGCGCTTCTGCGCCGAATGTGAGGAGGCCGAGGGCTGATATGAGCTATGTGCCCTCTACCGGCGCACAGCGCCGGGAAATGCTGGAAGCCCTTGGCATGCGCGACTGGCGGGAGCTGTACCGGGACGTGCCGGAGGAAATGCTCCTGACGGAACCCCTGAACATCCCGGAGGGGATGGGAGAGCTGGAAGTGCGCCGGGCCGTCTCCGCTATGGCCGCGAAGAACACCCGCTTTGACACCATCCTTCGGGGGGCGGGGGCCTATGACCACTATATTCCCAGCATTGCCCGCTCCGTCACCTCCAAGGAGGAGTTTCTCACCGCCTACACCCCTTATCAGGCGGAGATGAGCCAGGGCGTTTTGCAGTCTATTTTCGAGTATCAGACCATGATTTGCCAGCTCACCGGCATGGAGGTCTCCAACGCCTCCGTGTACGACGGGGCCACCGCCGCAGCGGAGGCCGCCGCCATGTGCCGGGACAGAAAGCGCCGCGTCACCCTGATTTCCGCCGCCGCCCACCCGGATACCATTAACACCGTCCGCACCTATTGCTATGGGGCCGGAGAGGAGCTGCGCATCGTCCCCGCGAAGAACGGGAAGACCGACCCGGAAGCCCTGGCGGAAATGCTCACGGAGGACGTGGCCAGCTTCTACGTCCAGCAGCCCAATTTCTTCGGCCTTTTGGAGGACGCCGAGGCCCTGGGCCAGCTCGTCCACCAGGCCGGAGCCATGTATGTCATGGGCTGTGACCCCATCTCCCTTGGCATCCTCAAATCCCCGGCGGAGCAGGGGGCGGACGTGGCCGTAGGCGAGGGACAGAGCCTGGGCCTGCCCCTTGGGTTCGGCGGGCCGTACCTGGGCTTTATGGCCACCACGAAAAAATATATGCGTCGCCTTCCGGGCCGGATCGTGAGCCAAACCGTGGACAGCGCCGGAGAGCGCTGCTTTGTACTGGCCCTCCAGGCCAGAGAGCAGCACATCCGCCGGGAAAAGGCCGGCAGCAACATCTGCTCCAACGAGGCTCTGTGCGCCCTGACCGCCGCCGTGTATCTGGCCGCTATGGGGCCGAAGGGGCTGGCGGAGGCCGCCCGGCAGTCCATGGCGAAGGCCCATTATCTGGCGGAGGCCCTCACCGCCATCGACGGGGTGGAGCTTGTATATTCCGGCCCCTTCTATCAGGAATTCGTCACCACCGCCCCCCGGCGTGAGGAGATCTTGTCCGCCCTGGAGGCCCAGGGGATTTTGGGCGGTCTGCCTGTTCAAGAGGGCATATTGTGGTGCGCCACGGAAAAGGCCAGCCGCCAGGCCCTTGACCGGGCCGCCGTCATCGTCAGGGAGGTGCTGTCGAAATGAAGCTGATATTTGAAAAAAGCGTCCCAGGCCGCCGGTGCGACATTCTGGGCAAGTGCGACGTGGATTATGTTTCCGTGCCGGAGAGCTTTGCACGGCAGACGCCCCCCGCCCTGCCGGAGGTCAGCGAGGTGGATCTTTCCCGCCACTATACGGCCCTGAACCAGCGGGTACACGGGGTCAACTGCGGGTTCTATCCTCTTGGCTCCTGCACCATGAAATATAACCCCCGCATCGACGAGGACATGGCCGCATTGGACGGCTTTACCGGCATACACCCCCTGGCCCCGGAGAGCGCAGTACAGGGCTGCCGGGAGGTGCTGGACACCGCGTCCCGCTATCTCTGCGAAATATCCGGCATGGACGCCATGACCTTCCAGCCTGCCGCCGGGGCCCACGGGGAGTTCACCGGCGTGCTGCTCATAAAGCAGTATCACGACAGCCGGGGTGACACGGGGCGCAGGAAAATCATCATCCCCGACTCCGCCCACGGCACCAACCCTGCCACCGCCGCCATGTGCGGCTACCAGGTGGTGAACGTCCCCTCCGCCCCGGACGGGTGCGTGGACATCGAGGCTCTGAAGGCCGTGCTGGGGGACGACACCGCCGGGCTTATGCTCACAAACCCCAACACCGTGGGCCTTTTTGACGAGAATATTCTGGAGATTACCCGCCTGGTGCATCAGGCCGGGGGCCTGTGCTATTACGACGGGGCCAACCTGAATGCGGTCATGGGGGTGGTGCGGCCCGGAGACATGGGCTTCGACTGCATCCACATGAACCTGCACAAGACCTTCGCCACCCCCCACGGCGGCGGCGGGCCGGGGGCGGGCGCCGTGGGCTGCAAGGCTTTTCTGGCGGAATTTCTGCCCCACTCCGCCCTGGCGGAGGAGCCGGGGCATATCCAGGTGCGCTCCTTCCAGGGGAACTTCCTGGTCGTTGTCCGGGCGCTGACCTATCTGATGAGCCTGGGCCGGGAGGGCATCCCGGAGGCGGCTCAAAACGCGGTGCTGAACGCCAACTATCTCATGGAGAAAATCAAGGGTACCTTCCAGCCCGCCTATGACCGGGTGTGTATGCACGAGTTCGTGCTGGATCTGGGGCCGTATAAAAAGGCCACCGGCGTCTCCGCCCTGGACGTGGCAAAATCCCTCATCGACTACGGGATGCACCCGCCCACCATGTATTTCCCTCTCATCGTCCACGAGGCCCTGATGCTGGAGCCTACGGAGACGGAGAGCAAGGAGACCCTGGACTGGGCGGCGGAGATATTCCGCGAACTCTACGACCTGGGGTACAAAGACCCCGACTATATGCGCGCCGCCCCCCACCACGCCCAGATTGGCCGCCCGGACGAGGTGCGGGCCTCCAGAAATCCCGTCCTCCGCTGGGAAGAGGCATGACGGAACGGCTGTATCTGTACGAGGGGGCCGGGTTCGACCCCCACTACAACCTGGCGGTGGAGCAGCAGCTTTTGGAGACGGTTCAGCCGGGGGAGTGTATTTTATATCTCTGGCAGAACCAGAACACGGTGGTCATTGGCCGGAATCAGAACGCCTGGAAGGAGTGCCGGGTGTCCTGCCTGGAAGAGGACGGCGGCGTTCTGGCCCGCCGCCTCTCCGGGGGCGGGGCGGTGTTCCACGATTTGGGAAACCTGAACTTCACCTTCCTTCTCCCCACGGCGGACTATGACCTGAGAAAGCAAACGGAGGTCATTCTGACCGCCTGCCGGAGCCTGGGCGTCCCGGCGGTTCTGTCGGGCCGGAACGACCTGACGGCGGAGGGAAAGAAATTTTCCGGCAGCGCCTTTTACCACAACCGGGGCCGCTCCTATCACCACGGCACCCTGCTGGTGCAGGTGGACAGGGAGAAAATGGGCCGGTACCTGAAC
Organism: Oscillospiraceae bacterium; assembly: GCA_021205095.1. Lineage (GTDB taxonomy): Bacteria > Bacillota > Clostridia > Oscillospirales > Oscillospiraceae > CAJOIG01. The sequence continues at coordinate 62,922 of JAJPYE010000033.1, read as the reverse complement.
CCCTCCCCCGCCAAGCTGGAAGCCAAGGGGGTGGATTCCGTCCGGGCCAGGGTGGTAAACCTGGCGGATATACAGCCGGACATCACCGTTCCCGCCCTGCGGGAGGCTCTGGCCCTGGCCTTCGGGAAGGTGTACGGCCTGCCGATAACGCCGGTGCCGCCGGAGCGGCTGGATGAGGCCGCCATCGAAGGCTTTTTCCAGCGGAACCGAAGCTGGGGCTGGTGCTTTGGCCCCCGGCTGCCCTTTGACGTCTCCTGTCAGGGCCGCTGGCCCTGGGGGGAGTTGGGACTGGAGCTGTCCATGGAAAACGGCGTCATCCGGCACTGCTCTGTCTGGACGGACGCCATGGAATGGGAGCTTTCCTCCCGGCTGGAAACGGCCCTGACCGGCTGCCGTTTCGTTCTGCCGGAGATGAAGGAAAAAATTACTTCCTCCCGCGTCCCCCACAGCGCGGACATATGCGCCCTTTTGGAGGCGCAAAACTTCTGATTTCTGAGGAGCATCATCCATGAACGATTATCAGCTCATTGTCATCGGCGCCGGGCCGGGGGGCTACAGCGCGGCTCTGCGGGCGGCCCAGCTTGGGATGAAAACCGCCGTGGTGGAGAGCCAGGAGGCAGGGGGCACCTGCCTGAACCGGGGCTGCGTTCCGGCGAAAACCCTGCTTCACGCCTCGGACGTATATCATAGCGCCGTCCACAGCGGAGACATCGGCGTTCATATCCAGGGAGCGCGGGTGGATATGGGGGAGATTTTCGCCTATAAACGCCATGTGTCGGAGACATTGGCCGCCGGGGTGGAAAATCTTCTGAAAAGCGCCAGGGTTCCCCTGCTTCGGGGCCGGGGGCGGATCACCGGGCCGCATACCGTCCAGGTGACGGGGGCGGACGGGGCCGCGGCGTCCTATACCGGGGACAATATTCTCATCGCCACCGGCTCCGTACCCGCCCGGCCTCCCATTCCGGGGCTGGAGCTGGAGGGCGTCATGACCTCCGACGAGCTGCTGGAGGGGACAGACCACCTGTACCGCTCCATCGTCATCATCGGCGGCGGGGTCATCGGGGTGGAATTTGCCACCTTTTACGCCGACCTGGGCTGTGAGGTGACGATCATCGAGGGCCTTGACCGGCTGCTCCCCACCCTGGACCGGGAGCTGGGTCAAAACCTTGCCATGGGCATGAAAAGGCAAGGCGTGCAGGTGTTCACCAACGCCACCGTGGAACGGGTAGAGCGGGCTGAGGACGGCCTGCGGGTCTGCTTTGACGCCAGGGGAAAATCCGGCGATGTCACAGGGGAGGCCGTTCTCTGCGCCATCGGGCGGCGGCCCTATTACGAGGGACTGTTCGCGGAGGATATAAGGCCGGAGACGGACGGGCGGAGCCTGCGGGTGGACAGCCGTTTTCAGACCAGCATCCCCGGCGTCTACGCCGTGGGAGACGTATCCTCCCGGTATCAGCTTGCCCATGTGGCGGCGGCCCAGGGGACGGCCTGCGTGGAAATGCTCTGCGGCGTGGAGAACGTCACCGACCTTGACCTGGTGCCAAGCTGCATCTACTGCCGGCCTGAAATCGCCACCGTGGGCCTGACGGAGGCGGAGGCCAAGGCCGCAGGCATCCCGGTGAAGGTGGGCAAATGCGTTATGGGCGGCAACGCCCGCACCCTTCTGGCGGAGGCGGGCCGCAGCTTTATGAAGCTGGTGGCCAACGCCGAGACCGGCCAGCTTCTGGGGGCCCATCTGATGTGCCTGAACAGCACGGACATGATCTCCCAGCTCAGCGGGGCTATCGCCGATCGTCTGACCGCCCGCCAGCTTCTTCACACCATGCGCCCACACCCCACCTATGAGGAGGCGCTGACCGACGCGCTCCATGATTTGTGCGGAAAGCTGGAGAAAAAATAGTACCCCTTTTAAAATCATCGGCACGCCCCTTACAAAACATCACCCCCCTGACATAATCCTCTTGCCGCACCAATCGGACAAAGACTGTCAGGGGGATCATTTTTCTCAAAATCCGCAAAAGAGGAACAGCGCAGATGAACCGCCCCAGGGAAAACCCTGGGGCGGCCCATACTACTGAAAGGAGAAACGTCTGAATCTATACTGATTTGAGGGTTATCAAAGAATTAGAACTGCTCCACGTCCTGGAGAGCGGCATAGCCTTCTTCGCCGGTGCGAACCTTGATGACATTCTCCACGTTGTAGATGAAGATCTTGCCGTCGCCGATATGGCCGGTATACAGCACCTGCTTGGCGGTATCCACAACGGTCTGAACGGGAACCTTGCTGACCACGATCTCCACCTGCATACGAGGCAGGAGGGTGATGTCCTGGGCAACGCCGCGGTAATATTCGGGCTTGCCCTTCTGGACGCCGCAGCCCATGACGTTGGTAACGGTCATGCCGGTGATGCCGATGCCCATCATGGCGGCCTTCAGATCCTCGAACTTCTCCTGATGGAGCAGGATGGTGACGTTCGTCAGCTTCACATCGGAGTCGCTGGCCACAGGCTTGGGAGAGCGCACCTGAACGGGTACCGCGTCATCCACAGACACAGGGGCGGGGGCGGCGGCAGCCGGAGCGGAAGCGGAAGCGGGAGCAGCAGGCTCGGCGGTGACGGTGCCGATGGAGGCGACGCCAGCGCCCATGGCGGGCATGAAGTCGGCGTAAGCACTGACCAGGCCGTGTTCGCTGATGTCCAGGCCGGTGATCTCATCCTCCGGGCTGACCCGCAGGCCGATGGTCTTTTTCAGCAGCAGGAAGAACAGGGAAATGGTAACGGCGGTCCAGGCAGCGATGGCAATCACGCCCAGGCACTGAATGCCGAGGCAGGACAGGCCGCCGCCGTAGAACAGGCCCACCACGCTGTCGTTGCCGGGGGCGGAGGTGGTGGCGAACAGGCCCACGGCCAGGCCGCCCCAGATGCCATTGAAGCAGTGGACGGCCACAGCGCCCACGGGGTCGTCAACATGGAGCTTATAGTCCAGCAGCCACACGCCAAACACCACCAGCAGGCCGGAAACAATGCCCACCATAATGGCGCCGAAGCAGTCCATTACGTCGCAGCCGGCGGTGATGCCCACAAGACCGGCCAATGCCGCGTTCAGGCACATGGAGACATCGGGCTTGCCGTATTTGAACCAGGTAAAGAGCATACAAACCACGGTGGCCACGGCGGGGGCGACGGTAGTGGTCAGGAAGATGGAGCCGAGCTGCTCCACAGAGGTGGCGGCGGCGCCGTTGAAGCCGTACCAGCCAAGCCACAGGATGAAGACGCCCAGGGCGCCGATGGCGATATTGTGGCCGGGGAAGGCGTGAACCTTTGTTACCTTGCCGTCCTTATCCCGGACGAACTTGCCGATACGGGGGCCGACCATGGCCGCGCCGATCAGGGCGCACACGCCGCCCACCATATGGATGGCGACGGAGCCGGCGAAGTCGTGGAAGCCGATCTGGGCCAGCCAGCCGCCGCCCCAGACCCAGTGGGCCTCGATGGGGTAGATGATCGCGGAGATAACGGCGGAATAAATGCAGTAGGACGAGAACTTGGTGCGCTCGGCCATAGCGCCGGAGACGATGGTGGCGGTGGTGGCACAGAACACCAGGTTAAAGACGAAGTTTGACCAGTCGAAGTTTGCGTAGTCAGTGAAGATGTCAAACCCAGGCTTGCCGATGATGCCCAGCATATCCTCCCCCAGCAGCAGGCTGAAGCCGATGAGGATGAACATCACCGTGCCAATGCAGAAGTCCATCAGGTTCTTCATCAGGATGTTGCCGGTGTTCTTGGCTCTGGCGAAGCCGCTCTCTACCATGGCAAAGCCGGCCTGCATCCAGAACACCAGCGCCGCGCCAATCAGGAACCAGACGCTGAACGTAGTGCCGGAAACAATCTCTTGCACTCCCTCAATGATTTCTTGTGTCATTGTTATACTCCTCCTTTGATGATATGAATCTCTCGCTTCCCATATGCAGACACATACAGACGGGAAAAATAGAAAACGGCAAGGACGTCACAGTAATTGCTGCGACGTCCTTGCCGTTTCAATGATAGCACTATAAACCCGTTCGCCCCATTTGTCAAGGCACTTTTACCAATTTTGGGGGTCGATTTTGAGCATTTTGTTGAAATTGGTTGTGTTTTGGCGCATGGATCGGGGGTGTTTTGGGTGGTTTTGACGAGGAGTAGGTGTCAGATCAACTACCCTCACACGCTAACACGGTTCTGCGGGTGGAGTTTGGACGCAAGCTTATCCCGGATGGCATGGTATATCGCATAAATCGCCATGCCGGCAAATACCTGAAGCAGGATCGACGCGGTCATATGATAAATGTAGCCTGCAGTAAATCGTAAGGAAACCAGTCTTGAAAAGTACCCATTAAATACTGTATGGATAATCAGAATATATACTGTACTCTTGCCCGCCAGCTGAAGTAGATGCTTTATCCAGTTTGGCAATATACGTACCAGATAATCCGATAGCATATATAGTAAAACCGTACCACTGACAGCGCCTAGTATTGTCATCCCATAGGCACCGTAATTCCTTACAGCCAGCTCCATGCTGCCGCTGTATATCATATAAGCCCATACGACACTCAACAGAAAGTATGTGGCTGGATGATTTTTAAACCAGGACAATAAACGATAACGCTGGAAACAATAACCCAGATGGCAAAAAATCAACGAATACATAGCGCAGTCCAAACTCCACGGGAACCAATATCCCTGCTTGCCAAGCCAACATCCAACAACAGAAATGGCGAGGCAAATCCCATGTCTCCAATACATACTCGGCGCGTAATGGGCAATTATCAGGTATATGAGCCGGGTCAAAAATAGCATCAGGATAAAATATACCGGCCCGACAGACGACCACTGAACAAACAGTTTACTGGAGTACGACATTCCGAATAAGACATTCTGTATTCCGTCGATACCCCCCCCCGCAAAAATATACAGGATTGCATAGACAGCATAAGGAATCCCAAATGCTTTCAGCAACCTGATAATGCTACGCTTCATATTTTGACAGGCATTGTCACGGAAAAAGAATCCGCTAAAAAAAACAAAGGCCATCATATGAAAGCTGTAGATAATACGCCGAAGATTTGAATCAATCGAAAAATGACCAATCAACATCAGCACGATAAGGATTCCCTTTGCAACATCTACCGACGCATCCCGTTTTTCGTCTATCTGCTTTATTGCACTTGGCTTGACATACTGTTTTAAAAAAACAATACACCCCGTCACCGCCGTGATGAAAATAAGCTTTACAAAAAAACGAGACAACTCACAATCTGTAATAGAAAGCTTTGCCAACAGACTTCCAAACCATCGGCCCATTGTTTCCATCTCAAACAGATGAACACACAGGTATATCAGCGAATTTCGTCCGATCCAGGCAAGCGGTTTAGCCCACTCCATGTGCTGCGCGCAATAAAGTACCACAAGGCTCATGCAGATGCCTGATATAAGAGCCAATAAAATATCATCCATACTGGCAGTCACATAGTAAATTTTAGTCGTTTGAAGCCTTAGGAAAACCAGAAAGGCAGCAAGAAATATCAAGCATTTTTTCCAATTCATCAATGAACGAAAAAGCTCCTGTCTTTGCCTCAGCTCATAACCAAGCAACAGGAGGATAACGGAAAACATCGCTGATTGTATGCTGAACGGCAGCCAAATAAATCGGGCCGATATTACCGCCACCAGAAGCAAAAGGCACGCAATTACCAGGCGATGCATACTGGACGAAAATTTTTTCAGGATGCTCTGTGTAAAAATTGATGCGAAAAACAGAGCGGGCAGAAACCAAACCGCACCTATACGAGATCCTATTTCTACACTTCCCAGAGACGTATAGGTTCCAGACGCCATAAAACTTCGAATCAGATCTTTGGATATGACCGCCGTAACGCTTTCAATAGATGTACTCGAAAAATAAAGCTGATTAAGAACATCCATAAGCATAACGCATAGACAGGTAAGGAAATAGGGAATCATCAGCTTCTTAAATAATTTATTTAAATAATCTCCATTCAGCTCCGTTTTTTTCATCATGTAACCGCTTAAAATGAAAAACGCAGTTAAATGATAGGAATATACAACATTATTAATTTCCGTTACGCCAAGATGACCCACGATCACGGAAATCATACAAATTCCCTTTGCCACATCAATCCAGGCAATTCTAGTTTTTTCGTTCATAAGTTTCAGCCGCCTCTTCATATTCTCCGATGTTTTCTTTGTTTATGGTTCATACATTCTCTAGGGCTTGTTTGAAGAAACAACACGTTTTCCAAACAAGCCCCTAATACTATTTAATCCAGCTCCACCGCTGTCCTCTCCAGCGCGGCAGCGATGACCTGATCCATGTCGTAGTATTTATACTCGCCCAGACGTCCGCCGAAGATGACCTTGTCCTCCCTGCCCGCCAGCTCCTTATACTGGGCGTACAGCTTGCCGTTCTTCTCGTCGTTGACAGGATAATATGGCTCGTCGCCGGGCTTCCATTCTGAGCTGTACTCCCGGCTGATTACCGTTTTGGGCAAGTCGTTGCCGTCTGCGTCCTTGCCGAATTCGAACCACTTATGCTCGATGATCCGCGTCCACGGGGTCTCCCGGTCGGTATAGTTCACGGCGGCGTTGCCCTGGAAGTTGGGTTTGTCCAGCAGCTCCGTCTCAAAGCGGACGGAGCGATATTCCAGCGTCCCCAGGGAATAGTCAAAATAGGCGTCGATGGGGCCGGTATAGACGACCCTTTCCGCCAGGGCATCCAGCTCTGGCTTGTGGGCCAGATAATCCGTGTTCAGCCGAACCTCCACGCCGTCCAGCAGGTTCTCTATCATTTTCGTATAGCCGCCAATGGGTATGCCCTGATAGAGGGCGTTAAAATAATTGTTATCAAAGGTCAGACGCACCGGCAGCCGCTTGATGATAAATGCGGGAAGCTCCTTGCAGTCCCGGCCCCACTGTTTTTCCGTGTAGCCCTTGACCAGCTTCTCAAAAATATCCCGGCCCACCAGGGAGATGGCCTGCTCCTCCAGATTGCGCGGCTCGCCCTGAATCTCGGCGCGCTGCCGATTAATGACGGCCTCCGCCTCCTCCGGCGTGACAACGCCCCACATTTTATTAAAGGTGTACATATTGAAGGGCATGGAATAAAGCTCACCCTTGTAATTCGCCACCGGGGAATTGGTAAAACGGTTAAAATCCGCGAACTGGGTGATATAGTCCCAGACCCGCTTATCGTTGGTGTGGAAAATATGCGCGCCGTATTTGTGGACGTTTATCCCCTCGATATTTTCGGTATAAACGTTGCCCCCGATGTTTGGCCGCTTGTCAATCACCAGGACAGATTTCCCCCGCGCCCGCGCCTCATGGGCAAACACCGCGCCGTATAGGCCGGAGCCGACGATTAGGTAGTTATATCTCATGTTTCACTCCTGCAATCTTGTAAAATATCAGTCTTTTTTTCTTTTAAGCTTCGCGAGAAACTGGTTAAAAATTTCAATCGTCATGCGTTCCTTCGTTATCAGCAGCAATAGGCCGTACACACCGAAAAACAGGCAAGCCGAAATTGCCAGGGTCAGGAAGTTTCCAAGTCCCAGCCCAGCGACCCAATAGGAGGCCGCCGTTCCCAGGAGCAGGCCCAGGGCAATCTTCCAGTAGGAAATTTTTCGGAAGGCAGACGTCACATCCTTCCGCAGCGCCACAAACTGCACTACGAGGACGACAAATTCCGCCGCCAGCGTGCCGATTGCGGCCCCTGATGAGGCAAATCGCGGAATCAACAGCGCGTTCAGCACGAGATCCACAACGGCCCCGGCGATCTCGGAATAAAGCACCACACGCTCCCGGCCCAGGGGGACGAGCATTTGAATGCCCAAAATATTTGTCAGCCCGATAAACAACAGGGTCGGCATGATGATCTGCATGGGTACAATAGACCCTGCGTACGCTGATCCTGACAGAAAATAAATTCCCTGCTTTGCGTAGAGGATAAAATAAAGCATCAACGGCGTGGCGACGAGAAACACAAAATTCAGCGCCTTTCTGGTGATGCGCTTAAACTCGTCTATCTGACCGCTTTCCACATAATAGGATGACCTGGGCAGCAGCACGGTTCCCAGCGATGTCACAACGCTTACCAGAACGGATTTGATTTTCACTGCCGCGTTATAATAACCCACGTCCTCATCACTGGTCATAAAGCCAAGCATCACCGTGTCCAGATGGGTATAAATTGTAGTAGCGCAGGACATGGCGAAAAATACTGCCACAGGCTTGAAATGCCGCTTGAAATCATAATTTCCAACCGGCTTCATGTCGATATATTTATGGGCGTTTATGAAGTTAAAAATATTGGACGCAGACGCCGCAAAAATAGAGATAGCGCCGTATATCACATAATCCTCCTGCTGATGAATCAGGAGGAACATGGCAACCAGCGCGATAAATTTGAAGATGATGGAGCGAATCGTGATATAGGTGTATTGCTCCAGGGCTTTATACAGCCACTCCATGCCGATGGACGTGAGAATAATCGTGAAGCTGACCACCACATACAGCGCCCGATCCTCCCGCAGGCGGGGGACGCATACCAGGGCAATCGCCAGGGCGACATAGGAAACGACGTCCATGACCAGGTTAATAATGAGCAGCTCCTGGGCCGTCCTGGTCAGCTTCTCCCTATCGTCCCTGACCTTCGCGCAGGCGCGGACGCCATAGGTGGGAATGCCGAGCTGAGCGAACATGGAAAAATAGGAGATCAGCGACGTGGCAAACGACACCTTCCCCGTCCCCGTGGGCAGCAATATCCGCGAAACATACGGGAAGGTGATAAGCGGGAAAATGAACGACGACATCGTCAGGATGGCGTTCATGACGAAATTAAGTTTTAGGGATTTTTGTTGGGACATTGTTTTACCATTTGAGTACGAGCTTTCTTCGCGGCACAATGTATTGGTTTTCCGTCTTCTCTATGGCTCTACATTCCTTGGGCTTTTTCAGCACGACCGCGCAGGCAAGCCAAAAGGTATTGTAATATAATTGCAGGGACAAATCATCTATAACGCAATGGATGGCAACAAACGTCAGGCATACCATCAGCGCATAATTATTCATTTTATAGCACCGATACAGCGTGTACGTCAAAATTCCAATCCATACAATCAGAAATACAGCGCCATATCTCAATAAAATCTGAATATAAAACGAATCAACATAGTTATAGGCATCCGTCGTATTCTTGTTCCCATAGGCATCTAAACCATTTCCAACAAGCTCAATTTTCTGGCCGAACAGGTTCACACCGTATTCTGTAAGTGCCGATTTTCCGAGGGACAGCCTGCCCCCAAGAGCGCTGTTCAGTTGTGCCTGCCATGTCACGCTGCCGTCATAAATCGCCGTAAAATATATGCTGACTGCGCAGCAGAGCACAAAAGAAAACATCATGAGAAAAACAAGAATTTGGTTCACCTCAAAAAAACGGGGATAAAGCTTCATGACAGCAAATACAACTATCATAAAAATGGACAGATAAAAAGAAAGTCGAGAATTTGTTTCAGCAAACATCCAATAGTTCAAAGCCACCAAAACAAGTAGCTCGCCCCAGCGTATACGCTCCTTCCTGATATACAGAATCAGGCCGGTAATGTTGAACAGAAACACAGGGCCATAAAGCGCATAACGAAAGCCGAGATAATATCTGGTTCTTTCTTCCACCGTCACATAGTTTTCAATAATACCGAGATAAGCGCTCGCAACGATGAACGCCACAGTCACAGCACTCACCCATGCCGTAAATTTTGCTATCTTTTCAAACGACACATCACGGGCGCAAAACAGGAATATCACAATAAATGCAATCGTAAAAGAACCGCCACTTATTTTTGCGAGCATCATCAAGACCGCAAGAACCCCGCCAATCAAAATACTCCGCAGACTCCATCCCCTGCCGGTGAATTCCCGCAGCAGAAGCACCGCAACACAAAACGCTTTGACCAGTTTATACGCAGCGCCCATGAAAAACTGATAATAAAACGATGTACTCAGTATACCAAAAAACAAAAACAGACCATAGGACATGAAGAAAAGTATATCATTTGCTTTGATTTGCCTGGATGTAATTTCCATAACGTTTCTCCCTGCGCCGTCGTATTTCGATATTTCCGTTCTCACGCCCAGTTCTTTATGCCGTCCTTTGGCAAAATTAGACGGCTAAACAGGAGCGCGATTTTTCCATATCCGAAAATTCTGATTATATGCATATAAATTCCAAACTTTTTATAGGTGTTTACGTTGCTGAGCATATTGTAAACATCTCTCGACTTTACCATCAAATTTCGGTCATATGTCGCAATACCCATCATCACTTCCTCTGATATAGGCATTAACAAATATGTTTTAACCAGCCATCTTATGTAAGTTACTATCCGTCGCTTAATATACCGTATGTTTACATTGGAACACTTTTTCTGCGCTTCATAAAAATCAAGAAGAAAATCACAAACTTTAATATTATCACCTATGTGCTTGATTCTTGCCTCCTTGCCTACGCTCTGCCCATCCCTTCCAATGCGGTAACAGTAGACCGCGCAATCTACAAATCGGATGGTGTTTGCCTCCGCAAATGGTATCGTACTAAAAATTTGATCTGTATACAAACAATGCAGTGGAAGCTGCATATCACATTTTTTCAGAATTTCAGTTTTATATGTAATGCCCCACATACCAAATACACGTCTAATTTCAATCTCACAAATAGCAATATCGGTATTAAGGGCATATCCATCTGTTAGTTTGTTTTCTTTTTTAGGCCCATTCTCAATGCATTGAAAATACGTCGTAATTACAATATCAGAGTTTATCATTCGAAGCTGTTCTATCAGCTTCTTTAGGTTCTCGGTTTCAAACCAATCGTCCCCATCGAGAAGCTTAAAGTACTTTCCCGTGGCGTGAGCTATACTATAATTCACCGTTGACCCATACCCGCCGTTTTCCTTATGAATCGGAAAAATGGACTGGGGATATTTTTCCGCATATTCCTGAGCAATTTCCAGTGTCCTATCTGTCCCGCCGTCATCGACCACAAATATTTCCAATTCGTCGATAATCTCCTCGTCAATGAGGGAATCAAGGGTCTGGCGTATGTATTGCTCCATGTTATACGCTGCAATTGAAATGGTCAGTACTTTATTTATCATATCATCGTTACCTATCTCTGTCCATAATAAGCATTTGGGCCATGCTTCCTTTGATAATGCTTGTCCAATACAAACTGCTCCATACTGCTGTTGGGATTCAATAGCATAGTTTTTAAATCCATCTCTGCAACTTTTTCCATAACCACCGCATTATATACTGAATCTGTCGCATTTTTACCCCATGCAAACGGCCCATGATTTTTTACGAGTATACCCGGTATCGCCATTGGGTCATATCCTGCAGTATGAATATGCTCGACAATAACTTTTCCTGTGTTGGTTTCGTATGCTATCTCTACCTCATCCTGTGTTAGTTCTCTCGTGCAAGGGATAGCACCGTAAAAATAATCTGCATGTGTCGTTCCTAGCGCCGGAATAGGAAAACCCGCCTGTGCAAAAGCGACTGCATTTACCGAATGAGTATGCGCTATCCCTCCCACACAAGAAAATGCTCTATATATCTCCAAATGCGTCTTCGTATCTGATGACGGTTTCCATTTCCCTTCCACTGTATCGCTGGTTGTTACATCCACCACAACCATGTCATCCGGCTTCATTCCATGATAATCAACACCAGATGGCTTAATAACCATATAATTTCTATCATCCGATATACCGCTGACATTTCCCCATGTATATATGACGACGCCCTTTTCTACTAAATCCAGATTCGCCGCACAAACTTCCTCTTTTAGTCTTTCCAGCATCATGGCACCTCTGTTCTAAGCAATGTCAACCGCCTTGTAAAATCGTCAAGGTATTCGCAACTCCTTGAGGGACGCTGTAACGTCCTTGCCAACCTAAGTTTTCTAGCTTTTTACTGCTTAATACCTGCTTTTCAATCGGTGTGCGTTCCATAACATCCTTGTCCGTAGGATTTGCAAAAACAACCTTCCTTCCGGCCACTTGTGCAACGATTTGGGCGAAATCTGCTATCGTAACACGTGCATCTGGATTTGCGCTATTGTATGCTTCTCCCGCTGTTCCATTTATAAGAACCGTCATTATAGCTGATGCACAATCCGCAACATAGCAATAAGAGCGCATCTGCGTGCCAGCACTGTTTAAAATGATGTCTTCGCCTCTCAAAACATTATGTATAAACTGTACATTCGCACGATTATCATTTGCCGTAACCCACGGCCCATAGGTATGACATGGCCTTACAATCAAGGTCTCCAGTCCATACTGTTTGTAATATGACACGCATAGTGTTTCCGCAGTTCGCTTGCTGTTTGGATAACAAGATCGCGGCGATGTGGGATCCACATAGCCTCCATAGGACTCTTCAAATTCGTCAAGGGATAAATCGCCCTGGCCGTACACCTCTCCCGACGAAATATACAAAAATCTCTTAACATCGCTCTTTCGGGAATACTCCAAAAGCTCATACGTTCCCTTAATATTCCCTACAATCGTCCCCACGGGATCGTTGCTAAAGGCCAGTGGATAAGCATTCCCGGCAGCGTGTATAACATAATCTACTGATACTTTAAACTCTACCGCTTTAGTCATATCATATTCAAGAAATACCAGGTTCTCTGTTTTAATGCCCTGAAACCTATCTTCCAAGCGCACCAAACTACGGCCAGCAGCATAAACCGTAATCCCTGCATTGTACAATGTTGAATACCTAACTAACATATCAACAAGAAATGATCCTATTGTACCCGTCGCACCAGTAATTAAAAACCTCTTCCCTGTAAGATTCTCCTTGCCAACCGTAGCCTCCAACGATGCTATTAGGTCTGCCTGATAGGTATCGCTCTTATATAAATTCATTGACATCCCCATCATTCTTTCAACCAGTCTGATCTCTTGGATTCCAGCAACGCTTTGAAAATATCAATATCCTCAACGGTCGTAAGCTTGATATTCTTTTCTGAACCAGCCGAAAAATAAACCTGTTCTCCCATCTCGATCATCAACGTACACGAGGCCACTGAATTTGTAATACCTGCCTCCAGCGCACGCCTATGTAAATCACAAATCTTACCAAGAGGAAAGCCCTGTGGGGTTTGTGTACGTCTTAACTGACTACGCGGATAACTTCCAGTAGATACTTCTCCATCCTCGGTCTGCATCATTGCTTCCGCACACGGAATCGTAGCAATCGCGCTGCCATACCGCTTTGTCTTTGCAATACAATCCGAAATAATCTCAGCAGAAACCATTGGTCGTATCGCATCATGGATGAGTACTATATCATCAGGCTTATAATGCTTCTCTAATTCAAATACACCATTCCGAATCGAATCCTGGCCATTTTTGCCGCCCGGTACGACATATTGAAGTTTACTGATATTAAACTGTTTTACGTAGGCACGTAAGACGGGTTCCCATCCATCAATGCAAACAACAGCAATAGAATCAACTTCAGCATGAGATTGAAAGGCTTCAAGGGTATAGACAATCACCGGTTTCTCATTAACCGTCAAAAACTGTTTCGGAATGTCCTGATGCATTCTTGCGCCGGATCCTCCAGCAATGATAAGAGCAATAT
>JAJPYE010000033.1:0-49200 GCA_021205095.1 Oscillospiraceae bacterium | reverse complement strand
TATTCAAAATTACAATCTCTCTTTCCTATATTAACATATTTTATTTATAAAACACTCTACAAACTCACGAGTTGCATTCCCATCATAATTATATCTCCCCCATTCTTTGTGATATTGTCTCACTCTATTTGCATATAGCTCAGAATCAAAGGATGTGATAATATAATTCAATTCATCATTATTTTTTGAAATAGGAAACGGTAGCCTTTCAAACGGGAAGAAAAAAGTACCCCTTTCATCATCAACATACCTCTTTACATCAACAGCATAAAGAAAAACAGGCTTATACATCAATGAAAAGTCCCACATAACAGAGGAATAATCCGTTATCAATATATCCGCAGCGACCATCAATCTTTGAATATCAGGATAATCTCCAACATCTACTCCACCAGGAATGAAGTGCTTACAAGCTTGCATATGATGGTAACGGAAAAGAATAATCCACTCGCCACCAAAACGATTTGACAAAGAACTCTGAAGCTGAGTAAAATCAATATTAAAAGCCCCTACATCATCAAACTCGCGGAAGGTTGGAGCATAAAGTACCAACTTCTTATTTTGTGGAATACCAAGTTCACGAAAAACCTCGTTTCGAATCTCACCACCATCTCTGATTAATATATCATTTCGGGGCATCCCAATCCTTTTTATCTTGCCTTTGAAGTTGAAGCTGTCTTTTTTTCTAAAAACATTATAAGTAAGTTCATTTTCGGCTATGAAATAATCAAATAGATTATAATTGTTTGCAAACTTATTATTGTCTCCCTTAAATGCCGTCCCATGCCATGTATTTACTTTGCATTGTCTCCTCCTGAATGGAACAACCCTAGGCAAAGTCACATTTGAAACAACTAACTTGGAAGTCATCAAAGTGTAAAAGTACATAAAGCTATTTTTCTTTGCTTTTTTTGCATAGAAAGGAATAAAACTCGCCATTTTATTTTCAGTATAATACCAATTAATTTCATATTTTCCTGGATAATTTTCCTCTATGTACTCACTGATATATTTCGGATTGCAACTATATTGAGTGCAACCGTAGCAAATAAATGCAATTCTGTTCTTTTTGATAGGAAATATCCAGAAAATATGTAATATCAACCACTCAACACGTTGTTTTAACGTCAACATATAGCTTTCACTCTGCCTTACTTCATTTATTCTTTTCAAAATAAAATCGTCTCAACTCATCAACAGTTGCATTTATTGAGTATCCTGCCTTCGTAATTTCATTCTTCACATTTTTTCGTCCCAATCCCCTGTATTTCACAATGGCCTCTGCCCATTTCACTGAAGATGCCTCTAACGCACAATGATGAACTAAACTGGTGATAGATAATTCATCAGTAATAGAATCAGAAAAGAAGCACGGCAACCCTGATGCCTGCGCCTCGATGCCTGTGATGGGAAGTCCTTCGAACAGCGATGGCATCAAGTAGACATCCATAGCCTGCAAATATTCGTTGACGTTAGAGACATTGCCAACAAATATCACGTAATCTTCTATCTTATTTTCCTCTACTTTCGCCTTAATCTCATCTTCCAAAGGTCCCGTTCCAATTAGCATCAGTCTTGCATCTGGGACAACCTTTAGTATCTCTACAAAAATATCAATTAAAAACGAATGATTTTTTTGCGGCATAAATCTGCCGACATTTCCAACCACAAATTCATTTCTTATTCCATAACAATCTCGAATTGATTTTCTGACTTCCTCGTTATACGTGAACTGACTTAAGTCTATTCCATTCTTGAGGATTTTATATAAATGCTTTTTATATACCTTTCTCGGAAATAGCCATTCTGCCGCAAGGTCGGAACACGCAAAATAATCTGTTGCGCTAAACCAAAAAACATGTCGTAATAGCCTGGACAATATACGAGAAGTTTTTGAACTCGTTTGCAAACAGCTATTATGAGAATGTACAACGCGCACCTTAACGCCCGCGAATCGCGCCATCAGCAAATGGATTGCACGCAATCCGTTTTCCGTATCAGCATACACAAAATCATAGTCATTTTTTTTAAAAAACTTATAATACTGTATATTTATTTTAATTTCACGTACTAATAGCCCATGCTTGTTATCAATTGGGAGTTCATAGATAATGCTTTGCTCATTCTCATACCTCTCTCTTTCCTCTGCGGTCGGCGGCTCAGTCACAAGATAGTCAAAAAAAATCCCACACTTCTTAAGTTTCTGGCTTATCCTATACTCAAAAACTGAAGCGCCGTTCGTTAAATGAGAATTTGTAAAAATATGTAATACTCTCATTTCGGCCTTACTCGTTGTACTCAATTTTTCGGATATTATGCTTATCCTTGTCCGTATCTTCTGGCGGTTTCATATAGTTGCCATAAAAGTGTGTCAGAAATTCATCAAACATCATGGGGCCATTCAAACTCAGATTTTCAAATTGGTACTTCACCCCATCCCCCAAAAGTCTTTTTTCAATAATTTCTTTCGTCATATAGGCTCCAAAGAAACTGACTATATACTCACATGAATCATAAGAATACTTCATAAGGCCTTTTTCCATGCGTCGCATTAGCTTTTTTGTATCCATCTTGGAACCAATACGTGTAACAGAAATAAATTTGATCGCAACTTGCAAATACCACGACCGACCTGGCCGATTTAAATTTACCAATTCATCAAAACAGGAAGCGTGATAAAAAAATCGAATAGCTGTTAAGCGCCAAAAATGCAACTTTTGACGGAATGCATTTGTTGGCATTCCATCAAAAGGAAAAATATCCAACCAGGCTGCTTCAACTATCGTCTCTGTATTGGATGCATTCCATATCTTTACATTGTTATTCACTATGCGGCTAAAATTTCTTCGATACTGTTCATCCGTCTTATAATTCAAAAAACCATATCCCTCTGGCAATTCATCACAAACAACCGAAAGAAATTGTTCATAATCAGGTCTAGGCATTCCGACATCTATATCATCGTCCCACGGAATAAAACCACGGTGTCGAACTGCACCAAGCATAGTTCCTCCTACCAGATAATAGCGAAAATTATATTTTTCACAAACTTCGGAAAAAATCCTCATTATCTCCAGCTCAACTAACTGTAGCTTCCGCAACTCACTGTTATCTTCCTGATTATAGGTTGAATTCCAATTTTTATCTACCATCGCGTCTACCAAACTTTCGTTTTAATTATAAAAACACGGCCCCTCCGCGATGCCGCGCGCATACCGCCGCAAACATCCCCGCGAAAGAGCCGATTTATATTCACACCAGATCTCCAAACAGCTCCTCGCCGTAGACGCCCTCCTGGATAAGACGGAGGAAATTCTCCTTCACCTCAGGCATATCCGCTTTATAGGTGATGCCGAACCATTTGTCACGGCTTTCCAGAACCTGAACGGAGACTTTTTTCTCCCGCAGCAGGTCGCCGATGAAGATGGGCATCAGGTATTCGCCGTCCTGCCAATCATCGCCAATGGTCTCAAAGAAATGGTTGAAACCCCATTCCAGCGTGTCCAGAAATTCCGGCGTCAGGCCCCACATATTCATGGAGACCTTCCCGTCCGGGTTCAAATCCTTCCCGTTGGCCTGCGCACCGACGGCGGTTTTGACGATATTTTTCGTCTCGACAATATCGGTCAGATAGCCATTTTCCACCTGGCACAGCCCTCTGGTGACGCCGCCGTGGTCGGAGAGGGTATTTTTCAGGATAAACCCCGCCATGCAGAGGTCGTTTGGCCGCTCCGGCGTATAGCGCAGAAGAAAATCGTGGAGGGCGGCAAACGCCTCCTTGCCGTAATAGTCGTCCGCGTTGATAACCGCGAACGGTTCGTGTATCAGCGCCTTGGCTGCCAGCACGGCCTGGCCGGTACCCCAGGGCTTTGTCCTGTCCGCAGGGACAGTCACCCCGGCGGGGACATCCTCCAGGGCCTGAAAGGCGTATTCCACCTCCACGCCGAGGCGCTTGCAGAGCGCTTCGATGCGCTCGCCGATGATCTCTCTGAAATCCGCCTCAATATCCCGGCGGATGATGAACACAATCTTGTTGAAGCCGGCCTGTATGGCGTCATGGATGGAGTAGTCCATGATGATTTCCCCATGCAGTCCCACCGGCTCAAGCTGCTTGATGCCGCCTCCGAAGCGGCTGCCGATGCCGGCAGCCATGATAAGTAAGGTTGTTTTCATTTATCTCTTTCCATCCGGCCCGGCGTTATTGTTCAGCAGTTCCGCCCCTCAAAGATCACCGAGAAGGTTTTGAAAATCAGCTTGATGTCCACCCAGGGAGAGCAGGTCTCGATATATTTGAGATCCAGATCCACCCACTCCTCAAAGGACAGCTCGTGACGATGCTTGAGGGTCTGCCAATAGCAGGTCAGGCCCGGCTTTATCATCAGCCGCTGCATTTCATACGCGCTGTAGGTTTCCACCTCGCGGGGCAGCGGGGGGCGGGGGCCGACGATGCTCATATCGCCCTTCAGCACGTTCAGAAGCTGGGGCAGCTCGTCGATGCTTGTCCGCCGGATAATGCGCCCCACGCGGGTGATGCGGGGGTCGTCCTTCATTTTGAAGGTGCGACCATCGCGCTCGTTTTTATCCATGAGCTGCGGGAGCAGCTCCTCCGCGTTGACAACCATAGAGCGGAATTTATAAAATTTAAATTCCCTGCCGTCCTTCCCGATTCTGGTCTGCACAAAAAAAGGCGAACCATGGGGGTCGTCCAGAAAAATCAGGACGGAAAGCACCAAAAACAGCGGCGACAGGCATATCAGTCCCACCAGGGAGAAGGTCACGTCAACAACTCGCTTTGCGAAGAAATAGGCCCGTCGGGGCTTACATTCTATTGTTTCAAAGGCTCGTTCCGACGGCTTTGTTGTATCACTCACGGCATTGGCTTCCATCTCTAGCGGCTTTAAATTTATAACGTCGATATATGATTTCAGTTCTGTCATATAATCTTTCGATCCCTCATGCCACAGCATTTTATCATCAAGTCAGAATCCGCGCCATTCATGTTGCGTCATCTGTTTCAAGGCCAGGCACGGGCAGGCCGCCGCTCGGCCTCTTTTCATTGCATTTTCGCATTTTACCACATGGAACCTCATATTGCAAGAGTTTATGCCTGGTTTTTACATCCAGCCCCATTTATCGGGGTAAAGTGCGATAAAATATTCGACAAAACGCTGAATTTTTTGTGCAATTCGACAGTTATTTTCCTCTCTTGCCGGGGAAACGCTTCTCCCCGGCAAGAGGCTTTTTTGGTCAAATTTGCTCGAACAGCTTCCGCCACTGGGCAAAGGCGTCCCGGAAGGCGGCGCGGTTGGCGTCCCGCTTGGCCCGCTCGTCCCGGTAGCGGCCCAGGACAAAATCCCGCTCCGCCAGCTTGATCCAACTGCGATAGGTGCTGACGCCCTCGTCGCTGGCGATCTTCCAGACCACGTCCACCTGTCCGGCCAGCTCCTCGTCGTCCTTGGCGCCCCACCATTTGAAGATATAGTCCAGGCCCACCAGATCGGTGAAGCCCTCCTCCCGCAGACCGGCCAGAGCGGTCACGTCCTCGGAAAAGGCGTCCTCCCATTTGGATACGCGTCCGGCAGTGTTTTTCTGCCAGCTCGTACGAACGTTGTCCGCCAGCTTGTCAGCGCAGAGCTGCCAGGCGCACTCCGCGTCCATTTTTTCCAATACGCTTCCTATCAGCATAGGTATCAATCCTTTCTTTTTATGCATCCGCCCCCGTTTATGCGAGGGCGGACAGGGAATCGGTTTATTTGGCCGCAGCAGCCTCCTGGGCATACATTTCCTTTTGCAGCTCAAGGTTCGCGAACCGCTCCTGCGCGGTCTTTTCCGCCTCGGTGAACAGCTCCTCCGCCCGCTCCGGGAAGTTGATGGTCAGGGCGGAATAACGGGCCTCGTTCATAATGAAGTCCCGATAGGAGCCGGTGGGGGCCTTGGAATCCAGAGCGAAGGGGTTCTTCCCCTCGGCGATCAGGGCGGGGTTATAGCGGAACAGGTTCCAGTACCCGCAGTCCACGGCCTTCTTCATCTCCGACTGGCAGTTAGTCATGCCGCCCTTGATGCTGTGCATCTCGCAGGGGGCGTAGCCGATGACCAGGGAGGGGCCGGGATAGGCCTCCGCCTCGGCGATGGCCTTCAGGGCCTGGGCGGGGTCGGCGCCCATGGCAATCTGGGCCACATAGATGTAGCCGTAGGTCATGGCGATCTGGGCAAGGCTCTTCTTCGCCAGGGCCTTGCCGGCGGCGGCAAACTGAGCCACCTGACCGATCTGGCTGGCCTTGGACGCCTGGCCGCCGGTATTGGAATAGACCTCCGTATCGAAGACCATGACGTTCACGTCCTCGCCCTGGGCCAGCACGTGATCCAGGCCGCCGAAGCCGATGTCATAGGCCCAGCCGTCGCCGCCGAAGATCCAGACGGATTTCTTGGAGAGGTATTCCTTGTTCTTCAAAATCTCCTGGCAATGCTCGCCGCCGCAGCCGGAGCTTTCCACCGCCGCCACCAGCTTGCGGGTGGCCGCGTCGTTGGCGGGGCCGTCGTTATAGGTGTCCAGGTACTCCTGGGCCGCCTGGCGGATGGCGTCCACCTTGCCGTTGGCCGCCACTTCCTCCACAACGCCCTTCATGCGGTCACGGATGGCCTTCTGGCCCAGATACAGGCCGAAGCCATGCTCCGCGTTATCCTCGAACAGGGAGTTGACCCAGGCGGGGCCGCGCCCCTCCTTGGTGACGGTATAGGGGCTGGTGGCCGCCGGGCCGCCCCAGATGGACGAGCAGCCGGTGGCGTTGGAGATATACATTCTGTCGCCGCAGACCTGGGTGATCAGGCGGGCATAGCTGGTCTCCGCGCAGCCGGCGCAGGAGCCGGAGAACTCCAGCAGGGGCTGGTGGAACTGGCTGCCCTTCACAGTCATATCGAACAGCTCCTCCTTCTGGGCGACGTTGTCCACCATATAATCCCAGACGGCCTCCTGGGGCTGCTCCTCCTCGCGGGGCACCATGGTGATGGCCTGGGTGGGACACACGCCGACGCAGACGCCGCAGCCCATGCAGTCCAGAGGACTCACGGCCATGGTGAACTGATAGACGCCCTTGCCCTTGCCCGCCTTCCAGGGAGCGATCTTGGCGGCGGCGGGAGCCTTGGCGGCCTCCTCCTCCGTCAGGGCGAAGGGACGGATGGTGGCGTGGGGGCAGACATAGGCACAGCGGTTGCACTGGATGCACTTCTCGCTGTCCCAGCGCGGCACGGTGACGGCCACGCCCCGCTTCTCATGGGCGGAAGCGCTCAGCTGGAAGGTGCCGTCCACGTGATCCATGAACACGGAAACAGGCAGGCTGTCGCCATCCATCCGATCCACGGGGGTCAGGATCTCCTTGACCATCTTCATGACCTCCGGTCGGTCGGGGTGGATCTCCGGGTCGGGGGTGTCCGGGCAGTCGGCCCAGGAGGCAGGAACGTCGATCTTCACAAAGGCGTTGGCCCCCAGGTCGATGGCCTTGTGGTTCATGTCCACGATGTCCTGGCCCTTCTTGCGGTAGCTCTTGGTGGCGGCCTCCTTCATGTGGGCGATGGCCTCCTCCCCAGGCATTACCTTCGCCAGGGTGAAGAACGCGGACTGGAGGATGGTGTTGGTGCGCTTGCCCATGCCAATCTCGATGGCCAGATCAATGGCGTTGATGATATAGAGCTGGATGTTATTTTGTGCGATATACCGCCGGGCCGCGCCGTCCAGGTGCTTGTCCAGCTCCTCCGGTTTCCACTGGCAGTTGATGAGGAACACGCCGCCGGGCTTCACGTCCTGCACCATTTTGAAGCCCTTATCCACATAGGAGGGGTTGTGGCAGGCCACAAAGTCCGCCTTGGAGATATAGTAGGGACTCTTGATGGGCTTGTCGCCAAAGCGCAGGTGACTGATGGTGACGCCGCCGGTCTTCTTGGAGTCGTACTGGAAATAGGCCTGGACGAACTTATCCGTATAGTCGCCGATGATTTTAATGGAGTTCTTGTTTGCGCCCACGGTGCCGTCGCCGCCGAGACCCCAGAACTTGCACTGAATGGTTCCCTCCGGGGCGGTGTCGGGGGCGGGAACCTCCGGCAGGGACAGCTCGGTCACGTCGTCCACAATGCCGATGGTGAACTGGCGCTTGGGCTGATCCTTTTTCAGCTCCTCATAGACAGCGAACACGCTGGAGGGCGGGGTGTCCTTGGAACCCAGGCCATAGCGGCCTCCCGTCACCTGGATGCCGGTACGGCCTGCGTTGGCCAGCGCCATGACCACGTCCATGTAAAGCGGCTCGCCCTGGGCGCCAGGCTCCTTGGTGCGGTCGAGAACGGCCAGCTTCTTGCAGGTGGCGGGAATGGCCTCCAGCAGCCGGTCAGCGGCAAAGGGCCGATACAGGCGCACCTTCACAATGCCCACCTTCTCGCCGCGGGCGTTCAGATAGTCGATGACCTCCTCCGCCACGTCACAGATGGAGCCCATGGCCACGATGACCCGATCCGCGTCCGGCGCGCCGTAGTAGTTAAACAGCTTGTAGTCCGTGCCCAGCTTTGCGTTAATTTTGCCCATGCACTCCTCCACGATGCCGGGTACGGCCTCGTAGTAACGGTTGGCCGCCTCACGGTTCTGGAAGAAGATGTCTCCGTTTTCGTGGCTGCCCCGCATGACGGGGCGCTCCGGGTTCAGGGCGCGGGCGCGGAAAGCCTCCACATCGGCCATATCCAGCATATCCCGCAGATCCTCATAGTCCCACACCTCGATCTTCTGCAGCTCGTGGGAGGTGCGGAAGCCATCGAAGAAGTTAATAAACGGCACGCGCCCCTTCAGGGCCGCCAGATGAGCCACAGGGGACAGATCCATGACCTCCTGGGGGTTCGTCTCCGCCAGCATGGCAAAGCCGGTCTGACGGCAGGCGTAGATGTCCGAATGGTCGCCGAAGATGGACAGGGCGTGGCTGGCCACGGCGCGGGCGGATACGTGGAACACCGTCGGCAGCAGCTCCGCCGCGATTTTGTACATATTGGGGATCATCAGCAAGAGGCCCTGGCTGGCCGTATAGGTGGTGGTCAGGGCGCCGGCGTTCAGGCTGCCGTGGACAGCGCCCGCCGCGCCGGACTCCGCCTGCATTTCCTGCACCTTCACGGTGGTTCCAAACAGGTTCTTCTGACCGGCGGCAGCCCACTGATCCACAAAGTCCGCCATGGGGCTGGACGGCGTGATGGGATAGATCGCAGCTACCTCGGTGTACGCATAGGACACATGGGCGGCAGCGTTATTTCCGTCCATTGTTTTCTTGGCTCTGGACATAGGCGCATCTCCTTTTAGTAAAAGTTTTCAATCAGACAATAAAATACACATACTCTCTTTGACATTTTAACACAAACCAACGCCGTTGAAAAGAGTTTTATAATTGTCACATTCTCCCTCCGTAAAATTTTTCTTGTGAAAGCGTTCCGAATGAGTTATAATAGCCAGTGGCCTTTTACTATAAGTGGGCCTGTGATAAGATTTTTCCTGCGACCGCTCTGTGCGGCGCGGTTTAAATGCTTGCGAATATAAACCTTTTACATCATCTCACAAAGGGGGTCTTTCATCTTGATTCGGAAAGCCAGCGAGAAGGGCATCATCGACATCTCCACCGATGTATTCACCACCATCGTGGGCGACGCGGCCTCCAGCTGCTTCGGCGTCAAGGGCATGGCCGGACGAGGCAGCGGCATTTGGCAGCTTCTCAGCCCGGAATCTATGTCCAAGGGCGTGGAGGTGCGCTTTGAGGAGGACAACTCCCTGATCGTGGATCTGCACATCGTCGTAGATCACGGGGTAAACCTTTATGCCCTGTCCACCAGCATCATTGCAGAGGTGGGCTATAAGGTGACAGCCACCACAGGCGTCCCTGTCAGCCAGGTAAACGTATTCATCGACTCCATGAACCAGGATTGAGGCCCCGTTTCCGCACGGAAACTGAAACTTGCGAATCTAGCGATTTAGAGGTAGAAAACTTTGAGAGAGCACATAGACGGCGCCGCGTTGCGGAACATGATTCTGTGCGCCTATGACGCCCTGGAAGCAAACGAACAGGCCATCAATGAGCTGAACGTGTTTCCCGTTCCAGACGGGGACACAGGGGCCAATATGCGCCTGACCCTTGGCTCCGCCGCCGCCGACCTTCGGCGGAAGGAGGCCACCACCGTGACCGCCACCGCCGACCGGGTAGCCTCCGCCCTTCTGCGCGGAGCCAGAGGCAACTCCGGCGTTATCCTCTCCCTGCTGTTCCGGGGTCTGTCCAAGGGTCTGAAAAAGCTGGAGACCGCTACCGCCGCTGAATACGCCAAGGCCATGACCACCGGCGTGGAATCCGCCTACAAGGCGGTGATGAAGCCGGCGGAGGGTACCATCCTTACCGTCAGCCGTATGGCGGCGGAGGCCGCCAACGCCAAGGCCAAGGAATCCGAATACTTTGAGGAAATGCTCTACGCCGCCGTGGAGGGGGCCAAGACCGCTCTGGACGACACCGTGAACCAAAACCCGGTGCTGAAAAAGGCGGGCGTCATCGATGCCGGCGGGTATGGCTACGTCCTGATGCTGGAGGCCATGCTGGGCTATCTGGAGGGTCGGGTGACGGTGAACCAGAACCCCGGCGCCGCCAAGGCCAAGGCCGATTTCACCGCCTTCGCCACGGAGGACATCAAATATACCTACTGCACGGAATTCATCGTCCGCAAATCCGGCGCGGCCAAAAGCCCCGATTTGCTGCGGGCCTATCTGGAAAACATCGGCGACAGCATCGTCATGGTGGACGACGCGGAAATCATAAAGGTTCACGTCCACACCAACGCTCCGGGACGGGTGCTGACCCAGGCCCTGACCTACGGCCCCCTGCTGACCACAAAAATCGAGAATATGCGGGAGCAGCACACCTCCCTGGAGGCCCAGGCCCAGGAGGAAACCTCCGCCCCTCAGGAGGCCCCGGCAGAGCCGGAAAATCAGCCTGTCCCCAAGCCCGTCCCGGCGGAAAAGCCTATCGGCACCGTGTGCGTCTGCGCGGGAGACGGCCTGGAGGAACTGTTCCGCCAGCTCGGCGCGGACGGTATCGTCTCCGGCGGACAGACCATGAACCCCTCCACGGAGGACATCCTCCGGGCCGTGAATCTGACCCCGGCGGAGACCGTGTTCGTGTTCCCCAACAACAAAAACATCATCATGGCTGCGGAGCAGTGCGCGCCGCTGACGCCGAAAAAGGTCATCGTCATCCCCTCCCGCACAGTTCCCCAGGGCATCAGCGCTATGATGCGCATGTCCCCGGACAGCACCCCGGAGCAGCTTCAGGCGGAATTTACGGACGCTATCAGCGCCGTCCATACCATCCAGGTAACATACGCCGCCCGCGATTCTGAGTTCGACGGTCACGCCATCCACGCCGGAGAATTCCTTACATTAATGGACGGAGCGCTGGTCGGCTCCTTCGCCAGCACGGACGAGCTGGTGTCCAGCCTCGGCCCGACCATCTCCCCCCTGGAGCCGGAGTTTGTCACCGTCTACTACGGCCAGGACGTAGCCGAAAATGACGCGGAGAGCTTCTCCTCCGCCCTGGGCAGCAGCTTCCCCGATACGGAGACCTGCCTGATCCGCGGCGGCCAGCCGGTCTACTATTATATGATCAGCGTAGAGTAATCGGCGGACGCGGTCAAATCAAATACAAATATGAAAAAATCACCCTGCGAGGCCCGCAGGGTGATTTTGATTATAAAACAATTTTACTGAATTTAGACAGCAGCCAAGCCCTTCTTCTGAAACAACTCAGTTGAACATGAAGACCATGGAGCTTTCCAGCGCATAGATTTTCAGGGTGACGGTGTACTCGGTGAGCTGATTTTCCGCGCCGGAGTAATCGACGTTGAAGGCGCCGTTTTCATAGGCGTCATCACTGTACTCCAGAGCGGTGACGGACTCAGTCTCCACGTGGAGGATGTAATACTGGTCGGCGTGAACCAGAATGGTTCCCCGGTCGCCCTCCTCGATCAGGTTGCGGATGGTCTGACCGTCGGTCATAACGACGGTGACGGTGGCCTCCTCCCCGTCGGAATCCACCTTCCAGGCGTGGATGGTGCTGAGGCTGACGGAGCCTTCGTCATTCACGGACATAACCTGAGCGATAACGGCGTCAGCGGGAGCCTCGTAGCCGGGAACGGCGGCGTCCGCGGTGGTGGACAGGTCATCGGAGACGGAAGCCAGCTCCGCGATGGCGAGCTGCCAGTCGTCCCCCTCCAACAGAGTGCGGGTAGCGGAGGCGGAGGTATAGGCGTCCACAGCGGTCTCCACCTCGCCGGATGCCTCCCCAGAGGCAAAGGCGGCCACGCCCATCAGGCAGCACAGGGCCAGGGCCAGAGCCAGAAAACGAACAACGGATTTTTTCACAGATAAAATTCTCCTTCCATTTTTGTTATTGCATTGACGGTATCATCTTACCATTTTTTCTGCGCTTGTCAAGGAAAAACTGATAATGTGACCTCATTACAGAACATATATCAAAATAAGAATTGTTGAATATTCAGTGGAAAATGATGAAAAAATACATCCCTTCACGATCCCGGCAGCCGCTTTTGGAAATTTTGTTTTACAAATGGAACGAAAGCGGCTATAATAAGTAGTTGCCAAAACGAAACCGATTTTTGCAAAGGAGAAACCAATGACAAAAAAGCTCACAGCGCTTGCGCTATGTCTGTGCATGATCCTGTCCATAGCAGGATGCAGCAGCAGCAAGATCGAGACCTACTCCGGGGACGACGAAGCCGCCGCCACCGAGGCCACCACAGCGCCGGACGCCTCCGTTCCCGACGGCTCTGACACCGAGGAAACCGAATCTGCCGAGGAGGTTACAGCCCTTGGCTACGCCGCCTTTGACGGAGACGAAATCGTCGGAACGGTGAACGGCTCTGACGTGACATGGCGGGAGTATTACTATTGGCTGAATTATTATACATCCTATGTGGAATATCTGGCCAGCTACTATGGACTGACTCTCTCCAGTTGGGACGCCTATGAGCTGTCCTCCGGCTATACCAACGCGGAGGTGGTCATTCTCAACGCCCAGAGCGCCATCGCCCAGTATCGGGCGGTAGAGGCCATGGCTGAGGAAAACGGCATTGCCCTGGACGAGGAAGACGAAGCGGCGATGGAGAGCGTCTACCAGTCCGACGTGGACACCTATGCCGGAGACGGAGACGGAGAGGTGACGGACGAGGAAATCGCCGCCTTTGAGGAATATCTTTCCGAGCAGTTCATGGACATGGATCTGTATAACTATCTCAACATGATCCAGTATCTGGACGAGGATCTGTTCATCTATCTCTATGGAGAGGAAGGCTCCGCCATCACAGATGAGGAGGTGGCCGCCTATGCCGAGGAGAACGGCCTGATGGCGGCAAAGCACATCCTGCTTCTGACCATCGACACCGATACCGGCGAGGCCCTGACCGACGAGGAGATCGCCGAAAAGGAGGCCACCATTCAGGAGCTGTATGACCAGCTCATCGCCGTGGAGGATCAGGAGGAGATGCTCACCCTGTTTGACGAGCTGACGGCGGAATACACCGAGGACACCGGCTATGTCTACTATCCTGACGGATACATCTTCACCGACGGCGAGATGGTAGAGGAATTTGAGGACGCCGTGGAGGCGCTGGAGGAATACCAGCTCAGCGGGATCGTGGAATCCAGCTATGGCTATCATATCATCCTGCGTATTCCCATAGACGGCGACGCGGTCTATGGCGTCAACAGCAGCTATGTCTCCTACACCCTGCGCTATTACATCGCCAACGAGACCTTCACAAATCTCCTGGATGAGTACACCACTTCCGCCCAGGACAGCGCCGTCTGGAACGACGGCTTCGGGACGGACACCATGGACATCGCAGGTATATTCGAGCTGTAAAAAACATAAAATACCAAATCGACAAAACGCTGTGTCAGGCCCCGCGGGGCCTGACACAGCGTTTTTAGCGTTTTTTATGATAAGACGTTTAAAGAGGAGCCTCTGAATCCATCCGGCTTTAGCCAGCCGGTTACTTCCTGATAATCAGCGCCATGAACGCCAACGGCTCGCCGCTGGTGTTTGTCAGGCCGTGGCTGCCGCCGTCCTGGCAGAAAAACACGTCGCCGGGGGCGGCGGGGCGGTCTTCGCCATTGTCGTTATACACCCCCTGGCCGGAGAGGATATAATAGGTCTCCGTCTCCCCGTGGTGGGTATGACAGGCCAAAACCCCATAGGGGGCCACTGTGACCCGTGCGTACAGGTTTATCTTGCCGTCCATCTGCTCCTCATTGAGAAGCACCTCTTTTGTGATGGGATTGTCCGCCATGCCCTTCCTCCTTATTCCAGGGTAATGCCGTAGATTTGCTGACCCCTGGTGCCGATGACTACGGTGTTGTTATACACCACGGGGCTGGCCTCCATGGTGCAGCCGAAGCTGAAGGTGTCCAGCACGTCGCCGGTCAGCCCGTCCACCAGGTACATTTTTCCGTTGATGCAGCTTGTATACAGTACATAGCCGTTGCCCTCCGTGTCGTAAAAGCAGGTGGGCGAGGACCAGGAATAGCTGTCGGACGTCACCGTCCACAGCTCCTCCCCGGTCTCCGTGTCCAGAGCCAGAAGCTGGCCGTTAGAGGCGTTCGGCTCCCTGGCCATAGCCACATAGAGGATGCCGTCCAGGCTGCCGGTTCCCAGCGCCAGGGAACCCTGCACGCCGCCGGAAAGGCCGGACTCGGAATAGCAGTCATATTCCGCGCTCCAAACCTCCTCCCCGGTGACAGCGTCGATCTTCCACACCGGCACCACCGCCGTGCCATAGCTGCGGAAGCCCAGGTGGTAGGACGTAGACAGATATATGTAGGGATGGCCCGTCTCGTCCACCTCCAGCACCCCGGTGCAGTTGGTGTCGTCCAGGCAGTCGAAGCGCCAGCAGATGGTCAGGGTGTTCAGGTCTATACACAAAAAGTCCCCGCCGTTGTCCGCGATGAACAGATAGCCCCGCCAGATAATGGCGCTGTCCTCCATGCCGTAAAGGTATTTATCCGCCGAGGTGGAGGTATAGGTGAACTTCACCTCCGTGGGGTCAACGGTCAGGGTTCCCGCCGCCTCGTCATAGTCGGAATTGAGCTTGATTAAGTACAAAACGCCGTCCTCTCCCGGATAGATGAGCTGGTCGGTCTCCGCATCCACCAGAGGGGAGCTGTCCCAGGCGTACCAGGAGCGGGGAGCGAAGCTGTCCCCATTGCCGGTGGTGTACAGCACCTCCCCGTCGATCAGGCTCACCACCATAATGCGGGGAACGGAGCCGCTGGCGTTGACCACGCCGCCGCCCAGATACAGCAGGGGGTAGCCCCTGGGGTCGAGAGAACCCGCCCCCCTTGAAGGTATAGCCCAGGTTCAGGGCGTCGCGGGTGGCCTCGCCGGTCTCCAGGTCATAGAAATACACATAGCCCCCCAGGGTGGCGTATATGACCTCCACCAGGCCGTCCTTCTCCTTGGCCCAGTCGTACATATTCATGATGGCCTTGGTCTCCGCCGGCCACTCCACGATCAGGGGCTGGCCCGTCCAGCCGCTGCCGCCCCAAAAGCTGCCGCTGCTGTCCGACAGGCCGCTGGTGGAGTTGACCCAGTAATCCCCGAAGGCGGCCTCCGTGATCTCCGTCACGCCGTAGCTGGCGGTATTGCGGAAGTTATTGCCCCGGAAGGTGACGATGCCGTCCAGCAGGGAGTATTCCTCCGCGCCTCCAAAGTCGATGTAGTGATCCTCGTCCGCCTGGTAGCTTTCCACCACCTCGCCGTCCACCATGATGGACGTGCTGGTGATTACCTCCGATTCCACCGTCACCGGCTCAAACTCCGGCAGCGCCGTTGGCTCCGGGGTCGGCTCCGGGGAGGCCGTAGGCGTCGGGACAGGGGTGGGGGAGGTATAGGCCGCGCTGATGGTCATTTTGTCCAGCGCCGTCCCCTCCTCGGCTAGCATCCCCGCCAGGTCATAGACCAGCATACAAAGGCACACCAAAAGGGCGACGAGGACAATAAATTTAAACAGCCCCCGATAAAAATCCTTCCGGCTCATATGATGACTCCTCTTTCTCTTTGCTTATGAATGATTACTCTGTGAAGTGAATGTGGTTGTTGATGTGATCCTGGCAGAAGCAGTGATACCCGGCGCAGCGGCTGCAATAGCGGAACTCCAGGTTCGGGTAGTCCGTGTCCGTCCGACCGCAGACGGCGCACTTGCGGGTATAGGGCCGGTTGGCCTGCTCCCGCTGTATCTTTTTGGCCGCCTGCTTAAACTGCACGGTTTTGGCCCGCTGGCGGGTATGAGATGGCCGGAAGAAATCAAACAGCCACTGACCACAGAACAGCAAATACACCAGCAGCGCCACCACCGGCAGCAGGGCATAGGCCACATAGCCGTGAATCAGATATATGATGACCTCATAGGCAAAGAAGGCCGCGTCGATCCAGGCCAGCCATTTGATTTTCATGGGGATGAAGAAAAACAGCAGCACCCTCTGATCCGGCCACAGGGTTGCGAAGGCGAAAAACAGGGACAGATTCAGATAGGTCGCCGTGACCTGAATCCTGGTGTGGAATATCCAATAGACAAGCAGGGAATACAGCGCCGTGATGAGAAGGCCGGAGAAATAATAAATCGTGAACTTTCCCGCGCCCCACTCCCGCTCCAGGGTGGAACCGATGAAGTAATAGAAATACAGCGAGATGGCCAGCCACAGCAGACCGCTGGATTCCGGCACCAGGGCATATGTCACCAGCCGCCACACCTGCCCCCTGCAGAAAAGGGCCGGGTCGAAATACAGAAGACTGTACAGGGTGTTCGTGGTGTCCATCTGCCCAAACAGCCACACCACGGCGTTGCCGATGATAATATACAGCATAAGCCTGGGTATGCCAAACCGGGGATGGCTATAGCAGAACTTATCAATTTTCTGAATCAAAGATCTCAATAGAATCACCTCCTGTCAATCATACCCTTTTTTGCTCATAAAGTCCACACAATTTTCTCTTTTAAAATAAAGTCGTTTGTGGTATAGTACATTTTGTATGAATATGTCGGAAGAAAATATAATAGAGGGAAAAAACGCGGTTATTGAGGCGCTTCGCGCCGGGCGGAGCCTGGATAAGGTCTTTCTGGCCCGCGGCAGCGGCGACAAATCTCTCGCCTTCATCGCCGCCAGCGCCAGGGATAAGGGCGTGGTGGTGACGGAGTGCGACCGGCGCAAGCTGGACGCCATGAGCGTCACCGGCGCCCACCAGGGCGTTGTGGCCGTGGCCGCCGCCAAGGATTACTGTCAGCCGGAGGACATTCTGGCCCGCGCCGCCGAGCTGGGACAGGATCCCTTCGTGGTGGTCTGCGATGGCATAGAGGATCCCCGGAACCTGGGAGCCGTTATCCGCTGCGCGGAGTGTGCCGGAGCGCACGGGGTCATCATCCCCAAGCGCCGCAGCGCGGGCATCACCGCCGCCGCGGACAAGGCCAGCGCCGGCGCCGCCGAGCATCTTCCCGTGGCACGGGTGCCAAACCTGACAGCCGCCATCCAGGGGCTGAAAAAACAGGGCCTTTGGGTTTATGGAGCAGAGGCCGGCGGCGACAGCCGCCTTTGGCATACGGATATGAAAGGGCCGGTCTGCCTCGTGATCGGCTCGGAAGGGGCAGGTCTGTCCCACATCGTGCGGGAGAACTGCGATTTTATCGTCAGCATCCCCCTGATGGGGCAGGTCAACTCCCTGAACGCCTCCGCAGCCGCCGCCATTTTGATGTACGAGGTCGTAAGGCAGCGCCATGAGTGAGCGGGACCACATGAATTTTACGCCGGATTACGGGGAGTATTCGCCGGATACCGTTCTGGAGGATTACCGCAACGCCGACGGGGAAGCACAGTCCGCCCCCGGCCCGGAGCGCGCCTCCGACCGTTCCCGGCAGAAGCCGTCAAGCTCGCTGGAGAACGCCCTGCGGGCGGCCATGAGCCAATACCGGCAGGATCCTCCAGCCCCGGCGGCGTCCGCCCCCCAAAGTGAGAACGCTTCCGCCGAATCTGAGAGTCAGCAGGACGAGACGGCGGAGGTCGGACAGGACGATTCCGCCGACCTCCCCGGCGAGCCTCAGGACGCTCAATCCGAGACTGTCAGCGACAAGGAATCGGAGACGTCCTCTCCCCAGCCAAGGAAGCAGGCCCAAATATCCCCGGATGGCATCATTACCCTGGATATGGATCTGCCCTGGGGGACGGCTCCCGCCCGGCAGTCCGCCCGTTCGGCCAAGACCGCCCGCCCCGCCCGATTTGAGGACTATGTCCGCCGGGAGGCGGAGGCCACCGGCGTCTTCCCTGCCTACAGAGACACGCCGGAAACCGTGCGAAACACGCCAGAGACCCCGACCAGGCCCGAAAGCCGGGATTCGGAGCCTCCGATTCGTGTTGCCCAAAAGCGGCCCGCAGCGGAAAAGCACGCCGCAAAGGAGCCGACCCAGGACGCAGAACGGCCCGCCCCTGAAAATCAACGGTTCCGGCGGGAGCAGCCTGTGCCGGAAGAAGCCAGGCCCAGGCGCACCCTTCGGCAGCTTCTGACCGACGAGGACGAGACCCAGGAGCTGGACGAGCAGGACGATTTCCAGGAGTCGGAGGAAGGCGCAGAGCAGCCGGCCTCCCGGCTGGAACGGCTTTTGCGGCCCATCGTTCGCCAGGCCGCCACCTTCATTGCAAAGCGGGAAATGCGCCGGGCGGAGGCCGCCAAATGGCCTGACCCGGTGGAAGAGCCGGAGGAGCCGGAGCTTCCTCCCAAAAAAGCCGGAAAGTTCTATGCCCAGCAGCTTCATCCTCTGCGGTTTCGGTGCAGGGTGTGCCTGTTTTTGTGCGTCGTGCTGGCCTGGATAAGCCTCCAGCTTCCCATGGCGGGTATGCTGGGCCAAAGCACAGCCGTCCAGGCGGGGGCCTGCCTGATTCTGACGCTGTCTGTCATGGTAGCGGCTCTGGATATTGTGGCCGCAGGAATGAGGCAGCTTTTTGACCTGCATCCAGGGGCGGAAAGTCTGGCCGTTCTGGGTTCGATGTTCAGTTGTATAGACGCTCTGCTCGTCATGCTGGGCTATGGAGACAGCCTGCCCTTCTGCGCGGTAGGGGCTTTCTCCCTTTCCGCCGCCCTGTGGGGCGAGCGGCGATACTGCCTGGGCCAGACCCGGACGCTGCGGGTCGCCTCCTTTTCCAAGGCCGCCTCGGTCGTCTCCGGGGAAAACGGCGAGCAGCCCTATCTGATCCGCTCCCAGCGGGGGCCGGAGGGCATAGTCCGGCGCAGCGAACAGCCGGATATGTGCCAGAGCATATACGCCACGGCGGCCCCCATTCTTTTGGTCGCCTGCCTGATACTGGCAGTGCTTGCCTCCCTGTCGGACGGCAGCCGCTTTCTTCATAACCTGTCCGCCATGCTGTCGGTC
This sequence comes from Oscillospiraceae bacterium, assembly GCA_021205095.1. Taxonomy (GTDB): domain Bacteria; phylum Bacillota; class Clostridia; order Oscillospirales; family Oscillospiraceae; genus CAJOIG01. The sequence continues at coordinate 29,712 of JAJPYE010000033.1, read as the reverse complement.
AGCGCTTCCTTTACCGCCTTTCTCAGCTTCCCCCTGCCCTATTCCGTCACGGCCAAGCGTCTGCAATCCTCCGGCGCGGCGGTGGCGGGCTATGCCGGGTGCACCAGCATTGGAAAAAACAAGCGTCTGGTCATTACGGATGAGGATCTATTTCCCGCCGGAACCGTCAGGCTGAACCTGATAAACATACAGGAGGGTACCTTTGTGCCGAAGGTCATCTCCTCTACCTACAGTCTGCTGGAGGCTTCCGGCAGCGGCCTGACCGGCGTTTTCCAGGAGCTTATGCAGCGCCGGGGCTACGTAAGCCTTCCCATCGAGGAATTTCAGTGCCACGAGGGAGGCGGTCTGTCCGGACTGGTGCGGGGAGAGCGGGTGCTGGTCGGCTCCGCCGGGTTTATGAACCTGATGGGGATTCGCCTGCCCCAGAACATGACCACCAAAAACACCATCTGCACCGCCATCAACCAGGAGCTGGTGGCAGTATTCACCCTGGAATACACCCCCACCTCCAGCGTGCAGGACGCCCTCGTCACCCTGTTGCAGGGCCAGACACAGCCAGTGTTTGCCATTCGGGACTTTAACATCACGCCGCTGATGATTCGTCAGCTATTCCGTATGCCTACAGACAACTTTAACTTCCCCAGCTTCCAGGATCGATACCGCATCGCTGCAACCACCGAGAAGGAAGACAGTCCCATCGCCGCCATTGTCTCTCGTGGGGGCATGGGTCCCATGGTGGACGCGGTAGAAGCCGGTCGCCGGCTGTACAATACCTGCCGCATCGGCGTTATTTTGTCTCTTGTCGGCTCCATCACGGGACTTCTGATTCTGTTTCTTCTGTTCCGGGTCGGCTCCTATGACACCGCCACAGTGGGGAACGTGCTGTCCTATATGCTTCTGTGGGCCATGCCTGTGGCGTTCCTTTCTCTGGGTCAGGGAAGGTAAAGTTCAAAAAAATCTACCGGCAATTTTGCCAAATTTAAAATTAACAGTTGCGAAGCATTTTGTAATCGTGTATAATTTTATTTTAGGAGTACCAGAGTACCAAGATGAAGGAGAACACACCAAATGAGCTATACATTGAATAACATCCGCAACATCTGCCTGCTGGGACACGGCGGCAACGGCAAGACCTCTCTGGCGGAGAGTATGCTGTCCGTGGCCGGAATGACCGACCGTATGGGCCGGGTAGCTGATGGCAACACCGTCTCCGACTTCGATCCGGAGGAGATCCGCCGTCAGATAAGCATCGCCTCCGCCGCCATGTATGTCGACTGGCAGGGCAACAAAATCAACATTATCGACACGCCGGGATTCTTTGATTTCGCCGGTGAGGTATACCAGGCTCTGCGCGTGGCCGACTGCGGCGTGATCTGCGTTTCCGCCAAGGACGGGCTGAACGTGGGCGCGGAAAAGAGCTGGAAATATCTCCAGGACGCTAATAAGCCCCGTGCCATATACATCTCCAAGCTGGATGAGGAGCATGCGGACTTCGACCGCACCTTCGACGCCCTGCGGGAGAAATTCGGCGCCTCCGTCTGTGCTATGTCCGCCCCCATCAAGGACGGGGACAAATATGTGGGCATCGTGGACGTCATCACCAAAAAGGCCTATAAAATGGAGGGAACCAAGCGGGTGGAGATCCCCGTGCCCGACTCCATGACCGCAAGACTTGACGAGCTGTACACCGAGCTTGCGGAGTCCGCCGCCGTGACCAGCGAGGAGCTGATGGACAAATACTTCGAGACCATGGAGCTTAGCCCGGAGGAGATCTCCGGCGCGCTCAGCACCGGCGTGGCAGAATGTGCCATCTGCCCGGTCTACTGCGGCAGCGCCTTCACAGGTCTTGGCACCCGCGTGCTGCTGGACGCCGCCATCAGCATCTTCCCCCAGCCCTCCGAAGGCGGCGAGGCCCTTGACCCCAACGGTCCGGCCAAGGCCATCGTATATAAAACTGTTTCCGACCAGTTCGGCAAATTCTCCCTGTTTAAGGTCGTCTCCGGCAAGGTGACGCCTGACCTGACCCTGACAAACGCCCGCAGCGGTGCGCAGGAAAAGCTGGGTCACATTTACACCATGCAGGGCAAGAAGAACACCGAGGTGACAGAAATCGCCTGCGGCGACCTGGGCGCTGTGTCCAAACTCAGCGACACCAAGACCGGGGACACCCTCTGCGCCGCCGGCGCGGTGGAGGCCCTGCCCGGCATCACCTTTGACGTTCCCTGCTATCAGATGGCCATCTCCCCCAAGGTGAAGGGCCAGGACGACAAGGTGGCCCAGGGTCTGACCCGCCTCAACGAGGAGGATCCCTCCTTCTCCGTCACCCTGAACGCGGAGACCCACCAGCAGGTGGTGGCCGGCGCCGGAGATATGCACATCGACGTCCTCTGCTCCAAGCTGAAGAGTAAATTCGGCGTGGAGGTAGAGCTGTCCCCCGCCCGCGTGGCCTATCGGGAGAAGATCCGCAAGACCCTGGACACCCATGGCCGCCACAAAAAGCAGACCGGCGGTCACGGCCAGTTCGCGGACGTAAAGATCCGCTTCGAGCCGCAGAGCGAGCAGGAGGACATGATCTTCGCCGAGGAGGTATTCGGCGGCAGCGTGCCGAAGAACTTCTTCCCCGCCGTGGAAAAAGGTCTGCGGGATTGCTGCACCAAGGGCGTGCTGGCCGGGTATCCCATGGTCTATCTGAAGGCCGTACTGTACGACGGCGACTTCCATCCCGTTGACTCCTCCGAAATGGCCTTCAAGACCGCCGCAGGTCTGGCTTATAAGGAGCTGGTGAACGCAAACCCGGTCATCATGGAGCCGATTGGTCTGCTGAAAGTCACCGTGCCGGACGCGAACCTGGGCGACATCATGTCGGACATTCCCTCCAAGCGTCGCGGAACTGTGCTGGGCATGACCGCACAGGACGGTATGCAGATCGTGGAAGCAGAGGTTCCCATGGCGGAAATGACCACCTATGCCATCGACCTGCGGAGCATTACCCAGGGCCGCGGCTCCTTCACCCTGGACTTCATCCGCTACGACGAGACCCCCGCCAACGTCCAGCAGAAGATCATTGAAGAGGCCAAGGCTTTGGCCGACGCCGAGTAAATTATATAATAAGCTTATAAGGGGTTGTATCAAAACATCCGTTTTAATACAACCCCTTATACCAACTGCGGCGGGTCTTTTTCCGCCAGACCGCGCTGTTTCTCCTCGACATACCTATGTACGCCTTCGTCGAAACATCACGACCTGACGAAAAAATCCCTCGCCCTGCATACACGGACATCCCGTAATGGAAGACTCTCCATTCAAGCTAAACTCTGTCCATTCCTATATTGAGGTGTTATTTTGAGCAATAAAACAAAGAACAGTTTCTATTCTCTTTGGAGTCTGGCCATCTTGCTGTGCCTGGCCCTGTCCATGTTCGTGCTTCTGTTCGCCTCCTGCTCCAAGGGCGGAACCGCTGAGACGGATAGCGAACAAACCGTCATCACCGAGGAAACCGAGGGTACCACCGCCGGAGATGCCGCCACGGAGGACACTGCCACTATTACGGAGGAAACCGTCACTGAGGACGCCTCCACAGCGGACGACGGAGAAGACGAAGTCGGCACAGATGAAGACGCGGAGGCGGAGGAAACTGAGACTGAGACAGAAACCGAGACGGAGACGATGGACTGAGGCAGTAGAAGCCGCCTGTGTAACGTCCTGTTTTTATGAAAATCCAAAGCGTACTTACATTTTGTCATAAATTTCTATTCCCCTCATCCCCCCTATTGACAACGCGCCGCCGACGTAGTATACTCATAGCTGTCAACTGAATCAGGATCTTCGGGGCGGGGTGAGAGTCCCCACCGGTGGTTATAGCCCACGAGCCGCAAGGCACGACCTGGTGTGATTCCAGGGCCGACAGTACAGTCTGGATGGAAGAAGATCGCATACCGCAGCCGCTGTGCCAATATGTATGAATCGCCCCGGAATGACATCATTCCGGGGTATTTTGCATTTTGCCGCCGCGCGGGAGCGACCGCCTTGAATGGAACCATTCGGGGCATTTTTTGCGCAAAGGCGATGATACTATGAACGACAAAGATTATATGGCCCTGGCCATCTCCCTGGCGGAGAAGGGCCTGGGCTGGACGAACCCCAACCCCATGGTGGGGGCCGTTATCGTGAAGGAGGGCCGCATTATCGGCCAGGGCTATCATGCCCGGTGCGGCGAGCTGCACGCCGAGCGCAGCGCCCTGCAAAGCTGCACGGAGGATCCCAGGGGCGGCACCATATATGTGACCCTGGAGCCGTGCTGCCACCAGGGCCGACAGCCCCCCTGCACGGACGCCATTTTGGAGGCCGGAATCAGCCGGGTCGTCACTGGCTCCGGCGACCCCAACCCCCTGGTGGCGGGCAAGGGCATTGAGATTTTACGCGCCCACGGTCTCCAGGTGGAGACCGGCCTGCTGAAGGAGCAGTGCGACGGGTTGAACTATGTGTTTTTCCACTACATCCAGACCGGCAGGCCCTACGTGGTGATGAAATACGCCATGACCATGGACGGCAAGATCGCCACCTACACCGGGGCCTCCAAGTGGATCACCGGGGAGACGGCCCGGAACCGGGTGCACCAGGATCGCCACCGCTACGCCGCCATCATGGCCGGTATCGGGACGGTGCTGGCGGACGACCCGCTGCTGACCTGCCGCATCCCCCAGGGCCACGACCCGCTCCGGGTCATATGCGACAGCCATCTTCGCATCCCCCTGGACAGCAATATTGTCAAAACTGCCGGGGAGACTCCTACCGTCATCGCCGCCCTCCGGCCTGACGAGGGGAAAAAAGCCGCCCTGGAGGCCGCCGGGTGCAAGGTGTGGACGCTGCCGGAATCGGACGGCCATGTCAGCCTTCCCGCCCTGATGGAGCGGCTGGGCCAGGAGAGCATCGACAGCGTTCTGCTGGAGGGCGGCGGCACGCTCAACTGGGCCGCTTTGGAAAGCGGCGTCGTCCAGCGGGTGCAGACGTATATTGCCCCCAAGCTCTTCGGCGGCACGGGAAGGACCCCGGTAGGCGGCCAGGGCGTGGCCCTTCCCGACCAGGCGTTTCCGCTGAAAAACACCACCGTCACCCGTCTGGGGGACGACATTCTGCTGGAAAGCGAGGTGGAACAGGATGTTCACAGGCATCATTGAGGAAATGGGCGCTGTCCGGGCCGTGAAGCGGGGGGCCAATTCCTCCCTCCTCTCCATCGGGGCCAGGGTCGTGCTGGACGACCTGAAAATCGGGGACAGCGTGGCGGTAAACGGGGTGTGCCTCACCGCCACCAGCGTAGATCAGAGCGGCTTCACCGCCGACGTAATGCACGAGACCCTGAACCGCTCCTCCCTGGGAGCGCTGACCGTGGGAAGTCCCGTAAATCTGGAACGGGCCATGGCCGCCAACGGTCGCTTCGGGGGCCATATCGTCTCCGGCCACATCGACGGCACCGGCCATATCCAGTCCATCCGCCGGGACGACATCGCCCTGTGGTACACCATTGAGGCGGCCCCCGCCCTGCTGCGATATATCGTCGAAAAAGGCTCCGTGGCCATCGACGGCATCAGCCTGACCGTGGCCGCCGTCACGGAAAAGGATTTTTCCGTCTCCCTGATTCCCCACACCGCCAGCGTCACCCTCCTGGGCCAGAAGCGCCCCGGCGACATCGTGAACCTGGAAACGGACATCATCGGCAAATACGTGGAAAAGCTGTTACAGCCCAAGGACACCGCCGCGCCCCAGAGCGGCATTACCTGGGAATTTTTAGCGGAAAACGGATTTTAAAGACCTCAAACCTTTCAGATAACGCCCGGCGAGAGATTTTTTCGCCAGACGAGGCGGGGCGACGAAGGCGTACTTTCAGAACGTCGAGGAGGCCCAACGAAGTATGGCGGAAAAAGATCCGCCGCCCCAGCAAGGAGGAAAAATATGTCTCAATTTCAATACAATACCATCGAGGAAGCTTTGGAGGAGCTGCGCCAGGGGCGCATGATCCTTTGCACCGACGACCCTGACCGGGAGAACGAGGGGGATTTGATATGCGCCGCCCAGTTCGCCACCACGGAAAACGTGAACTTCATGGCGAGCCACGCCAAGGGGCTTATCTGTATGCCCATGTCGTCGGAATACATCCACAAGCTGAACCTGCCCCAGATGGTCTCGGAAAACACGGACAACCACGAAACGGCCTTCACCGTCTCCATCGACCATGTTTCCACCACTACGGGCATATCCGCGGCGGAGCGCTCCATCACCGCCATGAAGTGCGTGGAGGAGGGGGCAAAGCCTGACGACTTCCGCCGCCCCGGCCATATGTTCCCGCTTCAGGCCAAGCCCAACGGCGTTTTGGAGCGGAACGGCCACACGGAGGCCACCGTTGACCTGCTACGGCTGGCAGGGCTGAAGGAATGTGGCCTGTGCTGCGAGATCATGCGGGACGACGGCACCATGATGCGGGCCACGGAGCTTCAGCAGAAGGCTGTGGAGTGGGGTCTCAAGTTCATCACCATCCACGACCTGCAAAGCTACCGCAAGCGGCACGAGAATTTTGTGGAGCAGGTGGCCGTCACCCGGCTGCCCACCAAATACGGGGAGTTCACCGCCTACGGCTATCGGAATACCCTGAACGGAGAGCATCATGTGGCCCTGGTAAAGGGCAACATCGGGGACGGGCAGAACGTGCTGTGCCGGGTTCATTCCGAGTGCCTGACCGGGGACTGCTTCGGCTCCATGCGCTGCGACTGCGGCGACCAGCTCCACGCCGCCATGACCCAGATCCAAGCCGAGGGCCGGGGCATCCTGCTGTATATGCGCCAGGAGGGCCGGGGCATCGGCCTGCTGAACAAGCTGAAGGCCTACGCCCTCCAGGATCAGGGGCTGGACACGGTGGACGCGAACCTGGCCCTTGGCTTTGCCGGAGACCTGCGGGAGTATTACATCGGCGCGCAAATCCTCCGCGACCTGGGGGTGAAGACCATGCGGCTGCTGACCAACAACCCGGACAAGGTCTATCAGCTCTCGGACTACGGCCTGGAAATCGTGGAGCGGGTACCCATTCAGATGGAGGCCACCAAGGAAGACCTGTTCTATTTACGCACAAAGCAGCACCGCATGGGGCATATTTTGAATTATTAATTTCTAAGGAGGATTTTTACCATGAATACCTTTGAAGGCAAGCTTATATCCAATAACGACCTGCGGGTGGGCGTCGTCGCCGCCCGGTTCAACGAGTTCATCGTGTCCAAGCTGGTGGCTGGCTGCGAGGACGGTCTGCTGCGCCATGGAGTACAGGGGGAAAACATCGACCTGGCTTGGGTGCCGGGGGCCTTTGAGATTCCTCTGATCGCCTCCAAGATGGCCAACAGCGGCAAGTATGACGCGGTCATCGCCCTGGGCGCGGTCATCCGCGGCTCCACCAGCCATTATGACGTGGTATGCAGCGAGGTGTCCAAGGGCATCGCAAACGTAGCGCTGAACAGCGGCGTCCCCGTTCTGTTCGGCGTGCTGACCACGGACACCATCGAGCAGGCCATCGAGCGGGCCGGGAGCAAGGCGGGCAACAAGGGCTCCGAGTGCGCCCAGAGCGCCATCGAGATGGTGAACCTGATCCGCACCATCGAGGCATGAGCGCCGCCACCATCATCCTGGATTACGACGGCACGCTTCACGACTGTATCCGCATATACGCCCCCGCCTTTCGCCTGGCCTATGACGGGCTGGTTCGCAAGGGGCTGATGCCCCCCAGGACGTGGCAGGACAAGGAGCTGGAGCATTGGCTGGGCCTGACGGCCACCGAGATGTGGGACACCTTCGCCCCCCAGCTCTCCCAGGAAGAACGAACCGCCGCCGGGGCTGTGGTCGGAACAGAAATGGTTCGTCAAATCACCATCGGAAACGCCCGGCTTTACCCCGGCGTGACGGAGGTCCTGGACAGGATGAAACAACAGGGCCACCGGCTGGTTTTTCTCAGCAACTGCCGAACCGCCTATATGCAGGCCCACCGGGACGCCTTCGGACTGGACGACTGGTTTTCCGGCTTCTACTGCTCGGAGGACTTCGGCTGGAAGTCAAAGCCGGAGGTATTCCTCACCATTCGGGAGCGGTTCCCCGGCCCCTATATTGCCGTGGGCGACCGCTACAAGGACATGGATCTGGCCCGCGTCTACGGCCTGAAGGCCGTCGGCTGCGCCTACGGCTACGGCCCTCAGGATGAGCTTTCCGACGCAAGCGTCATCGTCCAAAGCCCGGCGGAAATCCCTGACGCCGTAGATACGCTGCTAAGCTAACAGCAAATACAACTAACCCCCTGTCGGTCTTTCGCATAGAATGGGCCGGGAGGGGATATTTTTATGGACATAGACCAATCCATACAAGAGAGTCTGGCCGGGTTTGAGACGTTATGGCGGCGGGTATCGGGGGCGGAGCAACCGAAAAATCAAGCGGAGGAGGCCAAATCCGCCCCCCGCCTCCGGGAGGAGCAGACCATGGAAACCTTTATCCAGGCAGAGCTGTGCGCCGCCGCGTTTGACAAGGCCCTCGCCAGGATGCTCCAGGGCAAGGAGCGGGCCGTCCTGCTGGCCCAGGCCGAGGACGCCGGACGTCGGGCAGGTCGGCTGCGGGCGGAATATTTTATCTGCACCGGCACATCCTATACAGCGGAAAATATCCGTCAGCCGATCCCCGGCAAGCTGGCTGCTCTTCGGGCCGCCCTGCTGCGGGAGGAACGGCTGATGCAGGATTATACCCAGGCCGCCGGTCAAACCGCCGCGCCCGTTCTGCAAACTCTTTATACAGCCCACGCCAACGGCAGCGCCGCCCACGCTCAGGCCCTTCGAAATCTTCTGACACGGGCGTTCCGTTAGGCGCAAACAGAAAATATTTCCGCGTGAGGCGGACGTCACATGACACCTGCCGATTCATGGATTCGTTTGTATAGATAGTAATATATTTTTGTTCTTTGTTCATTTATTTTTCACATTCCTCTGGTATGCTGTTTATCGCAATTTATTCTATGGTACACAAGCCGGCAAGCCGTGTCCGTGTCCGGGCGCGGCTTGCTTTCGATACGGCGCCCTTCGGCGCAAGGAGGAAAATAGAGACATGGATTCCACACTAAAGCCAAACGAAAACAAGAAGCTGCGGATAGAGACCAGCTTTGGAGCTTATGACCGGGGAGCCATCCAGACCCACTTTGTAAAAATTGGGGAGGATTACTGCGACCTGGTGCGGCAATATGTGCTGCCGGTGTATCAGGAGGGGGACATCCTCTCCGTGGCGGAGAAAATCATTTCCCTGTGCCAGAAAAATATCATCTATAAAAAGGACATGAAGCTGACGGGACTTGCAAAATTCCTCTCCAAGTTTGCCTCTCACAGCCCCTACGGCATCGGGGTGGACAACCCCTGGAAAATGCAGTTTGCCATCGACCACTGCGGCGCGGGGAAAATCATATGGGCCTCCATTGCCGCTGGGGTTGGCAAGCTATTCGGGAAGAAGGGCGTGTTTTACAAAATCGCCGGGCCGGAGGTGGAGGGCCTGGACGGGTTTTATACCGCCTCGTTCCAGGAATATGGGGACTACTGCATTATGCTGCCCAAGGAGCCCCAGGAGGTCTGCCGCCGTATTCAGGAGGAGACCGGCGTTACCTGTATGCTGGTGGACGCCAACGACTTCACGCGGGATATTCTGGGCAAAAGCCCGGATCTGACGCTGACCGATGACCAGTGCAAGGAGCTGATAGACGACAACCCCTCCGGCAACTCCACCCAGCTCACCCCCTTCGTGCTGATTCGCAAGGCGGAGGAATAAAGAAATCATATTCGTCGGCGGGGCTGCCCTTCTGCACTCCCTCCAGGAAGCAAAAGACAGAGGGGCTATGTCAAAATGGACAATTTTGACATAGCCCCTCTGTTTGCGTATCCGGCTGGATTTCGGCCCGGAGATAAAGCTCATCTTTATCCTCCTCAACCCGGTGGATAAGCTTTTTTCCTGGTATAAATACGCCCTGCCCTATGGCTGGATATATGAAAGTCCGGCAGACAACCTGGTTCCCAACATTGGAACCGGCGGCAGTCAGGCGTCCGCCAAAGAAAACGTCACCTTCCAGCGGCCCTCCGTCAGTAAGCCGGTGATCCAGAAGCTTCCATACAGTCGGCAGTCGGTCAATTTTTGAGGCGTGACAGAAAAGACAAACTCATAATAATCCTCCCGGCCACCGTCCCCCTCCTCAAAAAAAGAATAGCCGGCCTCCGGCTCGATGATATTTCCCGCCCCGTCCACCAGGTAAAAGTACCCGTGGTTGTCATATTCCAAGGCGTTCCCAACGGCCAGCTGTATGTGGAGCTTGCCCTCTATATATCCCAGCCCGGTTTTGAAGCCTGTCACGGGAAAATCCGCCGTCAGAGCGTCGGAGCACAGCACTGTTACCGCGCCCTCCGTATAATGCAGGCCCCAGCCGCTGTGGTCGGTTATCTCTTTCGTGCTTTCCGCCTGGGAAACGGCGGAGAGCGCAGCGGGGATTTCCACATCCTCATAAACCGTTTTTTGGCTTAAAAACCGCCGGACGGAAAACGTCACCTTGTCCCCCTCCATGGCCTCCCCGGCCAGGTTTGTCATGGTGATCAGGAAGGAGGCCGTTTTCGTCTTCTCATCGAACCCCATCAGCTCGCAGCAGCCAACGCTGTCAAAGGGGGTGTTCAGGTCATAGCTGTCAAACAAATCCGTGGTCTCGTCCACCCGGTCTCCCGTCAAGTCCTGGAGGGTGACGTATACCATGGCCGTATCTCCCTGAATTTGGGCGGATACCACCTCCAGGCGTATCCCATCATATTCGTCACTCAGCCGCACCGGCTGGAAAAGCTGGGCGGCCTCCGGTGAGACATGATACAGCAGCCGGTACACCGGCTCCACCGTGGCGGCCAGAGCCGGAACAGACAGGGCCAGGCAGAGCGCCGCCGCTACCGCCGCCGTCAGAACGCACCGCCGGACGGGGACAATACGACCCCGCTTCTTCTGTTTCTCTTCCACGCTGCGGATGATCCGCGCTTTCATATCCTCCGGCATTTTTATCTGCCCTACAGATTCCTTTAGCTGCTCGCATACCATACTCATAGATACTCCTTCCGATATTTTTCCTCCAACAGCCGCCGCCCCTTTTGCAGCCGCATTTTCACCGCGGAAGGCGTCCGGCCTATCATCCCGGCGATGTCCTTGACCGGGTATTCCTCCACATAATACAGCAGCAGGACAATTTTGTACTTTTCCGGCAGCTCCATCAGCGCCTCCATAATCCCGCTGCTCTCCGGGCTGACATAGCCCAGAACCTGCACCAGGCCCGTCTGGGGGTGCCTCGCCCGAAACCGGCCCATGTCCCGGCACTGATTGACCGCCACCCGGATGAGCCACGCCTTTTCATGTTCCAGGCTTTGAAACGCCGGGGCCTTGAGCATATACTTCACCGCCGTCTCCTGCACTGCGTCCTCCGCGTCGCTTTCATTTCCCAGCACGGAAAGGCAGATGCGAAACAGCATATCCCCATGCTCCCTCACCATCCGCTCCACATCCGCCGCCGAATGAACCGGGGAATGTTCCATTTTGTCACCACCTCCTGCTATATATACGCCTCAGACCCCCGTTCGGTCAATTTTTTCAAAAAAAGACTGCATCAGAACAGCGTTCGATGCAGTCTTTTGCTTGTTCGCGGTCTCCGTCAGAACAGATCCAGCAGCTTCTGCCAGAAGGTCATCTCCTGCGCCTCCTCTTCCACGGCTTCCGATTCTTCCTCTGTTTCGATGGGGGAGGTAGTAATGACGAACTGGACGGCCTCTACATTCGTATTTTTCTCCGAAACGAAGGACGTCACCTCCACATCCCCGCCGGTAACGCTGGCCAGGAGGTCGTCTATCTGCTCCTGGATGGTCTCGTCCATGCCGTCTGTCTTCTCCCGCATGGAGGAGGTTCCCTCCTTCAGGTCACTCGTTCCGCTGTATAGCGTGCGGACAGCCTCCAGCAGCGCCGCCACGCCACTGTTAAGCTGGCCCACCCCATCCGTCAGGGAGCCGGTGGCCTCGTAAACGGACACGATGCCGGCCAGAAGCTCGCTCACGCCGTCATACAGAGCGGAGGATCCCTCCGTCAGGGAACCGCTGCTCTCCGTCAGGGCATTGACCCCGGCGGCAAGCTGCTCATAGCCCGCCAGGATCTGGGCCACGCCCTCCGTGTAATCGCCGATGCCGCTGTCCAGTCCGTCATATTCCCCGGCCAGGGCGTCAATGGCAGCAGAAAGGGCGGAGATTTGCGCTTCCATCGCCGTCAGGGTATCGGAAAGCTCCTGGGAGACGGTGTTCATAAAGGTCTCGATCTGCGCGATGGCCTGGTTATTGGCCTCCAGCAATGTCACAAGCCCGCTGGCAAGGGAAATGCCGTCCGACACCGTCATGCCGATGCCCAGGCCGCTGAGGGCGGCGTTGATGGCCGCCGTGGTAGTATTGCCCAGGCCGCCGACAATTTCCGCCAGGCTCTCGATCTGCGCGATGGCCGCCGTGTTCTGCTCTGACAGGGCGTCCAGGGACGCCTGCATGGTCTGGGCCGTGGCCGTCAAGGTCTCGATGGTGTCCGAGGAGGCGGAGACGCCGGTCAGCGCTGATTGCAGCGCGGCCAGGGCCGCCTTCACCTGGGCGGATCCTTCGGTCAGGGCCTGGGACTGCCCGTCCAGCGCCTCCAGTCCCGCCTGAAGCTGGGCGACGCCCTGGTTCAGGGTCTCCAGTCCCGCCTCCAAGGTCTCCGCTCCGGCGGTCAGAGCCGCAGCCCCATCGCTTACCTCCTCCGCCCCGGATTGGAGGGAGGCCGCGCCGGATTCCAAGGCCGAGGCCCCGGCGGTCAGGCTCTCCGTGCCGGAGGCAAGCTCCGTCTCCACGCTGGTCTCCAGCTCGCTCACACCGTCGTCCAGCTCGCCCGCGCCGTCGTCCAGCGCCTCGATGGCCTCCATGAGGCTGGTGATCTGCTCCATCAGCGCCTCGTCGTCTATCTCCACCTCCAGCGTCAGAGGAACGCCGTTTATGTCGATGCTCTCCATTTCAAAATCCGTCACCGTGGCAGTGATGGTGAAGTCCTTTTCATTTCCCGGCAGGACGGTATAGGTAAGCTGCTTGTCCCCGCCTACGTTGGCAATGGTGGCCCCCTCCGCCGTAATATTGGCGCAGAGCGCCGTGTCCAGTGTCAGACTTATTTGCAGGGCATAGCTCTCGAAGAAATCCCCGGTGCAGGCAGGATTTTCCCGGATGGAGAGAGTAATCTCCAACTCGCCGCTCCGCCCCGCCAGGGAGGCGGCGTCATATTCCGCGCCGTCCAGATAGTAATGAATTTCAAATATCCAGGGGAGCTGGGCGTTTTCCAGCGTTCCCTCATAATACAGCTTTCCTTCCTCCGCCTGGATGGTGACGGTATCGCCGTCATAGGAAATCTCCTCCGTGCCGGTCATATTCCGCAGGGCGCTGTAATCCCCGTAATCCGTGATGGTTCCGGCCTGGGCCAGGTCGAATATGTTCACCACATACACCGCCTGCACCGCGCCGCTGCCGTCCAGGGAGGCATAGACCACCTCCTCCTTGGGCGTGCTTTCCGCCGCCAGGGCCGGACAGGCCGTTCCCAGGCACAGCGCGGCGGCCAGGGCCAGGGCCAGATATTTTTTATACAGCTTTCTCATCTCAGGATACCTCCTTCTGCAAGCTTTTCCGCTTTCCCCGTCTCTTGGGACGGCCCTTTCGATTTTTCATAAATACGCCGTCGAACAGTGACAGCAGGCCGGGCAGCACCAGCAGCGCTCCAAGCAGGGAAAAGATTGTTCCCCGCCCCAGCAGCAGGCCCAGTTGGGCCAGAAGCTGATTGGAGGACATAAATCCCATCAGCAACCCCACCACCGTGAGTACGCTGCCGGAGGTCAGGATGGAAACCGTCACCCCGGAAACAGTATGCACCAGGGCCTCCTTCTTATCCATGGCCTGCCGGTTTTCCCGATAGCGGTCGGTCATCAGGATGGCATAGTCCACCGTGGCTCCAAGCTGAACGGCGCTGATGATCAAATAGACGATATAGAAAACAGGCTTTCCGGCAAAGTACGGCACCGCCAGGTTCAGCCAAATAGCTGTTTCAATGCACAGCACCAGCAGCACCGGCAGGATAACCGACCGCTGCGTCAGCAGCAGCACCACAAACACCGCCCCGATAGCCACCAGATTCACCCGCAGCATATCGGACTGGATCGTGTTCATCAGATCATAGGTGCTGACGCCCTGCCCGGCCAGGTAATAGGCATCCGGGTAATATGCCTGCGCCACCGCCCGAATCTCCTCCACCAAGGCAAAGGTCTCGTCCCCCTCATAGGGTACGTCCACGGATATGACAAACCGGCTGTAGTTGTCGCTGACAAGCTGACGCATGGTACTCTCGTCCAGGTATTCCAGGGGAATCTCCGCCCCGGCGGCGTCTACATAGGATATAACGCTGGTAACGTGTTCCAGCTCGTGCAGGCTGTTCGACAGCGCCGTCTGAGTGGCCGTATCCGTTCCCGGCACCAGCAGCACATAGGTATCGCTCTGACCGAACACCTCCTCGATAGCGGCGGTATCCGCTCCCAGTTGGGTGTTCTCCCCGAAGGTGTGGGAGGAGCCGTAATAATACTCATTGGAGGAGGAGGCCAGAAACGCGGGGGCAATCACCAGCACAAAGGCCACCGTCAGCGGGATCCTGAGCTTATGTATGACCCGGCCCATGCCCGCCAGCCGAAGCTTTGGCGTGCGGTGGCGCAGCCGATCCGTCAGGCGGTACACGGTCAAAAGCAGCGCAGGGGTAAACAGAAACACGGTGATCAGACTGATCGCCACGCCCTTGGCCAGCGCCAGCCCCAAATCGGCCCCCAGACGGTACTGCATCAGCACCAGGGCAAGAAAGCCGATGACCGTCGTAAGGCCGCTGGACAGGATGGAATCCGTGGAGCGGCACAGCGCCGTCACCATGGCCTCCTGAATATTCTCCGTCTCCTCCCGGCACTCGTCGAATCGGTGGAGCAGGAACACGGAATAATCCAGGGATACCGCCATCTGCAATATGCTCCCGGCGGCGTTGGTAACGAAGGAGATCTCCCCAAAAATCAGGTTCGTTCCGGCGTTTATGACGACCGCCACCAAAAGCCCCGCCAGCACCAGAAACGGCTCCAGCCAGGAGCTGGTGGTCAGAAACAGCACCACCATGGCGAAGGCCACGCCGAAGATGGCCACGCGGCTTACCTCCGCCGTGGTGCTTGTTTCGGACATGGCCGTGGATACGGCGCTGCCCGTCATGGCGTTTTCATCGCCGATCACGGCGCGGATCTCCTCCACGGCGGAAATATAATCGTCCTCCTCCCCGATGGTGAGGGTAAGCAGGGCGGCGCTGTCTTTATAATAGGTCTCCACCGTATCCGTGTCCAGGGTCGCCAGAGGCGCGGTAATGTCCACCGCGTCGTCCAGCCAGGTAACGGAAACGACTCCGTCCACCGCTTCGAGGCGCTCCTTATATTCCAGCGCCTCCGGGATGGTCACGTCGTAAAGCATCACCCGGACGTTGGGAATACCGCCGGAAAATTCCTCCTCCATCACCTCCAGGGATACGGTGGAGGCAGAGTCCGCCGGGAGATAGTCGTTCACGTCGTAGTTTACGCCCACCTGGCCTCGCAGCACAAGGCACACTGCCGCCGCCAGCAGAAACAAGACCAGAATAAGCGTTCTGTGCTTCACCGTCGCCGTATAGAATCGTTTCATCGACCATCCCTCCGCTTATACTCTGTGTCTGCATTATATCCCCTCAGGGCAAAAAAATCATTGAACACCTGGCCCATCTTTGTAAGAGAAGGAAGGAGTATCAACAAAAATTGACATAGACAAAAAGGACAGTCCCAAACCAGCGTTTTGGGACTGTCCGCGATTTATGAAAGCTGCATATAATATTTTTCCAGCGCCTTAATCTCCGCCGGGCCAAGGCCGATGGCCTTTTCGAGATAGGCGCGGGCCGAGCCGTATGATTCCTCCAGGCACTGGAAATAGAGGGTCATGTTTTCCCGGAACACCAAAAGCACCTCTCTGGCCAGGGCCAGCTCCTCCGGCGCAGGGTTTTTGGCCCGGAGAGCATCCATACGGCGCTCCATGGCCTGGTTGGTCAGCATATATTCCTCCACGACGGCGGCCCGGTCAAAGCCCAGGGCCGTCAACAGAAGAGCCGCCCCCACGCCGGTGCGATCCTTCCCCTGGGTGCAGTGGAACACCACAGGCCGCCCCGCCGCCCGCAAAAGGCAGGCAAAAAATTCGGCATAGGCGTTTTTGGATTCCTCCGACTGGGCCAGATAGCGGTACAGGGTCTGGAACTCCTCATGGGCCTGGGCCGCCGTGATCTGCGATATGGGAATGCCGAACAGCGTCCCCAGATCCGCCACAGCGGGCAGGTGCCGGTTTTCCGCCCCGGCCACGGCCCTGTCCGGCTCCCGCTCCCGCTCCGACACGTCCCGGAGGTCTATCACGGCGCAAACGCCCATGCTCTCCAGCTGGTCCAGGTCCCCGTCCGTGGCCCGGCCCAGGTGTCCGCACCGCAGCAGCAATCCGCCCCGCAGCGAGGCCCCGTCCCCCCGTACCAGGCCCCCCATATCCCGAAAATTCTCAATCCCCTCAAAGGTCAGCAGCATCTATGTAAAGGTTCCTTTCTCTGTGTGTTATTCGCCGTCCCGCGTCTCATAGGTCTGGCAAAACTCCCGCACGCAGCAGCACTGGCACTTTGGCGCTCTGGCACTGCATACGGCCCGGCCATGATAGACGACGCGGTGGCAGAAATCGGAACATTCCTCCGGGGGCAGGATGGCCCGGAGGGCGGTCTCTATCTTGGCCGGTTCCTTCATGTCGTCCACCAGGCCCAGCCGGTTGGACAGGCGGATGCAGTGGGTGTCCACCACCACACTTCCCGGCTTGTGGTATACGTCCCCCAGGATGAGGTTGGCGCTTTTGCGGCCCACGCCGGGGAGCTTCAGCAAATCCTCCATATTGTCCGGCACCACGCCGCCGAAGTCCTCCACCAGCATTTTGGCGGCCCCCACAATGTCCCTGGCCTTGCCGTGGTAAAAGCCGCAGGAGTGGATGTACGGCTCCACCTCCTCCGCCGTGGCCTGGGCCATGACCTCCGCGCTGGGAAAGCGCTGAAACAGGGCCGGGGAGATTTTGTTCACCCGCTCGTCCGTACACTGGGCCGCCAGGCGCACCTGTACCAGCAGCTCCCACGCCTCCCTGTGGTTCAGCGTACAGTCGGCCAGCGGGTATTCCTCCGCCAGCCCCTCCAATATCCCCCGCACCTGCTCCGGCGTCCGCATATGTATCTTACGCCCTTTCTCTCTGTATTTTGGACAGCGTCCAAAAGAAATCTTACCACGGACGGTTGCAAATTCCAAGCAGTTTTTATATAATTTAAGGAGTATCGTCAAAGGAGAGTATTCCGATGCAGGACGCAAAGCAATTTGACTGGGTCGTTTTCTACCGTGAGGTCGCCGACAAACTACTGACCTACAAGGGAAACCGTGAGGCCCTGATCTCCGATATACGGCGTATTTTCCAACGGGCGGAGCTGAATCTCCCCACCCTGGAGCGGGATAACGCCATCGTAGACATCGACCCCTTTACCTTTTTCGGACTTTTCAACAAGACCTCCATGCGTCCGGCCAATCGGCTGAAAATCGTCGAAGCCGTGAAGGAGATTTTGTCCATCGACGCACCCGTTCCCGCCTCCTTTGACAGCGTGCCGGTTTTAAACCCGCAAAACGCCACCTTCTACTACTTTGTGGGCAATCGAGGGGAGAGAGACATTGACGAACTGTGGGACTTTTTCGAGGCCGCTCTGCGCTACGCGGACAACCCCGCCCCGGCCAACAAGGAGGATCTGTCCCATCTGTTCGACCTGGTCATCCACAAAAAGGGCAACGGCAACAGCAAGATTACCATGGCCCTATATTGGATTGCGCCGGACACTTATCTGAATCTGGACAGCCGGAGCGAGTGGTACATCTATTCTTCCGGGCAAATTCCAGCGGAGGTGGTGCAGTCCCTCCCCACCGTGGAGGACAAAATCTCCGCGGCAGCGTATTTCGAGATTGCAGAAGGGCTACGGGCCTACCTGCAAAGCGACGCCAGCGAGCTGAAAAATTTCCGGGAGCTGAGCTACGCGGCCTGGGTGCTTTCCCAGCAGGTCAACGACGAGAAAAAGGCCGACAAGCTGCGCCTGCAACAAAGCCCCAAGGGCGCCGTCATGGCCGACGACGGAGCAGAGACCGTCCATTACTGGATCTACTCCCCCGGCGACGGATCTGCAAATTGGGATGAGTTTTACAATGCTGGAATTATGGCTCTTGGATGGGGCGATATTGGAGATCTGAGGAAATTCGCTAGCAAGGAGGAAATGAGACAGAAGATAAAAGAGTGCTATAATCTCAACAACTCCGGCACACACACCGCTCTTGCGACATGGCAGTTCGTACATGAAATGGAACCCGGCGACATTGTATTCGCTAAAAAGGGATTGCACCTTATAGTCGGCAGAGGCGTTGTGGAGTCAGACTATGAATTTGATACCACTCGTAATTACTATAAAAATATCCGCCAGGTACGATGGACACATAAAGGCAAATGGGAACACCCTGGATCAGCCATCACGAAAATATTAACCGACATCACCCCCTATACGGACTATGTCAAGAAGCTAAACGCCCTTTTCGCCCCGGAGGAGACCGACGACGGGGCAGAGCCGGAAATTCCATACCCTGTCTACAGCGCAGACAGCTTTCTGTCCGACGTATACATGAGCCGAGAGGATTACGAGACCCTGGCGGGCCTGTTGAGGCGGAAAAAGAACGTCATTCTCCAGGGCGCGCCCGGCGTGGGAAAGACCTATGCTGCCAGGAAGCTGGCCTATTCCCTGATGGGGGCCGAAATCCCGGAGCGGGTAATGATGGTACAGTTTCACCAAAGCTATTCCTATGAGGATTTTATCATGGGCTTCCGCCCGTCAGAGACCGGGTTTGAACTGCGAAAGGGCGTGTTCTATCACTTCTGCAAAACCGCCGAGGCGGACAGAGCGAATGACTACTTTTTCATTATCGACGAAATAAACCGGGGAAACCTGAGCAAGATTTTCGGCGAGCTGTTCATGCTGATCGAAAACGACAAGCGGGACATCCCCCTCCAGCTTCTTTATTCTAACGAGAAATTCTCCGTACCGGGAAATGTCTATATCATCGGCACCATGAACACCGCTGACCGAAGCCTGGCTATGCTGGACTACGCCCTGCGCCGCCGCTTCTCCTTTTTCGATATGGGGGCGGGGTTTGACACAGAGGGCTTCCGGGCGTACCAGGCCGGGCTTGGCAGTGTAAAATTTGACCGGCTCATCGCCTGCGTGAAGAGCCTGAACCAGGCCATCGCCGCCGACGAAGCATTGGGAGAGGGCTTTTGCATAGGCCACAGCTATTTTTGCGGCTTAAAACCGGCGGAGGTGACAGACCAGACCCTGCGGGAGATTGTAAACTATGAGCTGATACCTCTTCTGCGGGAATACTGGTTTGATGAGCCGTCCAATGTACAGGGCTGGAGCAGTCGGCTCCGGGACGCCATCCAATGAGCATCCCGGTACAGAATATCTACTATATGCTCTCCTACGCCTTTCAGACGCTGACCCAGCAGGGCTATAAAAATGTGGCCACAGAACCCTTTGAGAACGTAGCCGAGCTGTGCGCGGCCATTTTGTCCAAGGGTGTGTCCGCCCAAATCAAGCGTGGCCTTCGGCGGGCGTATATACAAACCCAGGAGCCGCTGTCCTCCCTGCGGGGAAAAATTGAGGTTTCGGAGTCCATAAAATCCCAGACCATGCTTCGCCGGCAAATGGTCTGCACCTACGACGAATTTTCCCTGAACGCCTATGAAAACCGCATTATTAAAACCACCATGGAGCTTCTTCTGCGCTCCAACATCTCCAAGGCCCGCAAGAGGGAGCTGCGAAGGCTTCTGGATTATTTTGGGGATGTGGAGACGCTGGAGCCTTCCGCCATCCGCTGGAATCTTTCCTATGACCGAAGCCGCCAGACCTATCGGATGCTGGTTTCCGTGTGCTATTTGGTGATAAAGGGTCTGCTGCAAACAAATTCCGACGGCACCACCCGGCTGATGGATTTTCTGGACGAACAGCGGATGTGTCGGCTGTATGAAAGGTTTATTCTCGCCTATTACAGGCAGGAGTTTCCCCAGCTTCACGCCGCCGCCTTGCAGATACCTTGGGCCTTGGACGGGGACAGTCGTGCTCTGCTGCCTGTTATGCAGAGCGACGTCACCCTCTCCTATCAGGACAAGGTGCTGATTATCGACGCGAAATATTACGCCCGCACCATGCTGACCCACTACGACATACAAACCCTGCGCTCCGGCCATCTGTATCAGATATTCGCCTATGTGAAGAACAAGGAGGCTTCTCTGGCCGGAACGCCTCACATCGTCTCCGGGCTTTTGCTGTACGCCCGGACGGACGAGCCGCTCCAGCCAGACAACAGCTATCACATGAGCGGAAACCGCATAGATGTACGAACGCTAAACTTGGGCTGTGATTTTTCCCAGATTGCGACCCAGCTTAATGGAATTGCCGAGGATTTTTTCGGCATAGCATAGACTAAAACAATTCGATTATCCTATAAAAAGGAGGTGCCGTCGATGTATCGGCCATTGGCGGATGAATTTCGGCCTCAGGAGCTGGACGAGGTGACGGGGCAGGGCCATATTCTGGGGCCGGACGGAATGCTGCGCCGCATTGCGGACAGCGGGCACATCCCCAACATGATATTTTATGGCCCCTCCGGCACGGGGAAGACCACGGTGGCCAGCATTATCGCCCGGCGCACCAACCGGCCTCTCCGGCGGCTGAACGCCACCACGGCGGGTCTTGCAGACATCAAGGCCATCATTCAGGAGCTGGACACTCTGCTGGCCCCGGAGGGCGTGCTACTGTATCTGGACGAGATACAATATTTCAACAAAAAGCAGCAGCAGTCCCTGCTTGAGTTTATCGAAAACGGCAAAATCACCCTGATCGCCGCCACCACGGAAAACCCCTATTTCTGCGTGTTCAACGCCATATTGTCCCGCAGCACGGTGTTTGAGTTTAAGCCCCTGACCTCTGAGGACGTGAAGGCGGCCATGGAGCGGGTGATTCGGCTCCTGTCGGAGCGGGACGGCGTTTCCATAGACCTGGAGGACGGGGTGCTTGACTATATCGCCTCCGCCTGCGGCGGGGACGCCCGAAAGAGCCTGAACACCCTGGAGCTTTTATACAGCACCGCCCGGCCCGGAAAGGATGGGCTGCTGTTCACCATGACGGACGCCAGGGCCGTCACCCAGCGCAGCGCCATGCGCTATGACCGGGACGGAGATGAGCATTTCGACATTCTCTCCGCCCTGATGAAGTCCATACGGGGTTCCGACCCGGACGCCGCCGTCCACTATCTGGCCCGGTTTTTGGAGACCGGCGACCTGCTGGGGGCCTGTCGGCGGATTTTATGCTCCGCCAGCGAGGACGTCGGCCTGGCCTATCCGCTGGCCGTTCCCATTGTAAAAGCCTGCGTGGACTCCGCCTTACAGCTCGGCCTGCCGGAGGCCCGGCTGCCCTTAGCGGAGGCGGTCATATTCCTGGCCACCTGCCCCAAGTCCAACACCGGCTGCATGGCCATCGACCGGGCCATGGGGGATGTGCGGGCCGGGAAGGCCGGCCCCATCCCCCGGCACCTGCAAAACGTCCACGCGGACGGCACCGGCTTTGAGAGGGAGCAGGGCTATCTTTACCCGCACAACTACCCGAACCGCTGGGTGCAGCAGCAGTACCTGCCGGATACTCTGAAAAACGCCCATTATTACGAGTACGGGGACAACAAAACCGAGCAGGCCGCCAAAAAATACTGGGATATTGTCAAGGGCCAGGGCTGAGGCTACAGCACTCTGCCCTTCACGGAGGAGATGATCTCCCTGGCCCGCAGCACCTGGTCGGTGCGGACGTTCACGGTGAGTCTTGCCTTGCCCGCCGCGGCGGCGCTGCGCTCCATGACGGCGCGGGAGTTCAGCACGGCGGCGTACACCTCCCCCGGCGGGATGCCGTCGGTCATGGCAAGACCATAGGACGGACTCATATCCACCAGGGGCATTTGCCCCCCGGCGCCCCGCTCCGGGGCCTTCAGCTCCGCGATGGAATACTCAATGCCGCCCCGCCGCAGGCGCATGAGGGCCAGGTCTGCCCCATCCCTGTCATCAAACACCGCCGTCAGCTGTGTTGTCATATACGATTCCCCCTCACTTTATTATACAATTAGCTTATCCCAATTTAAGGAGGTTCATACCTATGCGTTATGAAGGCGACATTTACCGTCCACCAGGGGAGTGGAAGAGCTATCTGCTCCAATGCACGGTGGGCTGCTCCAACAACACCTGCACCTTCTGCTCCATGTACAAATCCAAGCGCTATCACGTCCGCCCTCTGGAGGACGTGCTGGAGGACATTCAGATGGCCCAGGCCACCTGGTACAAGAACACGGAGACCGTTTTCCTCTGCGACGGGGACGCCATCAACCTGCCCATGGACTATCTTCTCACCGTCCTGAAGGCGCTGTACGATGCCTTCCCCCATCTGCGCCGGGTGACGACCTACGCCGGGCCCCTGTCCACCCTTCGGAAGACCCCGGAGGAGCTGCGGATAATCCGGGAGGCCGGGCTGCAGCGAACCTATCTTGGCGTAGAGACCGGGGACGACGCCCTTTTAAAGCACGTCCACAAGGGCGTGGGCGCGGAGGGGATGCTCCGGGCCGGGCAGACCCTGGTGGAGGCGGGCTTTGACCTGTGGGCCATCATCATCACCGGCCTGGAGGGCGGCGGACGGGAGGCCCTGGAGCGCAACGCCGCCCTGACCGCCCAGATGATAAACCAGATGAAACCCAAGCACCTGTCCTCCATGACTCTGATGGCCATAGAGGGTACCCCCCTCTATCAGGAGGTAGAGGAGGGGAAGCTGACCCTGCAAACGCCCTTCGAGACTCTTTTGGAGACCAGGGAGCTGGTGCGCCAGATAGACCTGTCCGGCCTGCACTACACCTCCAACCACGCCTCCAACTACCTTCCCATCAAGTGTACTCTCAGGGAGGACAGGGAAAAGGTCATGGCAGAGCTGGACGACATCATCCAAAAGGAGGACACCTCCCGCCTGCGGGACGAGATGTACCGCGGCCTTTGAGAGCGGGGCGTCAGCCCCTGCTTTATGCTGCTATCCGACAAAGGCTCCGGCTTTTCGGGTAGCAGCTTTTTTTCTTGACAAGTTCTGTTGAGAATGGTATCTTATACCAGCTTGGCTCTGGGGCTTGTCTATGAACCAGTATTCACAGGCGTCCAACACCGTCTGAACGAGCCTTTTTCCGCTGCTCTTCGTTAAATTTTCTTGACATACACAAAGTATGCCTGCGAAAATTTGCCTTGACCAGCGAAAAAATTCTTCGCCCATCCGGCATCGTCCGCCTGTGAATACTGGTTCAAAACCCGTAATAATTTGCTTCAGGAGATGCGAGGATATGAGCATAGAGACCATGTATCAGGCGCTTGGAATCGACCAGGCGGTGTATGACTTCGGGCAGGAGGTGTTATCCGGCCTGGAGGGGCGGTTTGCCGAGATCGACCAGCGGGCAGAGTACAACCAGGCCAAGGTCTTGGCGGCCATGGGGGAGAATCGGGTCAGCGCCCCCTGCTTTGCCCAGACCACAGGCTACGGCTACAACGATATGGGCCGGGACGTGCTGGAAAAGGTGTACGCCAGTGCCTTTCACACCCAGGCGGCGCTGGTGCGGCCTCAAATCACCTGCGGCACCCATGCGCTGGCGGTGGCGCTGAGTGCCAATCTCCGTCCGGGGGACGAGCTGCTCTCCCCTGTGGGCGCACCCTATGACACCCTGGAGGAGGTCATCGGCATCCGGCCCTCCCGCGGCTCCCTGGCGGAGTTCGGCGTCACCTACCGGCAGGCGGATTTACTGCCGGACGGCAGCTTCGACTATGAGGCCATTCGCCGGGCCATCAACAGCCGCACCAGGCTCATCACCATCCAGCGCTCCAAGGGCTACGCCACACGCCCCTCCTTTTCCGTGGAGCAGATCGGCGAGCTGATTGCCTTCTGCAAGTCCGTGAAGCCGGATGTGCTGTGCATGGTGGACAACTGTTACGGTGAGTTTGTGGAGACCATCGAGCCCTCCGACGTAGGTGCGGATATGACGGTCGGCTCCCTGATCAAAAACCCCGGCGGGGGCCTGGCGGCCACAGGGGGCTATATCTGCGGCACGGCGGACTGCGTGGAAAACTGCGCCTACCGGCTCTCCGCCCCTGGCCTGGGCCAGGAGGTGGGGGCAAATCTTGGCCAGCTTCCCGCCATGTTTCAGGGCTTTTTTCTGGCCCCCACGGTGGTGGCCGGGGCCTTGAAGGGGGCCGTGTTCGCCGCCAACGTCTATGAGCGGCTGGGCTTTTCCTGCGTTCCCAACGGGCAGGAGCCAAGGTACGACATCATCCAGTCTGTGATTCTCGGCGCGCCGGAGCGCATGACCGCCTTCTGCGCCGGTATACAGGCCGCCGCCCCGGTGGACAGCTTCGCCACCCCGGTACCCTGGGCCATGCCGGGGTACGACAGCGACGTGATCATGGCCGCCGGGGCCTTTGTGCAGGGTTCGTCCATCGAGCTATCCGCCGACGGGCCGATGCGGGAGCCATACGCGGTCTATTTCCAGGGGGGCCTGACCTG
This sequence comes from Oscillospiraceae bacterium, assembly GCA_021205095.1. Taxonomy (GTDB): domain Bacteria; phylum Bacillota; class Clostridia; order Oscillospirales; family Oscillospiraceae; genus CAJOIG01. The sequence continues at coordinate 4,830 of JAJPYE010000033.1, read as the reverse complement.
GTACCACGCGAAAACAGGCATTTTGATGAGCGTACAAAAATTACATGAGCGGGGGCTGATTCAGCTACCCCGCCGAGAAGGAGAGTAAAAATGAATTGGTTTTGGCTTTCAGTGCTGGCGCTGCTCTGCTGGAGCGGCTCGGATCTGTTCTCGAAATTGGGATGCCGAGACCCGGACGACAAAACAAGTCATCTGAAAATGGTAGTAGCCGTGGGCCTGATCATGGGCCTGCACGCCCTGGTAGAGGTCGCTGTACAGGGGGTAGAGATTAATTTCCACATTCTGTGGGTCTACCTGCCTGTGTCACTGCTGTATATCCTCTCCATGGCCATCGGCTATGTGGGACTGCGGTACATAGAGCTTTCTATCTCCTCCCCCATCTGCAACGCCTCCGGGGCGCTGGTGGCCCTTGCCACCCTGATAACGGCGGGCCTTGGCTCTATCACCGGCCTGCAGCTTGGGGCCATGCTTCTGGTCTGCGCCGGGGTCATCGGCCTGGGGGTGGTGGATCTCCACGAGGACGAGGCCGCCCGCGCCGCCCGGCAGAGCCTTTCCAACTACAAATACGCCCGCTCCCTGGTGGCCCTGCTGCTGCCCGTCCTCTACTGCGTGCTGGACGCCGCCGGTACCTTCGCGGACAGCCTGGTGCTGCAAACCCTGGACGAGGACAGCGCCAACGTGGCCTATGAGCTGACCTTCCTGGCCGCCGGGTGCGTGTGCTTTGTGATTCTGCTGTGCAAAAGGCAGAAGTTCACCTTCCATCAGGAGTGGCCCAAGTACACCGGCGCCTGCTTCGAGACCGCCGGTCAGCTCGCCTATATCTACGCCCTGGCCGACAGCGAACACGTCGCCCTTTCCGCGCCTATCATCTCCGCCTATTGTATGGCCTCCGTTCTCTGGAGCCGCCTGTTTTTGAAGGAGAAGCTGAGCTGGAAGCACTATCTGATGATCGTCATCGCTATCCTGGGCATTGTCCTGCTGGGCCTGGCGGACGGCCTGTCAGGAGACGTATAAGCAAACCCTCTCAAAGAAGCACCTTCCCCCACAGCGGATTTTTCGCTGTGGGGGTTGTATTTTCTGGCCTTACTGTGGTATAATAAAGCCAGAAAAACTTATGGAGGCGTTTATTACGATGCAGACATTGCCGAAGATCATCCCCATCAACGAGCTGAAAAACACCGCCCATATCTCCCAAATCTGCAAGGAGAGCCAGGTTCCCATCGTCGTCACCAAAAACGGCTACGGCGAAATGGTGATGATGAGCATAGAACTCTATGAACGCACCATGGCCGAAGCCCAGGCCGCCGCCCTTGTCAACGAGGCCCTGGATCGCATTGACGCAGGTGAACCGCTGACAGACGGATTCGCTTTTTTGGACGAAATGGATCAGAAATATGGAGCATGATTACACTTTTAAAATCTCTGGCGCCGCGAAAGCTGATATAGAGTCCATAAACAACTATATCTCCAAAACCTTGTGCAATCCCGCAGCAGCAAGAGATTTGAACAATGCCTTTCGGGAGGCCATCCGCCAGACCTGCTCCAACCCCTATATGTGGCCCCAGGTCAAAAGCACCCTGATAAAGGACGCTTCGCTTAGAAAGCTGCCTGTTAAAAGCTATCTCATTTTCTATCGCCCGGACGACAGGCTCCGGGAGATTCAAATCATCCGCGTCCTGTACGGTATGCGAAACTATGAGGACATCTTATAATCTATCCACCGAGACGCAAAAATCCCCGCCGGAAGCCCGGCGGGGATTTGCTGTTTTGCAGTGGTTTGGATTAGCCCTCGATAATCTGGGTAATACCGTCGATGGTCAGGGCAAAGTAGGGAGCGGAGCGGAGAACGGATTCATAGAACACGCCGTCCTCGATGGCCTCGCCGTAGTCGCCTACAAAGTCACCATCGCTGTCAAGCGCCAGATAGGAGGTGACGGTCTCGCCGTCCACGGTGAAGGTGGAGCAGTCAAACACCTGGAGGGACTCATCCGCCAGAGCGGCCTCAACCTCGGCCACCTTTTCAGCGGTACCCTCGGCGCAGGCGTCGCCCAGCTCGGTGATGTGAACAGCGCCCTCGTTATAGCCCTGCGCCCAGTCGGTAGCCACTTCCTCGCCGTTCAGCATACAATCCAGCGCGTAGGTATAATACACGCTCCAGTCGTTGGCGGCGGAGGTCAGGGCCACGTCGGGAGCCACCTCCAGCATAGAGATGTTGTAGCCCACGCAGTAGACGGTGGTGCCAGCCTCATAGGCGGCCTGCACCGCGCTGGGAGCGCCGGTGGAGTCGGCGTGCTGGCTGATGATGATGCAGCCGTCGGCAATCAGGGCCTCCGCAGCGGCGGCCTCAGCGGTGGGAGAATACCAGGAGTTGGTGAACCGAACGTCCATAGCCACGTCCTCCACGATGGACTGGATTCCCAGGAAGAAAGCGGTATAACCAGACACCACCTCTGCATAGGGATAAGCGCCCACATAGCCGATCTTCACGTTGCCGTCCTCGTCATAGTTGGCGTCGGTCAGCTCGCCGTTTTCAATCAGCTCCGCCAGCTTCATGCCGGCCACAACGCCGGAGACATAACGGGACTGGAAGGTGTAGTTGAAAGCGTTCTTGTAGTTATCCAGGCCAGAGGTGGCGGCCATGTCGCCGGTCATGGACACGAAGATGACGTCGGGATACTCCTCGGCAGCCTGCATGGCATAGCTCTGATGGCCGTAGGAGTCAGTGAAGACGATGTCGCAGCCCTGCTCTGCCAGGTCGGCGCAGGCGTCGTAGCACTGCTCGTCCTCAGGAATGTTGTACTTGAAGATGATGTTGTCCTCGGAAATGCCCAGGGACTCCGCAGCCTCCAGCAGGCCGGAGATGTGCGCGTAGTCATAGCCGGAGTTTTCGTCCTCCACGCAGACCATGCCCACCAGCAGCTCCGTGTCGGCGGCAGTCTCAGTCTCTTCCTCGGTCTCCTCCGCCTCATCGGCTTCGGTCTCGGTCTCTGCGGCGGTAGTGTCCTCGGTCTCGTCCGTGCTGTCAGAGCTGGAAGAGCAGGCAGCCAGAGAGAACACCATGCACAGGGCCAGGAGCAGCGCAAGAATCTTTTTCATGGTTTTCCTCCTAAAAATATAATAAATTTGCTAGGTCACAAGGGTTATTCACGGCTCAAACTCGATGCCGCCCTCGTCCGTCATGGAACGAACGCGGGCCAGGGATTCGATACGCAGGCCGCGGGCGCGGAGCCGTTCGCCCCCCGGCTGAAAGCATTTTTCTATGGCAATGCCGGCCCCCACAAGGGTGGCCCCCGCCTGGTGGACAAGATCGCACAGCCCGTCCAGAGCCGCGCCGTTTGCGAGAAAGTCGTCAATGAGAAGCACCCGGTCTTCGGGCCGGAGATACTCCTTGGACACGATTACGTCATAGATATTCCCATGGGTGAAGCTCTCCACGCGGGTGGTGTAGACGCTGCCGTCGATGTTTTTGGTTTTGGTCTTTTTGGCGAACAGAACGGGGCAGTGAAAGGCCACGCCCGCGAAGCAGGCAAGCCCGATGCCGGAGGCCTCGATGGTCAGGATCTTGTTCACGCCGTCGCTTTGAAACGCCTGGTACCACTGGTCTGCCAGCACCTGAAACAGATCCATGTCCATCTGGTGGTTCAAAAATCCGTCCACCTTCAAAACGCCGCCGGGGCGAACCTTTCCGTCCGCCAGGATACGCTCTTCCAAAAGCCGCATGGCTTTATACCCTCCCCGCTCGCTTCGTCATTGAAATTTTTCTTTTAGCACAAAATAATTTTACACGACAGGACGCCTCTTGGCAAGAGGCGCTTACTCCAATTTCACTTAAATTTCCACGAAATTTGTGAGCATTATTCACAGTGCTCACCAGGGCCGCAGCTCCTGTCCTTTTACGAGATAGGCCCGCTCCGCGATAGCGGCCATGGGGCTGTCCCCCCGGGAGTCCGACCAGAACCCCTCTATGGGCGTATCGCCGTATTTTTCCCTATAACGGCGGACCTTCTCCGCGCCGTTGCAGTTTTCCCCGAGATAGCGGCCCGTGGCCTGCTCTACTGGGGAGGCGATAAGCGCAAAGCCAAGCGCCTCCGCCACAGGGCGGAGAAGAAACTCCGGACTGGCGGAGATGATCAGGTCATCCTCCTGCCGCTGGGCGAGATACCAAGGGTTTATGTATTGCAGATGCTCCTGCCAGAAGACAGCCGGTGCCTCCGCCGGCACATAGGGCAGGAACCGGAACAGGTCCTGCTTCCCCTTCGTCCGGCTGCGCAGGCGCAGCCCCATGCTGACATCCGCCCAGGCCGACCACAATAGGGTCCGGCGGCACCGGGGATAGCGCTTCAGACACCAGCGGTAAAATTCCAGGGTGCTGTCCACAGGATAAATGGTTTTATCAAAATCATAAACATTCATGCCCTCATGATATGCCCTTCCTTCTCCATTTGTCAATGCCGCGTTCTCTCTGAGCGGTCGAGAAAAAAGAGTAGCTCGTTCGCCGACGGTTGACAAAATTGGCTTATGATGGTATAATCAAGCAAATTTTATGGAAAGCGCTTTTTAACCCGGTGTGGGACGCCGGCAAGGCGGTTTTTGGACCAACTGACGGGCCTTGTCGCGGACAGGGTTCTTTTTTTGTGCTTGGAGGCGACAGCATGGATATATACCTGAAAAACACCCGCGTATATCAGCAGGGTTCTTTTTCCCGGGGCGACGCGTTGATCCGGGACGGAAAGCTGTTTTTCCCCGCCCCCGCCCCCGCGGGCGTGACCGAGGTCGATGGCCGTTTTATTTGCATATTGCCCGGCTTGGCGGATGTTCACGTACATCTGC
>JAJPYE010000013.1 GCA_021205095.1 Oscillospiraceae bacterium | reverse complement strand
CACTGATACAAGAAACTTTAACAAGTTTACACAAAACTATTGACACAATCGTTTTGAGTATGTATAATGCTACTAGACTTGCCTACGGGCGGATTAAAATTTTTTGGAGGTTTCACACATGAAGAAAGCAACCCGTATTCTTGCTCTTGTGGTGGCGCTGATGATGGTCTTGAGCCTGAGCGCCTTTGCAAGCGGCGAGGCGTCCGGCGAGCTGGCATCGGAAGAGGCCGCGGCTGAGGAGGCCGCTGAGCTGACCGTTGAGAGCATCGAGGACATGACGGCGTCGTCCTACGCCACCCTGGACGCGGTCAACACCCGCAGCCAGGATCAGGGCTACATCTACGTCGGCTATGACGTAGTGGACGGCGAACTGACCAGCGAGTCCAACTGGACTACCGACGATGTGACCGAGATCACCCTGGCCAACGAGGTCGAGGGCGCCGGCTTCACCGCGGTACACTCCAGCGGCGAGGCGTCTGACGTTACTGTCACCGGCACTCTGGTTCTGTATAATGGTGAGGACGACGCCGAGGGCGTTCATGCCAGCGACTTCACTGGCTGCGGCGCGGCGTTCGTGGCGGCAGACGGCGGCCGCATCACCCTGCAGGGCGTGGATCTGACCACCGACGGCTTCGTCCGTGCGGCTGTCATCGTTGATGACGGCGCTGTCGCATGGATCGAGGATTCCAGCATCGTCACCTATGGCGCTAACCCCCTGACCGAAGCCTATGACGGCTATGTCAACAGCGCTACCACCAGCGTTATGCTGTCCCCCCCGTGGGTTCTGGGCATCCAGGGCGGTATTCGCACCGTGAACATTCTTGACACTGAGGCCACCTTCGTGACCGTCAACTCTTATCTGGCCAGCGGCGGCTGGGGTGTTGTCTCCACTGACGGCTGCACCAACCCCTACCTGTACTTCATCGACTCCACCCTGGAGATTCTCTCCGAGTCCGAGGGCGGCATGAACAGCGGCTGGGAGCTGTACGGCTATGATGAGGACGCTTACGGCTCCGGCTACGGCTCCTATGTCATTGGCGCTTGCTATCAGTACTATTATGGCACCACCATCGAGGGTGTCACCTTCGGTGCTATCGCCCGCGAGGGCACCGCAACCTATGCCTCCTCCAACGGCGACATCGACGTTGTCGCTGCTACGGGCGAGGAGCTTGGCACCGTTGAGGGCCAGGGCAACGTGACCACCATCAACGCCGTCATCGGCGTTATGACTCACTCCTCTGAGGATGTGGCTATCAGCTACACCGACGGCACTACTCTGAATGTCGAGTCCGCCGCCGTTCTGTATCGTTCTTCCGGCCACGCCGACATCGTCTTTGACGAGACCGTCGTGAACTCCAACGCCGGCATCCTGATTCAGATGATCGACGACGACGATTCCACCGTGGGCATGGGCGACATGACCACCATGGGCTTCAACACCTCCCTGGTGGAGGATGCTGGTATGCCCTCTCAGACCGGCAATGAGACCGGCGCTACCGACAGCAATGAGGAGCTGAATGCCACCTTCACCAACGGCGATTACGTTGGCAACCTCTATAACGGCACCGGCTACTATGCCCAGGCTGGCGACGTGATGAACGTCACTGTCGGCGAGGGCGCTACCCTGACCGGCGACATCGCCCTGACCGAGACCTTCCACGGCATTGCCTACTCCGAGGAGGCTGTCGCTTTCGCGGAAGCTGCTGACGGTGTGGAGTATGTGTTCATTGACGAGAACTTTGAGGTCACCGAGGACGAGTCCGAGGCTGTTTACATTCAGTTCACTCAGTTCACCATCAACCAGTACTATATGCTGTGCCGGATGGAGAACCACATCTATTACAACGGCTACAGCGCCATCAATGTCACCGTCACGGACGGCGGCGTCTGGACTGTTGCCGAGGAAAGCCTTATCACCTACCTCAACATCGACGGCGGCACCGTTTACGGTGAGATCATCGAGAACGAGGACGGCAGCCTGACCATCGTTCCCTCTGACGAGGTTATCCCTGAGGGCGAGTACGGCACCGCCGTGGAGGCCAATGTGGCCGCCAGCACCGGTATGGGCAATGTGGGCGGTTCCTCTGAGCCTGAGGGCATCACCGTTGACAGCACCGCCTCCGGCGAGGCTGCCACTGACGAGGCTTCTGATGAGGTCGCCGAGGTCGAGACCGAGGCCAGCGCCGAGGCTGAGACCGAAGTGGCCGAGAGCGATGAGGAGATTCCTGAGCGTCCCGCCGACCTGGCTGAGGGCGAGGAGCCTCCCGGAGGCTTCGGCGGCATCGACTGATGTCTGTAGGCCTTTTGTTTAGGCAATAAAAAATAAGATGGGAGCCGCGAAAGCGGCTCCCATTTTTATGCATAAGGCGTTGGCAAAAAACCGCCGCCCGGCGCACTCCACTGCGCGGGCGGTGACTTTTTATCAGGATAGCAGCTCCCGTCTGGTTTCGGGAATGAGCTGGCGGAAATAGCTGATTTTTGGCAAAAGCCGAAGTAAAATCATACCCAGAATATAGCAAGCCAGCAGTTCGCCAATGCCAACGGTCAGACCGTTATAGGCCCAGGCCGCCGGAAAGGCGGAGGAAAAGCCTGTCTCGAACCAGGCGATTTCCGCCCCCACGATGACGGTGTTGCAAAGCACCGGGGGCAGAGGGGCCAGCCATTTGTTTTTCATCTTGCTGGTCCAAAGCGCGGCCAGAAGCGTTGCCAGCGTGCCGAAAAGCCAGTCCAGCACGTAGGGCGAACCGATCAGGTTTGCAATAAAGCAGCCGATGGCCAGTCCGGGGACGGCCTCTGGCAGGAAGAAGGGGAGAATGGTCAGTGCCTCCGAAAAACGAATCTGCATCGGCCCATAGGACAGCACGGGCAGAATCAGGGTGAGAACGGCGTACAGCGCAGCGATGACGCTGCCGGCGCACAGCCGCCGCAGGGAAGAGTTGTTTCTCATTGCAGGGTACCTCCATTTTATATTTAGAGTGCGGCGAAACAAAACCGCACAGCGGCGCAGCTTCTGCTGCGCCGTTTGGACCGGGTGTGGAGAACCGGTCACAGGCATTATGGCATGAAATCGCCGGGTTGTCAATTCATATTGAAAAATAATGAAACCAAACGGCCCTTTGCTGCAATATAATAAGTGAAAACGGTACCGTTACAAATCGCCGGGGAGGTGACAGGATGAATGAAAAAGAGGCGCTGCGGCGGCTGGCACGGGGAGATGAGGCTGCTTTGGGCTGGTTCATTGACCGATATGCCACCTATGTGGGCGCGGTGCTGCACAGCGTCACCGGCGGAGCCATGACGGCCCAGGACAGGGAGGAGGCCGCGTCGGATGTGTTCGTGGCCTTTTGGCAGAGCGGGGACAGAGTTCAGCCCGGCAAGGTCAAGGCATATCTCGCGGCCATCGCCCGGAATAAGGCGAAAATGTTCCTGCGAAGGGCCAATATAGAGCTGCCGCTGGAGGGCGACGTCCTGTCTGTCGCCGGAGAGGATATGGAGCATGGCCTGGAGGAGCGGGAGCAGCGGGAAATCCTGTACCGGGCCGTCCTGTCCATGGGACAGCCGGACAGAGAGATATTCCTGCGGTATTACTATTACAGTCAGCCGGTGGGAGACATTGCGGCGAGGCTTCAAATGAAGCCTGCTACGGTCAAGACCCGTCTGCACCGGGGTCGGGCCAGGCTCAGGGAGATTCTGACACAAGGAGGCTACACAGTTGAAGATTAAAATTTCCGATATGCTGGACACCACCGACGGCTTTGATTTGGAGCTGCCGGAGGAGGGAATGGTCTCCGCCGAAAAAATCAAGGAGGTCACTATGAAAAAAATTCACGATACGCAGGGAGTGGCCCGGCGGGGCCGCCGCATTTCCAAGGCGGGCGTGGCGGCCATCGTCGCGGCGGCGGTGCTGGCTCTTTCCGGCGCGGCCTACGCCGTCAGCCAGTGGACGGGCTTTGCCTCTACGGAGGGCCTGACGGACAGCCAGATACAGGCGCTTATTGACAGCGCCTCACTGACCTCGTCCCAGGGCGTTGATACGGAGGGAAACGTCACCTATTATGACGAAAACGGGAACGAGCTGTTCACCCTGACGGCGGAGGAAGCCACCGCCTATGAGCAGGGACTGATAGAGGCCCAGGAGCAGGCCGTGCGGGACAGCGCAACTCTGGTGGATGTGGACACCATGGACATGGTACCCACCGGCATTACGGAGCTTGCAGTTGGGGAGAACGGCAGCTTTGAGGATTTCATCATTTCCAATGGCCATATGGTCATCTTCTACCCGGAGGGGAGCCAGGGATATGACCTGAAGGCCGGGGACACTGTTACCCTGGCACTGACAACAGACGAAGCCTGTTATCTGGCCTACGGCCTGATACAGGACAGCGTCGCTACTGAGTGCGATGTCGTCCAGACGGCGGAGCAGTCCTATACCTTTGAGATACCAGAGGACGGGAGCTACTGCTTCTATATCATCTACTACAGCGCCGGGGCCGATGCTTTCACCGGCGGGAGCGTTACCGTAAATTAAAATCCAGTCCAACCAGGGAGCGGCGAGAGCCGCTCCTTTTGGGTTGTCTGAACCGCCCAAATATGTTATAATCTCCACAAACTACGGAGGAGGTGCGGATTATGCGGATTTTGGTGGTGGAGGACGCGAAGGATATGAACCGGCTGATCGTAAAGACGCTGACGAAGGCCGGGTAAAGTGTAGACGGCTGCTTCGATGGAGAGGAGGCGCTGGATCATCTGCTGGGGGCGGAGTATGACGGCATTATTTTGGATGTGATGATGCCCCGGCTGGATGGATACGGGCTGCTTCAGCGGCTGCGGGACAAGGGAGACGACACCCCGGTGCTGTTCCTCACCGCCAGAGACGCCGTGGCCGACCGGGTGAAGGGGCTGGATCTGGGGGCGGACGACTATCTCATCAAGCCCTTTGATTTTGACGAGCTGCTGGCCCGCATAAGGGCCATGACCCGCCAGCGGGCAGGCAGCCGGGTCAACCGCTTCACCGTTGGGGATCTGACCGTGGACGTGGAGCGGCGCACCGCCGTGCGGGGCGGGGAGAACATCCCCCTTCTGCCGAAGGAATTTACGATATTGGAATACATGATACGCCACGCCGGGGCGGTTCTGAGTCGGGAGCAGCTCGAAAACCAGATTTGGAACTATGAGTATTCCGGCAATTCCAACAACATAGACGTCTACATGAGCCGTCTGCGGAAGAAAATAGACGGAGGCCGGGAGCATAAGCTGCTGCACACCATCCGGGGCGTGGGCTGGGTGCTGCGGGAGGACGGCCAATGAATCGTATATCGGTAAAGCTGCGTATTACCCTGTGGCTGACGGCGCTGATGCTGACATTGGCGGCACTGCTCATGGGCTTTATGCTGTTCATCAGCAGCTCTGTAGCCACCCAGACCGCCATGCAGGAGCTTTCCCAGACGGTGCAGAGCAATCTTCAGCAGGTGAGCTATACGGATGGGGCTTTGTCCATGGGCGACGGGTTCAGCTATTACCACAGCGGCGTCACGACCTTAATCTACAGCAAGTCGGAGACGCTGCTGGCGGGGCAGATCCCCGTGGCCTTCACAGGGGCGTCGGAACCCTTTCAAAACGGCGTGACCCGGACGGTCTCCGTGGGGGAGCAGGATTATTTGGTGATGGATCTGTGGCTGGCCTCCGGCTGGGAGGACGGCGTGTGGATTCGGGGGGTGATGGCCGCCCCGGACACAGAGCAGACTGCGAAGAATCTGATTACCGTGGCGCTGATCGCTCTGCCCGCCTTCCTGGTGCTGGCGGCGGCGGGGAGTTATATCATCGTGCGGAAATCCTTTAAGCCACTGGACAGCATTTCCGCCACGGCGGCGGCCATCAGCGAGGCCAGCGATTTGAGCCAGCGCATTGCCCTGCCGCCTGGCCGGGACGAGTTCACCCGCCTGGCGGACACGTTTAACCAGCTATTTCAGCGGCTGGAGCGCTCCTTTGAGGCGGAAAAGCAGTTCACCGCCGACGCCTCCCACGAGCTTCGCACCCCGGTCTCTATTATAAAAGGGGCCTGCGAATACGCGGAGAAATACGACGAGACCCCGGAGGAGCGGGCAGAGACCATCTCCATGATACACCGTCAGGCGGTGCGGATGAACGGTTTGATTTCCCAGCTTCTGAGCATGACCCGGCTGGAGCAGGGGACGGAGATTGCGAAGCCGGAGCCGGTGGAGCTGGGGGAGCTGGTGCGTTCTCTCTGCCAGGAGCAGGATTATCAGGCCGTGCAGGTGGAGTGTCCCGCCCCGGTGACGGTGCAGGCTGACCCGGCGCTGATTCGGCGGCTGGCGGCAAATCTTATCGACAACGGCTTCAAGTATGGCCGCCCGGAGGGCCATGTGTGGGTGGCTATCCGCCAGACGGAAGGGGAGGCGCTTCTGGAGGTGCGGGACGACGGCATTGGCATCCCCCCGGAGGAGCAGGAAAAGGTCTGGCAGCGCTTCTACCAGGTGGATAGCTCCAGAGGTGACGAAGGCGGCGCGGGCCTTGGCCTTGCCATGGTGCAGCAGATCGCCCAGGCCCACGGGGGCTATATGACGCTGGAAAGCGTTCCCGGCATCGGCAGCCGGTTTACCCTGCATCTGCCTCTTTGATTTGGAAAAGCCGTCATAATTTTGGAAAAGCCCCCATATCCATTGGGTATGGGGGTGTAATTTATGAAAAAGCTATTGGCGGTGATCCTGGCCGCCGTTTTGCTCACCCAGCCCGCGCTGGCGATTGAGCGGCTGGAGGGGGACGACATTACCATATCCGCGCCCTACGCGGTGCTGATGGAAAGCTCCACCGGCCAGGTGATCTATGAAAAGGAATCCCACGCGCATTGCTCCCCGGCCAGCGTCACCAAGGTGATGACCATGCTGCTGGTGGCGGAGGCCATAGAGGCGGGGACTATTTCCCTGGACACGGTGGTGACGGCCTCGGCCAACGCCGCGTCCATGGGCGGCAGCCAGATATGGCTGGAACAGGGGGAGCAGATGTCCGTGGGGGAAATGCTCAAGTGCGTGGCGGTGGTCAGCGCCAACGACTGCGCCGTGGCCCTGGCGGAGCTTATCTCCGGCACGGAGGAGGCGTTCGTCCAGCGGATGAACCAGCGGGCGGCGGAGCTGGGGATGGCGGACACCCATTTCACCAACTGCACCGGCCTGCTGGATGACGATGACCACTATACCTCCGCCTACGACATTGCCCTGATGAGCCGGGCGCTCATCAGCCACGACATGATAAAGGACTATACGACAATCTGGATGGACACCATCCGGGACGGGGAATTTGGTCTATCGAACACCAACAAGCTGATATATTACTATGACGGGGCCACAGGTCTGAAAACCGGCTTTACCTCCAAGGCCATGTACTGCCTTTCCGCCACGGCGGAGCGGGACGGGGTGGAGTATGTTGCCGTGGTGCTTCACGCGGAGACCTCGGCGGACAGGTTTGAGGACGCCAAAACCCTTTTGAGCTACGCCTTCGCAAATTACGACCTGGCCTCCCTCCGGCCCAGTCAGGCGCTGCCCCCGGTGCCGGTCACGCTGGGGACGGCGGACAGCGTCCAGCCGGTATATGAGGGAGACGAGTATATCCTGGAGGAGAAGGGAACCCTTTCCAACCTGACCTACGACCTGACCCTGACGGAATCTGTGGCCGCGCCGGTGTACGCGGGCCAGAGCCTTGGAACGCTGACCGTGTACAGCGGGGAAACAGCGCTGGCGCAGATTAATATTGTGGCCTCGGAGACCGTGGAACGGTTGAGCTTCTGGGACATCTACGGCAGCCTGGTCGGCGCTTTGATTGGGCGAAATAAGGTATAAATTCCCCATTTTAGGAGAAAAAAGAGGCAAAAACTGGACGGCTTGCCCCACTTGAAGAAAAACAAGCTTGAAAAACCCGGTTCCCTGCGCTATAATAAAAACATTCACAAGAACGTTATGAAACAGGCAGGAGGTCGTTTCTTATGGTGAAGGTCGATCTTTCCGGCGCGCTGGGATTTATGGACAGCGCGGGGCCGGACTACGGCGCAGCTTCCCTGGCACACAAGGCCCTGGCGGACGGCATATGGGCCGGCGCGGAGTTTACCGGCTGGCGCCAGCTTCCCCGCCGGGTGCAGGGGGAGGAGCTGAAAAAGATACAGCTTGCGGCAGAGCGGATTCGCGACAACAGCCAGGTGCTTGTGGTGGTGGGCATCGGCGGCAGCTATCTTGGCGCTCGTGCGGGCATTGAGCTGATCCGCCCGAAAAACGGGCCGGAGGTCATTTTTGCCGGTAACGGTCTTTCTCCAGACGATTTGAACGATAAAATCGAGCGTCTCGGCGACCGGGATTTCTCTGTGAACGTGGTGTCCAAATCCGGCACGACGCTGGAGCCTGCTGTGGCCTTCCGGGTGTTCCGTGGCCTGCTGGAGAAAAAATACGGCGCGGGGGCAAAAAAACGCATTTACGCTACCACAGATGCCGCCAAGGGCGTGCTGAAGACGATTGCGGACAGCGAGGGATATGAAACCTTCGTCGTCCCGGACGACGTGGGCGGACGCTACAGCGTTCTGTCCGCCGTGGGACTGCTGCCACTGGCCGCCGCCGGGTGCGATGTGAACACCATGGTGGGCGCGGCGGCGGAGGCTATGTACGACCTTGACCAGCGCAGCGCGGATAACCCCGCCTGGCAGTATGCCGCAACCCGCAATGCGCTTTACGCCAAAGGAAAGACTATCGAGCTTCTGGCAAGCTACGAGCCGTCCTTCCGCTATATGGCGGAGTGGTGGAAGCAGCTTTTCGGCGAGAGTGAAGGAAAAAACGGCGTGGGCATCTACCCCGCGTCGGTGGAATATAACGCGGATCTTCACTCCATGGGCCAGTACATCCAGGAGGGACCGCGGACTCTGATGGAGACGGTGGTCAGCTTTGAGCGGCCTCTGCGGGATTATGAGGTGCCGTTTTCCATGGGCGATGCGGACGGCTTGAATTATCTGGCCGGACGGGGCCTGGGAGACATCTCCCGTGTGGCGATGGAGGCGGTGAAGGCCGCCCATGTGGCCGGCGGCGTGCCGAACATCGGCATATCCGTCCCCCGGCGGGACGAGGAGGGCTTCGCGGAGCTGGTGTGCTTCTTCGAGACTGCCTGCGCCATCAGCGGCTATATGCTGGGGGTGAATCCGTTTGACCAGCCCGGCGTGGAGGCGTATAAGAAAAATATGTTCCGAATGTTGGGCAAACCGGGGGCGTAATGTCCTGTTTGCGGCGCAACATGAAAAATTTCTTTGAGAATTTTCATATTTTCGTTGCAGGAGTCGGCGAAAGATGATAGAATACGGGTAACAAAAACAAGGAGTGTGATGATCTTGGTTCGGTTAATCATGGGTCTGAAAGGAACCGGCAAAACAAAACTGCTGGTTGATTTGGTTCGCAAGGCGGTGGATGAGGAGCACGGAGACGTGATCTGCATCGAGAAGGATAAAAACCTTACATATGACATCCCATATCAGGCGCGGCTTGTACACGCCTCGCAGTATGGGATAAGCTCCATCGACCTTATGGGCGGCTTCATCAGCGGCTTGGCAGCCGGAAACTTTGACATCACCCATGTATTTATAGACAACCTTTTCAAGATTATTGGCGAGGTGCCGGAGTCTACTCTGGCGAAGTTCCTGGCCTGGCTGGAGCGCTTCGGGGAGTCGGAAAGCATTACCTTCACTGTTACCGTTTCCGCCGATGCCGCCAACTTTGGCGAGGGCGTGACCAAGTATCTTTATCAGGCTTGACGCCTTAAAAAACAGACCGCCCCGCAGTGAGGACAAGCCTCTTCGCGGGGCGGCGTTTTTATAGCCGCTGTCTTACAGGGTTCGGCACAGCCGCTCCCTGGCCTGTAACAGCCCGTCGCACAGACCCAGAATGTCCGCCTCTGTAGTGAAGCGGCACAGGGAGATGCGGATGGCCCCGTCTATCACCGGGGCGGGCAGGCCCATGGCCTCCAGCACATGACTTCTGGCTCCCCGCTTGCAGGCGGAACCCTTGGAGACGGATATGCCTAGACCGTCCAGGTAATTGAGCAGTACCTCGCTTTTATATCCCGGCAGGGAGAGAGAGAGAATATGGGGCGCGCCCCCGCCGATGACTACAAGCTCCGGCGCGGCGCTTTGCAGCCGGTCTATGCAGAGCTGGCGCAGCGCGGCCATGCGCTCCCCGGCCTGGGTGTCGGCTTGGGCGGCCTTTGCAGCGGCGGCGAAAGCGCATATGCCGGGCAGGCCCTCCGTCCCGGAACGGCGGCCATTTTCCTGCCCGCCGCCTAAAATCAGAGGCGGGAGCTGGATACCGCTGCGGACATATAAGGCCCCGGTACCCTTCATCCCGTGTATTTTATGAGCGGAGAGGGAGACCATGTCCGCCCCCAGCGCCTTGACGGATGTGGGAACCTTCATATAGCCCTGCACTGCATCTGTATGCAGCAGGGCGGGAGATTTGGCTGCCCGGATGACCTTCGCCACGGCGGGAATGTCTGTTATCGCGCCGGTCTCGTTGTTCACCAGCATTAGGCTCACCAGCGCTGTATCAGGCCGCAGCGCAACGGCGACGGCCTCCGGGGCAACGGCCCCGTCCGGGCCGGGGGAGAGGCGCGTCACCTCCCAGCCCTTGGATTCCATATAGTCCAGAGTCTTGCGCACCGCGTCATGCTCCGCTGTGGAGCTGATGATGTGCCGCCCCTGGTGCCGCCGCAGCCATGCCCCGGAGCGGATGGCCCAGTTGTCGCTCTCCGACCCGCCGGAGGTGAAAAAAATCTCCTCCGGCCTTGCGTTCAGCGTGGCGGCAATGTCAGCCCGCGCTGATTTCAGGGCGTCTCTGGCGGCCCGGCCCGGCCCGTGGGTGGAGCTGGGGTTTCCAAAATTTTCTGTCATCATCTCCAGGGCGGCCTGGGCCGCCTCCGGGCACACCTTGGTGGTGGCTGCGTTGTCTAAGTATATCATAGGAAAATCACCATAATTATAGAAATTGTCTCCGATATTATAAAACGGGAAAGAGGAAAACACAAGTGCCATGAAATACGCCGTCTATACCTTGGGCTGTAAAGTGAACCAATATGAGACCCAGGCGCTGGAAACCATGCTCCAGGCGCGGGGCCTTGCACCGGCGGAGACGGGAGAGCGGGCGGACGTGGTCGTCGTGAACACCTGCGCCGTCACGGCGGAGAGCGGGCGGAAATCCCGCCAGGCCATACGGCGGCTGATGACCCAGCATCCGGGGGCCTTGACCGCCGTGTGCGGCTGCTTCTCCCAGTTGGAGCCGGAGCAGGTGAAGGAGCTGGGGGCGGACATCGTCTTTGGCAGTGGGGAGAAGGAGAAGCTGGCGGACGCTATTGCAAGCGCCCTGCCCGCCGTGGAGATAGACGACCCCTTCCGCCGCCGGTATTTTGAGCCGCTCCCTGCCGGGGCGGCCTCTGGCCGGACGCGGGCCATGCTGAAAATCCAGGACGGCTGCGACCACTTCTGCACCTATTGTGTGATCCCCTATACCCGCGGTCGGGTGCGCTCCCTGCCCCTGGCGGACTGCGAGGCGCAGGCGGCGGATTTGAAAAGTCGCGGCTTTCGGGAGATTGTTCTGACCGGCATAGAAATTGCCTCCTATGGCAAGGATTTGCCGGAAAAGCCCGGCCTTGCGGACGCGGTGGAGACGGTGGCCCAGGTTGCCCCCGGTGTGCGGCTCCATCTTGGCTCCCTGGAACCGACGGTAATAACGGAGGAGTTCTGCGCCCGCCTGGCGGCGCTGGGGCAGATGTGCCGCCACTTCCACCTGTCCCTTCAATCCGGATGCGACGATACCCTCAGGCGCATGGCCCGGCGATACGACACGGCGGCGTTTCTTGCGGCCTGCGACCGCCTGCGCCGGTATTTCCCCGGATGCAGCCTGACGGCGGATTTAATTTGCGGCTTTCCGGGGGAGACGGAAGAGGATTTTTCCGCAACGCTGGACTTTTTGGAGCAATGCGAATTTTTCTATGTCCACGCTTTCCCGTATTCCGTCCGGCCAGGGACGAAGGCGGCGGTCATGCCGAACCAGCTCAGCCACGCCCAAAAGGAGGAGCGGGTTCTCCGGGCCAGGGAAGTCATTGACCGGCTCCAGCGGAGATATTTACAAGCGCAGATGGGAAATACCCTTTCCGTTCTGTTCGAAAACGAATGGGAGGGTCATGGAGACAACTACTGCCGCGTGCGGGCGGACAGGCCGGTGGAGCGGGGGAGCGTTCTGCCGGTGCGTATTACCGGCCTGTCGGGGGACAAGCTGCTGGGTTGCATAAATGATTTGCAATCCAGGATAAGTGTGCTATAATTATAAAGAACATCCAGTTTTTTAAGTTTGTAGGAAAAAGATAATATTCATATAAATAAATCAAACGAGGTATAACGACATGAAACGGGAAGAAGTATTTAACTTTTCCGCCGGGCCGTCCGTCTTGCCCCAGGAGGCGCTGGAGCGGGCCGCAGCGGAGATTCTCAACTACAACGGCAGTGGCATGTCCGTCATGGAGATGAGCCACCGCAGCGCCTTTTTCCAGGAGATTTTCGACGCCACCAAGGCCAAGCTGAAAGCAGCCCTGGCGGTGCCGGACACCCATGAGATTCTGTTTCTCCAGGGCGGGGCGTCTCTGCAATTTTCCATGGTTCCCCTGAACCTGCTGGAGGCCGGCACGGCGGACTATGCCGTCACCGGCAACTTCGCGAACATCGCCATGAAGGAGGCCAAAAAATACGGCAATATCCATGTGGCTGCCTCCTCCCAGGAGGACAATTTCTCCTACATTCCCCGGCAGGAGCAGCTTGACCTGACGCCGGGTGCGAAGTATTTTTATTACTGTGCCAACAACACCATCTATGGCACCGCCTGGGATTATATCCCCCAGACGGAGGCTCCCCTGGTGTGCGATATGAGTTCAGAGATTCTCTCCCGCCCGGTGGACGTGTCCAAATACGGCCTGATCCTGGCCGGGGCGCAGAAGAACATGGCCCCCGCCGGTGTTACCGTGGTCATCATGGACAAGGCCCTGGCCGGGCATGAAATGCCCATCACCCCCCTGATGCTCAGCTATAAGACCATGATCGACAAGGACAGTATGTATAATACGCCTCCCTGCTGGTGCATTTATATGCTGGGCCTGACGCTGGACTGGCTGGAAAAGCAGGGCGGCGTGGCCGGGATGGAGGCCATCAAGCACGAGAAGGCCCAGATGATCTATGACATCATCGACAACAGCAAGCTTTACAAGCCCTGCGCCCGCGTGGATTCCCGCAGCGATATGAATATCACCTTCCGCACTGGGGACGCGGATTTGGACGCCCAGTTCGCGAAGGAGGGCCAGGCCCGCGGCCTGATGAATTTGAAGGGCCACCGCAGTGTGGGCGGCATCCGGGCCTCTCTGTACAACGCGCAGCCCATGGAGGGCGTGAAGGCATTGGCAGATTATATGAAGGAATTTGAGGTGAAGCATCATGTATGAAATAAAAACCATGAACAACATCGCCCGCCAGGGGCTGAACGTCCTGGCGGCCAAGGGCTTCCTTGTGAATAACGAGTCCGCGGATCCTGCGGGTCTGCTCCTCCGCTCCGCGAAGATTCACGACATGGAGTTTAATAAAAACCTTGTCGCCATCGCCCGCGCCGGTGTGGGAACGGACAACGTTCCCACTGACCGCTGCACGGAGGAGGGCATCGCCGTCTTCAACACCGCCGGGGCCAACGCCCAGGCTGTGGTGGAGCTTGCCATCTGCTCGCTGGTGCTGGCCTCCCGCGATCTGGTGGAGGGCGTCATCTGGGCCAAGGGTCTGGCCGGACACCCGGATGTGACCGCCGAGGTGGAGGCCGGGAAGAAAGCCTTCGTCGGCCCGGAAATCATGGGCAAGACCCTGGGCGTCATCGGCCTGGGGGCCATCGGCGCACAGATCGCGAACACTGCCGCGAATCTCGGCATGACTGTTTGGGGCTATGACCCCTATCTGTCTGTAGAGGCGGCCTGGCGGCTTTCCAGCGACGTGAAGCACGCGGAGGATTTGGCCACGATTTACCGGGAGAGCGACTATGTGCTGATTCAGGTGCATCACAATGAATCCACCCATCATATGCTGGACGCCAAGGCGTTTTCCCAGATGAAGGACGGCGTGCGAGTCATTAACCTTGCCCGCGGCGGCTTGGTGGACAGCGACGCGATTCTCGCGGCCCTGGCCTCTGGCAAGGTGGCCCGCTACGTCACCGACTTTCCGGACGACAAGGTCATCGGTGCGAAGGGCGTCGTGGCCTTCCCGCACCTGGGTGCCTCCACCCCGGAGAGCGAGGACAAATGCGCCATCATGGCCGCCCAGGAGCTGGCGGATTACCTCCTGGACGGCAATGTCCACAACTCTGTGAACCTGCCGGAGCTGAAGCTGGAACGGGCCGGGGCCTGCCGCGTCTGCATTATCCACGACAATATCCCCCGTATGCTGAACAGCTTCCTTGACCTTATCGGCGAGGAGAACATCAACGTCGAGCATATGCAGAACAAGGCCAAAGGCTCCGTTGCTTACACGGTCATTGACCTTGGCAGCAACATCAGCGAAGAGCTGGCCCTTAAGCTGGCCGCCGTCCCCAACGTAAAACGTCTGCGGGTACTGTGAGCTGAAATCGATTGCGACGATAGAAAATTGTTTGACCGCCGCCGGGTTTTCCCGGCGGCGGTCGGCTATATAACAAAGGAATGGTATCAAATAGTTACAAATCGGAAACAAAAAGTTCTTGCAATTCCACTGTGTCTCTGGTATAATGTGTGACATATAGAGGCGTGTGGGCCTTATATATACCCAAAAGACGCACGGCGT
This sequence comes from Oscillospiraceae bacterium, assembly GCA_021205095.1. Classification (GTDB taxonomy): domain Bacteria; phylum Bacillota; class Clostridia; order Oscillospirales; family Oscillospiraceae; genus CAJOIG01. The sequence continues at coordinate 64,593 of JAJPYE010000013.1, read as the reverse complement.
CAGCGGGTATTGTGCCGTTTATTATGGAGGATAATTATGTCTGTATTCCATAAGATAACATCATTGCTTTTAGTAATGACTATTATACTCTCCCTGGGCGTGGGGATTGCCTTTGCCCAGGAGACTCCGCCTGCTACAGTGGACAGCGAGGACACTTCCGTAGCGGAGGAGGCTCCCGAAGCGGTGGATGACAGCGCCAGCGGTTCGGAGGACGCCTCGGAGTCCGGGGATGCATCGGACGCCACGGAGGGGGACGCCGAAGCCGATGAGGAGGCTTCGGAGGATTTGTCCGACGCTGCGGAGGACGAGACGTCCGGCGAGACCGCTGAGGAGACTGAAGACGAGACTTCTGAAGAAACCTCCGATGAAACCGGGGAAGAGATCGAGGAAAGCCCGGACGAGCTGGAGGAAGAGTCAGAGGAGTCTGAAGAGTCAGAGGATTCGGAGCATAAAACCTGGCCCTGGACGGAGCCGGGCAACACTGTGGCCGCCATTCTCGGCGGCGGCACGACACTGACCTCCGGCAGCAGCTTCTATTACAGCGAGGACGGTCTCTATCTGGACATCGACGGCGATGCGACCCTTCTGGCGGATGTGGATGCAAAGAACCTGAACCTGTCCGACGGGTATCTGTATTATACCGTGTCTGGCGTTGTATATCGCATGGCCGCAGGCGGCGGCACAGCGGAAACTGTCTATGACTTTGGCACCTATATCAAACAGATGTATGTGATGGGTCAGGAGCTGCGGTTCATGGCCGGCGGCGCGGCCTATTCCTATGACATGGAAAGCGGCGAACTGGAGACTCTGGACAGCCCCTCCAGCCTGAAGGGGCTTATTCCCACGGAATATGGAAACCTTTATTTGACAGGCTCGGTTCTGAATTATGCTCTGTATGCGGAGGGGGTGGACAGCGCCCTTCTCTCTGGCATTACGAGCTGCTATACGGACGGGGACTACCTGGTGGTGGTGAACGACGACGGTACCTGGCAGACCTCCCTTTCCGCGCTGTTCGAGGGCAGCGCCAGTCTGCAAACCTACAGCCTGCATCAGTCTGAGCTGAACGCGGCCCAGACGGGTCTGTCCGATTCCGAGCAGCTTGCAAATGAAGCGGAATTTTTGGAATCCGACGAATACGAGGAAAAGCAGGAGGTGCTGGAGGACTATGAGTCCACGACCTCTGCCTCCAGCTTTATGCTTGCCAGCACCTCTGAGGTTTTAACAGGCTCTCTGACCACCAATCAGCAGAACATCGTTCTCCGTGCGCAGCAGATGGCGGAGGTGACGTGGACGTGCCTTGAGACCAGGTATTCCTGGGGCGGCGATAATTCCTCCTATGTCAGTTCCAACTCCAGCTCCGGCTCCAAGGTGGAGGCCACGGACGGTACTGTTACCTATGGATATTTCCAGGCGGGGAAGACCTATAAAGGCATACCCTATTCCCAGGCGGTCAGCACCGGCTATGTTGGCTGGGATTTGACCCTGGCGGAATTTTTAGAGGCGGTCGCCGATTCCTCCAACGTATTTTACTCAAGCTATTCTACTTATTCCCGCACAGCCCCTTATTATGGCAGCGACTGCTCCGGCTTCGTGTCCTATGCCTGGGATTTGCCCTATCGCTGCACCTGCACCAGCCTGTTGAATTTCTCCTCCTATATTGGCACGGATATTCAAAAGCTCCAGGTGGGTGACGCGATTAATAACCCCTCCAGCCATGTGATGCTTGTCACCGACATCGGCTATGACTCAGACGGCAACATCGTCTCTGTGGAAATCACCGAGCAGACGCCCTGTAAGATGCGCGTTACCTGCTATGGCGAGGCCATCGAAGGCAAAAGCTACGACAAGATAACCACCCTGAGTACTCTGACCAGCTATTATTTGAATCGTGGCTACGCCATTTACCGCCGCAGTTGCAGCAGCAAGCCCAATGTGAGCGCCCCCAGCGACGATGCGGGCCTGAGCTATGCCGCCGCCCCCACTATGACCGTTACCTCTACCGGCGCGGGCAGCGCCACCGTGACCCTGTCCCATTCTGACAGCTCTGCGGTCATCTATTACACGACGGACGGCACCGCTCCCACTACCAGCAGCACAAAATACACCGGCTCCTTCAAGATAACGGGGGAGACCACCATTCGGGCCATTGCGGTGGTGGACGGCTATGATAACAGCATGGCGTTAAATAAAACCGTTACCCAGGTCAGCGACCCGGAGGTCGTGACGACTGGCAGCAGCGGCATATACCAGTCCGGCAGCTATTACTATGTGGCTTCCGGCACCACTGTCACCCTGGAATGTGACGACGGGGAGACCATTTATTACACCACCAACGGTTCGACGCCCTCCACCTCCAGCAGCAAGGTAACGTCGTCCACCAGCATCACCGTGACGGACGGCATGACCATTAAGGCTTTTGCAGTGGCAGATGGATGTATTTCCAGTAGCGTCGTCACCTTTAAAATAAAGTTCGGCACCATGTACACCATCACGGTAGAGGATCCGTATGGCTTTATCTCTCCCTCCGGGTCGGTCAGCGTCCTGTCGGGGGGCAGCGTGACCTTCACAATTTCCTCTCTGTCGGGGTATACCCTGGGCGATGTGAAGGTGGATGGAACCAGCATTGGTTCTTCCAAGACAAGCTATACCTTCAGCAACGTCAAGGCCGATCACACCATTTCAGCGGAAATTTCCCTTCCCTTTACAGATGTCTCTAACTCCAGTTGGTATGCCGCGGCGGTCGGCTTCGTCTATGCCAAGGAATTGATGGTGGGCGTCACCTCTACTACCTTCTCGCCCAATAGCAGCATGACCAGGGCGCAGTTTATCACCCTCCTGGGCCGCTTTGCAGGCGTTAGCAACACCTTTGAGAATTGGTCGGGAACCGTTGGCCTGACAAATGGTTCGGATATTAATGTCCGTTCGGATACTACCACCAGCAGCAGCGTACTCACAAGCATCGCCGCTAGCGGCCAATATATCCATATACTCAGCACAGTGTCAGCCAATGAAAGTGAGGACGGTGGCGTGTGGTATCAGGTCAGCTATAACGGCTATACGGGCTACGTGCGTTCCACAATGCCAAGCTCCGGCAAGACGCTGGTGTATGTCTGCCCCTTCACTGATCTGACCGGGGCAAGCGTCAGCTATTGCAGCGGCTACGCACAGTGGGCGTATCTGAACGACATTGTGAACGGCACGTCTTCCACCACGTTCAGCCCCGGTAACGCCATTTCCCGCCAGGATATATGCGTTATTATCTATAACTACCTGACGGAGCAGCTTGGTCTGAACCTGTCCACCAGCAGCGCGTCCTTCAGCGACAGCTCCAGCGTTGCCAGCTATGCCAAGGATGCGGTGAACGCCATGGTGAACATCGGTATTATTCAGGGCGATAACAACAGCAAAATCAATCCCACCAACGCTGCCACCCGTGCCGAGGTCGCCACCATGTTCATGCGGTTATATGAATACCTGAATTGATATCTGAACCAACTAAAAAATGAATCACCCCCTTTGCTCGGCCTGCATAGTATGGGACAGCAGAGGGGGGATTTTTATATGAAGCAGGACATCGACCTGGAAGAATATGCCCGGCAGGTGCGACAAGGAAAGAACGGTGCCGCGCTGGAAAAGCTGACAACCTCGGAAGCGGGCGTCAAACTGGCTGCCAAAGTGGACGGAGAGCGTCTGACGAAGGCGGCCCAGCAGGGAGATGCGCAGACGCTGGCTGATATGCTGAAGGGTATTTTATCCACCCCGGAGGGCAAAAGCTTTGCCGCCCAGGTGGAAAAGGCGGTGCAGGATGGACGGTGATCTGAGCGACAGGATTTCCGCTGTGCTGTCTGACCCGGAGCAGATGGGAAAAATCGCGCAGATGGCCAAAAATCTGATGGGCGGAGCAGGTGAATCCGAATCGGTTCCAAACGAGGACTCCGCATCCGCGCCAGAGGGAAATGGGCTTGCCATGTCAGGCGGAGACGCGAAGCTTCTGGCGGCTCTGGGGAGGATGTTTTCCAGCGGACAGGAGAAAAACAGCAAATCTGCAGCCCTGCTGATGGCCATGCGGCCCTATATGCGCCCGGAAAAGCAGGAGAAGCTGGATCGTGCCGTGAAAATTGCCCAGATGGTGCATATCGCCGGGGCGGTGATGCGGGAATACGGAGGGAGCGGCGATGGCATATAGCGGAGCCTGGGGAGTCAGGGCGGCTTCGGCCCCGGAGAGTGGACAAAACAGGCAGCCTCCGGCGGCCTCTCCTGCATCGACCGGGGGAGGATCGAGAGATCCCTTCTCCGGCGCATTGGAGGGGCTGTTCAAAAAAATAGAGACCATCGATATGGAAACCGATGATCTCATATTGGCGCTGATATTGTACCTGATGTACCGGGAGAGCGGGGACAGGGATCTGCTTATTATGCTGGGGGCCATGCTGCTGTCATAGGCGGCGGCCCCCGGTTTTTATTTTCCTGTATTGGAGCCGGTGAGATAGTCCCATATCACCGCCGCGTGAGTGGCGGCGGCCAGGGGGAGCAGGTCGCTGTCGGGGAGGAAATGGTCGTTGTGGAGGGGATAGTTGCCGCCTACGCCGAAGTGATAGAAGCAGCCGGGGGTGTTTTCGATGAAGTAACCGAAATCCTCCGTGGTCAGGGTGGGGCGGGAAAGAATTGTTACCTGGTTTTCGCCCAGTAGAGATCGGGCGGTTCGTTCTGCAAGAAGACTCATGCCGTCATGATTCACCACGCCGGGATAGCTTTCCCGTATGCGGACGTCCGCCTGAACGCCGTATTGCTCCGCGGCCTCCAGGGCGGCCTGACGAACGGCTGTAGTAGCCTGGAGGCGGGCTTCTGGCCCCAGCGTGCGGATGATGCCCTGAATGTGGGCGTGTTCGGCAATGATATTTTCCGCGTCCCCACCCTGAAGTATGCCTACAGAAATGACGGTGGGGCCGTTCTTCTCCGTGAGCGTCCGGCGCAGTTCCAGCAGCGCACATACGGCGGACGCGGCGGCGGCAATGGCGTCCGCTCCTTTTTCCGGCTCCGCCCCGTGGGCGCTTCGGCCCAGAAAGCGAATGGCGAAGGGGTTGGAGGCGGCGTAAAACTTGCCGTAGCGAATCCCCACTGTTCCGGCGGGCAGGTCAGGGGAGACGTGGCAGCCGAAAACCGCGTCAACGTGGGGACTTTCCAAACAGCCAGCGGCAATCATCCGCTCCGCACCGCCGATGCCCTCCTCCGCAGGCTGAAACAGCAGCTTCACATGCCCCGGCAGCCGTTCCCGGCACTGGGCCAGCAGCGCCGCCGCGCCCAGGGCGGCGGTCATGTGGAAGTCATGGCCGCAGGCGTGCATACAGCCGGGAACCACAGAGGCGAAGGGGGCGTCGGTCGCTTCCTGGATGGGCAAGGCGTCCATATCCGCCCGAAAGGCCGCCGTCCGCCCCGGCCTGCCGCCGGATAATAGTCCTACCACGGCGGTATCCAGCAGCCTTTCATGGCTGATGTCAAGACGGGAAAGGGCGGATTCTATGACCCCGGCGGTGGCGTATTCCTGATTGCCAAGCTCCGGGCGGCGGTGAAAACGGCCCCGCAGCTCTGTCAGCCACGGGGCGAGTGATTTTGCCATGGAAATAAAATCAGGCTGTGTTGATTTCATGTCGTAATAGCGTCCTTTTAGATTTTTTACAGCGTTCGCAACGCATCCTCCAAAGCGGTCTTTTGGGTGGTGGATTCGTCCTTTTTCTTGATGACCCGTGCGGGACACCCGGCCACCACCATGCCCTCCGGCACGTCCTCAATGACCACGGCCCCAGCGGCTACCACGGAGTTTGCCCCCACATGGACGCCTTCGATAATGACGGCGTTGGCTCCGACAAGCACGTTGTCTTCAATAATGACGGGGGTGGCGGAGGCAGGCTCTATAACGCCGGCCAGTACGGCTCCCGCGCCGATATGGCAGTTTTTTCCAACGGTGGCCCGTCCGCCCAGAATGGCTCCCATGTCAATCATGGTACCCTCGCCGACGACCGCGCCGATGTTTATCACCGCGCCCATCATAATCACGGCGTTGGGGCCGATGTCCACCTGCTCCCGGATGATGGCTCCCGGCTCGATGCGGGCGGAGATGTCCTTCATGTCCAGCAGGGGGATGGCGCTGTTGCGGCAGTCGTTTTCCACGACGATGTCCGCGATTTTGTCCTGGTTTGCCTGGACGACAGGCCCCAGCTCCCGCCAGTCGCCGAACACGATTTTATCTCCGGCTCCAAAAACATGGGCGCTGCCGTAGTCGATGGGGGCGGTTTCCCTGATGTATAGCTTTACCGGCGTTTTTTTTCCGCCTGAGCGATGTGCTGAATGATTTCCTGTGCGGTCATGCTTTACTCTCTCCTTATCCGGCGGTCACAAGATCGGCCATGGTATACAGCCCCGGCTCCTTCCCCTGGAGGAAGGCCGCCGCAGCCAACGCCCCGCGGGCGAACAGAGAACGGTTTTCCGCCTCGTGCTTCAGGGTGATGGTCTCGCTGCCGTCGGAAATAATGATTTCGTGGGTACCCACCTCGTTGCCGTAGCGCAGGGAGTGGATGCCGATTTCATTTTTGGCCCGCTTGCCGTTTTCGTGCCGACCTATGACCAGCTCCGCCTTCGGCCTGGCCTGACGCAGGGAGGCGGCCAGCAACAGCGCCGTGCCGCTGGGAACGTCCTGCTTCTGGTTGTGGTGCCGTTCGATGATCTCTATGTCCGCCTCTGGGAACATGGCGGCGGCCTGCCGCGCCAGGCTTGACAGCACGGCCACGCCGATGGACATATTGGCGGCGAAAAACAGGGGAATCTGCTTTCCAGCGGCGTATATCAGGGCCTTTTCCTCCTCCGTCTGGCCGGTGGTGGCGATGACCAGCGGTATCTCCTGCCAGACGCACCAGGCGGTCAGGGCCGCCGTGGCGCTGTGGGAGGAGAAATCAATAACGCAGTCTGCCCTGCCGGTATAGGCATCCAGGGAGGAATACCGGCCATCGGCGGGCGAAGCGCCGGGGGCGATACCGGCGGCCAGAGTATGACCGCTTCCGGGGGCCTGAATCAGGTCTGTCAGAATGGTTCCCATGCGGCCTGTGCAGCCGTGGACGATGATATTCATAGCCGCGCCTCAGCTTATCAGACCGTGGCCCCGCATCAGCTCCAGCATGGCGGCCTCGTGGCCGCTCTCCATGGGTGTCAGGGGCAGACGGACGTAGTTTTCGCAGAAGCCCATGGCGGCCATAGCTGCCTTCACGGGGATGGGGTTCACCTCGCAGAACAGGGCGTTTATCATGGGCAGCAGCTCACACTGGAGCCGGGCGCTGCCTGCCACGTCTCCGGCCCAGAAGCGGGTGCAGATCTCTACCGTCTGGGCGGGCATGATGTTCGAGAGAACGGAGATGATGCCAGAGCCGCCCATGGCCAGAATGGGAACGATCTGGTCGTCGTTGCCGGAATAGATGTCCAGCTTGTCGCCCACCAGAGAGGCGGTTTCCACGATCTTGGAGATGTTGCTGTTGGCCTCCTTGATGGCGGCAATATTGGGGTGGTCGGCCAGGGCCGCATAGGTGGACGGCTCGATGTTCACGCCGGTGCGGGAGGGGACGTTATAGAGAATGAGGGGCTTGGTGGAGGCGTCCGCAATGGCGGAGAAGGAGGCGATAAGGCCCTTCTGGGTGGCTTTGTTATAGTAGGGCGTCACCACCAGCATGGCGTCCGCGCCCACGTTGCAGGCAAAGCGTGTCAGCTCGATAGAATAGGCGGTGTCGTTGGAGCCGGTTCCGGCGATAATGGGTACGCGCCCTGCGGCCCGTTCCACGGCGTACTGAATGGCGGCGCAATGCTCCTGGTGGTTCAGCGTGGCTCCCTCCCCGGTGGTTCCCACGATAACCAGGGCGTTGATGCCCTGCTCGATCTGCCAGTCGATCAGACGGCCAAAGGCAGGAAAGTCGATACCGCTTTCGTTCAGAGGCGTAATCAGGGCGGTAGCAGCGCCCTTGAAAATGGGGTTCTTTGTCATGGTTATACACTCTCCTGTAAAAATATTTTCTATTATATAGGCAGCACGATTTGCTGTACAAGGGCATATGGTGCTGATTTTATTGCAAATTTAAAGTTCCTCATCCGTAATCTCGCCCTGGGCGACGATGTTGGTCAGGCCGGTGAGGTACAGGCTCTCCACCATACCGCCCTGGGTCAGAACATCCACAAACAGGTCGCCGCCCGGCATGGAGACCCGGATATTTTCGCCGCTGCACCGGCCCAAAAGGGTCAGAGCCGTGGCGACGGAGCCTGCGCCGGTGCCGCAGGCCAGGGTGAAATCCTCCACGCCTCGTTCAAAGGTTTTTGCCAGCACATGACCGGGATTGAGGCACTTGTAAAAGCTTACGTTGGCCCCTTTCGGAAAATCCCTGTGCCAGCGTATTTTACGTCCCAACTCGCGCAAATCGTTCTCCTCGGCATCTTTCAGACCGGGAAAGCTGACGACGGCGTGGGGGAGACCGGGGGAACCCAATTCTATATAGGAGCAGGAATAGGTTTTGCCCTCAATTTCCACAGGGCAGTCAAGCTTGATGATCGTTGGGTCGTTTAGTCGTATCTTATAGGTGCGGCGGTCTATGCGCTGGCCTGTGACAAGGCCCGCCGTAGTCTCTATGGTTTGCTGTTCTCCGGCCAGGCCGGTCTCGCAGCCGTATCGGCATATGCACCGTGCGCCGTTGCCGCACATCTCGCCCACGGTACCGTCAGAGTTGAAAAACAGCATTTTGAAATCGCCGCCCTGCTCGGCGGCCTCCACAACCATCAGGCCGTCCGCGCCGATGGAAAGCCGCCGATGGCACAGCCTGCGGGCAAACTCCGGCAAGTGCTCCGCCGGGAGGCGCTCCTCCATATTGTTCAGGATGATAAAATCATTTCCCAGACCATTCATTTTCCAAAAGCGCATGGAATTGCTGCCTTTCTGTGGAGTTTTTTGCAAAAGCCGGGCGGCTCCGAGAGCGCACCCGGCCTTTTTATGGGGTCTCTGTGAAATTGTCTGTGGGGGTCTCTGTCAGACTCAGGCGGTCAGGTCGTCCATGGTCAGCACGTCGCCGGTCAGGCACTTGCTGTAAATGGCGTTGGTGACGAAGGTGTAGTCATCCTGCTGATGGGCGCGGTTCACGATGGAGTTGGCGAAAACCGTGATGTCCATACCGTCCCGCTGGATGGTAAAGGCCTCCACGAAGCCGTCCAGGGTCAGGCCCTCCTCGTTCAGGCAGCAGCCGGCGATGAAGGAGTCCTCCTCGGCGGCCTGGATCAGAACCTCCGCTCCCTCCGGCAGGGTGGTGATGACGCCGCAGTTATAGGTGTAGATGATATAATCCTCATCTGCCGCCTGGCTTGCGGTAATCAGGCTGTAGCTGGGATATGTGACGGTGTGCAGGGCTTCCATGCCGAGAGTGGTAAACTCCATGTCGGTCAGCAGATTTTCGCTGATGTAGGAGAGGGGAGAGGAACCCATGGCGATATACGGGGTGCCGCTGAGTACCGCCTCTGTGGCGGCCTCGCCGGTCTCGCCCTGGCCAAGGCTCACGGAGCCGATGATCACGTCAGCCTCCTCCGGGTCGGAGGTGATGGTGAAGCCAAGCTGTGTCTCGAAGGCGAACACATCCTGATTGGAGGTGCCGTTCTGATACACGTTGCGGTAATTAATGAATCCATAGCCCTCGCTGAACCACTGGGCGTAATAGCCCTCAGTAACGGCGTAGCCGGAGAAGTCGTCATAGCGACCCGCCAGATATACGGTGGGCTGGCTGATGGCGTAGGCGGTGGGAAGCTCGGTGACGCTGGTGCCTACCAGGGTGTAGCTGTCGCAGACGGATTCATAAGCTGCTTCGCTGATAAGGAAGTCGCCGGTGTAGTCGCCGTCGGTAATCATGCCCACGGTAACGCCCTGGGACAGCAGGTCGTTCACAGCTCGCACGGCCTCCGTGCCGTTGTTGGAGAGAATGACCGCCGTACCCTGGCCGGAGAGCTGACTTGCGCCGTCAAACTCCGTCAGCACATCGGACAGCGCGCCCTCGAAGGCACCCACCTCCGTGATGGCAATGCAGTCGAAGCCCCGCATTTCCGGGAAGTTGGAGACGGATTCGGAATACAGATCCGGGAAGCCGGAGCTGGAGGCGTCCGCGCCCTCCCAAAGGACGGTGTTCGCATAATTCCGCTTGGCCTGGTACATATCCACCACCAGGGAACCGGCCAGGTAGGTGACGCCGTCAACAGTCACGTCCTCGGTGAGCTGGCGAACCTCTACCCCGTTGCGGGTCAGGAAGTCAGCCATTTCCCAGGCGTCGGCAGGGTCGCGCTGGCTGTCCGCGTCCACGGGGATAACATAGTATTCGGGGAAGAAGTTGCCGGTCTCCTCATAGGCCACGCGCCAGGTTCCGGATTCCAGGATTTCGTTGTCCATGCTGACATACCAGGACTCCATGTCCTCTGCGTGATCCTCGTTTTCAATGCCCCGGCGGAAGAACTCAAGCTGGTTGAGATAGATGTCGTCCTTGTACTCCATCACATAGGCCAGCAGGCCGTACATACCGCACTCCAGCAGCCGGGTGCAGGCTTCGTTGCTGGAAGGGGTCTCGATGGTGTAGCCAAGGGATCCGCAGTTGAGCATGGCGTAGCTGGGGCCGTAGTTGGTGCAGAGGTCGTCCCAGGCGGACCAGCCCTCGCCCTCAGTGTAATCGTCCCGCAGGGGCGTGTAGTAGGACTGGAACTTCATGTCATAGTCCTCCTGGGCGGACATGGTGGCCAGAGCAGCCGAGCCGAAGGCCTCCGCGCCCCGGAGGAAGTTATCCACCAGAAGGTCATATTCCAGGTTCGGCTCGTGGGGCGGGGTGCAGGGTTCCACCAGGAACTCTTCCATGTAGCCGTGCAGCTCCGCGAATACAACGGGGTTCCAGGAGCTGACCACCTGATAGAGATAATAGGTCTCCGCCTGGGTCTGGTTGGAGGCGTCACGGTTCAGGTCAAAGCCGTTGGCGTTGCGGCGAGTGTTGTACGTCCGGCCATCCGGGTTCTCGTTGGGAACAACGATCAGGATGATGTTGTCTAGCAGCTCCTCCACGTCGATGGTCAGATCGTCGCTGATGGTGTAATACTCGCTGGCATCGGTGACACCGTCGTTGTTGCCGTTTTCCTCGCTGCCGCTTATCTTGCGGGAACCAAGGCCGGTGAAGCCCTCGATGGAGGCCACCTGCTCATCGAACAGGGAGGTGTCTACCTCCTCGCCGCTCACAAGGCCGGTCAGGGTGTTGTAGGTGATAGCGTCTTCGGTGGCAAGCTCACGCAGCAGGTTTATCTGGGCGTCCACACCGGGGTTTTCATCGGGGTGGACGTTGTTAATCAGGAAAGGAACACGGTAGTCCTCGCCGTTCAGAAGACCGTCGGATATGGAGTTCTGAAGAGATTCGGGGTCTGTCATGGCCAGCTCGTTCATCTCCTGGAACTGGGTGATGGAATCCTCGCTGTCAGAGAGGGTGACGTAGTAGAGGGGATAGCCGCCCTCGCTCTCGCCGTAGACGGTGATCTCAAAATAGCGTCCGTTCTCCTGGGCCAGGGCCTGGATCTCCAGCAGCTCGTCGATAATCTCGGCGTAGGTCAGATAGCTCTCATAGATGTTCACGGTGACGGTGGCCTCAGCCAGGGTCTCTTCTCCGTCGGAGACGGCCAGGGTGTAGTCTCCGATGAAACATTCATAGACGTTCCGATTCGTGACATAGCCGGTGATTTGCAGGGCGTTCTCCCCGTCCTCCGTGGCTGTAAAGGGATTTTCTGTGGTGAAGGTCAGCTCAACGGTGACGGTGCTGCCTTCCACGGTAATGGTCGGCTCGGTGATGGAGAAGTAAGCCTCTCCGTCGGTGCCGTCCGTACCCCAGGTCGTCCAGTTCGCCAGCTCATCGCCGGTGTAGTAATAGGGGTAAAGCTCCTCGTCCTGGAAGCTCTCGTCTCTTGTCAGGCTCCAGGTCAGGCTCTCTGCCCATTCCTGTGCGTCTCCATCTGCAGCGGAGGCCGGGATGGTCAGGGTGGCGGTGATGCTCTCGCCGGTTTCGGAAAGGGCGATGGCGTCCGCTGACAGGGTCAGAGACGGTTCGCTCTCCCCAGAGGCAGAGGCGGGCAGCACCAGAATGGACAGCAGCATTACAATGGCCAGCAGTGTGGCGGCCAGCCGTCTGGTGGTGTGATGGGTTCGTGTCATGTGTTTTTCCTCCTCAAATTGGATGATGATTTCAGGTAAAAAACAGGGAGCGGGCTTCCTGATTTTTTACCGCAGGCGGAGCGCACAAAACGAAAAGCCATGAACGCTCCTGGTGGAACATTCATGGCTGTTAAATACCCTTTTTTCCCGACCCGCTTAAACGGGCCGTTTGCCAATGATAGCGCTCCACAAGTGTGACAGTCCGGCGGATATTCTCCGACGGCCCAGCAAAAAACGCCGCAGGTGACGTTTCCGCTTCGGCAACGGCCCCTTTCCCGCACCCGAAAGCCTGCTTTCGTCAATGGGAATACGGTACTAATGGACATTGCGCCTCTATCATGTCCCGGTCATGACCGGGATGATGCAATATGGAATTGTTGAAAAAAGGTTACTCCATATATTGTGCTTTTGTCAAGCCCCTAATTGCCGTTTCTATAGAAACGGCAAATTTAGATGGAATATTAAAAATAAAATTGTATATTATAAACAAATATTATGGATAAATTTGTCTGCGCTTATGCTTCGCCGGGCTTTTGCTCCGGCATGGGAGAGGAAGGTGTATTTAAATACTTATAGGTGCTTATCAGCACAATGCAGGATATGACAGCCGTCAGCAGGTCGGAAACGGGCATGGAATACAGCACCCCGTCCAGACCAAAGAACGCGGGCAGCAGCAGGGCGAAGCCTACGCCGAACAGTACCTCACGCACCAGGGACAGCAGGGTGGAGGTCACGGCCTTGCCCAACGCCTGCAAATAGATGAACGTACCCTTGTTCACGGTGGCAAAGATCATCATGCAAAGGTAGGTGCGGAAGCTCTTTATAGCAAATTCTGTGTAATAGGCACTCTCCTGGGCCGCGCCGAAGATGGCGATAAGCTGCCGGGGGAAGCACTCCACAATCAGAAGGCCCACCGCGCCGACGATAGCCTCGCATATCAGCATACGGGTGCAAAGGCCCTTGGCTCTGTCCTTCCGGCCAGCGCCGATGTTATAGCCCACAACAGGGATGCAGCCGGCGGACACACCCACGGAGATGGAGATGACGATCTGGAAGAATTTCATCACAATGCCCACCACCGCCATGGGGATCTGGGCATACTCTGTCAGGCTGAAAACAGCGTCCATAGCGCTGTATTTGACGATCATGCGGTTCACAGCCGCCATGGACAGCACGATGGAGACCTGGCTCAAAAAGCTGGTGAAGCCCAGGGGAACGAACTTGCGTATCAGCGCCCAGGACAGGCGGAAGCTGCTCTTTTCCAGCTTCACAGACTTCAAATGGAACAGATACCAGATGGACAGCCCTGCCGTCAGCACCTGGCCCAGCACGGTTGCCACCGCCGCGCCCATCATGCCCCACTTGAAAACAAAGATGAAAATGGGGTCAAGGATGATATTGGTGAAGGCGCCCGCCAGGGTGGAGGCCATGGCGAATTTTGGGCTGCCGTCCGAACGAATGATGGGGTTCATGGCCTGGCCAAACATATAGAAGGGGATGCCCACGGTTATCCAGAAGAAATATTCCTGGGCATTGGCGAAGGTCTCCTCATTTACCCGCCCGCCGAACAGGGTCAGAATGGGGTTTGCAAAAATCAGGTATACCGCCGTGACCACCACGCTGGCGGCGATGGCCAGTATCACGGCGTTTCCAATGCTCCGATGGGCGTTTTCCTTTTGATTGGCCCCCAGACATATGCTCATAAAGGAGCAGCAGCCGTCGCCAATCATCACGGCGATGGCAAGGGCCACCACTGTAAGGGGATAGACCACCGTATTGGCTGCGTTGCCGGCGGAGCCGAGGTAGCTGGCGTTGGCGATGAATATCTGGTCAACGATATTATAAAGCGCCGCCACCACCAGGGAGATGACGCAGGGGACGGAGTATTTCCGCATCAGGCTGCCCAGGCCCTCCGTCTCCAAAAAGCTGTTGGATTTCTGGTTCAAGGTTTTCGTGCCTCCTTAAAAACTGCAAAAAAATAACGTGCAGCGGAAAAGCCGGACTTACGCTTAACGCTACACGCAAAAATTGATATTGCGGGAACAGCCAAAAGTGGTGGACACAACTGCACCACCTTGTCATCTTCCCTTGTTTATTATATTTTATCGCCCTCCCGGAAAAAAGTCAAGTCCGTCAAAATGCCGAAATTTCGTCCCGCCGCATAACCACATCTTCACAGGGCCGAAATGCCTCAAATTTGATTTTGACTATGTTCCCATTAAGGAGCGCACGGTGCGGTAAAGAGATTGAGGGTATCAATGATACAGTCCCCGTTTATTAGTGGGATTTGTAAAGCTGGCATTTGCGGCTTGAACGGCTTGAAATATCGGCGCGATTTTTGTATGATAGGAATAGAAGGAATAAACCAACAGAGAGGTCGGCGCTGTGCGCTGTTTGTGGGGGGAGAAATTATGCAGTCCATTCGCAAAATTTATAAAATTGGCAGGGGGCCGTCCAGCTCCCACACTATAGGGCCGGAATCTGCGGCGAAGATATTTCTGGCACGATACCCCGCCGCTGACCGATTCACAGTGTCGCTGTTTGGATCGCTCAGCAAAACGGGGCGCGGCCATGGCACCGATCGGGTTCTGCGAGAGGTTTTTTCTCCGGCGGAAACAGAGGTGATCTTTCGGGAGGACAGGCCGGAGGGGGTTCAGCATCCGAACACGCTGCTGTTTGAGGCGTGGCAGGATGAGACGCGTCTGGGACAGATGTGGGCCGAATCCATCGGCGGAGGAGACATTCGGATTCCCGGCGAACCCCTGCCGGAGGCAGACGAGGAGATTTATCCCGAAAATTCCTATGCCGAAGTGGAGCAGCAGTGCCGCCTGTGGAACTGCTCTCTGGATGAATACGTGGAGGCCAACGAGGGAACGGAGATATGGGCCTTTCTTGCGGAAATCTGGGAGGCGATGAATTGTTCCATCCGCGAGGGCCTGGCTGCCGAGGGCATCCTGCCCGGCGGGTTAAACGTGGCGCGGAAGGCAAAGCTGCTCAACGAGGAACCGGCGCCCGATGAGTCCCCGGAGCTGCAGCAGGTGCGCCTTGTTTCTGCGTATGCCTTCGCTGTTTGCGAGCAAAACGCCGACTGCGGAACGATAGTGACCGCGCCGACCTGCGGGGCCTGCGGTATTCTGCCTGCGGTTCTGCGCTATATGCAGGATCGATATGGACTGACGGACGGGCAGACTGTCCGTGCCCTGGGTGTCGCGGGGCTGTTTGGAAATCTTGTCAAGCAAAACGCCTCCATATCCGGCGCGGAATGCGGCTGCCAGGCGGAGGTCGGTACCGCCTGCTCCATGGCCGCCGCCGCTGCGGCGCACCTGATGGGCCTGAATATGCACCAGATCCAGTATGCGGCGGAGATCGCCATGGAGCATCATCTCGGCCTGACCTGCGACCCGATCTGCGGCCTTGTGCAGGTTCCGTGCATCGAGCGCAACGCTGTGGCGGCCATGCGCGCCATCAGCGCGTGTAATCTTGCCTATTACCTTCATGATACACAGCGTATTTCCTTTGACATGGTTGTCAAAACTATGTATGAGACCGGCGTCAGCATGAATCAGCGCTTCAGAGAAACGGCAGAGGGCGGCCTGGCAAAAATGTTCAGTCGCCGCCGCCGAATGTAACGGCATATGTATAAAACCGAACAGGAGCGTCTCTTGACCGAACTGCGCTGGTCGAGGGACGTTTTTATTTTCAAAGGCATCGAAATTTGTATTACAATTTTATATAAATCGCTTGACGAATTAAATATACTGTGATAATATATACATGAGGTGAGAGACGACATGAAAAAGACCTTATACAGCCTGATGCTTTCAGACGACGTTGTCCGGGCCGTGGATGAGATGGCGCACCGGCTGGGGACGAATCGTTCAGCGCTGGTGAATCAGATCCTGGCGGAATATGTGGACATGGAGACCCCGGAGCGGCAGATACAGGACATCTTCCGCCAGATAGGGGAGCTGCTGGTTTCCGACCGGGAGCTGGTGCCGTTTGTGACGCCCAACGCAAACTCCATCAGCGTGAAGTCCAGCCTGCAATACCGCTATCGGCCCACGGTAAAGTATTCCGTGGAGCTGTATCGGAACTGGGAGAGCGCCCTGGGGGAGCTGTCCGTGGTGTTCCGCACCCAGAGTCAGGAGTTGCTGGACGCCATGGCTGACTTTTTCCGCCTGTGGAAGCAGGTGGAGGATGAGCTGGTGGCCCCCTACTTGCGGCAGCCCATTGAATACGCCCTGTACGCCGGACGGTTCACCCGCACCATTTCTTTGGCCGCCGGGCGGAATTACACCACCGGGGACATCGCCGGGGCCATCAGCGCCTATGTGCGGCTGTTCGACCGGCTGATGAAGGGGTATCTGGCCCGCACCATGACTGGCCAGGAGGTATATAACGAGTATCTCCGCTGGTTACATGAAGGCAACACAATTCTTTGATACACGCCAAGCCTTATTACTACTATTTTTATAAAAGGGAAGTGATCCCATGAACAGCGACAAGCTGACACAAAAGACCATTGAAACCATCAACAGCGCCACCGCTATGGCCAGGGAGAACGATAACCAATACGTCACCCCGGAGCATTTGCTCTATGCTCTGGTAGACGCGGACGGGGGCCTAATTCCCACCCTGCTGGGGCGCATGGGCGCGGACTGCGATAAAATGCTGTCCGCCCTGGACGGGGAAATCAGCCGCCTGCCAAAGGTGCAGGGCAGTCAGGAGGTCTACCCCTCCAACGAGTTCGGCAAAGTCATCGACTTTGCCCAGAAGATTGCGGGAAAGCTCAAGGACGAGTATGTCTCCGTGGAGCATCTCATGCTGGGCATTTTCGCCCATCCCACCAAGGCCATCAGCGCCATATTCCGGGAGCAGAACGTGACCCGCGACGGGTTCACCGCGGAGCTTGCCAAGGTCAAGACCGGCCACGTCACCACCGATAACCCGGAGGACACCTACGACGCCCTGCAAAAATATGGCACCGACCTGGTGCAGCGGGCTAGAAACAACGAGCTTGACCCGGTCATTGGCCGGGACAACGAGATTCGCAACGTCATCCGCATCCTCTCCCGCAAGACGAAAAATAACCCCGTCCTCATCGGGGAGCCGGGGGTCGGCAAAACCGCTATCGCGGAGGGCCTGGCCCAGCGCATCGTCCGGGGGGACGTGCCGGAGGGCCTGAAGGACAAGACCATCTTCTCCCTGGATATGGGGGCGCTGGTGGCCGGAGCCAAATACCGGGGCGAGTTCGAGGAGCGGCTGAAAGCGGTTTTGGAAGAAATTTCCAAGAGTGAGGGGAAAATCATCCTCTTTATCGACGAGCTTCACACCATCGTGGGCGCGGGCAAGACCGAGGGGAGCATGGATGCGGGAAACCTCCTGAAGCCCATGCTGGCCCGTGGTCAGCTCCACTGCATCGGCGCTACCACCCTGGACGAGTACCGCAAGTATATCGAGAAGGACGCCGCCCTGGAGCGCCGGTTCCAGCCGGTGCAGGTGGATGAGCCGACGGTGGAGGACACCATCTCCATCCTCCGGGGCCTCAAGGAGCGGTATGAGATATTCCACGGCGTCCGCATCCACGATTCCGCCCTGGTGGCGGCGGCCACCCTCTCTGACCGCTATATTACAGACCGTTTCCTGCCGGACAAGGCCATCGACCTGGTGGACGAAGCCTGCGCCCTGATTCGCACGGAGATAGACTCCATGCCTGCGGAGCTGGACGACATCCGCCGCCGGATTATGCAGCAGGAGATCGAGGAGATGGCCCTGAAAAAGGAGACGGACAAACTGAGCCAGGACAGGCTGCAAAAGCTGCGGGTGGAGCTTGCCGCCAACAAAGAGGAATTTAACGCCATGAAGGCCCGCTGGGAGGCGGAAAAGGCGGACGTGGACGCGGTCAAGACCGTGAAGGCGGAGATTGAAAAATGTACCGCCGACATCGAGCGGGCGCAGCAGGCTTATGAGTATGAGACCGCCGCAAGGCTTCGCTATGAGACCCTCCCTGCCCTGCAAAAGCGGCTGGAGGAGGCGGAAAACGCCTCCGGCAAGAAGGATACCCTGGTTCACGACACGGTGACGGAGGAGGAGATCGCTGGCATCGTGGCCCGCTGGACGGGCATCCCCGTGGCGAAGCTGATGGAGGGGGAGCGGGAGAAGCTCCTGCACATGGAGGATATTCTCCACCAGCGGGTCATCGGCCAGGACGAGGCGGTGCGCCTTGTTACCGAGGCGATTTTGCGCTCCCGCGCCGGTATCTCCGACCCCAACCGACCCATCGGCTCCTTCCTGTTTCTGGGGCCCACGGGCGTCGGCAAAACAGAGCTTGCCAAGAGCCTTGCCCAGGCCCTGTTCGACGACGAGCGCAGCATGGTGCGCATCGACATGACGGAGTACATGGAAAAATTCTCCGTCTCCCGGCTGATCGGCGCGCCTCCGGGCTATGTGGGCTATGACGAGGGAGGACAGCTCACCGAGGCCGTCCGCCGGAAGCCCTATTCCGTGGTGCTGTTCGACGAGGTGGAGAAGGCCCACCCGGACGTGTTCAACATCCTCCTGCAAATCCTGGACGATGGCCGCATCACGGACAGCCAGGGCCGGACGGTGGATTTCAAAAACACCATCATCATCCTGACCTCCAACCTGGGCAGCCCCTACCTGCTGGACGGCATCGACGAAAACGGGGACATCACCCCTGACGCCCGCGCCGCCGTGGAGCAGGAGCTGCGAAGCACCTTCCGCCCGGAGTTTTTGAACCGGCTGGACGAGACCATATTCTTCAAGCCCCTGACCAAGGAGAACCTGACCGGCATCATCACCATCCTCACCCAGTCCCTCCGTCAGCGGCTGGAGGAGCGGCAGCTTGGCCTGGAGTTCACCCCGGCGGCCTGCACCTACATCATCGACCACGGCTATGACCCGGTCTATGGAGCGCGGCCTTTGAAGCGCTACCTCCAAAGCCAGGCGGAGACCCTGATCGCGAAGAAAATCCTCTCCGGCGACCTGGCCGCCGGTTCCACCCTGGTGGTGGACGTGGAGGGCGATGACCTTGTATGCAATGCAAGGCCTGTGCCGGCGGTCGCCTGATACCGTAGCCTTATTACAACGTTTGTTTTCAAGGGACAGGCTTTGGCTCCAGCAAAACAACTGTTTTGCTGGAGCCAAATTTCGTTTTTTTGTAAAAAATAACTTGTGCTGTAGAAGAAATAGGCTTATAATGTTCTAGGGTTCTTTAAAGCTTTAGGGCTTTAAATCCTATTTCAAACGTAAGACAAATATTATAAGGAGAAATAATATGCCTGAGATCAAATTTTACAACCACGAGCCTATCCCCATGGAGATGCACAAGGTCAAAATCGTCCAGCAGCTCACCCTGCTGCCGGTGGACGAGCGGGTAAAGCGCATCAAGGACGCGGGCTATAACACCTTCCAGCTCCATAACGGCGACATCTTTATGGATATGCTGACTGACTCCGGCGTGAACGCCATGAGCGACAATATGCAGTCCGCCATGCTCCGGGCCGACGACGCCTATGCCGGAAGCGAGACCTTCTACCGTATGCAGAAAAAGCTGGAGGAGATCTTTGGCATTCACTATCTGCTCCCCGCCCACCAGGGCCGTGCCTGCGAGAATATCCTGACCGAGCGGTTTGTAAAGCCGGGCAACTGCGTTATTATGAACTACCACTTCACCACCGCCAAGGCTCACATCACCCGCGTCGGTGGTCGCGTGGAGGAGCTTGTGAAGCAGGAGGGCCTGGAACCCAAGAGCGATCTCCCCTTCAAGGGCGACATTGACCTGGAGGCCCTGGAGGCCTGCATTAAGAAGGAGACCCCCGAAAACGTCCCCTTCATCCGCATCGAGTCCGGCACCAACCTGATCGGCGGTCAGCCCGTTTCCTACGCCAACATGAAGGCTGCTACGGACATCGCGAAGAAGTACGGCATCATCACCGTCATGGACGCCTCTCTGCTCCAGGATAACCTGTATTTCATCAAAAAACGTGAGGCGGGCATGGAGGACAAGTCCATCCGGGAGCTGACCCGCATGATCGCGGATCTGTTCGACATCATCTACTTCTCCGGCCGGAAGTTCGGCTTTGCCCGCGGCGGCGGCATCCTGGTGCGGGATGAGGCCATGTATCACTCCATGGAGGATCTGGTTCCCATGTTCGAGGGCTTTTTGACCTACGGCGGTATGTCCGTCAAGGAGATGGAGGCCATGACCGTCGGCTTTGACGAATCCATGGATATGGACGTTATCTCCCAGGGGCCTCAGTTTGTGGATTACTGCGTCCGCAAGCTGGACGAGTACGGCGTGCCTGTTATCACCCCCGGCGGCGGCCTAGGCGCCCATCTGAATGCCATGGAGTTCTGCGCTCACATCCCCCAGCAGGAATACCCCGCCGGCGCTCTGGCGGCGGCTATGTATATCGCCGGCGGCATCCGCGGCATGGAGCGCGGCACCCTGTCTGAGGAGCGCAACGCCGATGGCAGCGAGCGCTTCGCCTCCATGGAGCTGCTCCGCCTGGCTTTCCCCCGGCGTGTGTTCACCCTCTCCCAGACCGAGTATGTCATCGACCGCGTAGAGTGGCTGTACGACCACCGCGACCTGATCGGCGGCCTGCGCTTCATCCATGAGCCGAAGACCCTCCGCTTCTTCACCGGCATCTTGGAAGCCACCTCCGACTGGCCCGAAAAGCTGGCCGAAGCCTACAAGGCCGAGTTCGGCGCGGATCAGTAAAAAACTGCAAATATCAACCAAGCGCCGGGATTTCCCCGGCGCTTGTTAGTCTGTCAAAGAACAGCAGCACCGTTCAAGCCGGAGCTGTTGTTCTAAGCTTGCAAAGAGCAAAAAAGGAGAAAAGCTGGGCGAATTTCACACCCAGGCTGCCAGCTTTTTCGTTTTTTCATTGTCTGCTTGACAGAGGGTTTTACATTATTGTAGTATATGTAATATATTTAAGATTACCTGCCATGAATAACCGCAAAAATTATATAGGAGAAGTGAAATTTAAAATGAAGCAGAAAATGAAGAAATTAATTATCACAGTGCTTGCGTTTAGCCTGGCATTTACCAGTGTGGCATGTAGTAATCAGGAAGCAGGCGATAGTTCACCAGAATTCGCAAGTGATTCGGCATCCATTTTGGATGAGGCTGTTTCCGATTCCGCAGATAGCGAGGCAATAGAGACACAGTTGGAATCAGAAACATTGTCGGAGACAGAACCGAAAACAGAAGAAGAAACAAAATCCCAGACCTCGTCTGCTGATGGAGTTCCTGTAGCGACGAGTGCAGTAACGATTGCAGAAGCGGATCGAAACTATGAGGTGGTTTTACAGGATCAGGCAGTAAGAA
Organism: Oscillospiraceae bacterium; assembly: GCA_021205095.1. Classification (GTDB taxonomy): domain Bacteria; phylum Bacillota; class Clostridia; order Oscillospirales; family Oscillospiraceae; genus CAJOIG01. Next base: position 42,994 of record JAJPYE010000013.1, on the reverse strand, counting down.
TTGATGGAATCGCAGAGGTTGTCATAGAATACGCATTGATTACGGATAAGGTGGTTCCCACCGTTATCCCAGAAGATGGTGGATATTCTTATTTGCAGGCAAAGGATGGTGAAGTCTATGTGGATGTGTGTATTGCGTATACCAATTTGAGTGACCTGGAAGCAAACGTATCTGATGTGATGAGTGCAGCGCTTCTGTGTGGATGGACGGAGCGGGAATTTGCCCAGTTCTTCTTGGAGAAGGATCAACGTTCAGGGCTTACATCTTCGGACATGGTTGCGTCACAGGAAACTGCGTACATTCATCTTGTGTTTGGCATATCAGATGAATATGAAACAAACGGCAGGGCATTGCAGATGTTTTTTAGTATTGAAGGAAACAATTATATGTATATGGTCAACAATCCGACAGACGCAGGTGATTTGGTGACAAATGGCGCAGTTGAAAGCTATACGGAGATATCCGGCGGGGATGTCTCAATAGGGGATCTCATGAAAGAGGAAGGCATCTATGAAGCGTATATTGTCTATGCGAATATTTCTGAAAAGGTCTATGCAGCAATGCCGATCGGAACCACTTATGCAAAAGCGGATGATGGTGAGAAATATATAGACATCTGTATTTGCTACAAAAATACGTCAGAGGAAGAATTTACGGTGGGTACAAGCTTCTTTTCTTCGGATGGAGATATGCTGGCAGGTCTTGTCAGTGGCGGAGAGACCACATATTCTGGAGCACTGGCGTTTGAAAATGAGGCCAGAGACAGCCTTAAATTTATCGTGATGGCCGCTTCCGTTAGTCTTGCGCCGAATGAGACCACTTATATGCATTTGCTGTTTTCGATACCGGCGGAAATTGCGGATTCTGATGAAGCTTCACTGCAAGTGTATTTTTCATTCAATCATAGTAATGCTGAATATGTTTTCAATTATCGCTGACCATATTGTTTCTGCATCGAAACTGTGGTGAGAAATATTGCAGTGATATGGTCGGATATGGTAATGCGGACGGAGAGCCTTTTTGGGCTACGTCCAGTATCGGAAAGTCGGTTTGCCATTACATCTCCACCACGAAGCAATTCTGCCCGTCCCGGTATTCCAGCTTTATGGAGCCGTGCATGGAGGAGACGATTTCCTGGGCGATGGAGAGGCCCAGGCCGGCGCCGTGGCGGGTGCTGTCGATTTGATAGAAGGGCTTAAAAATGCTGTCCCGCACCTCCCTGGGGATTTCCTGGCCGGTGCTGGCCACGGTGAAGATTACGCGGCGGCTGCCGGAAGGGGCCGCCGTTATTTTTATGCCGCCGTCGGGGTCGCAGTATTTTAAGGCGTTTTCCACCAGAACGTCGATGACCCGCGTTACCTGCGTTTCATCACCCTTGACGGTCAGGCCGGGGGCGCAGTCCACCTCCAGGGCCAGCTTCTGGTCGAAGGCCATCACCTCAAAGCGCAGGGCCTCCTGCTCCAAAAGCTGGGAGAAATCCACCGTGGCGGCGTTCTCGTGCTTGTCCCGGCTGCCGGGCAGGGCCAGCCACAGCATGGCCCCCACCAGGCCGCTCATGCGGTCGCACTCATGGCGGATGTTGTCGCAGCAAAACTCATAGTTGGGGTCGCTGATGTCCTCCACCTCGGAGAGGAGATCCATATTGGTGGTGATAATGGAAATAGGCGTTTTCAGCTCATGAGAGGCGGAGGAGATGAACCGGCGCTGATCCTCCATGGCGTCCTTGGCGGGCTTGGCAAACCACCAGGACAGCAGCAGCGACAGAAGAAACAACACGCCCAGGCTGGGAATGACGAACAAAACAATGTGCAGCAGGAGGCTGTTCAGCTCGTTGGTGATATAGTCAATGTCGATAAATGAAATGCGGTGGGTGCCGCTCTGTCGGACGCCGTTGTAGTAACGGACGTTATAATCGCTTAAAATGCCGGTTTCCTCCACCTGGGTGGACATGATGTCCATGAGCGATTCCGCCGTCAGGCCCTGGTCGGCCAGGAAAAAATCCCCCAGGGTAATCTCCGCCTCCTCGCCATAATCCGTAATTTCCAACACGAAATAGGGGGGATAGGAGGCAAATTCCTGCTCTGCCGGGCGCACGTCCGCCGTGTTCACATAGTTATTGATGTTCAGCAGATACACCATGCAGTCCCGTTCCAGCTCGGCCCTGTGTTCATAGTATATAACGGCGCTCAGGGCCACGGCGAACACCAGCATGGAAATCATAAACACGGCTACGAATTTCACCCGCAGCTTTTTTGTTACGCTCATGGCGACGATTCCTCCATGGACAGGCAGTAGCCGATGCGTCGGAGGCTGGTAATGCGTAAATCAGACTGCACAAAGGCCAGCTTTTTCCGCAGAAAGCTCATATACGCCTCCACCACATTGCTTTCCGCGCCGCTGTCGATGCCCCATACGTTTGAAAATAGCGCATCCCGGCTGACAGGCTGCCCCTCCTTTTGCATGAGCAGACGCAGAACGTCCCGCTCTTTTTTGTTGAGCATGACGGACTTATCCCCCTTGGAGAGCCTGCCGCTGTCCGTGTCCAGCACAATGTCCCCATAGGTGAGCTGCGAGGAGCTTATCTCCTTGGGGCGGCGCAGCAGCGCCCGAAGGCAGGCCAGCAGCTCCCCGGAAGAAAAGGGCTTTGCCAGGTAATAGTCCGCCCCTTTGTCCAGCCCTTCGATGCGATCCTCCACGTCCGAGCGGGCGGAGAGCATCAGCACAGGGGTCTGAAGTCCATGGCGGCGCACAGCCTCCAGCACCTGATAGCCGTTCAGCCGCGGGAGCATGATGTCCAGTATCACCAGGTCATAGGAGCCAGTCAGAACGTAATCCAGACCCATCTCTCCGTCAAAGGCGATGTCCGCAGAATAGCCGTGCTTCACCAGCAGATTTTGCACCGTCCGGGCCATCCGTTCCTCGTCTTCAATGATAAGTATGCGCGTACATATCACCTCTTTTCTTGACTTTACAATAACAATACCATGCTTTAGGAATTTCGGCAACTTGAAATCAAAAAAGAAATTTTTGCCGTTTTAAGGTTTTTTTCAGCTTCGCCTGCTATGCTGAAAGCAGTTCCATGTCAGCGATATGACAAATCTTTTTTAGGAGGAAATATCCATGAAGCAACTGCGTAAAGCATTGGCCCTGTTAATGGCCCTTTGCCTGATGCTCAGTCTGAGCATGACAGCCTTCGCCTCCAGCGAGGCGTCTGGCGAGGCGTCCGCGTCCGGCGAAGCATCTGCGTCTGGCGAAGCGTCCGGCGAGGTGGAAGTAGACACCACGCCCCTGACGACCCTTGTGGTGGACGGCGTGGAGATGGACTATGAGGAAGGGGATGAGATTCCCGAAGGCGGTGTTCTTGTCACCACTGAGCGGTTCACCGTTGGCAACTATACAAAGGCTTACCGTACCGCTCTGTATGTGGACGAGGACGGTATCAACGAGGATTACAGCGTCACCGAGGCCATTGTGGACGGCGAATATGACGATGAGGGCCTGACCGGCGGTTCCATCACCTCCGAAGGTGAGAACTTCAACGGCGTCATCATAACCGGCGGTTCCTACACCATTACTGACACTACGTTCAACCTGACCGGCAACGGCGGCAGCGACTTCCAGGGCTTCGGCGCGGCTATCTTTGCCGCCGGGGACGCGGAGGTGACGATCGACAACGTGACCATCGACAACAGCGGCGTGGTTCGCACATCCCTGGTCATCGACGGCACCGCCAAGGTTCTTATCAAGAACTCTACCTTTGCCACCCATGACGGTGAGCCGGTGGAGGGTTATGTAGGCACATCCGATACCAACAACATGATCGCCGTTCCCTGGGTGCTGGGCCTGGACGGCAACGCCCGCGGCACTAACCTGCTGACCAACGGCACCACCACTTATTATAACAGCACTATTATGGCGGAGAAGTGGGGAGTTCTCAGCTTCGACGGTTGCTCCACCAGTGCGAATCTGATCTTCATCAACAGCACGGCGGCCATCACCGGCGGCCTGTCCGTTGACCTGGAGGAAGGGCCTACTGAGGAGCAGATCGAGAACTTCGATTTCTATGAGGACGACTACAAGGATAACGTTATTACCACCAGCGACGGCGAACCCTCTGGCTATGGCACGCTGATCATCGGCGATATGCTGGGCGTATTTGCCGGTTCCACGATCTACACCCCCACCTATGCCTGCATCCTGGCCAACGAAGGCCCCACGGTTGTCTATACAAGCAGCTCCGAGGAGAGCCTGACCAGCATCGTGTCCACCCTGGAGAGCGCGAACAGCGCCTTCCTGAAGGACAATGAGGGCTATGAGATTTATGCCCTGGAGGAAGTTCTGGCCGAGGAAGGCTACGAGGCCAAGAACACTGTGGTCTATTCCGAGCGCATCGGCATCATGTCCTATGACGATATGCGCGCCTCCAACTATGATTCTGTCGGCACCATCATCATCAACGACGGTACCGAGTTCTACACCGGCGGCTCCACCATGGTCATCAAGGGCTATCCTGTGAATATCTTTGTGGACGACGCCACCCTGGTATCCGGCAGCAATGTGATTCTCCAGGTTGCCGACTGCGACGACCCCGGACAGAGCACGGACGACCGTGTAAGCGGCAATGTGTTCAACGTAAGCTATGAGGAACTGACCGTCAATAACGAGGACACCCGCGAGCGCACCCGCACCCTGGAGGAGATGAACGACCTGACCACCTCCACCAGCGAGAGCAATGGCGACCACCTTGTTACCGCTACTTTCTCCAACATGGAGGAGCTGACCGGCGATATGTATAACTCCTCCGGCAGCAACACTGCCTATAACAACAGCGCGGCTGTCATGAATATGTATGTCATTCTTGACAACATCGGCACTTACACTGGCACCATCTCCGCCTCCCACGCCTATCACAGCGATTACACCTACACCTATGTGAACGACGACGGCGAGGAAATCGGCGTGATCGCCTCCCCCGACTGGTGGGACGAGTACGCGGACGAGGAGTGGTTCGAGGAGAACGGCTGGGATGAGACCGATGTGAGCTGGCACTACCTGCTGTCCGACTTCACGGACGTGGCCTGCGAGGCTGTTGACAACGGCGTTATCGTTGAGCTGACCAACGGCACTACCTGGTTCGTCACTGGCGAGAGCTATCTGACCATGCTCATCGTGGGCGAGGACTGCGTCATCAACGGCACCATGACCGTGGACGGCGTGGAGACCGAGATTATCCCCGGCGAAACCTACGAGGGCGACATTGTAATCATCCCTGCCTGAGACAGTATATCCTAACATATCTTCATATGTTCCCCTCCAGTGTTCCTTTCTGTTGCGGGGAGTTGTCTGACAGCTTCCCGCAATGAGAGGGAATAACAGAGCGGGAGATAATGTAAAAAGTCTTCATACATTTCTTCATATTTTTCAATTCCTTTCATGTTGCGGAGGGCCTTCACCGGCCCTCCGCAATGTGGAAAAAGACCAAAGGAGCGGCAACCATGAAACCATATTCCCATGTATTTTCCCCCATTCGGGTGGCGGGAGCGGTGCTGAAAAACCGCATCATCTCTGCGCCCAGTACCATACATACCTCCTCCAGCGGCCAGCCCTATCCCACCGAGGAGGCTATCCGCTTTTTTGAACGCCGTGCCGCCGCCGGGGCGGGGCTTGTCACCTGCGCCGGGGCCAGCATTGGCGGCGGCCATGACGACGGCAAGCACTGCTCCTGGGATTTAAAGGTGCCGAATCATACGAACCGGCTCTGCGACCTGGCCGGACGGATTCATCTCTATGGGGCCAAATGCACCATGGAGCTTATCGGCATCTTCCCGGACGGCTATACCGTCTCCGACGGCTGCTCCATTATGGGCGACCCGGTTCTGGGCCGGGAGATTCCCAGGGACAAGATGGAATGGTTTAAAAACGAATATATCGAAGCGGCCCTGACCCTCAAGGCGTCTGGCTTTGACGGGGTCATGCTCCATTTCGGGCACTCTATCCCCATAGCGCAGTTCCTGTCGCCGTATACGAACAAGCGCACCGATGAGTACGGCGGCTCCACGGAAAACCGCTGCCGCTATCCTGTGGAAATTTTGAAGGGTATTCGTGAGGCCGTCGGCCCGGACTTCATCATCGACGTGCGCATGTCCGGCACGGAGTTCCAGCAGGGCGGTATCGACCTGGATGAGGGCCTGCGTATTGCCAAACAGCTCCAGCCCTACTGTGACATTATCCAGGCCAGCGCCGGTATGCACAACCCCGACTGGATGACCTGGACGCACCCGTGCGGCTTCCTGCCTCCGAATCCCAACGTGTTTATTGCCGAGCATTTCAAAAAGAGCGGCTGCCTGAATCAGTGCTATGTATCCGCCATCGGCGGCATCACCAGTCTGGACGACTGCGAGGATATACTTTCTCAGGGCAAGGCGGATTTCGTTGTTGTGGCACGGGAATTTTTTGCTGACCCGGAGTGGATTCATAAGGCTGTGGAAGGTCATGGAGAGGACGTAGTTCCCTGCATCAAGTGTATGCGCTGCCACGATTCCGATAACTATGGGCAATACATGGTCTGTGCGGTGAATCCACGCTGTGGTCAGGAGGACGCCGTGGCAAAAATTCCCCAGCCTGCCGCGAAGAAAAAGGTGGCGGTGATCGGCGGCGGCCCCGCCGGTATGTACGCGGCCCTGGAATGTGACCGCCTGGGCCACAGCGTCACCCTGTTTGAAAAGCAGGCCCATCTGGGCGGGCTTTTGGAATATGCCGACCACGTCAGCTTCAAATGGCCCCTGGCGAACTATAAAAACTGGCTTATCGCCCAGCTTGAAAAGAGCAACGTGACTGTCCGCCTGAACACGGAAGCTACCCCGGAAATGACCGAGGGCTTTGACGGCGTTATTGCCGCCCTCGGTTCACAGCCGGTGATACCGAAATTCATCCCCGGCACGGAAAACGCCCGCACCGCCGTGTCCGCTTATGGACATGAGGACGAGCTTGGCAAAAAGACCGTGATTATCGGCGGCGGTCAGGTGGGCCTGGAGACAGCGGTCCATCTTCAGCGCCTGGGGTTGGATGTGACCCTGCTGGAAATGCTGCCCCAGCTTGCGGGGGACGCCAGTAAGACCCACCGGGATGAGCTGATGGTGGAAGTGCGTGATCACGCTGACCACATCCATGTGCTTACCGGGGCGAAATGCACCGGCATCGAACCTGGCCTTGTCCGCTATGAGAGGGAAGGAGAGGCGGCGGCCATCAAAACGGACAGCGTACTGCTGGCCGTGGGCCTGCGGCCCCAGCGGGAGCAGGCGGACGCCTTTATGCACACGGCGGACAGCTTCTTTGAGATTGGCGACTGCGTGAAGGCCCGCACCGTGGAATGGTGCACCCGCGAGGGATTGGCCGCCGCGCTGAACATATAGCCTAGAACCTGCGCCCTTCCGTGAAACGCGGAGGGGCGCTTTGTTGTTTGCGGCAACCTATGCTTCTATGCTATAATGTGCCATAACAAATCATCGAGTTCGAGGTATGGACATGGATAAGCACGCCGTTTTGCGGGAATATTTTGGCTACACAGACTTCCGGCCCGGACAGGAGGCGCTGATTGACGGGATATTGTCCGGGCGGGATGTGCTGGGCGTCATGCCCACCGGCGGGGGGAAGAGCCTTTGTTATCAAGTCCCGGCGTTGGTGATGGATGGGGTGACGCTGGTGGTCTCTCCCCTTATCTCGCTGATGAAGGATCAGGTGTCCTCCCTGGAAAACGCGGGGGTCAGCGCCGCTTATATCAACAGCTCCCTTTCCCCGGAGGAGCTGTGGCTTGCTTATCAGCGCATGGGTCAGGGAGTATATAAAATCGTGTACATTGCCCCGGAGCGGCTGGAGGGGGAGGGATTCGTCTCCCTGGCAAGAGGAATGAATATTGCTCTGCTGGCGGTGGACGAGGCCCACTGTATTTCCCAGTGGGGCCAGGATTTCCGGCCCAGCTATCTGCGGATACCCGCCTTTGTGGAGCGGCTTTCCCGCCGCCCGCCCATTGCGGCCTTCACCGCGACGGCCACGAGCCGGGTGCGGGAGGATATATGTCAGCGCCTGACGCTGGAGGAGCCTGTCCAGGTCGTCACCGGCTTTGACCGGCCCAACCTGTACTTTGACGTTCTCCGCCCCAAGAGCAAGCTGAAAACCCTGTGCGGCCTGGTGGAGGAGCGCCGAGGCAAAAGCGGCATCGTCTACTGCTCTACCCGCTCCGCCGTGGACAAGGTATACGCCGCTCTGCGGGAGTGGGACATCCCCGCCACCCGCTATCACGCCGGGCTGTCCCAGGAGGAGAGAAAGACCAACCAGGAGGATTTCATCTATGACCGCCGCCCGGTATGCGTGGCCACCAATGCCTTCGGCATGGGGATAGACAAGTCGAACGTCAGCTATGTTATCCACTATAATATGCCCATGAGTCTGGACGCCTATTACCAGGAGGTAGGCCGGGCCGGACGGGACGGGGAACCGGCGGACTGCATCCTGCTCTATTCTCCCGGCGATATACAGACGGCAAAATATCTCATCCAAAATGGCCGGGATAACGAGGCCCTCTCTGACCTGGAGCTTGAGCAGGCCATCCGGCAGGATATGGTGCGGTTGGAAGATATGATCGGCTACTGCAAGACCGGCGGATGTTTGCGGGGGTATATCCTGTGTTATTTCGGTCAGGACGCGCCTCAGAAATGCGGCAACTGCGGCGTGTGCTGCGGGGAGAGCGAAACCACGGACGCCACCAGACAGGCGCAGATGGTGCTTTCCTGTGTCTGGCGCATCAAGGACAAGCTGGGCTACAATGTGGGCGCGCTGCTCCTGGGACGGGTGCTTCTGGGCAGTCAGGACAAGCGCGTCCTGGAGTTGGGCCTCAACGAGCTTTCCACCTACGGCCTGATGAAGGGCTATGGAAAGAGCCAGATACGGGACATCATCGACCAGTTGGAAGGCCAGGGCTATCTGTATGCAGACCCCAATCACGGGGGCATCAGCCTGACCAGCCGGGCCGGGGCCGTTCTGTATCACGGGGAAAGGGTTTACCTTCGTCTCCAGACCGATACATCCGCGCCGGAGAAAGCCGCGCCCGGAACAAAAATAACCACAGCGCCGGCGAACAGCGATCTTCTTGACCGCCTGAAAGCCCTGCGGCTGGAGCTTGCCAGGCAGGAGGATGTTCCCGCTTATATCGTCTTTTCCAACGCTACGCTGGCCGATATGGCTGCCAAAGCACCCCGCACCATGGAGGAATTTCTGTCCGTCTCCGGGGTGGGGCAGGTCAAGGCGCAGCGATACGGCGCACCGTTTTTGCAGATCATCGGGGAATTTTACGAGGAGAATAATAGGGGAGACGAATGATAAAATTAAACGATGCCCCTTTCTTCCGCTGAAAAGCATAATGCCCTGCGATTGTGTCGCAGGGCATTGCTGATATTAGGATGTACAGCAATTCGTGGTCGCTGTGGGTGCTGAATCGGTTGTTTACCGCGCATATAAATCAGAGATAATATCTACACATTTCTCGATGCCCAGCTCGCCGCTGTCCAGGGCGATGTGATAGAGGAGGGGGGTATGTTCACCGTAGCTTTCTATATACTCCTTTGACAGGCCGCTTTTTTCGGCAATCTTCAAAATCAGCTCGCTGTCATAGCAGGGGATGCCAAGCCTTGCGGCCACCTCCTTGCCTATCGTTCTGCCGCCGCTGCCAAACTGGCGGCTGATGGTTATGACGCGGTTCATGCCGTCGCCTCCTTTTTCGGTTTATCGCTTAATTCCTTATAGGTTCTCACTATCACCACCACAGAGATGCAGGTCGCCAGCAGGTCGGCGGCGGGGAAGGAATAGAGAACGCCGTCCAGCCCCCAGATGCGGGGCAGCAGAATGGGCAGCGCCACGCCAAAGAGAATCTCCCTCGCCATGGTGATGGAAATGGACGCGACAGGCTTGCCGATGGCCTGCAAATAGATGAAAACGCCCTTGTTCATCATGCACAGCGGCATGGTGCAGAGGTATATCCTAAAGCAGCGGACGGCAAACTGGGTGTAATACGCGCTCTCATTGGCCGCGCCGAAGATGCCGATAAGGGCCTGGGGGAACACCTCCACAATCAGAAGGGCGATAACGCCAACCCCAAGCTCCGCCGCGATGAGATAGGTAAAAAGCTTCCTGGCCCTGTCCTTTCGCCTGGCGCCGATGTTATAGCTCACCACCGGGATGCTGCCCGCGGCGATGCCGGTGCCGATGGAGACGGCAATGCCGAAGAATTTCATCACGATGCCGAGAACGGCGAGGGGTATCTGAGAATACTCATTCTGAGAGAAAATGGGATCCAACGCGCCGTACTTGGTACACATATTGTTCACCGTCGCCATGGAGATAACCAGGGCAATCTGAGTGAGAAAGCTCGTCACGCCCAGGGTGAGGAATTTTTTCATCAGGCTGCCCCAGAGGCCGAAGCTCTTTCGGTTGAGCTTAATGACCTTCATGTGGCAGAGATACCAGACGGAGAGGGCCGCCGTTAAAATCTGCCCCGCGACGGTGGCGATGGCCGCGCCCTTCATGCCCATCTGGGGGCAGCCGAACAGGCCGTAAATCATAATGGGGTCAAGGATGACGTTCGTGACCGCGCCCAGGACGGTGGCCGCCATGGCGAACTTGGGGCTTCCGTCCGAGCGGATGAGGGGGTTCATGCCCTGGCCGAAAATATAAAACGGGATGCCGAGGGAAATCCAGAAGTAATACTCCTTGGCACAGGCGTAGGTCTCCTCATTGACCGTCCCGCCGCAGAGGGTGATGATGGGGTCGCTTAAAAGCAGATACAGGCACATCAGCGCCACGCCGCAGATGACGTTCAGCAGGATGGCGTTGCCGACGGTGCGGCGGGCGGTGTCCGTGTCCTTCCGGCCCAGGCAGGCCCCTACATAGGCGGCTCCGCCGTCGCCAATCATCACGGCAACGCCAAGGGCCAGGACGGTGATGGGATAGACCACGGTGTTTGCCGCGTTGCCATAGGAGCCGAGATAGTCCGCGTTTGCAATGAATATCTGGTCAACGATGTTATAAAGCGCGCCGACCACCATGGAAATAATGCAGGGAATGGAGTATTTCCGCATCAGTTTTCCAATTTTTTCCGTTTCTAAATAGGATGTTGCTGTTGTCGTTTGTTCCACGATGCTTCACCTCTCCTTCTTTCATATTTTTAATTAACAAGCTCAAATCTCACGCATCCCCTTCGTCCAAATGGGCCAGCGCGTACAGGCGCTTTTTGGCCTCTGGGGAAATGCCCAGCGTGACCTCCAGCATCCAGAAAAATGCCTTTATTTTGCGGTTGTATTCTTCTTCTAGCCATTGAAAAACGCAGGGGTCGTGCAACTGGGAGGCGCAGAACAATAGCTCCACGCTCTCTCTGGGATAAGGCGTGGAAAATTCTCCGCTTTGTATGCCCTCCTCCACAATGGCGGTCATAGCGGGGGCGAAGCGAAAGAGCGTTCTGGTGAAGCTCTTTTGCTGAAGTTCTGCGTTCTCATGCTCGCAAAAGCCGTCCGTCACCCTGCCCTTATAAGCAAGCAGTTGAATTACCTGAACCAGCTTTTCTACGGCAGTCGTCTCTTTATCCGCTGCAATCGTCTTCATTGCTTCTTCCTGGAGGTCGATTTGTCGATTGATCACGGCGGACAGAATTTCTTCCTTGCTCTTGAAGTGATAATAAAGGGTTCCTTTCGCGATGTTACATTCCCGCATAATGTCCTCAACGGTGGTCTGCACATATCCCTTTTCATGAAACAGATGCTGGGCAACGTCGAGTATCTCATTTTTGCGCTCGTCGGCATCTTTTATAATTCGCATGATGGCCTCCTTAATTTATAGACCGACGGTCGGTTTATATTATCTTACTTCCGTTAAGCGTCTGTGTCAAGGCACTTCACAGAAAGTTTATAAAAGAAGAATCTCCGGGACAACGTCGCATTGTTGAAAGACCCCCGCGTCATTTGATGCGTACAGCAAACGGCGCAGGGGGGATAGATTGTAAAAAAACCGCAGTTCCGGCTAGACCGAAACTGCGGTTTTTGGTATGCAGGGAGCAAAAAGGTGGAAGCCAGGCTGTCTGTCTTGTGGGTTATTAGAAATCGAATAATGTCATCTGGCTGGTCTCCGGCATATCGCCGAAGGCCCCCAGCTTCCGCAGAGCCTCGATATGGGCGGAGCTGACCTTGGGGCAGGCGGCGGCAAGCTCCTCCACGGAGACGAAGGAGTCCTTCTCCTCTCTGGCGCGGGCCAGATCCATGGCCGCTGTGTCTCCCAGGCCGGAAACGGCCACAAAGGGTACCCGCAGCTTTTTGTCCCCCTCCGGCAGGAATTTGAAGGCGTCGGATTTATACAGGTCGATAGGTGCGAACTCAAAGCCACGCATATAGAACTCATACACCATTTCCAGGGTGGTATACAGCTCCTCCTCCTTGCCGGTCAGCTTGGGGGCGGCCTTCAGCTCCTTGATCTTCTGCCTGACCTGGTTCAGACCCCCGGTCATCATGGCGGCATCGAAGCCGTCCTTCTGGCTCCGGCGGTAGAACAGGGCGGAATAAAACGCCAAGGGGTAATGCACCTTGTACCAGGCGATGCGGAAGGCCATCAGCACATAGGCCACCGCGTGGGCCTTGGGGAACAGGTATTCTATCTTGTGGCAGGACTCGATATACCACTCCGGGACGTTATGCTCCCGCATGGCCTGCTCCTGCTCCTCGGTGAGCTGCTTGTTTTTCTTGCGGACATTCTCCATGGACTTGAAGGCGGTGTTGGCGTCAATGCCCATGCTCATAAGATAGAGCATAATATCGTCCCGGCAGCCGATGGTCTCGGATACGCTGGCGGTCTTGGAGCGAATCAGATCCTGGGCGTTTCCAAGCCACACGCCGGTGCCGTGGGAATAGCCGGACAGCCGCACCAGCATATCGAATTTATCCGGCTTGGTGTCCACCAGCATTTGCCGGGTGAAGCCGGTGCCAAACTCCGGGATGCCGATGGAGCCGGTCTGCCCGATGATGGGGTCGTCCTCCGGCAGCCCCAGGGCCTTGGGGGAGGAGAACAGGCTCATGGTCTCCGGGTCGTCCAGGCGGATGGCCTTGGCGTCCGTGCCGGTGAGCTTTTCCAGCATATTGATCATGGTGGGGTTATCGTGGCCCAGCTCGTCCAGCTTCAGCAGATAGTCCTCCATGAAGTGATATTCCAGATGGGTGGTGATAATATCCGTGCCGGGGTCGTCCGCCGGGTGCTGGACGGGGCAGAAGTCCGTCACGTCCATGTCCTGGGGGATAATGACCAGGCCGCCGGGGTGCTGGCCTGTGGTGCGCTTCACCCCCACAAGGCCCTGGGCCAGCCGGTTCATCTCTGCCTGGTTCATCTCCAGGCCACGATCCTCGGCGTACATCTTCACATAGCCGAAGGCGGTCTTGTCCGCAATAGTACCCACCGTTCCGGCCTTGAACACATGGTCGGCCCCGAACAGGGTGCGGGTATAGGCGTGGGCCTGGGCCTGATATTCCCCGGAAAAGTTCAGGTCAATATCCGGCACCTTGTCCCCCTTGATGCCCAGGAACGTGGCGAAGGGGATGTCGAACCCCTCCTTGCTCATCTCCTGGCCGCAGTGGGGGCATATTTTATCCGGCATATCCGCGCCGCAGCCGTAGCCCTTGCCGGACTCAAAGTCCGTGTAATAGCAGTTGTGGCATAGATAGTGGGCGGGCAGGCTGTTCACCTCCGTGATGCCGGAGAGATAGGCCACCAGGCTGGAACCCACGCTGCCTCGGCTGCCCACCAGATAGCCGTGGGCGTTGGAGTCCGCCACCAGCTTTTGGGCGGACATATAAATCACGTCGAAATGGCGGCCCAGAATGGTGTCCATCTCATGCTCCACTCGGTCGGTTATAATCTTCTCCGGGGTGTCGCCGTAAAGCTCCTTCAGCCGCCCGTACACCAGCTCCTTTAGCTGGCCGTCGGAATTTTCAATGACCGGCGGATAGAGCCGCAGCTCCGGCAGCAGGGCCACCTGGCCCTCTATCATATCTGCCACCAGGTTGGTGTTTGTCACTACCACCTCATAGGCCTTCTCCTCGCCCAGGTACTCAAATTCCTGAAGCATTTCCTCCGTGTTGCGGAAATACAGGGGCATATCCTGGTCGGCGTCGGAAAACTTCTTGGCGTTTAGGAGAATATGTCGGTATATCTCGTCCTCCGGCTCCATGAAATGCACGTCCCCGGTGGCGCAGACAGGCTTTCCCAGCTCCTCCCCAAGCTGAATCACCCGGCGGTTCATGTCCTGGAGCTGCTCCACGGACTGGGCCATGCCGTTATTGAGCATAAAGGCGTTGTTGGCGATGGGCATGATTTCAAAGTAATCATAAAATTCCCCAATGCGCCGCAGCTCCGCCCGGCTGCGGTTTCGCGCCACAGCCTGGAAAAGCTCTCCCGCCTCGCAGGCAGAGCCGATGATAAGCCCCTCCCGGTGCTGCATCAGCAGGCTTTTGGGAATGATCGGTACCTTGCGGAAATGCTCCAAATGGCTTTTGGAGATAAGCTCATACAGGTTTTTCAGCCCCACCCGGTTTTTCACCAGCAGGGATATGTGCCGCGTCCGGGGGTGCTTGCCCGCCTTTTTCCGCAGGGCGAAGCAGAGACTGTTCACCTCGCTCAGATGAGCCGCGCCCTTCTCCTGAAGCATGGGGATGAATTTTTGCAGGATCCGCCCGCAGACCAGGGCGTCGTCCGAGGCCCGGTGGTGCTGGAAGCCGGGCAGACCCAGCCGGTCGGACACGATGTCCAGCTTGAATTTCCGCAAATCGGGTAGCAGGGCCTGTGCCAGGGCCAGGGTGTCGATATACAACGGCTGGAAGGGACGTCCCATCCGCTCCGCGGCGGCGGAGATAAAGCCCACGTCAAAATCCGCGTTGTGGGCGCAGAGGGGCCGTCCAGCGGCGAAATCCAGAAAGGCCCCCACGGCCTCGGCCTCCTCCGGGGCGTCGAACACGTCCCGGTCGGTGATGCCGGTCAGGTGCTGGATGTTCAGGGGAATGGGCATACCGGGGTTCACAAAGGTCTGGAACCGTTCTCCCGGCTTTCCGTCCGGGCCGAACACCACCGCGCCGATCTCCGTGATGCGGTCGTTCTGGTCGGACAGACCAGTGGTCTCGATGTCGAAGGCCACGTATTCCCCGTCCACAGGGCCGTCTCCCTCTCCGCGAACGGCGGCGGCCTCGTCGATGTCGTTTATGTAATAGCCCTCCATGCCGTAGATGACCTTGACGCCCTTGGCGGCTTTGGAGGCGGCGGGGAACGCCTGGGCTACGCCGTGGTCGGTGATGGCCACGGCGGGCATGCCCCAGTCCGCCGCCCGCTTCACCGCCCCCGCCGGATCGGTCAGGGCGTCCATGGTGGACATCTGGGTGTGCAGATGCAGCTCCACCCGCTTCACCGGGGCGTTGTCCGGGCGCAGGGGAGGGGCCTCCGCCGTCTGGATATGACGGGGTTCCAGCTCCACCTCCTTGCTGTAGTTATTGAATTTCATGGCCCCGGAAACGGTCAGGTACATGCCCGGCGCGATTTTATCAACGATGGACTGATCCTCTTCCTTGGGGATGAACTTGGACACCCGCACGCTGCCGGTGCCGTCGGTCATGTCGAATTGCAAAACCGAGGCCCCCAGCTTCTGGATGGCCCGGCTCTCCGCTGCGAACACCCTGCCGGAGACGATCACCGTCTTCTGCTCCGGGCTTGCGCTACACATAGCTGTCGGCAGGCCCTTGATGGCCTTTCCCATCAGCACGGAGCCGCCCTTTTTCCCTTCCCTGGGGGTGGATTTTTTTTCCTGGGGCCAGGTAGCGGACAGGGTGACGGCCCGCAGGCCGTATTCCTGCGCCAGCTTCCACTCCAGGGATGAAACCTCCGCCGGAGCGGGCATGGAGGGGAACCGGGCCTGAACGGTCATGTCCATGCGGTCGCGGTTCACGGTGGCGGAAAGAACGCTGGCAGGGCCAAGGTTTCCGTAGCTCTTATCGATCCCCTCGCAGCAGGGGAACATATCTAAAAATGGAATCGCGTCCAAGGCTTATGTATTCCCTCCCTCGCGCTCTATCAGCGCCATCAGCCGGTCTAAAAGCTGGGCCTCTGGTATTTTCGTCTCCACGACCTGCCCCTTCCTGAACAGACTGCCGAAGCCCTTGCCCCCGGCTATGCCGAAATCGGCCTCTCTGGCCTCGCCGGGGCCGTTGACCTCACACCCCATGACCGCCACGGTAATGGAGCTTTCCAGGCCGGACAGCCGTTCCTCCGCCGCCCGCGCCAAAGAGATCAGGTCGATCTGCGTCCGTCCGCAGGTGGGGCAGGAAACGAACCGCACCCCGCCCTTCCGCAGGCCGCAGGCCCGCAGGATGGCAAGACCGGCCCGCACCTCCTCCGCCGGGTCGGCGGTCAGGCTGACCCGGATGGTGTCTCCGATGCCCTCCATAAGAAGGGTTCCAATGCCAACGGCGGAGTTCACAAGTCCGCCATAGCTGGTTCCAGCCTCGGTAACACCCACATGGAGGGGGCAGTCGAACCGCTCCGCCGCCAGGCGATAGGCGGCCACCGCCGTAGGCACGTCCGATGCCTTGACGGACAGAGCAACGTCCTGAAAATCCGCCCGTGCCAGGGCCTCCAGCTCCAGGGCCGCGCTCTCCACCAAAGCCTCCGCTGTGGGGCCGCCGTATTTTGCCAGCACGCCCTTTTCCACGGAGCCAGAGTTTACCCCCACCCGAATGGGGATGTTCCGCTCCTTGCAGGCATGGGCCACCGCCGCCACCTTTTCAGCGGAGCCGATGTTGCCGGGATTGATGCGCACAGCGGAGACTCCGGCCTCCGCCGCCAGCAGGGCCAGCCGGTAGTCGAAGTGGATGTCCGTCACCACCGGCATAGGAGCCTGGGCCATAATGTCCTTCAATGCGCGGGCCGCGTCCTCATTGGGTACCGCCACACGGATAATGTCGCACCCTGCCGCCGCCAGCGTGCGCATTTGGGCCAGCGTCGCCTCTGCATCCTGCGTTTTTGTGTTGCACATGGACTGTACGGACACGGGCGCGCCGCCTCCCACGGGGATATTTCCCACATGAATCTGTCTTGTCTGCTCTCGTTTCATCGCTTTCTCTCCCTATCCTGAGATGATGCGCACAATGTCGTTATACATCACAAACACCATCAGTCCCATCAGCAGCACCAGTCCGGCGGTGTTGATATACGCCTCGTACTTGGGGTCTATCTTTTTCCTGGTTAATTTTTCCAACACCCAGGTCACAAGCAAAAAGAATATCCGTCCTCCGTCCAGGGCCGGGAGGGGCAGCAGGTTCATCACCGAGAGGTTTATGGCGATAAACGCCGCCAGGTAGGCGATATTCAAAAACGCGTCGTAGGTGCTGGCCGATTCCGTCCCCACCTCGGCGATCATGTCCACAATGCCCACCACGCCGGACATCTGGTCGACGCCCACCGCGCCGGTGATCAGGTCGACAAGGCCCAGCCGCACCATGCGCACAAAATCCATAGCGCAGTACCAGGAGTATTTCATCTGGGCTAAAAATCCCGTCTCCTTCACGCCAAAATACAGCCCGTAGCGCATGACGGCCTCGCCGGTGTCCGGGTCGGTGTATTCCAGGAGGGTGATGTAATAATCCTCCAGCGTCACCTTTTCCCCGTCCCGGATGACCACGATGTCCGCATAATCGCTGTCATTCCGTTCCAAATAGGTGGACACGTCAGAGGAGAAATAAATCCGCTCCCCGTTGATTTTATAGAACGTGTCCCCAACCATCAGGCCGTCCTCTCCCTCGTAGGGACAGCCATCCATAAAGCTGGTGATGGTGGGGGTGGTGAACGCGGAAAGCTGGGAAAAGCAGATGATAATCAGCACAAATCCCAGCAGGAAATTCATAAACGCCCCCGCCGCCAAAATGATGAGCCGCTTCCAAACGGCGGCATTGGAAAACGCCTGGGGGTCGTCGGAGTCTGTATCCTCTCCCTCCATGGCGCAGTACCCACCGATGGGCAGGCACCGAAGACTTATCTGCGTTCCGCTCTTGCTCTCCTTTGTCCAAATGGCCGGCCCCATGCCGATGGCAAATTCCAGCACCTTCACACCGCAGAGCCGGGCTGCCAGAAAATGCCCCAGCTCGTGAATGGCAATCAGCACGCCGAAGATGACGATGGCCAGCAAAATGTATAACAAAGTACCCATAAAAATCTGTGCTCTCCTGAAAGCATTGAAAAAAACTGGATTCCTCTAAATATCTCAAGAACACGGGGACGGGACATCCGTCTCTTGGGAAGTATATGCCGCCCTTGGCCCTCAAATGTCGTTCCCTCACCGACGGGGGGTACCCCACATGGAAAAATCGACAAGAGAGACCGCAATCCATTGCGCCCCAAGGGGTTCCTCTCTTGCATACTCTACAAGAGAGAACCTTCGGGGGAGGAAAAAGAAGACGTGGAAAGAAATTATCATAAGATTTATTAATAATATATATTATTATCTCTTGTTCATGTTTCTCTCTTGCATACCCTACAAGTGAGAAAGCCCTTGCGCCCCAAGGGTTTGAGGCCTCTCTTGTCGAAATTTCTATCTGTGGCCTCTTCTCATCATCTCATCGACAAGTGAAAGAATCAGGGATGCCGCTCCATAACCTGCCGACGGGCCTGCTCGTCCGCTGCCAGGATGTCCTCCAGAGTCGGCTCCGACATAACGGGTGCGGTCTGCACCGCCGCCGCCACCCGGTCGTATATCTCATTATAGCCAATTTTTCCCTGCAAAAACAGGCCCACCGCCGCCTCGTTGGCGGCGCTCATCACCGCCGGGGCCAGGCCGCCCCGACGGGCGCAGTCCATAGCCAGGGCCAGGCAGGGGGTGTTCTCCAGGTTCGGCGCTTCAAAGGTCATGTCCTTCATCTGCCAGAAATCCAGCCGCTGATAGGGGGATTCGCGCCGCTCCGGCCAGGTCATGGCGTATTGGATGGGCAGGCCCATATCCGGCACCGCGAGCTGGGCCAGCACCGTGCCATCGTTCAGCTCCACCATGGAGTGTATGACACTCTGGGGGTGGACGATGATCTGAATATCCTCCGGGGCGACGGAAAACAGGTGCATAGCCTCGATAAGCTCCAGGCCCTTGTTCATCATGGTGGCGCTGTCCACCGAGATTTTCGCCCCCATGTGCCAGTTGGGGTGACGCACCGCCTGCTCCGGGGTGACGGAGGCGGTCTGAGCCCTTGTCCAGCCCCGGAACGGCCCGCCGGAGCCGGTCAGAAGGATCTTGTGAAGCTGGCCCCGCCGCCCCTCCAAACACTGAAAGATGGCGGAATGTTCGCTGTCCACGGGCAGGATCTCAGCTCCCTGCTCTGCCGCCGCTTTCATCACAAGCTGACCCGCACAGACCAGGGTCTCCTTGTTGGCAAGGCATATCCGCTTTTTCGCGGCGATGGCGTCCAGGGTGGGCCGCAGTCCCACGGAGCCGGACACCGCTGTCACCACGCCCTCGCAGTCGTATACCGCCGCTGCCCGGAGACCGCTCATTCCGTCCCCGATCTCTATATCCATATCCCCCACGGCGATTCGCAGCTCTCTCGCGGCCTGGGGGTCGTACATGGCGGCGAATTTAGGCCGGAACCGGCGGATTTGCTCCTCCAGCAGCTTCACGCTCCGCTGGGCGGTCAGGGCCGTCACCCGGATGCCCAGCCGCTCCGCCGCGTCCAGGGCCTGACGGCCAATGGAGCCGGTGGAGCCAAGGACAGAAACAGAATGTATCATGGTTTTATTCCTCCTGTTTCACATCGCCATACCGGCGGTTCCGGCTGTGGTATATCTCGATGGCCTTGTCGATCTCCCGCTCGTCAAAATCCGGCCACAGTACGTCGGAAAAGACCATCTCCGTGTAGGCCATCTGCCAGAGAAGATAGTTGGAGATCCGCATTTCCCCGCCGGGGCGGATGAGAAGGTCGGGGTCAGGCACCCCGGCGCTCCACAGATAGCCGCCGAAGCGCTCCTCGGTCAGCTCCGGGCAGCCCTCCGCCGCCCATTTTTTGGCCGCACGGATAATCTCGTCCCGGCCCCCGTAGTTCAGGCAGATATTCACCTGACCGCCCTGGTAATTTTTGGATTTTTCCGCACAGTCCAGGCACAGGGCCTGAAGCTCCGGGCTGAGGGCGGTTAAATCCCCGAAAAAGCACAGGCGGGTCTGCTCCGCCGCCAGGCCCTCCAGGGCCTCCCCCAGGTATTTTTTCAGCAGACCCATGATGGCCTGTACCTCCTCCATAGGGCGCTTCCAGTTTTCGGTGGAGAAGGCGTACACCGTCAGGTATTCCACCCCGATGCGGCGGCAGTATTTGGCGGCCCGGCGGAAGCTCTCCACCCCGGCGGCGTGACCGGCGGTGCGGGGGAGACCCCGCTTTTTGGCCCAGCGGCCATTTCCGTCCATAATGATGGCGATATGGCGGGGGGGACTGCCTGCCCCCTCCGCCAATTCCTGTTGTTTTTTGGGAATCATATGGCAAAAAGCTCTTTTTCCTTGGCCTCTGTCATCTTGTCGATGTCCTTGATGTTCTCGTCCGTGATTTTCTGGAGATCCCGCTCCAGGATTTTCTGGTCGTCCTCGGTGATCTCTCCGGCCTTGAGCTGCTTTTTGATTTTGTCCATGGCGTCCCGGCGGACGTTCCGCACGGCCACCTTGGCGTCCTCGCCGTATTTACGCACCTGCTTTGCCAGCTCCTTGCGCCGCTCCTCCGTAAGCTGGGGGAACACCAGGCGGATGACACGCCCGTCGTTCTGGGGGTTGATGCCCAGCTCCGAGGTCAGGATGGCCTTCTCAATGCCCTTCAGCACCGAGGCGTCCCAGGGGCTGATTACCAGGGAACGGGGGTCAGGGACGGAGATGGCCGCCACCTGATTGATGGGGGTGGGGGTGCCGTAGTAGTCCACCGTAATGCCGTTTAACACGGCGGCGTTGGCCCGGCCCGCCCGGACGGCGTCAAACTGGCCGTTGAGGAAGTCCTTGGCCTTCTGCATTTTGTCCTCAAATTCCTTTAGCTCCGCTTTCAGTTCCATGAGTATGTCCTCCTAATGAATCAGTATAATTTCAGGCTCGCCAGACAAGCCTTTATTCCACGATGGTTCCGATGCGCTCTCCACACACCACCCGGACAATGTTCTCCGGGGGATTCAGAGCGAATATCATGGTGGGGATGGCGTTGTCCTGCAACAGGCAGGCGGCGGTGGAGTCGATGACGTTCAGATGCTCCTCTAAGATACGGCGGTAGGTGATGCTGTCCAGCCGCTGGGCGGTGGGATCGGTCTTGGGGTCGGCGGTGTATACGCCATCAATGTTCTTGGCCATCAGCAGCACGTCCGCCCCCAGCTCCGCGGCTTTCAGGGCTGCGGCGGAATCCGTGGAAAAGTAGGGGTTGCCGCTGCCGCCGCCGAAGATGACCACTCGGCCCTTTTCGATGTGGTGCATGGCGCGGCCATAGCAGTAAGGCTCCGCGATGCGGGGCATATCGATCATGGTCTGCACCTGGACGGGGACATCGACCTGCTCCAGGGCTTCCGCCATAGCCAGGCTGTTCATTACCGTGGCCAGCATGCCCATCTGGTCGGCGCGGGAGCGCTCCATGCGGCCACCGCCGTCCTTCACGCCGCGCCAGTAGTTGCCGCCGCCGGTGACGATGCCCACCTGGACGCCCATCTCCGTGCAGCGCTTCACCGCCTGGCACACCTGGCGGATTACGTCAAAATCAAGGCCGCGTCCGGCGCTGCCGGCCAATGCCTCGCCACTGAGCTTCAATAAGATCCGGCGATAGGCCGGGGTCAAATTTTCCATGGTTCAGTTTTCTCCCTTAGGTTTTATTTCCTGGGTCTATGCCATATTTTACAACAGAGACGGCTTGATTTCAACCTTCTCTCCGCATATGACTTCTCAGGAAATTTTACCATAGCTGGCCGCCAATTTCAACCGCGTTCGCACGGCGGGAGGGCTACAATCGTCCTATGGAGACTGTTTACCTGGATGAGCTGTTCCTGCTGAATCTGGTCATCGACTACTTCCTGCTTTTGGGAACGGCGAAAATATGCGCCCTCCCGTTCCGGCGGGGCCGCTTTCTGGCCGGGGCGGCCCTGGGAGCTGTGTGGTGCTGCCTGTCCCTGGTGCCAAGGCTGGCCTGGCTGGACAGGCCGGTCATGCGCCCTGTGCTGGCCGCCGCCATGACTCTTGTGGCCTTCGGCCCGGAACGGCGGCTGTGGCGGTGCATGGGGGCCTTTCTGGGGGTATCCGCCCTGTTCGGCGGGGCGGTATTCGCCGCCGGATTATACCAGGGCAGCCGCACCTGGCAAAGCGGCGGGGGCCGTATCGTCCGGCTGGATATGCGGGTGCTGGTTATCTCCTTCGCCCTGTGCTGGGGGCTGGTGAGTCTGGTATTCCGCCGAACGGTGAAAAACGCCCAACGGCGGGTTCTGGACGTCACTCTCCAGCGCCGGGGAAAAACCGTGCGGCTCCGGGCCTTGGAGGACACGGGAAACGGCCTGTACGACCCCCTGACCGGCTGCGCCGCCCTGGTGGCGGAGGCGGAGGCGGTGCAGGAGCTGTTCTCCCCCCAGGAGGCCGTCCATCTTTTTGGCCCGGCGACAGAGGCGGTGAAGCGCATACCCGGCCTGCGGCTGATTCCCTATGCCGGAATCGGCGGGGACGGACATTTGCTGGCGGCCTTCCGCCCGGATAAAGTCATGGTGGACGGCCAGGAGCGGCAGGATTTGATTGCCGCCGTCGCCCCCAAGCCCATCGGCACAGACGGCAGCTATCAGGCCGTCCTGTAAGCAAACCCAAGAAAGGAGTTCTATGAATCGTCTTTATCTTCTTCTGCTGGAAATCGACCTGCGTCTCCGGCAGGCCCCCCGCATTTTCTACATCGGCGGCAGCGACACCCTGCCCCCGCCTCTGGACAAACCGGCGGAGGAGGCCGCCATCGCGGCCTTGGCAAAGGGCGACCATGAAGCCCGCCAGACCCTTATCGAGCATAACCTCCGGCTGGTGGTCTATATCGCCCGGCGGTTTGAAAACACCGGCGTGAACATCGAGGATCTCATCTCCATCGGCACCATAGGGCTTATCAAGGCCATCGGCACCTTTAACCCGGAGAAGAACATCAAGCTTGCCACCTACGCCTCCCGCTGCATTGAAAATGAAATATTAATGTTCCTGCGGAAGAAAAGCTCCCGCCGCTCCGAGGTGTCCATCGACGAGCCGCTGAACACCGACTGGGACGGCAACGAGCTGCTGCTGTCCGACGTGCTTGGCACGGACGAGGACGAGGTCATAAAGCCCATCGAGGAGGATGTGGAGCGGCAGCTCCTCATGGAGGCCGTTGATCGGCTGGATGAGCGGGATCGCTCCATCATTCTCATGCGCTTCGGCCTGGAGGGCTATGAGGAGCTGACCCAAAAGGAGGTGGCGGATCTGCTGGGCATATCCCAAAGCTACATAAGCCGTCTGGAAAAGCGCATCATCCTCCGCCTGAGACGGGAGCTGATACGACAATTTTAATGTAAAACTCCTCATTGACCTGCTGCCTCATACCTGATACAATGGGCCGGGCGCGGTTGGCGCGGGAGGTGACTGGGATGAGGATCGGACAGGTGGAAATCGCGGGGCGGGCGGCCCTGGGGCCTATGGCCGGGGTGACGGACGCCGCCTTTCGCCATATCTGCCGCCGTCACGGCGCGGCTTTGACCTGCACGGAAATGGTGTCCAGCCGGGGCCTTGTCTACCACGACGAGAAGACCAAGGAGCTGCTGTTCTGCCCGGAATCAGACCATCCCGTCTGCGCTCAGATATTCGGCTCCGACCCGGTAATCATGGGCGAGGCGGCGGCTATGGCCGTTGAGCTTTCCGGGGCAGACATACTGGACATCAACATGGGCTGCCCGGTGGGGAAGGTGGTCAAAAGCGGGGATGGCTCCGCTCTGATGAAAACCCCCGATCTGGCCTTTCAAATCATCCAGTCCTGCGCAAGGCAGGCGGGGGTTCCCGTCACGGTGAAGTTCCGCAAGGGCTGGGACGGGGGCCATGTGAATGCTGTGGAGTTCGGCATCCTGTGCCAGCAGGCGGGGGCTGCCGCCATCGCCGTCCACGGTCGGACGAGGGTGCAGATGTACGCCGGTGTTGCGGACTGGGACATCATCCGGGACGTGAAGGCCGCCGTGACCATTCCCGTTATTGCAAACGGAGATGTATTCTCCGGCAACGACGCCAGGCGGCTGTTGCAGCGCACGGGGGCGGATATGTGCATGGTGGGCCGGGGAAGCTTTGGCGACCCCTGGCTTTTCGAGTGGATTAACGCCGCCCTGGACGGTCAGCCGGAGCCGGAGCTGCCGCCCCTTTCCCGGCGGCTGGACGAGGCCGTGGAGCAGTTTACTCTGGCCTGCCGGTGGAAGGATCCGAAAATTGCCTGTCTTGAGGCCCGCAAGCAGCTTGCCTGGTATTTCCGGGGCGTGCCTCATTCCGGGCCCATCAAGCAGGAGATTGTGAAAATCAATACCCTGGACGACATAGAGCGCATTGTGCGCCGCGCCAAACGGGAGCTTTGTGACCCATGACAAAACACGAGGAGCAGCAGCTCATAAAAGCTGTGCTGGCCGGAGACACGGAGTCCTTTGAGGCTCTGGTGAAGGCCAATGAAACAATGGTATACAACCTGGCCCTGCATATGCTTTCCGACCCGCAGGACGCTCTGGATGCCTCTCAGGAGGCATTTTTCCGGGCCTGGCGGGGCCTTGCCTCCTTCCGGGGGAACAGCAAATTTTCCGTGTGGCTCTATAGGCTCACAAGCAACGTCTGCCTGGATATGCTGCGGGTGCGGGAGCGGCAGGCCCATACGTCCCTGACCGATGAGGAGGGGCGGGAGCTTCCGCTGCCGGACGAGCGCCTCTCCCCGGAGGGGGAGCTGGAGCGAAGCGAATGGCGGCAGGCCGTCCGGGACGGACTGTCCCGGCTGGAGCCTGAATTCCGTCAGGCCCTGGCCCTGCGGGAGCTGTGCGGTCTGTCCTATGAGGAGATCGGCCAGGTGGCGGGCCTGGAGCCGGGTACGGTGAAAAGCCGGATATTCCGGGCCAGGCAGAAGCTGGCCGCGATTTTGACGGCGGAGGGGAACATTTTCGGCCCCGAACCGTCTTATGAAAAGAAGGATCCCAGTGGGAAAGGAGGTGCGGAGGATGTCTGACTGCGAACGCTGGCAGGAGCTGATGAGCCAAATGCTGGACGATGAAATATCCCAGGAGGACGCCGCCGCGCTCCGGGTGCATATGCGAACCTGCCGGGACTGCCAGGCCATGTGGAATATGCAGTTCAGCATTTCCCACGCCATCCGGCAGGACGTCGTCCCGCCGCCGGATTCCCTGGGCCAGGGGGTTATGGCCCGCATCCAGGGGGAGAGCCGCCGGGAGCGGGAAAGCGCCCGGCGCAGGGGGAGCCGTGCCGTCCTTCCCCGCTGGGGGAGAGCGGCTGCCGCCGCCTGCCTGGTGATAGTCATAGGGGCCGTGGCCTTTGCCGCCTGGGACGGACGGGGGGTCAGAGGCTCCGGCAGCAGCCTTTCCATCCGGGCCGCTGACACGGCGGAGGCGGAGACTGTGGAGGCCGCCGAGGCCGATATGGCGATCTCCGGGGACACCATGGAGGAGGATTTCGAGGAGGAAACCGTAGAGACCGCCGAGGAGGAGACTTCCGAAGAGGAAACTGCCCAGGCGACGGAGCGGGAGACCGCCGCTTCCATTACAGAGACCGCCGCAGCCGACGGGGGCGGTCTGGCCGTATACGACATGGACGGCGGCTATCTCGGCTCCATATCCGCTGAGGACGAAGCCGCCTTTGCCGCCCTGCTGGACGCCGTCTCTTATTCCGAGGCGGACGGGTCGCCGGAGGATATATGCTCGGTGGAGTATCAGGGGGTCGTCTATATTTTCTCCACCACCGACAGCGGCCTTCTGTTCTGGCGGGACGCCGCCGAGGGTGGGGCCTTCTGCTCCAGCAGCGGCGCGGAGGCGCTGTGGGCGCTGATAGCGCAGGGCTGACAAGCCGTTTTTGATTACAGAATTTTCCAGTCCCCTTCCAGATGCGATAATGCCCTGGAGGGGGATTTGGCGCATAAGTGGGGATGAAAAGCAGGGAACAGCGGTTAAACAATGGTATAAGTGGGGCGCAAGTGGCAATTGTTGGAAAGTTTACGAAAGTGTCAAAATATTACAAAGGGTATACATAATTTTGTAAACATAATTTATGCGCCCGGTGATTCCCGCTCTCACGGACGGAGAAAGCGGACGGGGAACCGAAGGGATGAAAGGCCCGTACCGCCGATGCTGACGGAAATTCAGAAGAGGGAGGACAGGCAATCCTTCCCAGGCCCAGGGGAAAAAGTTAAAATTTGTAACTTTTTTTGAAAATCGGGGAAATCGCCCATTGACATTCCTTTGCCGGGGCTTTATAATCAATAGTGAGCAAAGCCATAAATAACAAAAGTGACAAGTATTAACAAAAAAGGAACACAATGAAGTTCAGGAGGTACAGGCGCATGAAGAAACTGATTAGCTTGCTGATGGTGCTGACACTGATAGTCGGCCTGTTTAGCTGCCTGGGCGTAGCCGCCTCGGCGGCGGAGGATTATGAGTTCACATTCCTCGTTACCAGCGCCGCTGGCGTGGAGGACGACGACTATGACGACATCGCCGCCGTGCGCAGCGCCTATATCGAGGAGCGGGGCGACGCGATGCTTGTGAGCGTGGACGAGGGCGGCGACGCCTATGGCATGGCTGCCGCAGGCTATGAGCTGGCCTGGGCGAATCCCTACGCCCTGGATAACCTGTTCACAGGCATTTATCCTGACAAAGGTATATATACTTCCGACTACAGCGGATACCAGGGTACCACCTGGGTTCAGATCGGCCTGCCTGTGGGCGGCGATTACGCGGACAAAGAGGGCTATGCCAATGTGTACTTCGTGGCTGTAGGCGGCGAGAACGATGAGACCACCCTGGCCTCCTTTGCGGAGGCGGATGGCTATGTAGTGGCCATCGGCCCCTGGAGCGCTGCGGAAGCGGTGGAAGAGGCCGAGGACGTGGATATGTTCTGGACAGTGGTGGACGATGAGGAAGCCCTGGCCGAGCTGGAAGAGAATAACTACATGATGGACGGTACCCTGGTGGTCAACGCCGGTTCCACGGCGGACACCGTGGCGGTGGTGTCCATCTTCAACGGCACCATCAGCCTGGAAGGGCTGACGGACGCCGTCAGCGCCGTCAGCGCGACGGAAGACGAAACGACCAGCGCCATCGCCGTGAGCAAGGATACAGCCTCCTGGACGCTGGGTTCTGAGGACGGTCTTGTCCTGACCCTGACCGAGGACGTTACGCCTGCGAGCGTAATGGTGGGGGACACCGAACTGGCTGAGGCCACGGATTATGTGTATGCCGCGGAGACCCTGGCTGTCACCATTTCCACCGATTACCTGAACACCCTGGAGGCCGGGGAGTATACCGTCATTCTGACGGATGAAAATGACAAAATCGCCACCGTCGCCCTGACGATTGCGGCGGGCGAGGAGCCTGTGGATGATTCGACCGACACCGGGGAGAACGAGGGCGAGGCCGACGAGACCACGATCGATACCCTCACCCTGACGGTGGAGGACTACGACGTTACCATCACCTGGACGAAGGGCAGCGAGGAAGATCTTCCCACCCTGACCTGCACCGCTGCGGTGGAGTCTCTGGCCCTGTATAACGGGGATACCCTGCTTCTGAATATGACCGAGGGGACGGATTACACCCTGTCTGAGGACGGCACAGTCATCACCTTCACGGCGGACTGGCTGAACGGTCTGTTTGCCGATGAGACCGTCTACGCCCTGATCCAGGCCGGGATCACCCTGACCGTGGTTCCCACCTATGTGGAGGAGACCGCCACCATCACCCTGGCGGAGGGAGAAGAGGACGAACTCACCTGGGACGCTGATTCCACCGACGGCCTGACCGTCGCCCTGGGCGAGGGTTCCAGCCTGGCCTCCGTTACTGTGGGCGGCACGGCCCTGACCGAAGGGACGGAGTACAGCTTCGAAAATAATACCCTGACCATCTCCGCCGACTACCTGAGCGGCCTGGAGGCCGGGACGTATACCATCGTTCTCAGCGCCGTAGCCAGCGACAGCGGCATTATGACGGTCAGCGAGGACGATACCACCACCATCACCCTGACCCTGACGGTGACAAAAGGCACCACGGAGACGGATGAAGATACGGACGGCACTACGGACGACACCGACACCACCGACGAGGGGGAGACAGTGACTGCCACCATCTCT
This sequence comes from Oscillospiraceae bacterium, assembly GCA_021205095.1. Classification (GTDB taxonomy): domain Bacteria; phylum Bacillota; class Clostridia; order Oscillospirales; family Oscillospiraceae; genus CAJOIG01. The sequence goes on along the minus strand of JAJPYE010000013.1, from coordinate 14,573 downwards.
GCGGACACGGACTCCGAGAGCTGGAGCCTGGGCGGCAGCGCCGACCTGACTGTCACCCTGAGCGAGGGTTCCACCCTGACCAGCGTGAGCGTGGACGGCACAGAGCTGACCGCAGGGACGGATTATAAGTACGACGAAAGCACCCTGACCCTGACCATTTACGCCAGCTATCTGAACACCCTGACCGCCGGGGAGTACACCATCACCCTCAGCGCCGGGACGGATGATTCTGCTACCATCGCCCTGAGCGCGGTGGCCGTCACATCCATTTCCGTGACCGGCAGCACCGCCGCCTGGACGAACGGAACCACCACGGATCTGACCATCACCCTGGGCGACGCCGTGACGCTGGACAGCGTAAAGGTGGGGGATACCGCCCTGACGGAAAGCACCCAGTACACCTATGACGGCAACGTTACCGTGACGATCCTGGCCGACTATCTGAACAAGCTGGAGGCCGGTACCTATACCATCACCCTGACGGATGGCGACGGCGACACGGCTACTGTTACCCTGACGGTTGAAGCGGCGGCAGCCACCGCCTCTCCCAGCCCCACGCCCACCGCTACGGCTACGGCAACCGCTACGGCCACCCCGTCCTATACCTACACCTGGAGCCGGGGAACCAACAGCAGCACCCTGACCGTTGACCTGGGCAAGTCTGTGTCTCAGATCGATATTTACAGCGGCACCTCCGTCTGGAAGACCGCCGTCCTGAACGAGGATTACACTCTCTCCGGCACGGCCATCACCTTCAACGCCACCATGGTGAACAACGATGACGGCACCCTGTTCTGGCCGAATGGCACCTATCGCCTGGGCATCACCTTCACCGACGGCACCACTCAGGAGATCTATATCGTACTGACTGACGGCGTGGAAAGCACCGACACGGACGACACTGCCACCACAGACGCCACGGCGACCGCTCCGGCCACCAGCAGCGCCTCCCCCGACACCGGGGACACCACCCGCCTCGGCCTGTATGTGGTCGTGCTGATCGTGCTGGTCGTGGCCCTGGCGGTAGTCATCATCCTGGTGATGAAGGGCAGAAAGCAGGCCCAGCCTGAGCAGCACACCCGTTCCGCCCAGCCCATGGACGACGGCGACGACGGCGTCAAGGAGGACTATGACGTTGAGGTGGACGACGACGTCGAGGAGGATTACGACGTCAGCGATATTGACGACGACGACAACGAATAATCCAAAATAAGAAAATAACCCAAAACCCCAAAAGGGCGGAGCTGTTTTACGCGGCTCCGCTCTTATGCTGTATTATTTTTGGTTTTCCTCCGCGCAGTTGTCCAGCACCCGAAAGCCCATGTCCTCCCGGCTGGCCACCGGGTATTTGGCGATGCTCTCGCTGTCGAACCTGGCGCACAGGCGCTGCTCCGGGTCGAGGCGCAGATTGGCGTCTATGGGCCGGGGCGGGTCTGATTTGGATTTCCGCTGCTTTTTCTTCTTTCCCATCGGGTATCACCTCCGGGCTATTTTACCCAGAGGGGAGGACGGTTATACCGCACCCATTTTCCCCCGGCGGCATATGCTGCTATAGGCGCGTCATGCGCCTGATGGGAGTGTTGCGTTTGCATTTTACAGAGCAGCTATTGCTGGTGCTGGGCCTGTCCATGGACGGCTTCGCCGCCTCGGTTTGCATGGGGGTGGCAGCCGGACGGAAAATCGCCCCGGTGGCGGGGCTGATCAGCGGCTTTCACGTTCTGATGCTGCTGGCAGGCTATGCCCTGGGGGCGGGATGCCCGGAGGGGATCGCCCACATATACCCCTGGGCGGCGGCTGTCCTGCTGACCGGGATGGGCATACGCATGATGGCCCAGTCGGGCCGGGAGGAGCCGGAAAAGCCCCAGAGCGCCGGAATCTCCACGGCGGCGCTGGCTCTGGCCACCAGTGTGGACGCCCTGACCGTGGGGGTGGCCTTCGCTCTGCTGGAGGTGCCTGCCTGGCAGGCGGGGGCGCTGACAGCGGCGGTGATGGGTACCCTTTCCCTGGTTGGAGCCGCCTTCGGCAGTCGTTTTGGGGCCGCCTATCGCCATGCCGCCCGTCTGGGCGGAGGACTGGTGCTGTGCCTGCTGGGGATAAAGCTGGCCCTGAACTGCCTGGGGGTCATAGGGTTTTGACAGCGTTCGACAATTATCGACAGTGTGTGACAGACTATCAGACCGGCAACAACCAAAGGGGAGACAAGACCTTTTATACACAGCTTTCTATGGACGTGTAAGGAAAACTTTCCTCACTTGAGGGTACCCCCTACCCCCGTGGAAAAACCCCCAAGTGGGGAGCAAACCGTTTCGCCCCAAGCGTTTTAGCTCTTTTGGGGCCTAAACTGTGGAATTTCGAAATTAATAAATAATAATAATATATATAAATATTTTTTATAATAATTCTTTTCTATCTTTAAGTTTATGCTTTCAGTCACGTTTTCCCTCTTGGGGGGCCTCAAGTGGGCGAGCCATTGCGCCCCAAGGGTTTGAGGCCATTTTTCCCACTTGTGGTTTTTGGGGGTACCCCCCGTCGGGGACGACCCGCAAGTGAGAAGCGGCCACAGGGGAGGGATCCCCCCGTAATCGGCACCAATTTAGACGCGCCCAACAGAGGTTCCTCCCCATCCCCATCACCCAAACAGCCCCCGCACGGTCTCAACGAACAGGGCGGCGGCGGGATTTGTTAGCTTCTTTCGCCAGGCGACTACATAGGGGCGGAGGGTGTCCTGGCCGGGGATGCGCTTAAAGGTGACGTTTTCGGCGTAGAACACCCGGCTCAGGGCCTCCGGCAATATGGAGATGCCAAGCCCCGCGCCGACGGAGAGAACCACGGCCTCCACACGGTCATACTGATAGACCACATTGGGCACATACCCCCTGGCCCGGCAGACCTCCCGCACCCGGTCGTACATAGCGGGGCTGTCCGACGGGGCGATGGAGATGAACCGCTCGTCCGCCAGCGCGGCGAAATCCAGGGGCCTCTCCGCCAGCGGGTGATTGGCCGGGAACACCACGCAGAGGCTGTCGCTGTGGGTGACGACATAATCATACGTCTCGCCCACCGGCACCATTTCCAGCGCCGCGAAGTGGAAGTCGTATTTATTGTCGTTCATGGCGAGGCTCTGCTGGGGGCCGGAGGTCACGTCGATGTCCACCGTGATGTCCGGGTATTTGGCGGCGAACGCGGCGAGGGCCTCCGCCAGCACGGCGCTGGAGGTGGTCAGGCTCGTGACGGCCAGATGCCCCGCCTTGCCCTGCTGGTCCTGGCGGAACTGAAACACCGCCTTGTCCGCCAGCTCCACAATCTCCGCCGCCGCCGGAAGGAACCGCCGCCCCGCCTCCGTCAGCTCTACCTGGTGGCGGGTGCGGAGAAACAGCTTTCCCCCCAACTGCTTTTCAAGCTCCACGATATGATGGCTTATCAGCGGCTGCGTCACCCCGGAACGCCGTGCGGCCTCCGTGAAGTTTAAGGTCTGCGCCACGGATATGAAATAGCGAAGCTGTGTGATGTCCATAGAAGATACCCTCCGGAATGTGTTGTGATAAAATATGTTTATTATGGAAAAAATATTTTTTATCTTACCATTGACAGGCGAATTTGTAAAGTGTATAGTAGGATTAAAGTGACGTGAATGTATATATTTTGTCATTCCGATGATTCGGAGGTGAGTTATGGCAGAGCAGCGAGCGCGGGAACACGACAACGATGTGGAGATTGGCCCCCTGGGAAAGGAGGGGGACAAGCTCATGAACTCCATCCAGGCGGGAAACATGGTGGCCGTCGTTTCCGGCATGGAAATCATGTATACCTTTCTTTACAGAGGCCGCTATCAGTGCTTCATTCACAAGATGGACGCGGAGGAGGGCCGACATAAGGACTGGGAGATAAACGAGCGCAACACGGCCATGCTGAAAAATCTTCCGGCGGCGGCGGATTATCTTTTTGAGATAAAATTCAAGCCCCACATGGACATGATGGGCGTCATGGTGGCGGCGGAGACCGGCATCATCCGCCTGATGGATATGCTGGGGACGCTTCCGGCGGAGGACATGGATTTTATGGCCCCATATGAGGAACAAGACAAGGAGGAACACGAATGAAAACATACCGCTTTTACTGCCGGAGCACCCGGCAGGGCTTTACCGAGTGGGCGGTGGCCATGGAGGACGGTCAGGAGGTCTCTCGCATAGACCGGGACGTCCACATGGAGACGGTACGCCGGTTCCGGGAGCGGGTCGCGCAGGAGCTGGAGGCCCAGGGCTATACCCCGGCCCCCGGCCAGTACACGCTGTAAGGGGGGAGAGCTTATGAATTACATATCCGTGCTGATTCAAAACATTGCCGGGCCTATGGGCCGGGTGCTTATCGGCAAGACCCCGGAGGGAACCTGGACGTTCCCCACAGGCCGCCAGCGCACCAATGAGACCGCGCAGGAGGCTTGTCAGCGCATCGCGTGGGAGACCCTTGGCATCAAGGTGAGCGTCGGCAAATGCACCATGGTGGGCCACAAGCGCCCCCAGGACGGCTATTCCGAGCATATCCTCAACGGCAACATCACCCACAACACCAACACCAGATGCGACTACCACAACTATTACGAGGCCGTGAACACCTGGCAGACCCAGCCGAAGAGCGACGTCTACAGCGAAATGCGCTGGGTGCATCCCTCGGAGCTTGGGAAGTACGACTTTGACGGGGACGACAAGAACTTCATGGCGAAGTACGACCCATGGATAAATGGCCGCTCTATCCCCGATGTGAGAATGTATTGAGAGGGGAGAGCGACATGAAAAAGTATATCTACGAGGCGGCGAAGACCCAGCGTGAAAAGCCCACCGAGCCGGACTATCTGTTCTGCGCCCCGGCCCAGACCGCCGTTGTCGCGGCCAATGAGGCGGAGGCCAAGGCCCTGGCGGAGAAGAACTTCCGGGACGAGTTTCACGGCACCGGGGTGCTTCTTGGCGAGGCGAAGCTTGTGGCGTCCTATGACCTGGCCGTGGATTGGAGCTATGGCTATGACGATCAGCGCCGCAGCGGCCCGACAGGCGGAATCGGCGACCTGGTCGGGAACAACGTGATTCGATGAGGAGAGGGAGATATGGAGCTTACTAAAAAATATATTCTGCATCTGCCGGAGGGCCTTGTCACCATGACGAAGGAGGAGCTTTTCGCCAAGGTGAAGGAGGCGGTCAAAGACCATCCCAGCGAGCATATTAATGCCTTCCGCATCTGGTATGAAAGCTTTGAGGGCTGCGGTATGCCCCCCACGGATGTGTATGAGTGCATTATCGAGGCCATCCGCTCCATGCCGGAGGACTGGCAGGACATCGGCCCTATGCGCTGGGAGCGCTACGGCGTGGTTGACCCCAGCTTCCTGAACCTGCATTATGCCGAGGCCCAGAAGCGGGCGGACGCCCCCGGCGGCCCGGTGGAAATGCTTCAGCACCAGTTCCACATGGGCAAGCACTATCAGGGGCCGGACGGACGGGTGTTCTGGATTCCCGTTATTGAGGATTTTGATATGCGCTGCTTTGAGCGCAAGGATGGCAAGTATGTCGGAACGATGGTGGAGATAGACCCCCGCTCCGAGTATGCCCGCCAGATGGTAGAAGTAAAGTAAGGAGGAGATGTGAATGGCTGAACAAGTTTCCATGCGTTCCGTCAGCAAGGACGAGCGCATTACCCACAGCGTATGCGTGGGCGGCCCCATGACCCTGCATACCTATAACGGCGTTATCCGCCGTGTTCGTCCCATCGTCCTGACGGACGACGACCCCGCGGGCTGGGTCATCAAGGCCCGCGGCAAACAATATACCCCCCAGCGCAAGACCACCATGTCCCTGCTGGGCTATTGCGAGCGGGATAAGACCTATGCCTATGACCGGCTGAAATACCCCATGATTCGGGAGGACTTTGTAGAAACCCCGGACGGCAAGAACCGCAACACGGAAAACCGCGGCAAATCCGGCTATCGCCGCGCCTCCTGGGATGAGGCTCTGAGCCTGGTGGCCCGTGAGATAAAGCGTCTGCAAAAGACCTATGGCAAGGAGACCATCACCGCCTGCACCTCCTCCCACCACAGCTGGGGCCTGGTGGGCTATAAGATTTCCCTGTTCAAGCGGTTTTTCTCCATGATGGGCTACACCCGCATCGCGGATAACCCGGACTCCTGGGAGGGCTTCCACTGGGGCACGCCCCATTCCTACGGCTATTACTGGCGTCTGGGCGGCCCGGAACCCTATGATATGCTGGAAATGGCCATGCAGAACGCCGAGACCATCATCTGCTGGTCTACCGACCCGGACACCAGCCGCGGCGGCTATTCCGCCCAGGAATCCGCCCTGTGGCGCTGGTGGATGAAGGAGATGGGCATCGAGTTTATCTACATCGACCCCTTCAACAACTATACCTCCGTGAAGCACGCCGACAAATGGATAGGCCCCCGCATGGGCACGGACTCCGCCATCCTGGAGGCCATCGCCTATGTGTGGATTACCGAGGGTACCTACGACAAGGAATACGTAAAGCAGCACGGCCACCGCTTCAAGGAGTTTGAAGACCATATCCTCGGCCTCGGCCCGGACGGCACCCCCAAGACCCCCAAGTGGGCGGAGGAGCTGTCTCTGGTTCCCGCCATGGACATCAAGGCCATTGCCCGGCGCTGGGCCAGCACCGTCACCACCGGCGGCTCTGGTATGCGCGGCGGATTCGGCGGCGCGTGCCGCCACTCCAACGGCACGGAGTACGCCCGTTTGATGACCCTGCTGTTCGCCATGCAGGGCATGGGCAAGCCGGGCCGCGCCTTCTGGTCTCCCGCCTGCGGCGGCCCCATGAACTATAACTTCTGGTTCGGCGGCTATTCCGACCCCCTGTCCTCCATTGCCGGTGCGCCCATCTGCGACGACGTACCCGTGAACTCCGTGGAGCAGGTGCTGTACCGCCCCAATCTGCCGGACGCCATCCTGGACGGCCACTATGAGTGGTACGGGGAGGGCTTCTGCGGCGGCGGCGTGGATCAGGAATTTACCCGCCATGTATACCCCGCCCCCGGCTATAACAAGGTTCACTGCTTCTGGCGCTACGGCGGCTCCTTCTTCGGCACCATGCTGGACACCAACAAATGGGCCAAGATGTATAAAAGCCCGGAGCTGGAGTTCGTCATTAACCAGGACATCTTCATGACCCCGGAGACCCGTCATGCGGACGTTATCCTGCCCGCCTGCTCCAACCTGGAGCGTATAGACATCGGCGAGGTGGGCAACTCCGGCAACGGCGGCTACTGCTCCCACTCCCAGACAGGCAACTCCTGGCAGGTCATCGTCTATCAGGACAAGGCCATCGAGCCTCTGTGGGATTCCCGCTCCGACTTCTGGATCTTCTCCCAGGTGGCGGCCCGTCTCGGCTGGGGCGAGCGCTTCACCGAGGGCCGGACGGAGGAGGAATGGGCCAAGCGCTTCTGGCAGTTCTCCGACCTGCCCAAGCATATCTCCTGGGAGGACTTCAAGAAGAAGGGCTACTATATCCCGCCCGTTTCCTATAAGGAGGAGAATAAAGACCCGGAGACCGGCCTTTATGAAAACTGGGACCGTTACCCCGGCTTCCAGTGGTTTGCGGAGAACCGCCCCTGCGACACCATGAACCACAAGGTGTTCCAGGAGGAGGGCAGGCTGGGTACCTTCTCCGGCAAGTTCGAGTTTGTGTCCGAGTCCCTGACCTACTGGGCGCCGGATGATGAGGCCCGCCGCCCCATCCCGCAGTATCAGGACTCCTGGGAGGGCCATAAGTCCCTGTCGGCGGATAAGTTCCCCTATGGCCTTATCTCCCCCCATCCCCGCTTTGACTATCACACCCACTATAACCAGCACGCCAAATGGCTGTGGGAGATACCCAAAAACCGCGTCATCATCAACGGCAACCCCTACCTGGTCTGCCACATCAACCCCAAGGTGGCGGAGCAGAAGGGGATAAAGGACGGAGACGTGGTGCGCCTGTTCAATGACCGTGGCAGCGTGCTTTGCGTGGCCCGCGTGAGCTATCGGCTCAACCCGGAGACCATCCACGCCTACACCTCCTCCGGCATCTATAACCCCATCAACTATGGCGAATACATGAGCTGGGATAAGGGCGGCAGCATAAACGTCCTGACCCCTGGCCGCCTGATCGGCGACTATGTGCCCGCCATGGCCCCGTACAGCTGCAACATCGACATCGAGAAGTGCGACGCCGACCCCAACTACGGCCAGGGCTTCGAGCATATCCTGGACGCGGTGGACAAGCAGCAGCTTGAAACCGCCCGTCCCATCCGCACCTCCGCCGAAGCGGACTTGCTCTGGGGCGAGAGGGAACAGATTTTGAAAAAGGAGGCTGTGTAAGATGCTGAAGAAACCGATGAAAAAGCCCGGCATAGCCATCAATTCCGCCCGCTGCATGGCCTGCTACGCCTGCTTTATGGCCTGCAAGGACGAGCATTGCGGCTGGGACAGCGCCCTGACGAAATCCCAGCCGGAGCTGGGCCAGTATTGGATGAACATCGTGGAATGGGAGAGAGGCGACAACACCCGCCGGGTCAAGACCGCCACCGTTCCCACCCCCTGCTCCCACTGCGATAACCCCGCCTGCGTGGCGGCGGCCAAGGACGGGGCCGTGTATAAAAGGCCGGACGGCATCGTTATCATCGACCCGGAAAAGGCCGTGGGCCAGAAGCAGATTGTGGACGCCTGCCCCATCCATGCGGTGTACTGGAACGAGGATTTGAACCTGCCCCAGAAATGTACCATGTGCGCCGAGCTGCTGGACGATCCGGATTACCCCGGCTATGAACCCCGCTGCGTGGAGGCCTGCCCCAACCAGGCCCTTGTGTTCGGCGACCTGGCCGACCCGGACAGCGAGATTTCCAAGCTCATCGCCGCCAATAAGGTGACGCAGCTTGAGGCTCTGGGTGATATGGGTTCCAGCGTGGTGCACCTGAACATCCCCAGCGCCTTCCTGGCCGGTACCGTGGCCTATCCCAAGGAGCTGGAGGAGGTCTGCATCGGCGCGAAGGTAAAAATCACCTGCACCGAGACCGGCGAGACCCACGAGATGGAAACCAACTGGGCCGGTGACTACGAGTTCGAGGATCTCCCCAAAGAGAAAACCTGGACGGTAGAGATAACATACCCCGGCTTCAAGCCCGTCCGTTACGAAAACGAACGCACCGACCATGACCACTACGTAGGCATTACGTACCTGGAACAGGCGGAGTAAACGCAGCATGATAAACCAAGGGCGCTGTCCCCAATGATTCCGACGAATCAGGCGGGACAGCGCCTTTTATAGCTTGTGCCGGAGGAAAGCAAAACGCGCCCTATGCGACCGAAAAATCGCATGGGGCGCTTTGCTGTGCAGGGACGGCAGGAGCGGGTCTCGTCAGACTGGCGGCTCCCGCATCAGCTCCAGGGTGACGACGTCTCCGGCGGTCTTCGGTTCCTGGCCGGGGGTGGTGACATACATGGCGTCGGCGGTCAGCAGCACGCCGGAGCCTACGCTGCCATGACCCCGCATATTCAGGGGCGTGGCCAGAAGTCTGTCGCCCTCCTTTTGGAGCCGCAGCATACAGCACATGGCCATCGGCGGCCCGCCGATAGGGGCGGTCAGCTCCGCCTGGACGGTCTGTCGCTTTGGCACGGGGACGCCCAGGTATTTACATATCAGGGGCTTCACCGCCCAGTCCAGGGTGTAAAACGCCGCCAGGGCGGGGCCGGAGATGTTCAGAACCATTTTTCCCTCTATGACGGCGGCGGTCATGGGCCGTCCCGGCACGGCGGCCACCCCGCTGAACAGAAGCCGTCCCCGGCGCTTGAGAAGCTGGCCGCAGTAGTCCTCCTGCCCCTTGGAGGTTCCGGCGTTCAGGATGATGATGTCCGCCTGGGGCAGAAGCTCGTCCAGGGTTTCCTCTATGGCTTTCAGGTCGTCCCGGTGGATGGGGCGGAGCATCGGCTCCGCGCCCATCTCCTCCAGCAGGAGGGAGGCCATCAGACTGTTGGTGTCGAAATTCTGCCCCCTGGCCAGTTCTGCCCCGATAGGGACAAGCTCGCTGCCCGTGGGGACGAAAGCCACCTTCGGGCGGCGGAGAACCGGGGCCGCGTCGTATCCGCCCATGCCGATGGCGGCGATGTCCAGGGCCGTCAGGCGCGTTCCCTTTTTGCAGAGGAGAGAACCCTTCTCCACCTGGGAACCGGCGGGACGGACGTTCAGGCCGGGGCGGATCTCCACGTCCGGCGCGAATACCAGGCCCCCCTCCGGCAGAACCTGCACCTGCTCGATGGGGACGACGGCGTCGTATTTGTCGTCAAAATCGTCCCCGGTGTCGGCGCGGGAATATTCCTGCCCTGGCCGCCAGCCGGTGCAGTCCGGCTGCTTTCCCTCCGCAAAATCGGCGGCGTTCACAGCCACCCCGTCCATGGCGGAGGCCCGCACCACGGGGATGTTATATTGGGCGAACACGTCCCTCGCCAAAACGCGATTCCGGCAGGCGGCGAGGGGAACGGTCTCCTCCTCCGCCGTAAGCGTCCATGCGTCCTGCAGAAGGGCTTGCGCCTCCGTCCTGGGGGTCAGTTGATTTATGGGGGGCTTTGGCATCTGCTCCGCGCTCCTTTCATTATCATATGTTATCATAATATATAAAAAAGATATATTCCAGGAATGAAAAACGACAGCAGCGCCCGTCCCTGTCTGGACTTACACACTTCTGCCGCACAACCTGTCTGACACCATTGTAACACGCATATTTTGGAAGTCAACCATATTTTTCTTTGGGAGGGAATATTTCGGCTCGGAGGGGTAAGAATAAGCATACAAACTACAGGAGGTTGTTTACATGAAACGAGCTGCAACAGCGTGGATGCTGCTATCGCTTTTTGTTCTTGGTTCCACACCGGCTCTGGCGGACATCTCCGTCATCGAGACCGCCGCCATCGAGGCGGCTCTGGCGGAGGAGGCCGCTGCGACAGACACGATAACCGAAGAGACGGTGTCCGAGACGGAGGCCCTTTCGGACTACGAGGCGGGCCTCGCGGCGGAGGCACTCACCGGCACGACAGAGGAGGCCAGCCAGGAGGACGGGGGAGAGAACACGGCCCCCGTGGCGGAAAACCAGGAGCTGGAGACCTACCGGGGTGTCTCCGTAGGGGGCCAGCTCACGGCCTACGACGCGGAGGGGGATTCGCTGACCTTTGAGATTACCACAGAGCCGATTAAGGGAACGGTAGAGCTGACGGCGGACGGCTATTTCGTCTATACGCCCAAAGAGGGCAAGCGGGGCAAGGATTACTTTGGCTTCCGGGTCACGGACAGCGCCGGGAACGTCTCCCAGGAGGGGACGGTAATCATCCGGCTCCTCCGGCAGAAGTCCAAGGTCACATATTCCGATATGACCGGCAGCGCCATGGAATATGCCGCCATCGTGCTGACGGAGGCGGGGGTCTTCACCGGGGAATATGTGGGGGAGGACTATGTGTTCAACCCGGAGGCCGCTGTGACGCGGGGGGAGTTTCTGACTATGTGCATGACGGCGGCAGGGTGCGACCTGCTCCAGGGGGTCAGCTCCACCGGCTTTGGAGACGACGCCGACATCGACGCCTGGCTCAAGCCCTATGTGGCCACGGCCCTGCTGAAGGGCTATGTGGAGGGGGTGGAGACCTCCACCGGGGCCAACTTCTGCCCCGATGAGAACATCACTCTCCGGGACGCCTGCCTGATGCTGAACAGCGTCCTGGGCGTGACGGACGTAGTCAGCGCGGCGGCCTATGTGGGGCAGGATAACGCCGATACCACCTGGGCTCAGGCCGTGGCGAACCTGACCGCCTGCAGCGTTATGCTGTCCGACTGGGACGACATCGACCAGGTGCTGACCCGCGCCGGAGCCGCCGAGCTGCTGGCAAACGCCATCGGCCTTCTTTCCAGCCGATGAACCGGACCGCCCCATGCTGTAGAAACCGCAGGATGGGGCGGTACTCTTATACCAGCTCCACCTTATATTTTTCCAGCCAGTAGTTGATTTGTAGCATATAGGCGATGGTCTGGGGCGTGGTCATAAGCTGCCCATACCAGGGCTGGGCCTTGTCGTCATGCAGGAGAGCTTCCAGGGCCTCCCGCTTCACGACATTCAGCAGGGGGGAGGCGTCATTCTCCAAAACCCGCCCCAGCCGGGCGGAGACGGCGGTCATATAGGCGGGGTTGTGGGTCTTGGGATAAGGACTCTTCTTCCGCCACAGGATCTCCTCCGGCAGTATATCCCGCATGGCGGCGCGGAGCAGGCCCTTTTCATAGTGCTTGTAGTCCTTCCATTCCCAGGGAATGGAGTAGAGATACTCCGCAATGCGGTGGTCACAGAAGGGGACACGCACCTCCAGGGCGCTGTACATAGACATTCGATCCTTCCGATCCAGCAGGGTCTGCATAAACCAGTCGGTGTTCAGCCGCATCATCTCCCGCATCCGCCGGTCGGTCAAATCGTCCTCCGGCAGGGTGGAGGCGTCCGCCACGGTGGCCCGGTACCGGGCCATAACGTATTCGCGGGGATCGACGCCCCGGAGGTATTCCTCCCGGAGAAAGCCCGCCCGGTAGGCGGTGGACTGGGCCCAGGGGAAGCCCTCCGCCATGCGTATCTGTTCGTCCCGGTACCAGGGGTAGCCGCCGAATATCTCGTCCGCACACTCCCCGGACAGGGCCACGGTGACATGGTTTTTGATGTGCTTGCAAAATTGCAGCAGGGAGGAGTCCACGTCCGCCATGCCCGGTAGGTCGCGGGCGTCCACGGCCTCAAAAAGTCCTTCCACCAGCTCGTCTGTGTCAAGCACGATCAGATAATGCTCGCAGTCCAGCCAGTCCCGGAGGAGCGGGATATAATCCGTGTCGCTGTTGGGCTGGAATTTGCCGCTGTGGAAATACTTTTTGTTGTCCTTGTAATCCACGGAGAAGGCCGTCAGCCGCTGGCAGCGATCGTTCATGTACTGGCTGGCGATGGAGCTGATAATGCCGGAATCCAGCCCGCCGGAGAGAAACGTTCCCACCGGCACGTCGGAGACAAGCTGACGCTCTATGGCGTCCGTCACCAGAAAGCGTACAGCGTCGATGGTGGTGTTCAGGCTGTCCCGGTGGGTGTGGGCCTGGAGCGACCAGTATTTTTCCGTTTTCAGGCCGTCCTCATCGAACCAGCCCCGGCAGCCGGGGGGCAGCTCCCGTATGCCTTTGAACACCCCGCATCCCGGCGTTCGACCGGGGCCGATCAGCATCAGCTCCAGGATGGAATCCCTGTCCGCCTGTGGCCGCACCTGGGGATGGGCCAGCAGTCCCTTCAGCTCCGAGGCGAAGAGAAAGGCTCCGTCCTGCATGGTATAGAAAAAGGGCTTGACGCCCATTCTGTCCCGTGCGATAAACAGCCGCCGGGCCGGTTCCTCGTATACGGCGAAGGCGAATATGCCGTTGAGCCGATCCACACAGGCCCCGCCCCACTGGATATAGGCTTTCAGCAGCACCTCCGTGTCCGAATGACCGGCGAAGCGATACCCTGCGGCGATAAGCTGGGCGCGCAGCTCGCCGGTGTTATACAGCTCCCCGTTATAGACCAGGGTATAGGTATTGCCGCCCTGTCGGACGGTCATAGGCTGGCGGCCATTTTCTATGTCAATGACGCAAAGCCGGTTGTGCAGCAGCGCGGCGCTTTGGGAATAATAGGCCCCGCTCTGGTCCGGCCCCCGCCGGGTCATGCTGCTGTGCATGGCGGCCAGCGCCTCCCGCGCCTGCCGCATATCGTGGGAAAAGTCGATCACCCCTGCAATGGAACACATACGCTATCACCTCAAAACATAATCAAAAGGCCCGCGCCTTTTGTCCTGTCTCAGTATATGCCGCCGGGGGAGAAGGGGTGCGCTTCCAATAAAGAGCGTCCCCAGCGGTGAGCCGCCAGGGACGCCTGGGAGGTGATGGAACAGGGCTTTCGCCCTTATGGGTTACTGGCCGGAAGCCTCTCCTGAGGCGGAGAGGGGTTCCACCAGGTAGCCGCCATCTATTTCGGTGATGACGCCGTTGACGGAGGAGGTGTCGTCTACCGTCAGGGTGGTAATGTAGCAAGCGTCGGTGACGTTCCACACCGCGCCGTTTTGCAGGGTGACGTTCACAACGGCGTTGCCCTCATCCGTGGGGGTGTTGATCAGGTGGCCCAGCACCCAATATTGCAGCTTGGTGTAATAGGTGAACTGCACATAGGCTGCGTCCTCCGCGTCTTCCACGATTTCCAGGGCCTCATCCAGATACACATACTGGATGGGGTCGTAGCCGTATTCCGCGTTAATGGCGCTCTGGGCCTCGATGGCGTCCTCAATGCCCTCGTAATAGGCCACGGCGTGTACGCTCTTGGTGACGCTGATCGCGCCAGACAGCTCGGCGTTGTCGATGACCAGATTCAGGGTGTCCGCCTCCTGGCCCCAGGTCTCGCTATGGTACCAGCCGGTGGCGTTATAGAGGTCGCCGCTGTAGCTGCCGTTGGAGAGGTTGAAGTACAGAACCGTCCCCTCGCTGTCGCTGGTGTAGAC
>JAJPYE010000064.1:8864-22073 GCA_021205095.1 Oscillospiraceae bacterium | reverse complement strand
CCCCGCCCCCATTTCTGCGCGCTCCCCGACCCCGAAAAACGCCCAGATAATAGGGCGGAAAACGGTGTTCCGTTTCCCGCTCCACAGGAAAATAAAGAGCGGTCCGCTTTATAGGACAGCAAGAAACAAAAGGACAAAATGGACAATATTGTAAAAACGGCAGATCTTGCCCAAATTCTAGGAGTAAGCACACGGCGGATCCGACAGCTTGCGGAGGATAGAATTATTACACGGAGCGGGAGCGGCTACGCGCTGGCTGAATCCGTTCAAGGCTATATCATGTACAAGGTGGAAACAGACCGGGGAGACCTGGACAAGGAACGGAGGGAGGCAGAAACACGGTTGAAAAAGGCGAAAGCACGGAGGGCCGAGATTGAAACGGCGGAATTAGAAGGGCGGATGCACCGTTCTGAGGATGTGGAAGCGTTGACGGAGGATTTAATATATGCTATCCGGGGCGCATTACTGGCCCTTCCTGGCCGGTTGGCTGTTGACGTTGTGAATACCGCGTCCCCGGCAGAGGCTGCGGATGTTATCCGCAAAGAGGTTTATGCGGTCATGACGGAGCTATCCAGTTATCAATATGACCCGGAAAAATACGCGGAGCGGGTGCGGGATCGGCAGAAATGGAACGCCATAATGGGCGAGGCGGACAAATTGACAGGTGACTAAAGGCCGCGGGGCGCGTCCAGAGAGGGGGGAAACCGTGACGCTTGCGGAGCTGAATGAACATCTTGCATTAGTTCAAAAGCTGGAGAGAGCCAAAGAGCTGTATAAAGCCATGAGCGGGAGGGCTTATCCAGGAAGTCCCAGCTTGGACGGGATGCCACGAGGGACGGAGGTTTCCGACAGGGTGGGCGCATTAGCTGCGGAGCTTGCGGATATTAGCACCGATATAGCAGCCCTGGAAAGGGAAGTCAACGGCAGCGCGCAAAAGGTACAGGCGTACATAAACGGCATTGAAAACGCATATATCCGTGTACTGTTCCAGCTTCGATTTTTACGCGGCTATGCATGGAAGGAAGTAGCCGCAACTGTCGGCGGATATACCACGGAAGAAGCCGTTAAAATGGTTTGCTATCGCTATTTGAAGAACCGATAAAGCGAAAAAGAACGGGGCGACGATCAGGCCGACCCGCTCTTTTATTTCTCCCGCTCCATCGCTTCATCAATGGCGTGGTTTATATATGCGTTTACGCTTTCCCCTCTGGCCGCTGCGTGGGCTTTGATGATGTCCTTTTTACCTTTAGGCGTTGTGATCTGGATCAGGTCATAGTTGTTCGCCCTGTACTTGTTTACGGCTTTTTGCTGTGCTTTCGATAC
This sequence comes from Oscillospiraceae bacterium, assembly GCA_021205095.1. GTDB lineage: Bacteria > Bacillota > Clostridia > Oscillospirales > Oscillospiraceae > CAJOIG01. Next base: position 20,750 of record JAJPYE010000064.1, on the reverse strand, counting down.
TGGCATATACTTACACCTCCACACGGGGGATTTTTTAACCGTCCCCTCCCCCCCATTATGGCTATATTATACCTCAAACGTCTACTTCATGCAATATACAATATTCACAATATATTTCATGAAATATTGTAGATTCCGCCTATTGATATATTTCATGAAATAGAATATAATTAAACCATCGAAAGGGAACGGCAAAGCGGACGCAAAGAACGCGAGACAAGAGCCGACCGGGATAAGAAAGACTTCGGGAAGAGTAGATAAACTTAAAGCCCCCGGCCCCGCTCCCATCGAAAAATCACATTAGGAGGTATATACATGGATTTAGAGGCAAAGGTTAGGGAGCTGCGGCAGCTTCAGGCCCTGATCGAGGAAGCCCAGGCTGAGGCTGAAAACATCAAAGACGCTATCAAGGCCATAATGGGCGATTCTGAGGCTTTAAGCGTGGGGGGAATATAGAATCACCTGGAAAGAGGTAAAAAGCGTTAGAGTGGACACTGTGACCCTTAAAAAAGCCCTTCCGGATGTAGCCGCACGTTTTACCAAGGAAACCACAGTGCGCCGGTTTTGTGTAGCGTAAGTAAATTCATAAGCTGGCCTATCGGCTACACGGGGAGAAAGGTTTACAATATGGACACAACGGATGCCGAGATCCTAGGATTGTTTAAACAGTTGGACGATGTGGGGATGATTTGTATGTCTGCATTTATGAGCGCTATGGTTGGACAGGATGAAGCGGCGGGGCTTATGAGTATATACTATCAGACGGCTACGCCTGAGATGGTGCAAGAGGCTATTGAATTTGAAGAAGGGGTTATCGCCCAGAAACGCGAGACAATGACCTCCCACGAAATGGAGATACATAAAACAACGCTTGATTTGTTGGTATTGCTAAAGGATGCTGTGATGGAAAGAGAGGGAGAAAGCCGGGGTTAATGCCCTGGCTTTTTCATTACCATCTCCCGCACCAAAGTTTCCCCACTTTTTTCCCCAATCAGATTAAAACGCTATAATAAAGCAATTTTAGCCAATTGCGGAAAACCCTGTATTTTCAATGGTTTGCGGGACTGGATAAAAATGGATAAAGCGCAATAAAACCCGTTTCTAATAATTCGAATCCCTCCTTCTCCGCCAAGTGAAAACCCTGTAGTTTCAATAACTACAGGGTTTTTTCATGCTCTTTGCTTTTCCCTCAGACAAAATAACGGGATAACGAGGATTTGCTCCCGTGCAGAGAAGATCCGTTTCTGGCCGTCACTCTGTATATCCAAACAGGCCCCGGACGGAAACCTCTCCGGCGGTGACGGTCTCGCGGGTGCCGTCGGGGTAGCGGACGATCAGGCCGAAGTCCTGGTCGATGTCCTCGGCGAACGCCTCCCTTGTGCCGTTGGGGCGCAGGAGCCGCACCGGCTTTCCCAGGGTCAGGCAGTTCTCCCGGTAGCGGCGGAAATAATCCCCCGTCCCGGCCAGCCAATGGGGGTACATCTCCCCCAGGGCGTTGATCATCTCCCCGCACAGGCGGCCCCGGTTCACGGGATAGCCCAGATGCTCCGCCAGGCTGACGGCGACAGGGGCCACCTCCGGGGGGAAATCCGCCGGGGCGTGATTGGCGTTGACCCCAATGCCGGTGATGAGGTATTGCAGCGCCCCGGATTCCCCCTCCACCGCCAGCTCTGTGAGAATCCCGGCCAGCTTCCGCCCGTCCAGAACGATGTCGTTCGTCCACTTGATGCCGGGGCGGACGCCGCAGGCGGCCTCGATGCCATCGCACACCGCCACGGCCACATAGGAGGTGATGGTGGAGGCCCGAAGGGGACTGACCTCCGGCCTGTACAGCATGGTCAGATATACCCCCTTCCCCCTGGGGGAATCAAAGCTCCGGCCCTGGCGGCCCCGGCCTCCGGTCTGGCCGTTGGCGGCGATAGCGGTGCTGTCCGCGTCGCCGGCCATGGCCAGGGACTTGGCATAGTTGTTGGTGGAATCCACACTGTCCAGGCAGATGAGCTTTTCTCGCTGGGCCGGGGATTTGATGTAGGGCAAAACTGTCCCCTCCGTCAGCCTGTCCGGGGGAGCGGCCAGCCTGTATCCCTGCCGGGGGGCGGATTCTATGTCGCACCCCTCCTGGCGGAGGGCGTCCACCGCCTTCCACACCGCCGCCCGGCTGACCCCCAGCCGGGCGCTCATGGCCTCCCCGGAGAGATAGCTCTCCCCGGCCTTCGTCAGCATGGCCAGCACCTGCTCCTTCATGGGCCGTTCCTCCTGTTTTCCATATTTTATGTAATAACAGTGTAGCCCATTGGGCCGGTTTTGTAAACCATTTTTTATTTTTTGTTGACAAATCACAGGGATGTGCTATACTATCGTAAACCAAAAATAAAAACGAGTTTACGAAAGAGAGCAAGACCCATGAAAAAAACCATTCCTGTCCAAAAGCTGGTGCTGTGCGCCCTGTTCGCGGCCCTGACCGCCGTGGGGGCCTTTATCCGCATCCCTACCGCCTGGGTGTCCTTCACGTTGCAGGTGCTGTTCGTGTTCCTGGCCGGGGCGCTGCTGGGGCCGAAGTACGGGGCTATATCCCAGGCCGTATATGTGGCCCTGGGACTGGTGGGCATCCCCATCTTCACAAACGGCGGGGGTTTTACCTATGTGTTCCAGCCCTCCTTTGGGTTCCTTCTGAGCTACATCCCCGCCGCCGCCGTGGTGGGGGCCGTCGTGGGACGGCGGGAGGCCCCCGGCTTTTGGCGGATTGTCTGCGCCTGCCTTGCGGGCCTCGCGGTCATATACGCCATCGGCGTGCCTTATATGGGCCTGATCATCAACGTCTACATGGGCAGTGAGATGGGCCTGAAGGCCCTGTTGTGGAGCGGGATGATTATGTTCCTGCCCTTCGACGGGCTGAAAATCGTCGTCACCGGCCTGTTGGCGAAGCCCCTGATTCCCCGGCTGCGCAGATTGGAGACCAGCCGGAGCCGGAGATGACATACAAAATTTTTACGGCTGCGGGTATTGACTTTTCCCTCAAAGGGGGGTATGATAATTAATAATTTCATATGTTTATCAAACCGTTGAAGCGGGGATAACGGCGGTGATGCTCACACAGAGAGCCTGGGGTAGCTGAAAACCGGGAGGAAAACAAGCCGTCAAATGGGCCGCGGAGGGTGCGGGTCAAATGGGCGCGGAAGCAATTCGCTCCCAGAGTAATTCGCAACGTGTGGGCATACGTCAGTTGCCGGGGGTATGTTGGTACCCTGCTGAGAGCGCGGGCGCAGCCCGTGAATCAAGGTGGCATCGCGGATAAAAGATATTTATTCGTCCTTGACAGAGTGTTTTTCTGTCAAGGACGTTTTTTGTTACGCTTTAGGCAATATAAGGAGGTCGCGCCATGAAAATCATGCCGGAGCTTGCGGCGGTGAAGGAGATCGCCGCCACGGGGGACTATAAAGTCCTGCCGGTGAGCTGTGAGATACTGTCCGATATGCTGACGCCCATTGAGGCCATGCGGATTTTGAAAAACGTCTCCTCTCACTGCTATATGCTGGAATCGGTGGGGGAGCAGGAGAAATGGGGCCGCTATACCTTTCTGGGCTTCGACCCCAAGCTGGAGATCACCTGCATAGACGGCCATATGAAGGCCGGGAGCCTGCAATTCGAGACGGAGGATCCCGCCGCCTTCCTGCGGCAGATCCTGGCGGACTATAAAAGCCCCCGCTTCGACTACCTGCCCTCCTTCACCGGCGGGCTGGTGGGGTATTTCTCCTATGACTACCTGGGCTACAGCGAGCCGACTGTCCGCACTCAGGTGCAGGACACGGAGGCCTTCAAGGACGTGGATCTGATGCTGTTTGACAAGGTCATTGCCTTCGACAACTTCCGGCAGAAGATTATCCTCATCGCGAATATGTCTCTGGAGGACGTGGAGGCGGGCTATAACAAGGCGGTGATGGAGCTGGGCCAGCTCCGGGAGCTGCTGCGGAAGGGTCAGCGGAAGCAGGAGCCGGGAGGCCGTCTTCTCGGCCCGGTGACGCCCCTGTTTGATAAGGACGCCTACTGCGCCATGGTGGAGCGGGCCAAGCACTATATCCGGGAGGGGGACATCTTCCAGATCGTCCTGTCCAACCGGCTCAGCGCCCCCTTTGAGGGGAGCCTGTTCAACACCTACCGGGTTCTGCGGACGGTGAACCCCAGCCCCTATATGTTTTATTTCTCCGGCACGGACGTGGAGGTGGCCGGGGCCTCCCCGGAGACCCTGGTGAAGCTGGAAAACGGCGTGCCGCACACCTTCCCCCTGGCAGGAACACGGCCCAGAGGCCGGACGGAGGCGGAGGACAAGGCCCTGGAGACGGAGCTTCTGGCGGACGAGAAGGAGCTGGCGGAGCATAATATGCTGGTAGACCTGGGGCGGAACGACCTGGGGAAAATCAGCCGGTTCGGCACCGTCCAGGTGGAGAAATATCATTCCATCGAGCGGTACTCCCACGTCATGCACATCGGCTCCACCGTCCGGGGGGAGATAGACCCGGCTTATGACGCCCTGGACGCGGTGGCGGCGGTGCTTCCGGCAGGAACCCTCTCCGGCGCCCCCAAGCTGCGGGCCTGCCAGCTCATCGGGGAGCTGGAAAACAACAAGCGGGGCATATACGGCGGGGCCATCGGGTACATTGATTTTACCGGTAACATGGACACCTGCATCGCCATCCGCATTGCCTATAAGAAAAACGGCAAGGTGTTTGTCCGCAGCGGAGCGGGCATTGTGGCCGACTCCGTGCCGGAAAAGGAATTTGAAGAGTGCATCAACAAGGCCAAGGCCGTGGTCAGCGCCCTGGAGCTTGCCCAGGAGGAGGAACTATGATACTTCTCATTGACAATTACGACAGCTTTTCCTATAACCTCTATCAGCTCGTGGGGGCCTTAAACCCGGACATAAAGGTGGTTCGAAACGACGAGCTGACGGCGCCGGAGATCGAGGCCATGCATCCCAGCCACATCATCATCTCCCCCGGCCCCGGCAGGCCGGAGGACGCGGGGATCATCCTGGAGGCGGCGGGGACGGTCTGCCGCACGGTGCCGACCCTGGGGGTATGCCTGGGCCATCAGGCCATCTGCATGGCCTATGGAGCCACCGTCACCTACGCCAGCCGCCTGATGCACGGCAAGCAGTCCATGGCCACATTCGACCATGACTGTCCCCTGTTCCGGGACTGCCCGGAGAAGGCCCTGGTGGCCCGGTATCATTCCCTGGCCGCCGACCCCGCCACCATGCCGGACTGCCTGAAAATCACGGCCCTGACGGAGCAGGGGGAGATCATGGCCGTCCAGCACCGGGAATACCCCATCTTCGGCGTGCAGTTCCACCCGGAATCCATCATGACCCCGGACGGGAAGACCATGCTGAAAAACTTTTTGGAAATCACCTGATACATATTATAATACAAGGAGAGTATACTGCCATGATTAAGGAAGCCATTGAAAAAATCGTAAACAAAGGGGATCTGTCCTACGACGAGGCCTATGCCGTTATGAGCGAGATCATGGGTGGCGAGACCAGCCAGACCCAGAACGCCGCGTTTCTGGCGGCCCTGTCCACCAAGAGCACCAAGGCGGAGACCAGGGACGAGATCGCAGGCTGCGCCGCCGCCATGCGGGACCGGGCCATTAAGGTGGACACCGGCATGGATATTATGGAGATTGTCGGCACCGGCGGGGACGGAGCGCACACCTTCAACGTCTCCACCGCCTCCGCGCTGGTGGCCGCCGCCGGTGGGGTGAAGATCGGCAAGCACGGAAACCGGGCCGCTTCCTCCCAGTGCGGCGCGGCGGACTGCCTGGAGGCCCTGGGCGTGAACATCCAGCAGGAGCCGGAGACCTGCGTGAAGCTGTTAAATGAGGTGGGGATGTGCTTCTTCTTCGCCCAGAAATACCACACCTCCATGAAATATGTGGGAGCCATCCGCAAGGAGCTGGGTTTCCGCACCGTGTTCAATATCCTGGGGCCGCTGACAAACCCCGGTTACCCCAAGCTGCACCTGCTGGGCGTATATGACGAGTATCTGGTTCAGCCCCTGGCCCAGGTGCTGATGAGCCTGGGGGTGGAGCGGGGCATGGCCGTTTACGGCCAGGACAAGATGGACGAGATCTCCGCCAGCGCTCCCACCACCATCTGCGAGTTCAAGGACGGCTGGTATAAGACCTATACCGTGGCCCCGGAGGATTTCGGCCTGACCCGCTGCCAGAAGTCCGACCTGGCGGGGGGTACCCCGGCGGAGAACGCCGCCATCGTCCGCTCCATCCTGGGCGGAGAGCAGGGGCCGCGGCGCAACGCCGTGGTGCTGAACGCCGGGGCCGCCCTGTATCTGGCCGACAAGGCCCCCACCATGGCCGACGGCGTGAAGCTGGCCGGAGACATCATCGACTCCGGGGCGGCCCTCAAGACTTTGGAGGGCCTGATCGCGGTCAGCAACGCATGAACATATTAGACGAGATCGCCGCCTATGCCCGCCTTCGGGTGGCGCGGGACAGGGAGAAGACGCCCCTGGAGGCATTGCAGGAGGAATGTTCCCGCCTGGGAACAGACGGCGCGGGCCGGTTCGCGTCGGCGCTGAAAAAGCCCGGCGTCAGCTTCATCTGCGAGGTGAAAAAAGCCTCCCCCTCCAAGGGGATCATCGCCCAGGACTTTCCCTATTTGAATATCGCCAGGGAATATGAGGCCGCCGGGGCGGAGGCCATCTCCTGCCTGACGGAACCCAAGTGGTTCCTGGGGTCGGATAAGATTTTCGGGGACATCCGGGCCGCCGTCCAGACCCCTATGCTCCGCAAGGATTTTGTGGTGGACGAGTACCAGCTTTACCAGGCCAAATGCCTGGGGGCGGACGCCGTGCTGCTGATCTGCGCCATACTGGACGACAAGGCCCTCCTCTCCCTCCGGGAGCTGGCGGAACGCCTGGGCCTGGACGCCCTGGTGGAGGCCCACGATGAGGAGGAGGTTCGCCGCGCCCTGGATGCCGGGGCCGCCATCCTGGGTGTGAACAACCGAAACCTGAAGGACTTTTCCGTGGACACGGGAAACAGCGGACGCCTGCGGGCCCTGGTGCCGGGAAACGTGCTGTTCGTGTCCGAGAGCGGGGTCAAGACCCATGAGGACGTGGCCCGGATCCGGGACATGGGAGCGGACGCCGTCCTGGTGGGGGAGACCCTGATGCGGGCGGCGGATAAAAAGGCGGCTCTGGCCGAACTGCGAGGTGTGCTGTGAGGAAAACGAAAATCAAGCTGTGCGGCCTGTCCCGCCCCGCCGATATAGAGACGGCGAACCGCCTGCAGCCGGACTTCATCGGCTTCATTTTCGCCCCCAAGAGCAGGCGCTATGTCGCCCCGGAGCGGGCGGCGGCATTAAAGGCCATGCTGGCCCCCTCCATCCAGGCGGTGGGGGTGTTCGTCCGGGAGGAGCCGGAGACGGTTGCGGAGCTACTCCGCCGGGGCGTCATCGACGTGGCCCAGCTCCACGGAGGGGAGAGCGAGGAGTATGTGGCCCGGCTCCGGGCGCTGACCGATAAGCCTATCATCAAAGCCTTCCGCATAGACGGGCCAGAGGATATAAATGCGGCCCAGGCCAGCGGGGCGGATTACGTCCTGCTGGATAACGGGGCCGGCGGCACCGGTACGGTCTTCGACTGGAGCCTTGTGCAGACCATTGACCGGCCCTATTTTCTGGCCGGGGGCCTGGACGGAGAGAATGTGCGTTCCGCCGTGGAGACCCTCCGGCCCTACGCCGTGGACGTCAGCTCCGGCATTGAGACGGAGGGCTGGAAGGATCCGGCAAAAATGGAACGGTTCGTCGCCCAGGTGCGGGCGGCGGACAGAGAGGAGACACCATGACCAATCCAAATGGCCGCTTCGGCATCCACGGGGGCCAGTATATCCCGGAAACCCTTATGAACGCCGTCATCGAGCTGGAGCAGGCCTATAACCATTATAAGGACGACCCGGATTTCAACCGGGAGCTGAACACCCTGTTCACAGAGTATGCGGGCAGACCCTCCCGGCTGTATTACGCGGAAAAGCTGACAAAAAAGCTGGGCGGGGCCAAGATATATCTCAAGCGGGAGGATTTGAACCACACCGGGGCGCATAAAATAAACAACGTCCTGGGCCAGGCCCTTCTGGCGAAGAAAATGGGCAAGACCCGGCTGATCGCGGAGACCGGGGCGGGCCAGCACGGCGTCGCCACCGCCACCGCCGCCGCCCTCATGGACATGGAATGCGTGGTGTTCATGGGGGAGGAGGACACCAAGCGCCAGGCCCTGAACGTATATAAAATGCGCCTGCTGGGGGCGGAGGTGGTGCCTGTCACCACCGGCACCGCCACGCTGAAGGACGCCGTTTCCCAGGCCATGCGGGAGTGGACCAGCCGCATTGCGGACACCCACTACTGCCTCGGCTCCGTTATGGGGCCCCACCCCTTCCCCACCATCGTCCGGGACTTCCAGGCGGTCATATCCAGGGAAATAAAAGAGCAAATGCTGGAAAAGGAGGGCCGTCTGCCGGATGTGGTCATGGCCTGCGTGGGGGGCGGCTCCAACGCCATCGGCACCTTCTATCACTTCATAGACGAACCCTCCGTCCGGCTCATCGGCTGCGAGGCCGCGGGCCGGGGGGTAGACACCTTCGAGACCGCCGCCACTATCGCCACGGGAAAGCTGGGCATCTTCCACGGCATGAAGTCCTATTTCTGCCAGGACGAGTACGGCCAGATCGCCCCTGTGTATTCCATCTCCGCCGGGCTTGACTACCCCGGCGTAGGGCCGGAACACGCCTGGCTCCACGACACAGGCCGGGCGGAATACGTCCCCGTAACGGACGAGGAGGCGGTCTGCGCCTTTGAAAACCTCTCCCGCACGGAGGGCATCATCCCCGCCATCGAATCGGCTCACGCCGTGGCCTATGCGGAAAAGCTGGCCCCTACCCTGGACAAGGATAAAATCATCGTCATCACCCTGTCGGGCCGGGGGGATAAGGACTGCGCCGCCATCGCCCGCTACAGAGGGGAGGACATCCATGAGTAACATCCAAAACGCCTTTGCCAGCGGCAAAGCCTTCATTCCCTTCATCACCTGCGGCGACCCGGATCTGGAGACCACCGCCGCCCTGGTGCGGGCTATGGCCGACGCGGGGGCCGACCTGATCGAGCTTGGCATCCCCTTTTCCGACCCCACGGCGGAGGGGCCGGTGATTCAGGCTGCGAACCTCCGCGCCCTCTCCGGCGGCGTCACCACGGACAAGATCTTCGACCTCGTCCGGGAGCTGCGGCGGGATGTGACCGTCCCCATGGTGTTTATGACCTACGCAAACGTGGTCTATTCCTACGGCCCGGAGCGGTTCACCAAAACCTGCGCGGAGATCGGCATGGACGGCCTGATCCTGCCGGACGTCCCCTTTGAGGAAAAGGAGGAGTTCGCCGCCCCCTGCCGGGCCGCGGGCATCGACCTGGTTTCTCTGGTGGCCCCCACCTCCGCGAACCGCATCGCGGACATCGCCTCCCAGGCGGAGGGCTTTCTGTATGTAGTCTCCAGCCTTGGCGTCACCGGCGTCCGCAGCGAGATCAAAACCGACGTGAAGGAGATCGCCGCCCTGGCGAAAGCCGCCGCCCCCGTCCCCTGCGCCATCGGCTTCGGCATCTCCACCCCGGCCCAGGCCCAGGCTATGGCCCAATGTGCCGACGGGGTCATCGTCGGCTCCGCCATTGTGAAGATCATTGCCCAGTATGGCCGGGACGCCGTCCCCTATGTGGCGGACTACGTCCGCTCCATGAAGGACGCCATACGCTGAATATCATCCCGTCCGCCGCAGAGAGAATCCCTCTGCGGCGGCATTTTTATGGCTTTACAACCGCCGAAAGCGATGGTATATTTGTGCCATGGAAATCAACCAAGGAGGAAGGAATATGGACAAAATCACCGATACCATACTATATGTCGGCGTGGACGACCCGACGATGGATCTGTTTGAAAACCAATACGTCACCCCGGAGGGGATGTGCTATAACTCCTATGTCATCCTGGACGAGAAGATCGCCGTCCTGGACGCGGTGGACAGCCGCTGCGTGGACGCCTGGCTGGAGAACCTGGCCCAGGCCCTGGATGGCCGCGCGCCGGATTATCTGGTGCTGCACCACATGGAGCCTGACCACGCCGGAGGGGTGCAGGCCCTGGTGGAGCGCTACCCCGATGTGAAGCTGGTGGGCAACAAAAAGACCTTCCAGATTCTGGCCCAGTTCTTTGGCCCCGCCCTGGCCGAGGGCCGGGCCGTCACCGTGGCCGAGGGTTCCGTTTTGGAGCTGGGGGCGCACACCCTGCGGTTCTTCCTGGCCCCTATGGTTCACTGGCCGGAGGTCATGGTCTCCTTTGAGGAGAAGGAGGGCCTGCTGTTTTCCGCCGACGCCTTTGGAAAATTCGGCGTCCGGGACGCCGACCCGGACGACTGGGCCTGCGAGGCACGGCGGTACTATGTGAACATCGTGGGCAAATACGGCGGCCCGGTGCAGGCCCTGCTGAAAAAGCTGGACGGCCTGACCGTCCAGGCCATCTGCCCCCTTCACGGGCCGGTGCTGACGGAAAACCTCCCCTATTACCTGGGAAAATACAACGTCTGGAGCAGCTACCAGCCGGAGGATAAGGGCGTGGTCATCGCCTATGCCTCCATCCACGGCCACACCGCCGCCGCCGCGAAACGCCTGGGGGCCATGCTGGAAGAAAAAGGGGAGTCCGTCACCTATTTCGATCTTTCCCGGTGTGATATGGCCGAGGCCGTGGAGGACGCCTTCCGCTATGACCGGCTGGTGCTGGCCGCCGCCTCCTACGACGGGGGCGTGTTCCCGCCTATGGAGACCTTCCTGCTCCATCTGAGGGACAAGAGCTGGCAGAACCGCACGGTGGCCTATCTCCAAAACGGCTCCTGGGCCCCCACCGCCGCCAAAACCATGAAGGCCATCGTGGGCGGCCTGAAAAACATCACGGAGATCGACCCGCCCGTCACCATCCGCTCCGCCCTCCAGGAGGAGGATCTCCCTGCACTGGAAGCCCTGGCGGAGGCCATATTGCAGGCATAAATACAAATCGCCCGCCGGAGATTTTGCCCCGGCGGGATTTGTATAAAAAAGGAAAAGTTTTCCATTATTCGGTGGATATGTGGAAAAACTGTGGGAAAATCGGTTATTCAAAAAAAAAAAAAACAGTGTTGACAAGGCGATAACGGCAATATATAATAATAGGGCTAATCATCGGCTAATCTTGGGTGGATTGGTGAAATCTGGCAAGCAACCCAATTTATTTATATTCTTCATTAAGGAGGAGCATAAAATTATGAAGCGTATCATGTGCCTGCTTCTGGCGCTGGTTATGGTCTTCTCTCTGGTCGGCGTCTCCGCGTTTGCGGATGAGACAGAGGAGCCTGCGGAAGAGGCGGAGGAAGAGGTCGAAGAGACGACCGTGGACGACGGCTTCATTTCCGTCACCTTTACCGGGGCGACGGAGGGGCTGTATTCACAGTATTCTTCGTTCGACAATATTATATCCCTGAATGATTGGTATAGTGTTTATCTGAAACCTGGATATGACATCGAGGTGACAGACGGAACGCTGGGGACGAGCGGTTATTGGGTAGATTCCGAAGGAAATGTGGTGCGCTACCGGCAGTTCATTGTCTACAGCGATTCCGCTCCCGATGAAGTGGTTATCAATGTTGTAGCTTCCAGCGACGAGGCCCCCACGGCGGTGTATGTCACAGCCCAACTGCCCAGCGGCGCCACGGCGGAAAGTGTAATTAGCTATGCTAACTACGACGTTTACGTTCTGTCTGGCAGTTCTGATTCCGTTGATCTGTACGGCGGCTATGCCCTGG
>JAJPYE010000064.1:0-8764 GCA_021205095.1 Oscillospiraceae bacterium | reverse complement strand
CTGTACGGCGGCTATGCCCTGGGCGAGACGGCTGGTATAGAGATTGAAGATTCCTGGTATTGGGTTGACAGCGAGGGTCAGGTGTATGTGTACTATTATTACACCCTTACCGGCGAGACCAGCGAGGTTGAACTGAACATCGTTGAGGACGAGGACGCGCCCTATGCGATCAAAATTACATATGCCGGAGACCTGGCGGATGAATATGGTACAGACTATATGCTGAGTACCGAAGAATGGATAAATGTATCTATTTTGAGAGAATACGACATTACAAGCGTGACCAATGCAGAGGTCAAGATCTGGTCTGGCGACAACGACCTGGTGATTTATCCCAATGAGGGAGCGACAGAAATCGTTATTACCGGCACGAAGAAGGCTGCTGGCACCTTGAAGGTTACCGGGGCTACGGATCAGGTCGTCTCCATCCTCAAATATGATGATGAAGCAGGCAAGTATGTAGCAGCTGCTGAAGGAGATACGGTGGAGGCCGATACAGACCTCTGTGTCACATTGAAGCAGGGTTACGTAATTGAAGAGTATTCATCGTATTATCATTGTGAAAATGGAGAAACTGAATTTTATGTCAGAGCAGCAGACATTCTGTCTGACGGAACTGCCACGCTGAACGTGGTAGAGGGCGTTGTGCTGGTTTATGCCGGCGATGTGGAAAACGGCTGTGCAGATGATTACCGAGACGGCTATACATATGTTGTGGATAGCGGTTATTATAACATTTATGTCAGCACAAATTATGGCTATGTGGCGGATGTAGACGGCGGCGAGGTTACGGAGGTTTACTATTCCTGCAACACTGAAACAGGCGAAGTGCGTGCTTCATATTATATTACTCCCACCAGCGCGGGAACTATCACAGTTACCTTCCGGGAGGCCGAAGAGGATGAGCTGCCCGCGTCTATCAAGGTGGAATACACCGGCGAGACGGACGGACTGTCCAGCGGCGCTGCCTATGTGATGCCCGGCAATTACTTTTGGCTGTATCTGGAAAACGGATATACGGCTGAGGTGACGGGCGCCACCTACAGTTATTACTATTCCTATTGGAACGAGATTGACTTCACTATAGATGAAGATGCCACCGCTGTCACGGTGAACATCATCAAAATTGCGGAGGAATCCACCCTGAAGGTCGTGGGCGGCACGGACGTGACCGATGCGGAGGCCCAGGAGGCCGTGATAAAGACCGACGACACGGTGGCCGACGGCGACGCCCTGGAGAGTGGCGTGAACACCATCCGGGTGGCCAACGGCTATGAGATCGAGGCGGTGGACGGCGCCGTGTACTATGAAAACGGCTATGTCACGGATTATGATGGCAACATCTATCTGGAGTACGTTCTGGTTCCCACCGGCGACCCTGCCGAGGTGACGATCACGGTGGGCCTGGTCGTGGAATGGGTCACGGTTAACCTTGTCAACGACACCGAATATTTTGCGAACCTCTATTCTGACAATATGAAAACGACGGACAGCGGCAAGCAGTGCCTGAGTACCGATACCATTTATGTCAGTGTGTACGGGAATAACACCATAAAGGTGACAGGCGGCACGGTTGTGTATAGCGAGGTTTATTCCAATAGTTCCTATTTTAGGGTCGAGATCAACGAGGGCGTGACCGAAGTCACCGTGGAGATCATCAGCGTAGACGATCTGACGGCGGAGCAGGCCGAGGTGGGCTACATCGATTCCACCAACGACCCGGATCAGCAGAACAGCGGCGACAACGGCGGCGATAAGCCCGACGATAAGCCGGACAGCAAGCCCGACGCAAAGCCCGATGGCGAACCGGGCGGCGCTTCTGGCGAGGTGGCCCCCAACACCGGCGACGAGTCCAACGTGACCCTCTGGGCCATCCTGACCGCCGCCCTGGCCGCCACCACCGGCGCAGTGCTGACCCTGGCTAAGAAGAAGAACAACTAATCCAATCCTATAAAAACACGGGGCAACCCGATAAAAAAACCGCACCAGGATATACCCTGGTGCGGTTTTTTGGGGGAAATCGCGGGCCGTGATACAATATCTTCCCCCAATACCCCGCCGATTCATTAAATTCTCCAGTTGAAAATTGAATAAATATACGATATGATAAAGGGTGAGCTTGAAGACATTTTACTTTGATATAGATGGAGGCGGGGCTATGGACAAGGCATATCTGGTGCTGGCCGATGGGACGGTCTTTGAGGGCCGGGCCTTTGGGGCCGAGATAGAGTCTGTGGGGGAGCTGGTGTTCACCACAGGCATGGGCGGCTATTTGGAGACGCTGACGGATGAGAGCTATGCCGGGCAGATCGTCATGCAGACCTATCCCCTGATCGGGAATTACGGGGTCATCCCGGAGGATTTTGAGGGTCACTGCGCGGTGAAGGGCTATGTGGTGCGGCAATGGTGCGACGGGCCGTCCAACTTCCGCTGTCAGGGCGACCTGGACGCATATTTGAAGGAGCAGGGCGTCCCCGGCCTGTGGGGCGTGGACACCCGGCATATCACCCGGCTGATCCGGGAGCATGGCGTGATGAACGCCAAGCTATGCCGGGAAATTCCCAGGGATCTGGAGGACATCCGGCGGTACGCCGTTACCGGGGTGGTGGCGGCGGAGAGCTGCAAGACCCCCCAGACCTTCCCCGCCCAGGGGGAGCAGAAATACCGGGTGGCGGTGATGGACTATGGGGCCAAGCGCAGCATTATCGCCCAGCTCCAGGCCCGCGGCTGCCAGGTGACGGTGCTGCCCCAGGACACCCCGGCGGAGGAGGTGCTGGCCCTCCAGCCGGACGGGGTCATGCTGACCAACGGCCCCGGCGACCCGGCGGAGAACGTCTACTGCATCCAGCAGCTCAAAAAGCTGGTGGGAAAGCTCCCTATCTTCGGCATCTGCCTGGGCCATCAGCTTCTGGCCCTGGCCATGGGCGGCAAGACCGTGAAGATGAAATACGGCCACCGGGGCGTGAACCAGCCTGTCCGCGACCTGACGGGGGACAGAACCTATATCACCAGCCAGAACCACGGGTACGCCGTGGTCAGCGAGAGCCTGGCCGGGGTGGGCCAGGTGATATTTGAAAACGCCAACGACCACACCTGCGAGGGAGTGGCCTATCCGGGGAAGCGGTGCTTTTCCGTTCAGTTCCACCCGGAGGCCCGTTCCGGGCCGCTGGACACCCGGTTTTTGTTTGACAGATTTATCGCCATGATGGGAGGGCAGGACTAATGCCGCAGGACGCTTCGATAAAAAAGGTACTGGTAATCGGCTCCGGCCCCATCGTCATCGGCCAGGCGGCGGAATTTGACTACGCCGGGGCCCAGGCCTGCCGGGGGCTGAAGGACGCCGGGGTGAATGTGGTGCTGGTAAACTCCAACCCCGCCACCATTATGACGGACAAGCATCTGGCCGATGAGATATATCTGGAGCCGCTGACCGCGGACACGGTCAAGCGCATTATCATGAAGGAGAAGCCGGACAGCCTCCTGGCCGGACTGGGAGGCCAGACGGGCTTGACCATTGCCATGCAGCTATCCAAGGACGGTTGGCTGGCGGAGCATGGGGTTCGCCTGCTGGGAACCCCGGCGGAGAGCATCGACCGGGCGGAGGACAGGCAGCTATTCCGGGATGCCATGGAGGAGATCGGCCAGCCGGTGGTTCCCTCCGAGATCGCCGTCACCCTGCCGGAGGCGTTAAAGGCGGCGGAGGACATCGGCTACCCGGTGATCGTCCGGCCCGCGTTCACCCTGGGCGGCACCGGCGGCGGCATCGCCCAGAACGAGAAGGAGCTGCGGGTCATCGCCCAGGCGGGGCTGGATCTGTCCCCCATCACCCAGGTTTTGGTGGAGAAGTGCATCTCCGGCTGGAAGGAGATCGAGTTTGAGACCATGCGGGACGGCGTGGGGAACGTGATCGCCGTCTGCTCTATGGAAAACTTCGACCCGGTAGGGGTTCACACCGGGGATTCCATCGTGGTGGCCCCCTGCCAGACTCTGTCCGACCGGGAGCTGCAAATGCTCCGCTCCGCGTCTTTGGACATCATCTCCGCCATCGGCATTGTGGGCGGCTGCAACTGCCAGTTTGCCCTGAACCCGGACAGCTTTGAGTACGCGGTCATCGAGGTGAACCCCCGTGTCAGCCGCTCCTCCGCCCTGGCCTCCAAGGCCACAGGCTATCCCATCGCGAAGATCACCACAAAAATCGCCCTGGGCTACACCCTGGACGAGATCAAAAACGACATCACCGGCAAGACCTGCGCCTGCTTTGAGCCGGCCCTGGACTATATCGTGGCCAAGTTCCCCAAGTGGCCCTTCGACAAGTTCCACGGCTCCTCCCGCCGCCTGGGTACCCAGATGAAGGCCACCGGGGAGGTCATGGCCATCGGCCCCACCTTCGAGATGGCCCTGATGAAGGCCGTCCGTGGCGCGGAGATCGGCCTGGACACCTTCAACGCCCCGCCGTTGGACGACCGCCCGGTGCTGGAGCGGCTCCACGACCAGGACGACCGGCGGCTGTTCACCGTGTTCGAGGCCCTGAAATCCGGGGTGGACGTGGACACCATATTCAATATTACCAAAATTGACCGCTGGTTTTTGTATCCTCTGGAGAAAATGGCCCGGTTCGAGCAGCGAATTGAAAAGGGCCTGACGGACGAGGACTATTACGAGGCCAAGCGCATGGGCTATACGGACGACGCCCTCCGCCGCCTCACCGGGCGGCAGGAGCTGCCGGGCCAGACCTTCGCCTACAAAATGGTGGACACCTGCGGGGCGGAGTTCGACGCGGAGACGCCTTATTTCTACTCCACCTGTGACGCGGACTGCGAGAGCCGGGCCTTCCCCCGCTCCGGCAAGCCGGTGGTCATGGTTCTCGGCTCTGGCCCCATCCGCATCGGCCAGGGCATCGAGTTCGACTACAGCTCCGTCCACTGCGTCTGGACCCTGCGGGAGATGGGCTATGACGTGGTCATTGTGAACAACAACCCAGAGACCGTCTCCACGGACTACGACACCGCCAACCGCCTGTATTTCGAGCCGCTGACCCCGGAGGATGTGTATAACATCATCCAGGTGGAGAAGCCCGTGGGGGTGGTGGTGGCCTTCGGCGGCCAGACCGCCATCAAGCTGACCCAGTTTTTGGATCAGAAGGGCGTGACGATTCTCGGCACCAGCGCGGAGAGCATCGACATCGCGGAGGACAGAAGCCGGTTCGACGCCCTGCTGGAGACCTTTGGCTTCTACCGGCCCAAGGGCATGGGCGTCAACACCCTGGAGGAGGCCGTGAACGCGGCGGATACCCTGGGCTATCCCGTGCTGCTCCGGCCCAGCTATGTCATCGGCGGCCAGAACATGACCATTGCCCGCTGCCGGGAGGACACGGAGCGGTATATGCGGGCCATCCTGGCGGGGGGGATCGAGAATCCCGTGCTGGTGGACAAGTATATGCCCGGCGTGGAGCTGGAGGTGGACGTGATCTCCGACGGGAAGGACGTGCTGATCCCCGGCATTATGGAGCATATCGAGCGGGCGGGCATCCACTCCGGCGACTCCATTGCCGTCTATCCCCCCTATAACCTGACGGATCGGTTTTTGCAGAAGATCTGCGACTGCTCGGAGAAGCTGGCCCTGGCCCTGGGGACAAAGGGCCTGGTGAACATCCAGTATCTCATCTACGACAACGAACTGTATATTATCGAGGTGAACCCCCGCGCCTCCCGGACGGTACCCTATATCAGCAAGGTGACGAACGTTCCCATGGTGGATCTGGCCTCCAAGGTCATGCTGGGCCAGCCCCTGGCGGAGCTGGGCTACGGCACCGGCCTGTGGCCCTCGCCCCCCTACTGTGCCGTGAAGGTGCCGGTGTTCTCCTTCGAGAAGCTGGGAGACGCAAACTCCATCCTTGGCCCGGAGATGAAATCCACCGGCGAGGTGCTGGGCCTTGGCAAGACCATGGCGGAGGCGCTGTATAAGGGCCTGTCCGCCGCCGGGCTGCATATGCCTGCTCTGGACGCCGGGGAGCATACGGGCATATTGCTCAGCGTGGAGAGCCACGACTACCAGGAGATCATCGGCATCGCCAAGCGGTTCCATGACCTGGGCATCGACCTGTACGCCACGGCGGGGACGGCGGAGGCTATTGCCCAGCTTGGCATCGACGTGACCGTGGTCTCCACCGCCACGAAAAACGCCGAGCTGGACGAGCTGATGGAAAACGGCTCCATCAACTACATCGTCTACTCCGGCGCGGTGAAGGACGCCACCATGGGCAACTATACCATCCTGCACCGCCGGGCCATGCAGCTTGGCATCCCCTGCCTGACCACCCTGGACACCGCCGGGGCCCTGGCGGATATTATCGCCAGCCGGTTCAATCCCTATAACACGGAGCTGGTGGACATCAACCATATGCGGACAAAGCGGCAGAAGCTGGCCTTCGCCAAGATGGAAAGCTCCGGCAACGACTATATTTTCATCGAGAACTTTGCCGCCCAGGTCACAAGCCCGGAATCCATGTGCGTGACGCTGTGCGCCGACCATTACGGCATCGGGGCCAACGGCATCGTGCTGATGGAGCCGTCCCGCGTGGCGGACGCGAAAATGCGCTCCTTCAACCGTGACGGCAGCGAGGGCCGCCTGGCGGGCAATAACCTGCGCTGCGTGGGAAAATATCTCTACGACAAGGGCATCGTTCCCAAGGAGCATATGACCATCGAGACCGCCAGCGGCATTAAGGAGCTGTCCCTGTTCATCCGGGACGGGCGGGTGTCCTCCGTCACCGTGGATATGGGCCCGGCGGATCTGCGTACCGCCGCCCTGCCTGCGGATCTGCCTGCGGAAAGACTTGTTGATTATCCCCTGGAGGTGGCGGGCCAGACCTGGTCTGTTACCGGGGTATCGGTGGGAAATCCCCACTGCGTTATCTTCTGCGACAGAATCGACGGCCTGGATCTGGACGCTCTCGGCCCGGACTTCGAACACGCCCCCTGCTTCCCGGACAGGATCAACACCGAGTTTGTCCGGGTGGTGAATAAGACCACCCTCCGTATGCGGGTCTGGGAGCGGGGCAACGGGGAGACCCTGGCCTGCGGCACCGGCGCCTGCGCCGCCGCCGTGGCCGCCGTGGAAAACGGCTTCTGCGAAAAGGGCGCGGACATCACCGTCAAGCAGCCCGGCGGCGATCTGATCGTCAACTACACCGACGAGACCGTCACCCTCTCCGGCAACGCCGTGCTGGTGTTCGAGGGAACGCTGGAGGTATAACAAAAAAGGCTGTCCCTTCGCGGCGGAACAGCCAGACATTGCATAAGGCTCGATATGACAAAATAAACAGCGCACGGATTCGGAGGCGGAGGCCTCATCGGATCCGTGCGCTGCGGTTGTTTTTATTCCAGACAGGCGAGGGCCGCCTGGGCGGTGTGCATAGCCAGCACGGCGGAGGTGACGGCTCCCACGCCGCCGGGAACGGGGGTCAGGGCCTTCACCACCGGCTCCGCCGCCTCAAAGCACACATCTCCCCGCAGGACGCCGGTCGTTGGATCCTGGTGGATACCCACGTCTATGACCGTCTGACCGGGAGCGATATGCTCCGGCCCGATCAGGCCCATCCGTCCGGCGGCGGCTACCAGAATGTCCGCCCCGCGGGTTATGTCCGGCAGGGATTCCGTTCCGCTGTGGCAGATGGTGACGGTGGCTCCCCGCTCCAACAGCAGCATAGCCGCCGGGCGGCCCACCACCAGGGAGCGGCCTATTACCACGGCTCGCTTGCCCCGGATCTCTATGCCGTAATAATCCAGCAGCTCCACCACCGCCTGGGCGGTGCAGGGGGCGAAACCCTGGCCGCTGCCGGTAAAGACCCCGGCCAGGGAACCGTCCGTCACTCCGTCCACATCCTTTTCCGGCCTGAGGGCCTGGCGGGCCGCCTCCCCGTCTAAATGAGAGGGCAGAGGGCGGAGCAGCAGGATACCGTGGACGCTCCTGTCCCTGTTCAGGGCTTCCAGCGTTTCCATAAGCCGCTCCTGGGTCGTGTCCTCCGGCAGCGCCGCAGACTGCACTGCCACGCCGCAGGCGGCGCACCGCTTCGCGGCTCCCCGTTCGTAGGAAAGATCCTCCGGCCTCTCTCCGACCCGCAGGATCGCCAGGGCGGGTGTGACGCCCTGGGCCGTCAGCGATTCAGACAGGGCGGTGGTTTTTTTTGTCAGGGCCGCCGCCACCGGCCCTCCCTTTAACAGCTCAGCCATCCGCTTTGTCCTCCCCGGAATAAATGTGGTCAAAAATCCTTTGGGCGCGGGGGACGTATTCTCCCAGAAGGGCTGACCCCTCCCGCTCCAGCGCTTCGGCGGCGGTTCTGTCCCCCATGGAGCGGGTGTTGACCCGCACATTCATGGCCGCGCTCTCCATGGCCCCCCGGCACAGGGCCGCCCCGCAGGCTACGTCCGATATTGCCAGCGCGCTGCCCTTTTGGGCGAAACCCTCCAATAGCTCCACCGTCTGACAGCAGCAGCGCAGAATTTCCATGGGCGGCTCCGCCGCCCGGCGCAGGCAGGTCTCCATGACCTCCTCCCGACGGGGGTCGTCCCTGGGAATGGCGTAGGCCCGGCTCAGGGGCAGGAAGGCGGCGGCGTCCTCCTCCGCCAGGGCCAGCAAACGACGGCTCAGGGCCTGGGCCTGTTCTGTCAGGGCGGATATTTCCCCTTCCACCGCCGCGTATTTCTTTTTGCCCAGGGTCAGGTTTCCCACCATGGCCCCCAGGGCGGCCCCCAAGGCCCCGGCC
>JAJPYE010000054.1 GCA_021205095.1 Oscillospiraceae bacterium | reverse complement strand
ACTGGTAATATTATGTCCGCTCCGGATACGGGGCGGGCTGGCGTCTATCTGGGGTGGGCGTTTAACCCCTATTATTCCCGGAACTTGGCGGCTCTTGGTGTAGAGGCAGCAAAAAAGCAGGGCATGAAGGTGATTATTGTAGATCCCCGCATCACGCCAGCATCCCTGCGGCTGGCTGATCTGCATTTGAGGCCGCAACCGGGTACGGACGGGGCACTAGCACTGGGGCTGGCACATATCCTGATTCGGGACGGACATATTGATCGGGAATATATCCGTCAGTATGTCTATGGCTTTGCAGAATATGCTGCCTATGTGAAAGCATTTGACCCGGAAAAAGTGGAGCAACTGACCAGAGTACCAGCGACGGAAATCGAGGCGGCCGCGCGGATGATCGCGGAGCACCTTCCTCTTGCAATCAGTGAAAGCGCTGCGCCGATTGCACATCATAGTAACGGGTTTCAGAATTACCGGGCGATTATGGCATTGTCCGCAATCACCGGCTGCTTTGACAGACCGGGAGGACAGATTCCGATTTGTTTCAGCTATAATTATCAGGCTGCCGGTTTTAACACCAGAGAAGCGGAATTTATCGGCAGGGTAACGAAGAACGAGGAGCGTCCGGCAGTTGGAGCGCAGCGTTACCCGCTTTGGGGGAAACTGATCGATGAGGCGCAGTTTACTGACCTGGCTCGTCAGATTCGAATCGGAGATCCTTACCCGCTGAAGGCGCTGATTGGTTTTGGGCTGAATTATCGCGTCGCGCCAGGGAGCACCCAACTGGCTGAAGCGTTAAAAACGCTCGATTTTCTGGCGGATGTGGATCTTTTCCTTACGGATAGCGCAAAGCTTTGCGATATTGTGCTTCCAGCCTGTACTTCTTTTGAACGTAGCGAGCTGAAAGCTTGGAGCGGCGGTTATTTGACTTTGACCAGCCCTGTCATTTCACCATTATATCAGTCTCGACCTGATATTCAGATTATCTGTGATTTGGCGCGGGAGATGCAGTTGGAGGATCCCCTGCTTATAGAGGGACCGGAAGCCTGTATGCGATACCTAATCGCAGATCTTCCTGTTACCTTGGAGGAACTTGCTGGAGAATCGCTGCCGATTCGGATTCCAGGCGTTCAGTCGTACCAGCCGGGAACTATGCTGGAGCATGGACTTGCCACCCCCAGCGGGAAATTTGAACTGTATTCACTGACGATTCAAAAATGTATGGAGGAGCATCCGAACGTTGAGTCGCTAGACTGTCTGCCGACCTACCGGGAGCCGTTGGACCAACAGGATCCGGCGCGTTATCCGTTCACACTCTGTTCCGGTCCCCGTATTCCCGGAGCGTTGCATTCACGGCTGCATGATGTACCCTGGGCGCGTTCCCTGCGCCCGTCTCCGATGGCGGACCTGAATCCGACGGACGCCGAAGCGCTTGAGATCGCTCAGGGCGATGGGATTGAGGTATTTACGCCTTTTGGCCGTATCTATCTGCTGGCAAATCTCACTTCCATGGTGGATCTAGGAACGATATATATCTATCATGGCTATCGGGAAGCGGATGTTAACAGTTTGATGGATCCGGATCATGTCGATCCCTATTCAGGCTTCCCGGCCTTTCGCAGCTGCCGGGCCGGTGTAAGAAAGAAGGCGTGACAGTTGAACCCCTGTCGGATTCATTTTGATATGGGAAAATGCACTGCCTGCTGTGCCTGTGTCATGGCCTGTATGGATGAAAAAGATACTGATGTTGAACACGGAGAAAAACCATTTAGAACTGCGAAGGTGCAGGAACTTAGAGAAGATGGAAGGGTATCGTTTGTGTTCATGTCTACCGCATGCTTGCATTGCAAGGACGGGATCTGCGTCCGCATTTGCCCCAAAAACTGTCTGTATAAGGACGAGGAAAGCGGACTGACTTTGTATGACAATACGAACTGTATTGGTTGCGGTCTCTGTGCGGATGCCTGCCCGATTGACGCAATTTCTTTTAATAAGAAAGGAAAAATAGAAAAATGCGATGGCTGTATCAGCCGTCTGCGCGCGGGCTTGGTACCCGCCTGCGTACGGGTATGTCCGACCGGTGCGTTGGAAATGTTTTCACGGTAGGTGGGTACTTCAACTAGGTAAATGATTTTGATATGAGATGTTAAAGCAACGCCACATAACTGTGTCGGAGGTTGGTTCGGAAGCGGAAAGTGATATTGTCTGCAGTTTAGTGGACGACGCAGCAGAAATGATTAATGGCTTCTCCAATCTGCGACCGATGAGCGACAGTTCTCCTTGTGTCAAGGAAAAACCAACAAAAAAGAAAATTCGGAGAGCTGAAGGAGGACACAGCCCTCTGGATTTTCTTTTGAAACAGGCAGACTTCCCTTTACACTATATGCCAAATAGGTGACTGTATTCCTGCTGGTTGGGTTTAGAAAAAGCAGGAAACCTTTGGCGATTTCCTGCTTTATGTCGTGATTGCTATGATTCAATTTTCTCCCGATACATTATTTCTCCCGAATAGTATTGGAGTTCTGGTTATAGGCTTTCGCCACACATTTCCACACACCGTTCATCTTCAGGAGAAGCAGTACATCAGTGAAATCGATGCGGTTCCCCCAGCCCTGCTCAAGGACACGAACAACAGCCAGTGTTTCCTCTAAAAGTAGGACATCTACGCGGGCGCTGAAGTTGTCGCCGCCAGGCACGGTATCTACGTTGTGATAAAACTGATCGATAGAGCCATGCTCCAGTTCGCCATCAAGATAGCCAAACAGGACTGCCTCGTCAGTAAACAACTCCTTAGCATATTTGCTGTTACCCTCGGCAACGCTCTGAACAAACTTCATTGCGGCTTCCTCGACAGCTTGGTATTCTTTTAATTCTGCTCTCATAGTAACTTCCTCCTAATAATTATAAAATACTTGTATAAAGCATCCTTGCCCTACAACATATGCGGGTAAGGATATCAACCCGCCTCCTCCGGCAACTGCTTCTACAAACCCTGCTAAAAATATCTGAGGGCATATGATAATAAATTGTAGCGCCGTTACATCCATACTGAGCCTCCACGGTTATTTCAGCTTCAACCCATCTCTGAATGCCTCGCCAACTCGCTCCGTGACCTTATAATATCCATGTGTGTACGGGTCAAAGGCGATTGCAGAAACTTTTGCCATATTCACCTTGTCACCATCCATGACGGATTCATCTGCTGTCGTGTTGACGACCTTGCCTATAACTCCGCACCCATATTCTCCATCCTGGTATTCGATAAACTCGCACTCCATACACAGGGGAAATTCATTGATGATTGGAGCATCCACATGAGCCGACTTTTTTGCAGTCAGCCCGCTTTTCGCAAATTTGTCCGGCGTATTATTGCCGGACACAACGCCGAAATAATCTGCTTCCACCATATGAGCAGCATCCGCGATGCTGACGGTGAAGGCTTTCCTGGACTTGATATTTTTTACCGTCTTGTGTGTATCCGTCAGATTGAGGATCACCTGATCTCTGGACAGCATTGTCCCCCATGCAGCGTTCATTACATTGACGCTTCCATCTTCGTTGTAGGTTGCGATCATCAATACCGGCATCGGGAAAATAGCTTCCGTAGTCTTTATATCTTTTCTCATTGCGATAGACCTCCTGTTTTTTATTGCCTTTCGGCTGTACATATGCTATCATAGCATCAGTTCAAAAGCAAGTACCAACATATTTGTAAGGTACTTACCTGGAGGCAAGTGTAATGAAGAATATAGAAACTGCGAATTTTGATGATACTGGATATAGCTATACTTTGTCCCTTATTTCCGGAAAATACAAACCGGTTATCCTTTATTGTCTGATGGAATATGAGCCTGTACGCTTTAACCAGATGCGACGGTATCTGAAAAACGTGGCCGATAAGACATTGAGCCAAAATCTCAGGGAATTGGAGGCCGATGATTTAATCATTCGCCACGAATACCCGCAAATTCCTCCAAAGGTAGAGTATTCCCTCACGGAAAGGGGACATTCCCTGGTCAGCGTATTGGATAAATTGTGCGATTGGGGAAATGAAAACCGAAAAAAAGAAAAGTAGAGCCGCACATTCCGATAATTCATACCGCAAGCTGCATTTTGTTCCTATCATGCAGCCTGCGGTATGTGTTTTCTCCATCGGTTATTTTAACAGAGCCGATCTTCACTCGGCACTGCACGGGGGTTTTGCACTTGCTGCAATAGAGCAGGCCATCATCACCCATGTACTCATTCTCGCCCGGATCAGTTTGCAGGGGAAAGCGAGTAAGGAAATCATCAAAGATACTCATAGGCTGTCTCCCTCCGCACAGGTGTAGTTGCTGTGACTGTAAGCAGCCGTTTTCGGCTTATCGCGCCGCGCCCAGCTACGCAGAGTAGCAAGGTGATTCTTGTAATGCTTCCCGGACGAAGCGATATACTCGGACAATCGCTCCAGGCGCTCCTGCCAGTCAGAAGGAAACGCTGCTTTGAGCTTCGCCAGCTCCTCATCCGTCAGCAAAACATTCTGATAGGCTCCATACTTGTGACGGGTGTCTTTCTCTTTCAGTTCATTGATCTGTTCAGTATTTGTTTTATTAGTTATTATTCGTGGGTCGAAATCCACCGGTGGGGATTCCACTGACGGACTTACCGCTGACGGATTTTCGGTCAACGGTAAATCATCCAACGGTGCCTTGTGTGGCATCTCGTAAATGGTGTACTCTACCGTGGACAGCCTGCCGTTTTTATCCCGGAGCTGCTTGCGGTGAACATACCCACACTTCTCAAGCTCCCACAATGCTGATTCCACAGCAGCCTTTCCGTCCTTGTTGATTGCCACCAGCCCGGCGACACTGTAATGCCATGTGTCGGGAAGACTCAAGAACTGTGAAAGCAGTCCTTTGGCCTTGAGCGAGAGAGAATGATCCCTCAGATGATGGTTGCACATGGTGGTGTAATTACTGTTCCTTTCTACTCGAAATACTGCCATCTTTGACCTCCTTCCAGTGACGGCATATCACTTCCGATATATGTAAAGCCCATATTGATACCGCCGCCGGTGCGGTAGCGGAAGGTCAGAGGGTTCAGTGCGTCAAACACCGTGTCGTAAGCGTCCAGGGGGCCAAAGTCGGTTTTCAGGCGCTCATCGGAGGACACCGTGATGGACTTGGAGCTATATACATAGGACGCTGCCCGCAAATACAGGGCCGTTGTGTAGCCGGTCGTCCCGATGTAGATATTGTTTGATTTTGATGATTCTATCATCGAGGACAAGGCCAGCGACTTTAGCAGGGATATGCAGATGCTGAGTTCCGGGATTATCCGAGACTGGGAATTCCGGGCCAAATGGCTGAACGAGGATGAGGCCACGGCGAAAGCGGCGCTGCCTGGTATGGAGGAAATGACGACCGAGGCGCAACAAGAAGTCGAGTAATGGGCGGACGTGGAGCAAGAAGCGGCGGGAGGTATCTCAAAGACGGAACATATCTACCATATGGGAGCGAATATACCACCGTTTTAAAATCTGGAAATATCAAGTTTGTGAAAATCAATAATGGGACACCGACCGCGCCGATGGAAACAATGACAAAAGGGCGCGTATATGTCACGATAGGGACAGACGGAAATCCAAAATATATTACTTACTTTGATACCGAAAATAAACGAACAAAGCAGATAGACCTTGACCAACCTCATTATGGTGTGTCACCGCATACACATCATGGCTACTTTCACAAAGAAAACGATAGCGCCAAGGGATATGCAAATCTCACAACCGAGGAAAAGAAAATGGTTGAGAGAGTTAGAAAAATATGGTACAATAGGCATAGCAAGTAGTAGTGTAAGGGCAGCACGTCTTAATGGAGACAGTCCCGATTCGAGCGCGGGCGCTTGCTATGCCGTGGGATACAGAAATGTATCTTGCGGCATTTTTTGTTAGGAGGAGCAAAAATGGGAGGAGGCGGCGGAACCAGCGGCGCGGAAAAAACCAGCGTTTTTGGCCGAGAAAAGGCCAGGACGGTAGAGACAACTTACACGGAGGGGAGCGGCTGGACGCGTGGCCGATATAAAGACACGGTTTTACAAGCCAACGACCTCGGAAATGGCAATGTGGAGCTTGTCTATGCGCAGGCTGACAGTTACTCTAAAACGGCCAAGACAAACAAAACCAACTATGTCACATACACCCTCGACCACGGTTTTGTAAACAGCACTCCGCACAATCTAAATTTTGACAATGCTTTGGACTTTTGCTTCCATTGCCGGAAACAAAAATAGAGCGGCAACCCATCTGCCGGAACCGAAGTCCCAGCAGCGGATTGCCGCTCTATGTTCAGTGCGATATTCGTTTGTTACAGGCGTCTCGATAAACTGGAAATCGTCAAGCCATTATAACGTATCCAGATTGTTCGAGTATGTCTAAAGCTTTTTGATAGTTTTCTTCTTTTAACAGAATATAATCAGTATTGTAGGTTGACACCGCAAAAATTGAAACACATTCTTTTGCCAGTATCGTTGAAATTTTTGATAATACTCCTATCAGTGAAAAATCCAGAACCCCTTGAATACGAAAACCTTTCCATCCATCATCACGTTCAATAACATTTGACGGAACATCTGCTGTGAGACATACAAGTGATTTTTCTTCATCCGTTTTCCCTGCAAAATAGTATTCTGCATCCATATTCACGAGGGAAAAATCCTCAACCTTACACACGGTAAAATTATCATCAAGCATTTTTAATACCATACCATAACGCCTCACCTTTCTGATTTTTCGATATGTATGCTCACCGATAAACTGGAATTTCGGTAGCTAATACTTCAAAAGAAAAAAGCCCCAAACACCATTACTGAACTCGCCCGCTGCGAACTTATGCTCTTTCCCCTTGATATTAACAGTATAAACTGGAAACCTGTACTCCTGACCATAGCGAGGATCACTGACTTCTACTTTTTGCCCCGTTCTATTCCATTGATAGTCGAATATATTGACGCCAAACAGAATTGCATTTCCGGCAAAACCTGTTATTTCATGCTGCCATGTTTTCTGCTTTTGCGTTTTCATGCTACACGAATCATTCCCTTCCACCAGATTTCAATCTGTCTGTTTGACATAACCATTATACATCATCTGGCCTTCGCTGGATAGATGGCTTTCCGAGATTTTTGGGAGCAGATTTTTTTGATATGCCTGGTGCAAAATCGTTAGGTGTGGTTCTTTTACAGTGAATCGTTACGGTAATTTTAAGGCATTGTAAAGTAGCAACGTAAGGGAGTGTAGGTTCATCAATCATACTTTACACTTCAGTGCACTGTTTCGCGGGTCAGACACACCGCCGCTGATGGCTGCTTCAACGTCGATGCGGAATCCACCGTGTGTAGAGATTTGTCTCGGTCTTCTTCCACACCCAACAGGATGACGCCGCCAATGGTATTGGCAAAGGCGGAATATCCCTGCTATAATAGACATAGAAAAAAGTGGCGCGATGCCGCAGTGAAAGGAGTCAGTTCGATGTCTGCTATTCCCATCACCCAGGCGCAGATGGAGGCAGCCCTTCGTGCGGTTCTCACGTCGCCGGGGCTGGCGCATCCCCGCTATGCGGTCGCGGTTCCGGTCGTTATGGAACCGGACGGTGCGGAGCTGCTCATAGAGGTGCGGGCTGCCGGAATCTCCCAGGCGGGCGACCCCTGTTTCCCAGGCGGCAGTATTGAACCTGGAGAGGCTCCTGCCGAGGCCGCTGCACGGGAATTGGAGGAGGAACTTGGCATACATGTGGAGCCGGAGCAATTCCTCGGACAGCTTCCCACAGTACAGACACCTCTTGGCAGCCGAACAAATATCTATGTCTGTCTGCTCCCGCCAGAGACGTGCGCAGCACTGCGGGTAAACTCGGCGGAGGTGTCGGAGCTGATGAGAGTGCCGGTTCGATTCTTCCTGAATCGACCGGAGGTTGCCAGCTACCATGTTGGCGGCAACACCATCTGGGGCATGACTGCAGGAGCCATCCGATATTTCTGCGATGCATGGAATCGCGCCTGCTGCCCCTCCGCCGCCGACAGTTTATAGCGCAATGGATGAGCAAACTAAACATGATGTACTAGCTGTATGTGGTTTCCTTCCACTTAGCATAAAGCGTAATATCCGCTTGAAAATAGTGCTTGACTTTTTGGCGAAGATCTGTATAATATTATTAGTTAGCGTTTGCTAACTAATAATATTGACCATGAGTTAGCTATTTCTAACTAGTGACGTTTCCAAAGTTGCGTGGCTGTCAAAACCGAAAGGAGGGATCCCCCTTGGACCAATATCTTATCGAATTCTGTGCCCCGACGCTGGCTTCCATCAAACCGGGCAGTCTGTTCGCTTATTCTTATGACTCCCCGGAGGAACTGTCCCGGCAGCTCGACCGGCAGAACTGCCAGCTCCGGGTCATGGGACTTTATGTAACAACGCTGCGGGTTCACAACGGTCGGGCGCTGATCTATATCTATCGGAAGTCGCAGATGGAGCAGACACTGAACCGACCAGAGGTGCGGGACTTTCTGTCCCGGTACGGCTATGTCTTTACAGAGGTGGAGACTGCCATCGACCATCTGCGTCAGCGGGTGCAGTTCAGCGACGACTTCCCCCATGAGATTGGCATATTTCTGGGCTATCCATTGGAGGACGTGATGGGCTTTATTGAACACCACGGCAGGGATTGCATCTGCACCGGATATTGGAAGGTGTACAGCGATGAGCAGCGCGCCAGAAAGACCTTTTCACAGTTTAGAAAATGTCAGGACGTCTACCGTCGTCTCTGGCGTCAGGGTAGATCTGTTCGGCAGCTCACGGTGTCACTGGCATAATCAAATTTGAAAGAAATGAGGGTTCTATGATGAGCAAAATAGCAGTTGTCTATTGGAGCGGCACGGGAAACACCGAAGCCATGGCCAATCTGGTGATCCAAGGGGCCAAAAACGCCGGGGCCGAAACGGCCCTGTTCACCGCTTCGCAGTTTGATGCCGGAATGATGGAGCAGTATGACGCAGTGGCGTTCGGTTGCCCGTCCATGGGTTCGGAGCAACTGGAAGAAGAGGAGTTTGAGCCGATGTTTCAGAGCTGCGAGTCAAAGCTTTCCGGCAAGACCATCGCACTCTTTGGCTCCTATGGCTGGGGCGGCGGCGAGTGGCTGCGCAACTGGGAGGAAACCTGTCTCCGGGACGGCGCGCATCTGGCCTGCGAGTGTGTAGCCTGCTGCGAAGCACCGGACAGCGATGCGGAGGCGGCGTGCCTGGCGATGGGGAAGGCGCTGGCCTGAAAGGAAGAAGCGATAGCGGCAGTTCTGGTATCAGAGCTGCCGCCAAACGCTGCTACGACTGCAATTCAAAGGAAACGGTACCTAGAGACACCGCGCTCATGAAAATTTGAACCACCAGGGGAACGCGGATACATTTACATGACCCGTGAAAATTGATATAATTTGATATAATAACAACTAAATCATATGGTAGACTTATCTCGTTGAAACAGCTCAACCGTCTGCTCAAGAGAAAGCCAGGCGGTTTCATCCTCAAATTTCACATCCAGTCGCGTCCGTCCTCGGTCTGATAGACAACGATCTCACCGTACTCGCCGGAGGTTCTCTTTTCCTCCATGTTAATGTCTCCCTATGCAATCAGAGTGCGCGATGATGTTCACAAGGTGAAGTGGCCAGGTTCAGGGAGGAGGCTGGTTAAACAAACAAATTCCCGCTGTCATCTGCACGGTGACAGCGGGAATTTGTTTGATGAAGCGGAAGGTGAGATGATGAGAAGGACACGGGAAGCTGAATAGTTCCGGTCAGCGTACCCTTTTCATATGAGGTTTGTGCACACTGAAAAAAGACGGTTGACAGCGCACAAATGGCGTGCTATAATCCTACTATACCGATAGGTGAAGTATATTAATGTTGACCACAAGGAGGTATTGCGATGATCGGTGCTGCTGGCGAGAGAATCTGTATGCACATGTGTCAGGACATAGCAGTGACTATGTCTCCCTCCCGTCATGCCATACTGCATAGCTGCTTCCAACGGGAACACATCTTCGGCTGTTTTGGCAGGTTCTGATTGTGACCCTGCCGTGATTTGCGATCCAGGGCCGGATGCGGGAAGCAGGACGCTTTCTGACATCCGGCTTTTTTAATTGGATCGGGCCGGAAGCCTCCCAGGCCCGGCTTGTGTATACAAAATTTCAGAATGGAGAAATCAGCAATGAAGAAAAAACTCACGTCTTTGCTGGCACTGCTGCTTACCGCAGCGCTGCTCCTGTCGCTGGCGGCCTGCGGCTCCAGCGAGACTACTACGACCGATTCGACCACCGGGGACGACACCGCCGATGACACGGCAGAAGAAGTCACCACGGAGAGTGCCTCCACGGTGGAACAGACCCTGAACATTCTGCTCAGCGGCACTGTCAATACCCTGGATCCCACAGGATCTAGCTGGACTGGAGAGTACCAGATCGTCAGCCAGTCGCAGGCCAGCCTGCTGCGCATCATCACCGATGACGACGGCAACGACATTTATGTGGAGGATGGCTGCGAGTCCTATGATGTTTCCGAGGATGGCCTGGTCTACACCTTCTATCTCCGGGAAAACTACTGGAGCGATGGTGTGAAGGTCGTGGCCCAGGACTATGTGGACAGTGTGCTGCGCAACCTGAACCCGGAAAACGGATTCTCCACCACGGAGTATCTGCCCATCAAGAACGCCCAGGCATATTATGACGGTGAGTGTGACGCCTCCGAGGTCGGCGTCGTGGCCATCGATGAAAATACGGTGGAATACACGCTGGAGGAACCCAACTCTACCTTCCTGTATTACATCGCCTATCGCGCCGGGTATCCCTGCCGCCTGGATGTGATCGAGGCTGCCACTTCTACCTATGGAACCGATGTCAGCGAGATGGTCTTCAATGGCCCGTTTACCGTGGTGGAGTGGGTCAAGGAGAACAAGGTAACACTGGAGAAGAACGAGCTGTACTGGGATGCTGAGAACGTGCAACTGGAGACAGTCGTTATGCAGTACGTTGCCGAATATTCCACCCAGGCAACTCTGTTTGATGCCCAGCAGTTGGACATTGTAGGCTATAACGACGACTACGGCGCGGACTGGGAAGCCCAGGCTGAGGCCGGTACTATCGACTATATCAACAAGGTCGGTGCCTACACCTATTTCCTGGCCTTTGCCATTGAAAACGGCGGCAACTCCGGGCTGATGGGCAACGCAAATATCCGCCAGGCTCTGTCTCTTGCCATCGACCGTGAAGAGCTGTGTGAAACCATTTGGGGCCGCTATGAGCCGGCATATGCGTTTGTTCCCTCTGCTGTACCTTGCGGTACTCTGACCTACAATACTGCCGGAGAAGGTCTGGTCAAGACCCTGCAGGAGCAGTATTCCACCGATGAGGCGCTGCAGGAGCTGTTCCTGACCGGCCTGGATGAGCTTGGCGTGGATCTGGAGCTGTCTGAGGTGGTGATCGACTTCGTCGTCGAGGCCGATAACGTTGCCTATCAGACCCAGGCCGAGTATATTGCTCAGACCTGGCAGAACCGCTTGGGCATCCAGGTCAATGTAGATGTGACTACCGATGCCGAGGAGCGCCAGCAGCAGTTGGACTACGATGTGGGCGTCAATGGTTGGGAAGGCGGCGCCAGTCCCTATAACTACCTGTTTGTCGTCAATGTTCCCTATGGCTTGAAGTATCTGACCGGTGTGTATACCAATGAATATGTCAACGAGCTGCTGGAAACCGTTACCAGCATCGCCGATGAGGCGGAGCAGGCCGAGATCTACCACGAGATAGAGAACACTATCCTGGAGGAGGCCGGTGTAGGCCCGCTGTATTTTAGCGATGTGCGTTACTTCCAGCAGACCTATGTAGAGGGCGTGTATTACACTAACTTTGGACCGGCCTATGACTTTAGCCACGCTTATATTTCTGCGGAGTGATCCGGCGGCCGGACTTCTGACAAATCGCGGTCTGCCAGGGACAGCCCTGGCAGACCGATTGAAGAACGGCCTTCCCGGTTTCCGTTCCTCTTTTCGGTCTACCTGCGCAGGGTGAGAGGAGGAGCGGGAGCTGGAAAAGAGCCAACCCGATCTGCGATAAAAAAAGGGGAGTACATTATGGTAAAGTATGTGATACGCCGCTTTCTGGAGCTGCTGCTGGCGCTGTTCCTCATTGCCACAGCGACCTTTTTCCTGACAGCGGCAGCGCCGGGAGATCCCCTGATCGCCCGAACCATGTCTCTGCCGGAGGCATCGCGGGAGGCTCTGTATGCCAAATACGGTCTGGACAAGCCGCTGATGGAGCGTTACGTCATCACCATGAAGGGTATGCTCCATGGCGATTTTGGCGAGTCTGTGGTCTATGAGGGACAGACCCTCCAGGACATTCTCCGGGACAAGCTGCCGGTGTCTGCCCGACTGGGGCTACAGGCACTGTTGCTTGGTGTGATTGTAGGTCTGCTACTGGGTATTCTGGCTGCAATCAAAAGGGAGACCTGGATCGACAGGGTCGTGGTGGTATTCGCGGTGCTTTTGATGTCGGTGCCGGAGCTGGTGCTGGGACTGATGTTTCAGAAGTTTTTCGCGGGTACCCTGAAATGGTTCCCGGTCATCGGCTGGCCGTCGGGGGATCAGCTATGGCTTGGTGGATGGAAATACACGGTGCTGCCTACGCTGTCCTGTGCGTTGCTGCATATCGCCACTTATTCCCGGCTGATGAAGACATCGATCCTGGACGTGATGGATCAGGACTATATTCTGACGGCCCGATCCAAGGGACTGTCAGAGCCGCGCATCGTGTGGAGCCACATTCTGCGCAACTCCTTCATCCCCATCGTGACCCGCCTGCCGGTGTCGGTGGCGACCTGTATCACCGGCTCATTCATCATTGAAAAAATCTTTTCCATCCCCGGCATTGCCGCCTATTACATCGAGGCGGTTTCCGCCAACGACCTGTCTATTGTTTTGGGGGAAACGGTGTTCATTGCAGCGCTGTTCATCGCTGTGGTGTTCCTGACGGATATACTCTACACCGTGGTTGACCCCAGAATTCGGATACAAGGAGGGAAACGCTAATGGAAGAAGCGAGGGAGTCCTTCGTCCTGACGCAGGAGGACTTTGTCATCATCCAGGATCGCCATGCCCAGACGGATCTGATAGTTCGGGAGCCTGTGACCTATTGGAAGGACGTCTGGAGGCGGTTAAGGCAGAATAAAATTGCCATGGGCGCCCTGGTGGTTCTGGGCCTGCTTCTCATCATGGTCATCATCGGGCCATACATCCGGGGCTACGACTATATCACTGCTGCACCGCAATACAAGAATGCAGGTATATCCAGCCAGTTTTGGTTTGGCGCGGATTCTCTGGGGCGTGACCTGTTTTCCCGCCTTTGGGTAGGTACACGGGTGTCGTTTTTGGTGGCTTTGAGCTGCACTGCCATTCAGCTCGTGGTGGGCTGCCTCTACGGCAGCATCATGGCCTACTTTGGCGGTGTCGTCGATGAGATCATGATGCGCATTCTGGAAATTGTCACGGCGGTTCCCAGCCTGCTGATCACCATCCTGATTATGGTGGCAATGGGCAACAGTGTAGTCTCCCTGCTCGTTGCTCTGTGCGTTACCTCCTGGAGTCAGACGGCCCGGATGGTACGGGGGCAGATCATGCAGCTGCGGGAGTCGGAGTATGTTATGGCCGCCGAGGCCATGGGTGAAAAACCGCTCAGGATCATCACCCGCCATCTGCTGCCCAATATCATGGGTATCCTGATCCTGGACGTTGCCACCTCCATTCCCGGCTACATCTTCCAGGAGGCAGGGCTGAGCTTCATCGGGCTGGGCCTGAAGGCGCCGTCCATCAGCCTGGGCCTGCTGATCTCCAATGGGCAGGCTGTCATGAATTCCCATGTGAATCAGCTTGTGTTTCCGTGCCTTGTGCTGTGCATCATGGTGCTGGCCTTCAATCTGTTGGGCGATGGGCTGCGCAATGCGCTGGATCCGAAGTTCCGCAAGTAGGGAGAGACGGAATGAGCAAATTATTGGAGATCGAGGATTTGCGGGTCTGCTATCACACCTATCAGGGAGATGTGCAGTCCGTCCGGGGCATTGACCTGGACATCGGCTATGAGGAATCCGTTGCGCTGGTAGGCGAGTCTGGCTGCGGCAAGTCTGTGACCGGCAAGAGCATCCTGCGGCTGATTCAGGCTCCCGGAGAGATCCGCGAGGGGAGCCGTATCACCTTCGATGGCCGTGATGTGATGGCTATGTCAAAGAAGGAGCTTCGGGCCTACCGGGGCGGCGAGGCGTCCATTATCTTTCAGGATGCCTTGGCCTCCCTGAATCCTACGATGACCGTGGGGCGGCAGATCATGGAGAATCTGCTGTATCACCGCAGACTGAGCAAAAAAGAGGCAAAGGCCGAGGCGGTTCGCCTGCTGGAGTCCGTGGGTATCCCCAAGGCGGAACAGCGGGTGAATCAGTACCCCCATGAGCTATCCGGTGGTATGCGTCAGCGGGTTATGATCGCCATTGCTTTCGCCTGTCAGCCTAAGCTGCTGATTGCCGATGAGCCGACCACGGCGCTGGATGTGACGATTCAGTCCCAGATCCTGAAGCTGCTCAAGCAGCTTCAGACAGAGAACCATACGTCGATATTACTGATCACCCACGATTTGGGCGTGGTGGCCAGCATCGCTGAGCGCATCTTCGTAATGTACAGCGGCGTCATTATGGAGAGGGGGAGCGGCGAGGATATTTTTTACCGCACCCGGCACCCCTATACCAGAGCGCTGCTGCGGGCGGTGCCACGGTTGGACGGGGACAGCAAGCAGACCCTGGACTCTATCGAGGGTACGCCGCCGGATCTGATCGCGCCGCCCACCGGTTGTCCCTTTGCCCAGCGTTGCAAATACTGCATGCCGGTGTGTGAAAAGCAAATGCCGGAAAGCACGGCCTTCAGCGAAAGACATTCTGCGGCCTGCTGGCTCCACCACGAGATGGCGCCGAAGGTGGCCGGGATCAACGACTTTGCGGAAGTGCTCCGGGAGGTGTGAGGATGGAACGAGAACGCAAGCCTCTTGTAGAGGTCAGGGAGCTGAAAAAATATTTTCCCGTCGGCCACAAGGAGGTCGTCAAAGCGCTGGATGGTGTCTCCTTTGAGATCTATCAGGGGGAGACGGTGGGTCTGGTGGGAGAGTCCGGCTGCGGTAAGACTACCTGTGGCCGCATTATCCTGGGCCTGTATGACAAGACGGACGGCCAGGTGCTCTACCGCGGCAGGGATGTCCATGCCATGAGCAGATCCGAGCAGTATGCCTTCAAGAAAAATGCCCAGATCGTCTTCCAGGATCCCTATTCCTCACTGGATCCTCGGATGACTGTTGCGGATATTATTGCCGAGGGCATCGATGTCCACCACTTGGCGAGAGACCGTCAGGATCGACTGCAGAAGATTTATTACTACCTAAACGCCGTTGGCCTCAATGAGTCCCATGCCAGCCGGTTTGTCCACGAGTTTTCTGGCGGCCAGCGGCAGCGCATTGGTATTGCCAGAGCGCTGGCAGTGGAGCCGGAGTTTATCATGCTGGATGAGCCGATCTCCGCGCTGGATGTATCCATCCAGGCGCAGGTGGTCAACCTGCTGGTTCAGCTTCAGAAGGAGAAGGGGCTGACTTATTTGTTCGTAGCCCATGATTTGGCTATGGTCAAGCATATCTCCGATCGCATTGTGGTCATGTATCTGGGTACTGTGGTGGAGACGGCCGCATCGGAGGCGCTGTATGCCAGACCACTGCATCCCTATACCCAGGTGTTGATCTCCGCGATCCCCATACCGGATCCGGAAAAGGAGCGCCTGCGGGCTGCCCAGACTATCCAAGGCGAGGCCACAGTGGCGGCGGCCGCCGAGGGCTGCCAGTTTCGCACCCGCTGCAGGTACGCCACGGAGCAGTGCGCCAGAGAAATGCCGGAGCTGCGGGAGATCGAACCGGGCCACTTTGCAGCCTGTCACAACCTGAATGTGGTGAACGGATGAAAAACACGGTCAAAAGCGTATTGCGGGAACTGTGCCTGCTGATATTGTTTGCCCTGGCGGTGGCGCTGGTGCTGGCCTTGGTGGCGCTGGTGATCACGGCTGTCAGCGACGGTGTGTTTACGGACAGCCTGTGGCGGCTGTGTGCCTTTGCAGGCAGTTTTTGTCTATTGGGAACGGCTGTGCTGCTCCTAACCTCCCGATCCGGGAGCAAGAGGATGGACGCCTGGGAGCAGCGCTTTCCACATATCCATTTCACCTACGCTCTGCTGCTGATAGGCGTACTGCTCCTCCTGATTTGCGGAGGTCTGAACTATCTGAATTGATAACCGCAGCCATGCCTTCACAGTTGAGGAGCGGCGGGAACGTATTGATCACCGCCACACCAGTGTACGCTCCGATTGAAAAAGCGATGATATAGTCCCCTTGGTGTAGTCTCGAATTTTTGTTTTCGGGTACCTACTCTAAGGGGACTATATCAGATTTTTTTTGGAATTTTGTTTTTCTCAGGCGCTGCTCTCCTGCGTCGGTCGGGGTGATGCTGTGTTAAAATACCTTTTCATACACCACCCGCACAGGATCTTGTTCGGCACCGTTGGTCAGGCGGATGGTTCCCCGAAGGGTATAGCCTCTGGATTCCAGAAGGGCCTGCATGGGCTTGTTTTGGGGGTGGGTGTCGCTGCGGACGGAGGTGCAGCCGGAGCCGAGAGCCAGATCCTCCCCAAGCTGCATCATCTCGTTGGAAAGGCCTCGGCCCCGATAGGGGGCCGCCACGGCGACCCGGTGGAGGGTGCCGTATGGCTCGTGGGCCAGAAAAGCGTCCTCCAGAGGGGCATAGTCCGCCTCCGGGGTCAGATACAGGCTGATGCACCCGGCGGGCTCGTCCTGGTGGGTGAACAGCCAGCATCCCCCGGCTTCGATGTCCCGGCGGAAGACGGCGGGGTTGGGGAAATTGTCCTGCCACTGGGGAACGCCCTGTTCCCGCAGAAAATCCCCGCCCTGGCGGGCGATGGACATGAGCGCGTCCATATCTGCTTCTGTGGCCCGGCGGCAGTCGTATTGAAGCCGTTCTCTGCCGGTCAGGCGGAGGACGGTCTCCTTTTCCTCCCTGGTTCGGGGCTGGAAGGCGGCGAACATATCCGGCCTGCGCTCCTGGGTGCGGATGAGCTGCTGCTCCCGCCGCCAGGCGTCCACGTCCCGGTGGTTGCCGGTGCGCAGAATCTCCGGCACGGCCATGCCCTCCCACACCTCCGGGCGGGTGTATTGGGGATATTCCAGAAGGCCGTCCCAATGGCTCTCGCCCATATAGCAGGCCGGGTCTGAAAGTACGCCGGGGAGCAGACGGCACACGCTGTCCGCAATGGCCATGGCGGGAATCTCCCCGCCGGTCAGGACGAAGTCCCCGATGCTCATCTCCTCGTCGCAGCATAGCTGGATGAACCGCTCGTCTACCCCCTCGTAGTGGCCGCACACCAGCACCAGATGGTCGTAATCCGCCGCCAGGCGGCGGGCCTGGCCCTGGTCGAAGCGGGTTCCCTGGGGGGACATATAGATGACCCGGCGTTTCCGGTCGCCAGCCTGGGCGGTGACGTGGTCAAGGCAGGCCTTCAGCGGCTGGGCCATCATAACGCAGCCCCATCCGCCCCCGTAGGGGTAGTCGTCCACCTGCTGCTGCTTGTTGGTGGTGAAGTCCCGGATCTGGACGCAGTTTATCTCTATCAGGCCCTTCTTTTCCGCCCGACCCAGAATAGAGGAGGACATCATGGCATCCACCGCCTGGGGAAACAGGGTCAGTATGTCGATTCGCATAGACATGATTTATCTCACCATAATATAAGACAGGCGGGAGCATGGACTCCCGCCGTTTGTTTTACATTCCTTCAATTAATCGCACGGTGACAATTCCCGCGTCGGGGTCTTTTTTCAGCACGAAGGCGGGGACGTCGGGGATGAGGATCTCCCGCTGGCCCCGAACCACCAGAACGCTGGCGGCAGGCTCGCTCAGCACGTCCTCCAATACCCCCAGGGCTTGGCCTGCTTCGTCCATCACCTGCGCGCCCAGAATGTCCTGAATGAACACCGCGCCCTCCGGCAGACGGGCCTCCGCCCGGTCGATGAAGATGGTCTTGCCCTTCAGGGTCATGGCGGCGTTCACGTCCTCATACCCCTCCAGAGCGGCGATGCACATGGTCTTCTGCACCCGGCAGGAACGGACGGCTATCGCCGCTCCGTCGATATAAAAATGGGAAAAGCGGGTCAAAAACGCCGGTTCGTCCGCCCAGGGCTGTATTTTCACCTGACCCTGAACGCCGTGGGTGCTGACGATTTGACCGGCTTCCAGATAAGGCTTTTTCAATCCAGGATCTCTACGGAGATGCGCTGGCCCTGGCGCTGGGCCACGGCCTTCATCAGCGTCCGAATCTGGCGCACGATGCGGCCCTTGCGGCCTATGACCTTGCCCATATCTCCATCGGCCACCCGCACCTCAAACACGGTGGTTCCGCCGGATACGCGTTCGTCCACCGTGACCTGCTCCGGGTGATCCACCAGGCTTTGTATGATGTAGGTCAGAAGTTCCTTCATTGGACGGCTCCCGGCCTTATTCCGCCTGCTGGGCCTGCTGCGCCTCCGCCAGCTTCAGAAGTCCACGGACGGTGTCGGTGGGCTGTGCGCCGCAGGAAATCCAGTACTTTGCCCGCTCCAGGTTGATATGAACGGCGGCAGGAGTGACCATGGGGTCGTAGGTGCCCAGCTCCTCGATGTTCCGGCCATCGCGGGGAGAGCGGCTGTCCGCCACCACGATGCGGTAGAAGGGAGTCTTCTTTGCGCCCTGCCGTTTCAGTCTGATCTTTACCATTGTCTTGTCCTCCAAAAATATATTGTTTGTTTTACTTGGAACCTGTATGCACAGGCTCCTATTCAAAAATCCTGTTCGGATATTGAAGCGAATTGCTTAAAAGCCGAGAAGCCCGGCCCTTTTTCCCATGCGGCGGCCCTTTTTCGAGCCGGACATCTGCTTGACCATGGCGTTCATGGCGTCGAAGCCCTTGAGGAGCCGGTTTATCTCCACCACGCTGGTGCCGGAGCCTGCGGCGATGCGCTTTTTGCGGCTGGCGTTCAGGATGGAGGGATTGTCCCGTTCCTTTTGAGTCATGGACAGAATGATGGCCTCTGTCCGGGCCATGGCCTTGGGGTCTATTTTGGCCCCCCTGAGCTGCCGGGCGTCCAGGCCGGGAACCATGGCGGCCAGGTCTTCGATGGAACCCATGTCCTTCATGGAGCGGAGCTGCTCCAGGTAATCCTGGAGGGTGAAACGGTTTTTCATCAGCTTGTCCGCCATCTCGGCGGCCTTTTTCTCGTCTACCGCCTGCTCCGCCTTCTCGATCAGGGTCAGCACGTCGCCCATGCCAAGAATACGGCTGGCCATGCGGTCGGGGTGGAACACCTCGATCGCGTCCAGCTTCTCCCCGGTGGCGACGAATTTCACGGGCTTACCTGTGACGGCCCGGACAGACAGGGCCGCGCCGCCTCTGGCGTCGCCGTCCAGCTTCGTGAGCATAACGCCGGTGATGCCCAGGGCCTCGTCAAAGGCGGAGGCGGCATTCACCGCGTCCTGGCCGGTCATGGCGTCCACGGTCAGCAAGATTTCCGCCGGGTCTACGGCGGCCTTGATGTTTTTCAGCTCCTCCATCAGCGCTTCGTCCACATGGAGGCGTCCGGCGGTATCTAAAAACACCACGTCGTTCCCGTGGCGGCGGGCGTGTTCCACAGCGGCCTTGGCAATGTCCACCGGGTTTGCCTGGCCCATCTGGAACACAGGCACGCCCACCTGTCCGCCCACAGTTTCAAGCTGCTTGATGGCGGCGGGGCGGTATACGTCGCAGGCAGCCAGAAGGGGCCGCTTGTTCTGGTGCTTTTTCACCCAGGCGGCCAGCTTTGCGGTATTTGTGGTCTTGCCCGCGCCCTGCAGGCCCACCACCATCACCACGCTGGGAACCCTGGAGGAGTAGTTCAGCTTCACGGCCTGGCCGCCCATCAGGGCGGTCATTTCCTCGTTCACGATCTTTATGACCATCTGCGCGGGGTTCAGACTCTCCAAAATTTCCGTGCCGGTGGCCTTCTCCGTGACGGTGTTCACGAAGTCCTTGACTACCTTGTAGCTCACGTCCGCCTCCAGGAGAACCATGCGGACCTCCTTCATGGCGGTTTTCACATCCGCCTGGGTCAGACGGCCCTTGCCCCGGAGCTTTTTGAAGATGTTGTTCAGTTTTTCCGAAAGACTTTCAAACGCCATGCTATATCACTCCAAATCGTCCAGCCGGGTCAGAAGGGCGCGGCTGCGCTCGTCATCCGGCAGAAGGGACGCCAAATCCCTGTGAAGCGCCTGTATCTGCCCGCGTCGTTCCAGATAGCGGTGAACGAGGCCGGTTTTTGCCTCGATGTCCTGCAGGGCGGTCTCCGCCCGGCGGAGAATGTCCCACACGCCCTGGCGGCTCAGGCCGCCGAGCTGGGCGATCTCCGAAAGGGAGTAGTCCTCGTTCCAGTGCAGATCGCAGTATTCCCGCTGCTTTTCTGTCAGCAGATCGCCATAGAAATCCAGCAGCAGAGAGCGATCCAGGGGCGTATTTTCCATGCCGGGACAGCCTCCCTATCAAGTGAAAACGCTTTACAGCCCATATATCATACACCTATGAGCCGGAGCTGTCAAGTATTTTTCCCAAACAGGCGGCGGCCCTGCTGTATATTCCCCGAAAAAGAGGGGTAAGATTGCAAATATGGAAATGATTCGTAATGAACGCCTGGCCAGATGGGGCGAACAAGCGGCCAGGAGCATCCCCATCACCGGCACCATTTCCGCCCGAAGCGCCGAACGGCGGCTGCGGGAGGCCATGGGCCGGGTAACAGACAGGAGCCGGGACGAGAAGGCACCGGCCTGGTATGCGGATAATGAATATCTGGCCCGGCGGGAGGGAGGTCTGGCTGCCCAGGCCTTCCATAACGCCGGACGGCTGCGCCGCGGCCCGGACGGGGCGGCGCTGGTCACGCTTTGCCGACAGCTTGTGCAGGCCGGCCCGATCACAGAGGAGCGCGTGGAGGAGTTCCTCACAGGGGCCAGGCACACCGACGTCCTGCCGGAAAATGAGGCCGCTCTGGTGGGGGCGGCGCTGCGGATGGCGGTGATACAGGAGCTGGGCCGGGAGGATATGGACGGAGCCGGGGCCGGGGAGCTTTTCACAAGCCTCCGCACCCTTTCGGAGCTTGACCTGACGCAGGCTCTGGAGCGCTCTGACCCGGTGGACGCCCTGCTGCGGCAGGACGACGTATATCCCCAAATGGACGAGGAGAGCCGGGCTATGTACAGGGCGCAGTGCCAGCGCCTGGCGAAAAAGCACGGGGTCTCCGCCGTCAAGGAGGCCCAGACCGCCCTGGACGAGGGCCTGCACGACTATCTGTTTCCCCAGACGAAGCGGACGGGGGCCGGATATATCGCTGTCCAGATAACGCTGACGGTTCTTCTGTCCATTTGGGCGGGCGTTGTCTCCGAGAGGCTGTGGACGGCGGTGCTGGTGCTGTTTCCCGTGTCGGAGCTGGTGCGGTCTGTGATGGACGGGGCGCTGCTGCGTATGGTGAAGCCCCGGCGGCTGCCCCGGCTGGAACTGAAGGAGGGCGTTGACCCGGAGGGCCGAACCGTGTGCGCCGTCTCCTGTCTGCTGACAGACGGCGAGACCGGCCCGGCCCTGGAAAAGCGTCTGGAGGAATACCGCCTTGCCAGCCGGGACTGCGGGGAGGAGCTGCTGTTCGCCGTCCTGGCTGATCTGCCGGACGGCAAGACCTATCCCGGCCCGGACGGGGCGGAGCGGCTGGAATCGCTGCAATCTGCCATCGATGGCCTGAACCAGACCTACGGAGGGGGCTTTTTCCTGCTTCACCGACGCCCGGTATGGGACGAGCGGGAGAAGCTTT
This sequence comes from Oscillospiraceae bacterium, assembly GCA_021205095.1. Lineage (GTDB taxonomy): Bacteria > Bacillota > Clostridia > Oscillospirales > Oscillospiraceae > CAJOIG01. Next base: position 717 of record JAJPYE010000054.1, on the reverse strand, counting down.
TTACCCCCTGGGAGCGGAAGCGGGGGGCGGTGCTGGAGCTGGCCCGCCTGGTGCAGGGGAAGGCCAGCGCCCTCCAATGCCTTGCGGGGGATGAAAAGGAGCTTCATGCCCAATATATTCTGTGTCTGGACGGGGACACCCGGCTGGTGCCGGGAGCGGCCCGCTCGCTTATCGGCGCGGCCATGCACCCTCTGAACCGGCCCGTGGTGGAAAAGGGTACGGTGATCAGGGGCCACGGCGTTCTCCATCCCCGGATGTCCGTGGAGCTTGAAAAGGCCCTGGCCACGGATTTTGCCCGGATATGGGCGGGCCAGGGCGGTACAGACCCCTATGGCGCGCCCACGGGGGAGCTTTTTACCGACCTGTTTGACCGGGGCGGCTTCTCCGGCAAGGGAGTCATCGATGCGGGGGCTTATCTGGCCTGCCTGGAAAACCGCTTTGGGGACAATCGCGTCCTGAGCCACGACGCCCTGGAGGGGGCCTACCTGCGGGGGGCCTACCTGGGGGACGTGGAGCTGACGGACGGTGCCCCGGTGACGGCAGGGGCCTGGTTTCGGCGTTATCACCGCTGGGTGCGGGGAGACTGGCAGAATTTACCCTGGCTGTTCCGGGCTGGACAGGGCCTGACGGCCCTGGATAAATGGCGGTTGTTCGACAGCCTGCGCCGGAGCCTGGTGGCGCCGGGGGCGCTGGTATGCTTTGTGTGCGCGTTTTTCC
>JAJPYE010000002.1 GCA_021205095.1 Oscillospiraceae bacterium | reverse complement strand
GCTGGGGGCGCTGCTGGGGGGACGGACGGCCCTGGCGGGGATGATTATATCCCAGGTGTGCTATGGCCTGTCCGCCGTGTTCGTGGCAAAGCTGGCGGCGCGGGACTGTGCTCATCCCAGCGCGGCGCTGGCCGCCTATTGGCTGTACCCCTTTGACTTTTTCTGTATGGGCGTGTTTACGGAGGGGCTTTTCCTGCTGCTGGCTGCGGCGGGGCTGTACTGTATCCGGGAACGGAAATGGGTCTGGGCCGGCATCATAGGTTTTTTCTGCGCTCTGACGAGGGTGCAGGGGCTGCTGCTTCTCCTGCCGGGGGTCTACTGCGCCTGGCGGTACGTCCGCGCCCAGGGCTGGCGCTGGCGGCTTTTGTGGCTGGCGGGGCCGGTGTGCGGCTTCGGGGTCTATCTTCTCATCAATAAAATCGTCTGCGGGGACTTTCTGGCCTTTCAGTATTACGAGAGCATTTCCCCCTGGTGGCAGACGACCCAGTGGCTGGGCCGCACCGTCGCCCAGCAGTGGGAGATGGCCCTGGCCTATCCCGGCCTGGCCAAGTGGATATACTGGCCCCAGCTCGCGCTTTATTTTATCGCGGCGGCTCTGCTGTTCGCGGGCTGGCGGCGGGGCTTGGATACCGCCTATGTCCTCCACGGCGCGGCCTATCTGGGTATGTGCTACACCGCCTCCTGGCTCATCAGCGGGGGCCGGTATATGCTGGGCTGTCTGCCTTTATATCTGTGCGTGGGCAGTCTGGACAAAAAAGGCCTGCGTTATGGTTTGCTGACGGGGGAGGCAGTTTTTTTGATCCTGTGCAGCTACTGGTTCATGCAGGGACAGGCCATTATGTGAGATTGTTTTATATGAACAAAAAGGGCGGCTGTACCGGGGTACAGCCGCCCTCTCTTAGTGTGTCAGATGTTGCCGCATCAAACGGGTTCATTTCTGCTTTCGATAGCCAGACCTCCTGCAGCTCTCTTAAATCAGCTATTGCATTTTCCGCTGAATTTGGTATAATGAGAAAAAGGCCAATTATCTGGCCGTTATAAGAAACCGCTGACATCAAAAATACGTTTTGCGATGGAAGGGCTTATACTTCGTGAGTATGCAATGGGAAAGTCATACCATTGCGTCTGTATTGCGCCGTTCCGTCAGGAACGGCGCATATTTTATTGTCAGCCGAGAAAGGAAGGAACGTATATGACGGAAAATCAGGAGACACGGGTCGTGCTGCTGGGGATCGTGGTGGACGAGCCGGATTCGGTGGAGGCGCTCAATCAGCTTTTGCATCAGTACAGCCGGTATATCATCGGACGGATGGGTCTGCCATATCGGGCGCGGCAGGTGAGCATTATCAGCGTGGTGCTGGACGCACCGGGGGACGTGGTGTCCGCCCTGTCGGGGAAGATCGGACGGCTTCCCGGCGTGACCGCGAAGGCGGTCTATTCAAAGCTCCCCGGCGACAAGTGAGAGAGCTTATCGACCGGCTGGCTCAGGAGCATACCCTGACACAGCAGGAGTTTATCGACCTTCTGGAAAACCGGGACGCAGCGCTGGATGAATACCTTTTTCAGCGGGCGGCGGCGGTGCGGCAGGAGGTATTCGGAAAGCAGGTCTATCTGCGGGGACTTATCGAGTTCACCAATTACTGCAAAAACGACTGCTACTACTGCGGCATCCGGCGGAGCAACCGCGAGGCCCAGCGGTACCGGCTGGGGGAGGGGGAAATCCTCGCCTGCTGCCGGGAGGGGTATGGGTTGGGGTTTCGCACCTTCGTATTGCAGGGGGGCGAGGATCCGTATTTCACCACGGCGCGAATGTGCGCGCTGGTGGAGACGATAAAGCGCGAGTTTCCAGACTGCGCGGTGACGCTCTCCATCGGGGAGCGGCCCAGGGAGGACTATCAGGCGATGTTCGATGCGGGGGCCGACCGCTATCTGCTGCGCCATGAGACGGCGGACGATGCCCATTACAGGCTGCTGCACCCGGCGGATATGTCCCTGGAAAACCGCAAGCGGTGTCTTTGGGATTTAAAGGCCATCGGCTACCAGGTGGGGTGCGGGATGATGGTCGGCTCCCCTGGCCAGACGGCGGCCCATTTGGCGGAGGATCTGCTGTTCATCCGGGAACTGGAGCCGCAGATGGTGGGCATTGGGCCGTTCATCCCGCAGCACAGCACGCCGTTTGCGGTCAAGCCTGCCGGGACGCTGGAGATGACTCTTTTTCTGCTGGGTCTTCTGCGGCTGATGCTGCCCCGGCTGCTGCTGCCAGCTACCACCGCGCTCGGTACCATCCATCCCCAGGGCCGGGAGCTTGGAATCCTCGCGGGGGCGAACGTTTGTATGCCGAACCTGTCCCCCGTCTCCGTGCGGAAAAAATACGCCCTCTATGACAACAAGATTTGCACCGGGGACGAGTCCGCGCAGTGTCGCGGATGCCTGGAGGCGCGGCTGGCCTCCATTGGATATGAGGCGGTGGTCGGAAGGGGCGACCATCCTGATTTTATTTAAATTTTTAGGAGCAACAAGGAGACAACACCATGTATAATCCAAAATCCCGGAAGGCTGAGGAGTTTATTGACCATCAGGAGATACTGGACACGCTGGCGTTTGCGGACGCGAACAAGGGGAACGCGGCGCTTATTGACGAGATTCTGGAGAAGGCGCGGCAGCTTAAGGGGCTGAACCATCGGGAGGCTTCTGTTCTGCTTGCGTGCGAATTAGAGGACAAGAACCAGGAGATGTATGCGCTGGCGGAGCAGATCAAGAAGGACTTTTACGGCAACCGCATTGTGATGTTCGCGCCGCTGTATCTCTCCAACTACTGCGTGAACGGGTGCGTATACTGCCCCTATCACGCGAAGAACAAGACCATCGCCCGCAAAAAGCTCACGCAGGACGAGGTGCGCGCGGAGGTCATCGCTTTGCAGGACATGGGCCACAAGCGCCTCGCCATCGAGGCGGGGGAAGACCCGGTCAACAATCCCATCGAGTATATATTGGAGTGCATCAAGACCATCTACTCCGTGCAGCACAAAAACGGATCCATCCGGCGGGTGAACGTGAACATCGCGGCCACCACGGTGGAGGAATACAAAATGCTGAAGGAGGCGGGCATCGGCACCTACATCCTGTTCCAGGAGACCTACCACAAGGAGAGCTACCAGCAGCTCCACCCCACCGGGCCAAAGAGCAACTACGCCTACCACACCGAGGCGCACGACCGGGCCATGGAGGCCGGTATCGACGACGTGGGCCTGGGTGTGCTGTTCGGGCTGGAGATGTACCGCTATGAGTTCGCGGGGCTTTTAATGCACGCGGAGCATCTGGAGGCGGTGTTCGGCGTCGGGCCGCACACGATCTCCGTGCCGCGCGTCTGCCCGGCGGACGACATCGACCCGACGGACTTCGACAACGGCATCGACAACGACACGTTCGCAAAAATCGTGGCCTGCATCCGCATCGCGGTGCCGTATACGGGCATGATCGTCTCCACGCGCGAGAGCCAGGCGTCCCGCGAGCGGGTGCTGCATCTCGGCATCTCGCAGATTTCCGGCGGCTCCCGCACCAGCGTGGGCGGCTATGTGACGCCGGAGACCCCGGAGGAAAACTCCGCGCAGTTCGACGTGTCCGACCAGCGCAGCCTGGACGAGGTGGTGAAGTGGCTGATGGATATGGGCTACATCCCCTCCTTCTGCACGGCGTGCTATCGAGAGGGGCGCACCGGCGACAGGTTCATGTCGCTCTGCAAGAGCCGGCAAATCATGAACTGCTGCCACCCCAACGCGCTGATGACCTTAAAGGAATACCTGATGGACTACGCCTCCCTGGAGACGCGGGCCGTGGGCGAGGCGTTGATAGCAAAGGAACTGGAAAATATTCCCAAGGACAAGGTGCGTCAAATCGTGGTCGAGCGGCTGGGCCGGATAGAGGCCGGCGAGCGGGACTTCCGCTTCTGACGGGGGCGGCGCTATGAGCCTAAACGACACCCCATCCGCGAACCGGGTACATATCGCCTTTTTCGGGCGGCGCAATGCGGGGAAATCCAGCGTGGTCAACGCCGTCACGGGCCAGGCGCTCGCGATTGTCTCCGACGTGAAGGGCACGACCACCGACCCGGTGCAGAAGACCATGGAACTGCTGCCGCTGGGGCCTGTGGTTATCATCGACACCCCCGGCATCGACGACGAGGGCGCTCTGGGCCGACTGCGCGTGGCCCGCACCATCCAGGTGCTGAACAAGACGGACATCGCCGTGCTGGTCGTGGACGCCGCCATCGGCATGACTGGGCCGGAGGAGGAGCTTGTGCGCCTCTTTCAGGCACGCGCCCTGCCGTATATCATCGCCTATAACAAGACGGATCTGACGCCGGACGCGGCGCTTCCGGAAAGCGCCATGGCGGTCTCCGCGCTGACCGGGGCGGGCATCCATGAGCTCAAGGAGCGGCTTGCGCATATCGCGGCCTCGGACAAGCCGGAGCGGCGGCTCATCGGGGATTTGCTCCAGGCGGGGGACGCGGTGGTGCTGGTCGTTCCCATCGACACCGCCGCGCCCAAGGGACGGCTTATCCTGCCGCAGCAGCAGGTTATCCGGGACTGCCTGGAGGCCGGGGCCATGCCCATGGTCTGCCGGGAGAGCGAGCTGGAGGCTGCGCTCAAACGCCTTGCCGCGCCGCCGCGCATGGTCGTGACGGACAGCCAGGTGTTTGAGGCGGTGTCCGCCGCCGTGCCGGAGGAGATACCCCTGACCTCCTTTTCCATTCTGATGGCGCGGTACAAGGGGAATCTGCACACGGCGGTCTCCGGGGCGGCGGCGCTCGCGGGCCTGCGGGACGGGGACAGGGTTCTCATCTCCGAGGGCTGCACCCATCACCGCCAGTGCGACGACATCGGCACCGTGAAGCTGCCCCGGTGGATTCGGGCGTATGCTCAGGCGGAGCCGGAATTTTCCTGGACATCCGGGACGGAGTTTCCGCAGGATTTGAGCCAGTACCGCATGGTGATACATTGCGGCGGCTGTATGCTCAATGACCGGGAAATGCAGTACCGCTTCCGCCACGCGGCGGAGGAAAACGTCCCCATCACGAACTACGGCACCGCTATCGCCTGCATGACCGGCATTTTGCGGCGCAGCCTCGCGCTGTTCCCGGAGGCTGCCGCCTTGTTGGAATGAAACAAACTGCCTCCGAGAGATAAGCAACGCTGTATCCCGGAGGCAGGTCATCCGGCTAAACCGAACGCGAGACGTCCGCCATGGAGGGACGTCTCGCGTACTGTATATCACCTGTGAATACAACTTTATGATACAATCAAGTCTTTCCCCGCCTCATCTTGCGGTAGCCGTACAGAATCAGTAGCGCCACCGCCAGGCTTACGCACGCGGCGATGAGGTTTCTGCCGTCCGTCAGGTATACCAGGAAATTGGCCGCCGCAAAGATAAACTCCACAATGCACAGGGTCAGGGCCAGCCGCCGCCATCTGTCCTGCATCTGGCGGAGGGATTCGTCGTCGGTGTAAATCTCATAGGCCGATTCCGGCAGGGCCGGGTCGTATTGTTTGCGGAAATAGTGCCAGCCGTTGAAGGTGGAGCTTATATACTCCCAGCCCTGCTCCTCGAACGTCTCCCGGCACCGGGCCATGTCCTCCGGCTTCAGGTCGTTGTTGTAATCCAGGGCGTAGCGGTATACCGCGCCGTCGTCCCAGGTGTACTTGCTGTGAAAGCACCCGCCCTTCACAAGCTGCCACCCCTGGCGGGATTTCTCCTCCAGGGCCTTTAGCTCCTTCTGGTAATTCCAGGCAAAATAGGCCCGGTATGAGGTCTTGGTGGTCTTATTTTTCATGGTGTTCTCCTCTCTCGGTTTGGGTGACGGCGGCGGCAATGCGGGTTAGGTGGTTCAGGCGGGAGATTTCCTCCTCCAGCACCTGGCGGCCCGTGTCGGTCAGCTCATATTGCCGCTTGCGCTCAAAGCTCTGGCTGTCGGGCAGATGCTCCGCGATCCACCCCCGCGTCAGCATGGCGCTGACCGCGCCGTACATGGTACCGGAGCCAATCCGGACGTGGCCCTCCGACAGCGCCAGCACCTGCTGCATGATGCCGTACCCGTGGTTTGGGCCGTTATACAGGCACAGCAAAATGTAAAAATAGCTCTCGGTCAATGGTTCCGCTCGTTTCGCCATAGGCAGCCTCCTTTGGGAATCAACTGTGTCGGTTGCTGATATGTCGATGGACGACATATCGTTTGTGACTATATCGTACCACGACATATATCGTTTGTCAACATATTTTTTCTTATTCTTGCAATGGCAGGGGAGATGGGGTATAATTTCTATGTAGTATAAACTAACAGGCCATGCGCCTGAGAAGGAGAATAGAAAATGACAAAAACAATGACCGTAGAGGGCATGATGTGCGGAATGTGCGAGGCCCATGTGGCCGACGCATTGCGGAAGGTTCCCGGTGTGGAAAAGGTAAAGGTAAGCCGCGCCAACAACCAGGCCACCATCCACTGCCAGGAGGACGTCTCCGACGAGGCCCTGCTGAAGGCCGTAAACGACACCGGCTACACCGCCTCCAACGTCCAGGTCGCCGAGGAGACGGGCGGGAAGAAGCTGTTTGGGTTTAAGAAGTAAGTAATCAGGAAATCGGCCAGAGGAAGGCCCCCCACAACAAAAAAGCATAAGGCCGCGCTGGGACAAACGTCCCGGCGCGGCCTTGCTCACGATATACAGCGCTATTTCTTTTTTCCAGGCCGCACAAAGGCTACGGCAACCATCTGCACCACGGCAGCGGCCACCAGGGCCAGGGCTGTGGCCCGCTGAAAGGGCGATGTGCGGCTGGGGGATTTGTTTGAATCGTTCATGCTTAATCCTCTTTTTTAGGGGCGCCACCGCCCTCCTGAGGCTTGGGACGGGGCTTATAGGAACGCTTTTTATAGTAGGGCTTTTGGCTCTTGGACTGATGGCTTTGAGACTGGCCTTGTTTCTGGGAGGATTGCTGTGCCTGCGGGGCCTGGGAGGGCTGCCCCTGGGATGCGTTGGTTTGCGCCCGTCCGCTCTGGGGAGATTTGTAGCTCTTGCTCTTCTGGGGGCGGGAACGATCCTGTCCCTGTCCCGTGCGGGAGGGCTGATTCTGTCCCTGGTTTTGACGCGGGGGCTGATTCTGACGTTCCCCCTTGGGCGGATAAGAGTTTTTCTTTCGGGGCTTATTTTGGCGGGGTGGACGGCTGGAACTCGGCTCCTGCCGATCCGCAGCGCCGGATCCCTTCCGGGAATGGTGATCCTTGAGCGTGGGGGCGTTTAATGGCTCGGCCTGTGAGTTCAGAATGACCTCCGGCAGTTCCCAATCGCTGTCCGGCTCTTCCTTGGGCTTTTTTGGCTTGAGAACCAACACATGGGGCGGCTCGCTGCCATCCTTAGGCCGTCCGCCGGGAATGACGGCTACCTCGTCCGCGTCATATTGGCGGAAGCTGTCGTCTCCAGGGCCGTCCAGCTTCACGCGAACCGTTTGGCGCAGAATGTTCACCTGGGCCACATTGCCGTACCCGTCCGGGGTTTCCACAAAGGCTCCGTTTTTGGGTACGGTCTTCACAAGCTCCTCATAGGCAGCTTGTTCATATCGCAGGCAGCACATCAGTCGTCCGCAACTGCCGGAGGTTTTGGCCGGGTTCAGGCTAAGAGACTGGGTTTTTGCCATTTTGGTGGAGACGGGCTGGAACTCTCCCATGAAGGAGCCGCAGCAGAAGGGACGCCCGCATATGCCCAGACCGCCCAGCATACGGGCCTCGTCCCGGACGCCGATCTGCCGCAGCTCAATGCGGGTGCGGAAAACACTGGCCAGATCCTTCACCAGCTCCCGGAAATCTACTCGCCCATCGCTGGAGAAGAAAAAGATGATTTTATTCCCCTCGAAGCTGCACTCTACATCCACCAGCTTCATATCAAGCCCATGGGCAGCGATACGCTGGCGGCATATGCCAAAGGCTTCCTTCTCACGCTGGCGACAAAGCGTTTCTATCCGCTTATCGCTTTCTGTGGCCACCCGAACTACAGGACGCAGGGGGGGTACCACTCGATCGTTGGGAATTGTATGGTTTCCCTGGAGAACATTTCCCATCTCCAGGCCTTTGGCGGTTTCCACAATTACGCTCTCTCCCGCCTGCAGGGTCAGTCCGCCGGGGGCAAAGTAATATAGCTTGCCCCGGTTTCTGAATTTTATGCTAACTATTTCTGTCACTTCTGTCATGTGTCACCTCAAAGTTTCGGCAGCCAGCATCCCAAAGATTTGCTTTGGCGCTACGTTGTGCCGCAGATAATCCTCCGCTCTGTCTACCAGAGCGTTCAATGCAAACAGTTTGTCCTGGCTCAGGCCGGGATTTTCCGCCCGGTTGCACAAAATGGCCCACAGGGCGTCCCGCACGTCCTCCAGAAAGATCTCCGTCTCCTCGCGAGTCAGCTTGGCGCGGAGCATACAGAACTGAACGGCTTCCGCTCGATCTCCGCTTGCTGCCGTCTGAAGATAGGCCGTAGCGAGGGGGGAGAGGATGCAGGCGGCCTCGCCGCGCTCCCACTCGTCTACCCGGATACACCGGGAACGAACGGTTTCCAAAAGGGCGTCTGCCGCCGCAGTGCAGAGAATGAAGCAGGCATGACCCGGCGGTTCCTCCAAAACCTTGAGAAGGGCATTCTGGGCCAGGCGATTCATTCGATCCGCCTCTGCGATGATATAAACCTTGCGGGCGGCTTCGTTTGGCGCAACAGACGCGCTGGCGGCTACGGCGCGTATCTGCTCCACCAGGATTTCCCGGTGAAGGCCGCTCGTCCCTTCCTGACGGGTGATGAGAGTAACATCCGGGTGTATGCCGGAAAACACCTTCCGGCAATTCCGGCAATGACCGCAAGGGGGGCTGTCTTCGGAACAAAGCATGGTAGCCGCCAGACGGCGGGCTGCGCTGTCCCGCGCTTCCCCCTCCGGCCCTACCAGCATATACGCATGGGAAATTCGCTGCTGTGTCATAGGATAAACCAGGTTTTCTGTAAGGATACCGGCCTTTTAAATATTCAAAAATTCGCTGTTTTCAAACGAACAAAAAATAAGAAAGAGGCCGCACTGTCATTTTCAGGAAAAATTCACCTTTTTTGGCCCCGAAAACGGAAAAAACGGGCAAAAAAATGCAGATAAAAGTCTTGACAGCATAGATATTATAGCATAATTCAAAAACTCTTTACAATAATCATTTGCAAATTAGCAAAAAGTGTGTTAAATTTAACGTGGAAGTTTTTGAAAAGGAGGCAAATGCCTTGAAACGCTCTAATATTTCAGAAAATGTAATTCATCGGCTGCCCCGCTATCTGCGGAAGCTGGAAGAACTAGCTGCAAAAGGAGAGGAACGTATTTCCTCCGAAAAGCTTGGCCGACAGATGGGATTGACGCCGTCTCAGATACGGCAGGACTTTTCCTGCTTCGGTGAGTTTGGCCAGCAGGGCTATGGCTATAATATCGACTCTCTGAGCAAGGAAATAGGTCGAATCCTTGGAACCTACCAGGACTATTCCGCTATTTTGGTAGGCGCCGGGAATTTGGGCAGCGCCCTGATCAAGAACCTGGACTTCATCATTGAGGGGTACCGCTTCCTGGGAGCCTTTGATGTGAAGCCGGAGCTGATCGGAACGGACATTGCCGGCGTGCCGGTGTACGATTACGCGAACCTGGCCGATTTCATCCGGGAGAACAAGGTGGACATCGCCATCCTGACCGTTCCCAAGAGTGCGGCCCAGACGGCGACGGACAACATGGTACAGGCTGGCATCCGGGCTATCTGGAATTTCACCAACATGGAGTTGGAGCTGGGAGATTCCGGGGTAATGGTGGAAAATATCCACTTCTCGGACAGTCTGCTGGTGCTGACCTATCATCTGTCTGCGAAGGATGAAGAGCAGAAATGAATCAGACTCCCGATTCGGAGGGACAGTCTGCCGCTTTTGACACCATCGCAGCTATTGCCACCGGCGGCGGGCTGTCCGCCATCGGTATTATACGCATCAGCGGCCCTGAAGCTTTGGCGGCGGTGGACAAGGTCTTTACCCCGTCGCGAGGGGCGGCTATGTCCCAGCGGCCAGATCGGCAGCTTGTACTGGGCTGCCTGACGGTGCCGGGAGGGGAGCTGGTGGATCAGTGCCTGGCCACTGTTTCCAGGGGGCCGAACAGCTATACAGGGGAGGATACTGCCGAATTGCAGTGCCATGGCTCCCCCGTTGTGTTGCGCCTTGGACTGGAAAGCCTTTTTGCTGTCGGCGTCCGGCAGGCCCAGGCCGGGGAGTTTACCAAGCGGGCCTTCATTAACCGCCGCATGGATCTGACGCAGGCAGAGGCTGTGATCGACCTGATCGACGCGGAGACGGAGCAGGCTGCGGAAAACGCCGCCGCCCAGTTGGATGGAGCTATCCGCCGCCGTACGGACGGAATCTATGACAGTCTTACCGCTATCTGCTCCCATTATCATGCCGTTATTGACTATCCAGATGAGGATATTGAACCTTTCGTCCTGGAGAGCTATGCTCATACCCTTGAGGAGGCCGGGGGGGAGATGGAACGGCTATTGGCCACCTTTCGCCGGGGCAGCGTGATGAAAAGCGGCGTCCCCTGCGCCATCCTGGGCCGTCCAAACGCGGGCAAGTCCTCTCTTTTAAATGCCATCCTGGGCTACGACCGGGCCATCGTCACTCCCATTCCCGGAACCACGAGAGATACGGTGGAAGAACGGGCCGTCCTGGGGGGCGTGCTTTTGCGTATGGCGGATACTGCCGGTCTCCGAGAGACGGATGACCCGGTGGAACGTCTGGGCGTAGCCCGTACCCGCCAGGCGGTGGAAGGGGCGGAATTGGTGCTGGCTGTATTCGATGGATCTGTTCCAGAGACGGAGGAGGATCGGGCGGTATTGGCTGCGGCGGAAAATGCGCCGCGGTCTGTTTTGCTGTGCAACAAATCCGACCTGCCTCAACTGTGGAGGCCATCGGGGGCTATTTCCATCAGCGCAAAAACCGGCGCTGGTCTGGACGCACTGGAGCAGGCTGTGGCCGCGCTGTTCCCCCAGGAGGAATCTGTTCCTGCCGGTGAGATACTTACCAATCCCCGCCAGGCGGATGCCGTAGCCCGCGCCCTGGATTATATTCATGCTGCAAGCAAGGCCATGACGGATGGATTCCCTCCCGACGCTGTTCTGACCGAGATCGAGGGCGCTCTCTCTGCCCTGGGCGAGCTGTCTGGCCGTTCCGTTCGGGAGGACGTGACCAATGGTATTTTCGCCCGGTTCTGTGTGGGAAAATAAGACGATTGCCAGAACAAGCCAAGACTGATAAATGAAAACGAACGCATCTCCCTGTTGGGAAATGCGTTCGTTTTTATTTGGTCCCCCGGCCCATTTCAAATCCGAACTTTTAATGGCAGAAAAGGAAACCCGTTCTTCTCCGTCCTTGTAGTTGAAGACGATCAGAATATAGTCGTCGAATATGGTCACGGAATTTACAAAGCTGTCGATAAGGCTGCGCCGTGCCTCCAGCTTGGTAACGTCCAGCTTTCGAAATCGGCATATCCAAAAGACAACATCCTTGTGGGAGAGAATGGGGCGCTTTATTTCCTCCTGGGCGATGTCCAGCTCTATCTGCTTCTTTCGTGCCTCCAATTCTTCAAGACGCTGCTTGGTGGAATCGGTGATAATCCCTTGTTGGATAGCGTTCAGCATATTGGTTATACCGTACTCGGCTTCCTTCCGGCTCCTATCAGGAAAGTTTTAATGCAATGGTCGAGGAAAAAACCATCTCCACCCGTGGGCTGAAAGCCGACGCCTGTCTCTTTGGGGAACTGATTTTCGATGTTAATTCTGCCTTCTTCCACAATCACGGCGGCTATGAGCACACAAAGAAATTCTATGCGGAGGCTTGCCAAACTGCCGTGGACATTGTGGGCAGAGAGCAGTATATCCTCTCCGTTGTTATGGACGAGCATAACCGGGCTATCGGTGTGTCACAGGAGCCAGATGCTTTCGCTATGCGGCCATGTGCGGATCTAGATGTCGTTGTCAATGTTAATGTCGATGAGTGTACAGTGGCAGTTTGCTGCGCAACTATGTAACACCAATGTAACACCATTTATTGTATTGCATCTATGAGAGTTTTCAGCAGGCCGGGGAGATCGGAATAAATCTGGATTTCTCGGCCATAGGCATAGTCAACACCGCCAATCAGAAGGAACACATTCTCCGAAATCTCCGTCCATGCATAAAACTCCATTTCCTGACTGTCATCATCGTAGCTGCATATAACGGCCACATAGGTCACGTTCTGCCCATCGATGGTGACGGTCTGTAACTCCGTGATGACAGCGTCGTCATAGTAATCGGCATAGTCCTCAAAGCTGTCCCCATAGATATATTCCATATCCTCCGCAGTGAAGTCGGTATATAGGGAGTAGAACACATAGGCATATTCGTCGTTATCTGGATCTGCATTAAAGCAGATCCAGGTACTATCCGAGCTGCTCTCGTCTATGGTGTGGCCCGCCGGGGTGGCAAGGTTCACTCCGCCCTCCGTATAGCCGTCCTCCAGAAGATAGGTGCCATTCTCATTGAGTGTCAGCTCATAGTCACTGCTGTAGCTTTCATATAACTCGTCGTAGGAGGCAGCAGATTCAATTACCTCGTCCGGCACGGTGATCTCATCCACGTTGTTAAAGCCTGTATAGCTGGCCGTTATCACGCAGGGTTCCATGGAGAATTCGACGCCATCCTCCCCGGTCAGGCCGATGGAGGCTTCCATCATGGCGGTCAGACTGTCCCCAAAATCTATCGTGGCCTGCACCGGCAACAGGGTCTCCTGATCCAGCCAGATGGTCTCCTCCACGGTCAGGGCGGAATAGTCCATATCTCCTGTCAGGTTGGAAAGACCCATCTCGTCCATCAGCGTCTGCAAATCGTCTCCCTGTATCTGGCAGGTCAGCACAAAGCACTCGGTGTCGTTCACCTTCTGGGTTTCCCCCGCCAGGGTGCAGCCGGTGGTCATATCCAGCATGGTATAGCTCTCCATCAGGTCGGCGTCCAGCTCAATCTCCATTTTATACCAGTCGCCGTCCACGCCGGAATAGGTGACATAGACTCCATCCTCCAGCACCACATAGGTCTCCGTGGTGGTCGCCATGCTTTCCTCTTCAAAATCGGCCTCGTAGGTGACGATGGCAGACACATAGGCGGCCTCCGGGTCGCTTGTCACCTGATAAGCATAGTCCATGGCCGTGACCACACGTTCTCCATCAATGGTCATATCCATGGTAAAGCTCATGTCCATGGTCATGCTGGAGGCATTTTCCATATTCTCCTGCATGGCCGCCAGCAGGCTGTCCGCCGCCAGCAGGCTGTCCGCCGTCAGTTCCGCCTCCGCCGTCAGTTCTGTCTCTTCCGAGGTCTCATCCAGAGCTTCTGCCGTGTTTTCGGCTTCCAGCGCCGCCTCTGTCACTGCGTTTTCTGTTTCGTTGCTGCATCCGGCCACGGCCAGCAAAAGCAGTATGGCCAGAGCCATCAGAAGAATAGCTTTTCTTTTCATTATGTTCAAGGCTCCTTTTAATGTTGTGGGGATTTACTGTCCATATCTACTAAAACGTTGCCGGTTGTCTCTTATAATTTTATTCACCCCCTGTCGGAGCATTGCGTTCAGACAGGGGGGTGGTGAAAAATTCGGATATAACTACAGCAAAGTACGATCGAAGCACTACTCTCTCCATGGGTAACATTGTTTTCATGGTTATCCACAGAGGAAGCCTATTCGTCAACTCGTGAGCATACCAATATCTAAAAAAACTATTGTGTTAACTTACTGTTGCGTCTGAGTCACTTGCAGGTGGTGAACCAGTGTTAGCATCTGAATCGGTCGCGTTAGCCGTTGGCGCGGCAGTGGGTTCGGCTGTTGGTGCAGCAGTGGGTTCAGCTGTTGGTTCGGCTGTCGGCGCTGCGGTAGCGGTCGCAGTGGCAGCAGTGGATCCTCCGCTGCTACTATTACTACTGCTATTGGTAGATGTGACCGCAGTGGGTGCCGGGGTAGGAGTGGCTACCAGAATGCCGGAAATCAGACCGGTGGATTCGTCCAGTACGCCGTCTGTCACCTGGAATAGTATGAAGGTCAAGGCCTCGCCACTCTCTGTAGTAACGGTGAAGCGCAGACCATCGGTCTGGTCAGTGTTCCCAGCGGCGGCTTCCGCTTCTGTGGTATCTGTTGCCATGTACATGGCGTTCACATAATAGACGGTGGAGTCCTCCATATAGGTCAAAACGGTTGTTTCTTCCCCGTCCTCTGTGGTGATGGTCTCAAACAGCCAGCGGGTGCGAACGTCGTTATCATCCAGAACAACATTGGAGTTATCCTCATCCAGATTCAGATAAACCCTGTTGTTGGAGAGAGAATAGCGAGTCTCGCCGCCGTAGGTGTCCGCCGTGGCGGTCCAGAGCATACCCTCCACAACGTCGCCGGTGAGATAATAGATTCCGTCAGTGGTCACGGCCACGTCTACGTCTACTGTACAAAGTTTTGTGTCGTCATAGTTGATAAGGACAGTGGCGATGTTCGTGGCCTCGTCCACCACGGCCAGAATGTAGGACTGATCTGCCACGATGCTCTCCATCTGGACAGAAAGACCCTCCTGGATCGTGTCATAGGTGCCGTAGTCAATGATGGTTGAGATGGGCGTAGGCTCCGATGTGGCAGTGGACTCCGGCGTGACAGTGGGCTCTGGCGTGGCGGTAGTCTCTGGCTCGGAGCTTATTACCTGGAAGGCGAAGGGAGAGAGGCTATCCGCCGGGAAGGAGACAGAGTGGTTCACGATGAGGTAGGTACCGATCAGTTCCCACTCTCCGTCCGCATAATGGTATACGGCCAGACCGTCATCGTTTGTGAAGCTGCTGTCCGTGATGGTAATCACCAGGGGATAGGAGGCATCTTTATTGCCAGTCCAGGTCAAATCGAGGAGAAGAAGCTCCTCGTCCTCCTCCACGGTATCCGGGCGCTGGGTACTCTCCGTTACGGTGAGCTTGCTAGCCACCTCGTTGCCACTGGAATCCTGCGCGGTGATGGTTGCGGTGATGCCATCGGCGGTCTGGGCAACATCGCTGCTGCCTCGTAGGTCGGTGTACAACATAAAGGCCATCACGCCCACGGCCACAATGACCACGGCCAGCGCGGCAACGATGACCCACGTCCGCAAGTGGGAATGGGAGCGAGTCTGCTCATATTCGTCGAAGCGTTTATTATAGTTGGCCTCGTTCCGAGACTGAGTGTGGAATCGGGACTCCAGATCATAGTCAGGGTCAACGTCATATCGAACACGAGAACGAGATGAGGATTGGGACTCGTATGTATTCTCTGAATCTTTAGATTTGTTCTCGGTGCGGGAAGTGGAGTTGCTTTCCGGCGCCAGGTGTTTCCCGGACATAATAATCACAACCTTGTATTATAGAGTAGTAGTTTTTAGTGTCCCTCTCCAAGGACATTTGGCTACACTGTAAAGGTCGTATCAGAAGACATCTTCAACGGTCTCAGTGCCGTCAGTATCGCGGTAGGTATACACGGTGAAGCCGTCGTAGTACCATTCGCCGTCCTCACCATCGCCGATGCAGCTGGAAGAATAGCTTTTACTGTTGGGCTGACCAATAGCAGAGGCTAGGCTGCTCGCGCTTTTGCCAATATACGCAGCAGCGTCAGAAGCGGTGGGTTTCGACGCGCTCTCGGTCTCGGCGGGAGCTTCCGTTGCAGGAACCTCTGTGGGTTCGGGAGTGCTGGTGGCTGTCGAAACGTCAGTGGGTGCGGGGGTGCTGGTGGCGGAGGGAGCCGCTGTAGCAGTCGGAGCCGCCGTAGCAGCGGCTGCAGTAGCCGTTGGTTCGGCTTCGGCATCGTCCGCATCCTCGACTTCTACCTCGGCATCGTCCGACAATTCTTCCTCGTCCGAGATCTCGTCTTCGTCTGCCTCCTCGGCAGGGGTTTCCTCAGGTTCTTCGGTCATCTCCGGCTCATCCTCTGTAGGTGTTGGCGTCACAAAAGCCTCAGAAATTTCCTGGATCTCAGCAGAGCTGCTACCGCAGGCTGCAAGGGAAAAAACCAGGAGAAAGGCCAGAATCAGAGATACGATGTGTTTTTCATTCATGAGATATGTCTCCTATTGTTTAAGAATTGTAGATTATAGATTATGTATATCAAAATATATCAGGAAATCGAGATCACTTGACTGCAAACAAGTTTACCATCCCGGTAGTATAGAATGGAGACAGTATCATCCAATGCCTCTGCGGGAATATAGGCGGAGAATGGATTCTCACCTGTCCCGGCAGGAGTGGCTTCATACATGACTTCGCCAGTCTGTATATAAATGACAGAGTTGTAGTCCAGCCCATCATCGCTCAATTCGCCGTAAATCAACATATAGCCGGGAAGGCTGTCGCTCTCTGATACAGATAATGTAACATTGGAAAGATAAGTGAGAAGACTGTCGCCGTTTATATCGTTTCGTTCTGGGGCGGGGAAGACAGCGGCCAGGGAATTCAGCCAGTCCAGATTGCGTTCTACAAGCTCAATTACGACTGTGTCGGCATTTTCGGAAGCAATCATCGTCAGGTCATAAGGGGTGATCCTGCTGAAGCAGGCGCTTCCAAAGCCTTCCGCCATGAAGCTGTGTAGAGCATTGCCAAAGGAATCCCGGAACATCAGAAGGCTTCCTGATTTCCCCTCATTGACGGTTCGTATCAGATTGTCTTCGCTGCTGCGGATGGCGTTCACATAGGTGAAGCTAAAGTCTCGCAGATACCGCTGATTTGTGTCCAGCTCCGTTCCAGTGGGGTAGAGCATTTCATAGAGGTCTCCAATCTCTTCTTGTACCACCTCATACTCCTCTTGGAAAAAGGGGTCGAAGTCCACATTCAGTGCGCTCAGAAGCGTATCTCCTGCAAGGGCTGCGCCGCGCTGACTCCAATGGGAATCCAGCGTGCGGTATAAAATTTCATCCTGCGCCTCGAACACAGAGAACAGATCCACATAGTTTACGTTCATCTCCGCGATCACGGCGGACAGATTTTCTGCGTTTCCGTCGGTTTGCGAGGCGGGATACCAGTCTGGCATATATTCCCCATACAAGCTGTTTTTGTTGGGGGCAATGGTGAACACAAAGCTTGCACCCTGTGATTCGCAATATTCCTGTATCAGATACAAGGAGCGTGCCGCAGCCCATACCTCTCGCTCTGTCATCAGGTTTATGCCTTCGTAATCGTTCAACGTTTCCATGTAAAACAGCCAGCCGTCCTTGCCGAGAATCACGCTGGATTCTCCAGACTGATGGAAAACAGTCGCTGTCAGGGAGCGCTGCAAGGTGACCATCTCCTGCCGAAGGGCGAAGCGGTCGCTGATATAATCGGAAAAATCATCCAGAATATCGGTGTTGAAGGAACCATCCCGATTGGTCAGACTTGGCCAACTGGAAAGTGTTTCGTTGGCGGCAGGCTCCGCCACGCCGAAAATCAGAATACCGACAATCGGAAACAGGCACATTATCAGGAATATGCCTGCAAAAATCTTATGTTTCAATCCTGCTGTACCTCCCTAAAACTGGAAATAAATGAACGGATTAAAGGAGGTGGAGGCAAGGTTCAGTATATCGAAAACGAGAAGAACCAGCGCCCCAGAACACACGAGAGCCTGCGCCGCGCCCTTGCTGCGGTTCAGCATCCGCTCATGCAGCCATGGGCCGACAGGAAGCGCACAGACTACCGCTGCAATCAACGTAGGAAACAGCGAAGGGGAATAAAGGTTCCAAAAGGCAGCATTGCTTGCGGTCGTTATAGAAAAGCCCGTGAACATCGCGGTAAACATCGCCCCGGCCTGGGACAGCGAATCCGCCCGGAATAGAACAAAGCCCAGCAGTACAACAAGCATTGTGTATACCCGCCCTATGACGGGAAGATGCTTTTTGTCAAGTCCTGTGATATTTTCCAGCAGTCTGAACGCACCGTGCCACAGCCCCCACAGGACGAACGTCCAGTTGGCGCCATGCCATAAGCCGGTGCAGAAAAATACAATCAACAAATTGAGCTGGGTACGAAAAGCGCCCTTGCGATTGCCGCCCAGCGGGATATATAGATATTCCCTGAACCATGAGGAGAGAGATATGCCACCGCCGCCAAAACTCCGTTACAGAGGCGGAGCAGTAGGGATGACGGAAATTTTCATAAAAGCTGAAGCCGAACATCTTCCCCAGACCGATGGCCATATCGCTGTAGCCGCTGAAATCAAAATAGATTTGCAGCATATAGCACACCGCGCCCAGCCATGCGGAGCGAATGTCCAGTTGGGCGGACGTAAGGGCAAACACCTGATCGGCCACAAGCCCCAGCGTGTTTGCCAGCAGAAGCTTTTTGCTGAGACCGACGATAAACCGACGGATTCCCTCGCTTGTCAGCTCCGGGGTGCAGCTTCGCTGGTCTATCTGCTGGGAAACATCCAGATATTTTACGATAGGCCCTGCAACAAGTTGGGGGAACAGAGAAATATACAGCAGCACCTTCGGGAACGATTTTGTGCCGGATTCCGGGTTTCTGTATGTGTCAATCACATAGGACATTCCCTGGAATGTGAAAAAGGAAATGCCAATGGGCAGTGTGATGCCGACCAGTGGGATAGCGGTTCCGAAGATGGCGTTTATATTTCCAATCAGAAAGTCCAGGTATTTGAACGTGCTAAGTAGAGTCAGATTAATGATGACCGCGACCACCAGTGCTGCTTTCCGTCCCTTGCCAGGCCGGGCCACGAGAAGTCCGGCGATATAGTTGCAGAGAACGGAAAACAGCAGTAGGGGGAGATAGGTCAGGCTCCCGAAGGAATAGAAAATAAGGCTAAACAGAATCAGCAGCCAGTTTTTCCACTTCTGACCGGGGACAAGCCGGTAGAGAATGAATATGACCGGCAGGAATAAGAATAAAAATACGGCAGAACTGAATACCATATATGTTTACCTAATGCGATTATGCAATCAGGAGGGGAATGTATACGTAAACGGAGCAGTGCTGGTGGTCATCTTGTAGAGGTTATAGTACTTCTTCGTGCTGTAGCGATAACGGTAAGCATACTCAAGCTCCACATCGAACATATAGGTCACGCCGTCACTCCAGGGAATCATAACCCAACCATGGTCGGAGTTCGCAGACCCAACGCCGCCGGAGATGGGATACGCCTGATAGCCAAGCCGTCTTGCCATATACATAAAGGCCGCGGCGAAGCAATAGCAGTTGCCCTTGCCGTTTGTGAACATGAACACAGCGCTTTCCTCTGTCCAGTCCGTAGAACCGCGTTCCTGGTGGGCGCGGCTGAGATAGGTGAAATTATCCCGGACATAGAGATAAGCGGCATACAGCTTCTCCTCCTGTGTCATGTCTGAGGTCACGCAGGCCGCAAGAGCGGTATCCACCATGTCGTCCAGCTCGGAATTGCCGGTGGTATAAGCGCCGTCGGTGCCGAAATAGAGATAATCCACTGTCGTATCCAGGGCAACGGTTCCATCACTGTTTATGTAATAGAGTTCATCATTATATTCCTGGATTCCGGCGGAGAGCGAAACGATTTTCCCGGTGCCGTCCAGCATATAGCCGACTGTGCTGGAAATGGCATAGACTCCATTTGTCTGGGGGATCTTCCCCTCGCTGTCTACGTAGTAGGTGGAGCCGTCAATGGTATATACTCCAGCGGCGTTCAGAGGGATCCGACCGTAGCTGTCCACATAATAAACTGTTCCGCTGATAGTCTGGACGCCGGAGGCCCATGCCTGGAACTGGTTATTGGAGTTCACATAATAGCGATAATTGCCAATGGTCACCCAGCCAGTGGAATAGCCGCAACTGGTGTAGGTCAGACTGGTCCACACCTCGGAGCCACTGCTGGTAGTGTGCTCATGGGGAATAGATGCTTCCATGACCTCATAATAGTACCAAGAAGAGGGCAATACGTCCACAAAGATGCTCACACCCTCGCTTTCGATCAGAGAAGCGGTGGAGCTGGCGCTGGCGGAGCGGCCCATCACGGCGTTAATGACCTTGACAGCCTCTGCCCGTGTGATGGTCTGATCTGGGAGGAATGTTCCGTCACCATAGCCGTTAATCCATCCCTTGTTATAGGCAGTCAGAATATAAGCGACCGCCCAATGGCTGCTGGACACATCAGAAAACGGGTTGGTTGCCGTACTCACATCCACCAGCTCGGTGGAGCAAAGACGACAGAGGATGGTGACAAACTCCGCCCGGGTGATGCTGTTAGAGGGATAATAATTAGTTTTACCAGTGCTGGAGGAAACATATCCGGTGACAATTCCCCAGGAGGCCAGAAGCTCTACAGCATCAGCATACCAACTGCTGCTGGAAACGTCTGCAAAGCTGGTGTCATAGCTTCCCTTCTCATCAGAAGCCAGTAGGGAGGAGATCATGCTGGCCGCCTCTGCGCGGGTCAGGTTTCCGTTGGGGTCAAACTGGCCGTTGCCTTTACCCTGAATATAGGTGACGTGTTCTGTAGTCAAAGTGGGCGTGGGTGTGGGCGTAGGCGAAGGGGTTGGAGAAGGTGACGGCGAGGGTGAGGGAGAAGCTGTTGCCGTAGGGGAAGGCGAGGGCGTGGCTGTTGCCGTCGGTTCAGGCGTAGCCGTAGCAGTGGTCGTATCAACGGTCGCAGTAGTGACCGCAGTAGTGGGTTCCGGCGTTGCTGTCGGTTCGGTTGTGGCCGTCAGCGAAGGAGAGGGAGAATCTTCTGTGGCGCTTGGGGATTCTGTGGAAGTTTCTTCAACAGTCAGCGGAGCAGAAGTTTCCTCCACGGCAAGGGCCGGCGCTGCGATGAGTACCACACACATCGCCAGCACCAAAAGCATACTTATCCACCGGGTTACTTGATTTTTCATTTTCTTGTGTCTCCTAGCTTTTCAAGATAAAAACGCAAAAACGCCAAGCCGGAACTCAATGTCCGGCTTGGCTTTAAATATTTTCAACGGAATAGTTATAGGACGCAGACTGGTACAATGAAAGCACAGAGCTAAGCTCAGCTCTTAGATCGCTGTTGGGGGGGTAGCATCCTCACCGTTAGTCACACCTCTTTATCACGGAATTCATATTATTTTAAATTATAACATCTTCGGTCAAATTTTGTCAACAGATGGGGGAAATTTGCTGGCAAAAACGATGTTCACACAGCGAGTACGACAAAAGAATAAGATCCCCAACGGTATGTCGATCTCTGAAGATCAAAAAACGATTCTCCTTCAAAGATAGTGGATGAAGATTAGAATGGTCTGGGTACAGCAAGCTCCAGTTTGCCAGCAATGAGGACCCGGTTTCCGCCCCGTTGGTCAAGGAAATTCGCAATACCTTGACAGTCTCCGATTTCATGAGAAAGGCTTTCGTTAGCGATGAGATTACAATAAACGCCTCCACCGCAGGCAACGTCTCGATTGATGTCACAGCCGATGGTTACACTCCGTTATTAGCAGTACAATGCTATCCTAATTCCACATCAACCTCCTCGCTGGTATCCCCATGTATATCTACCGGCGTGCATCTGAGTGGCTCAACCGTAACAGTCCATATCCGTAATACATATACCAGTAGCATAACCTTGGTATATACGGTGCAAGTCTTGTACGTTAAATCTTAAAGATATTAGACCGCTCCCCAATCACTCCAAGCAGAAGCATGATACCGGCGGGCATAGGTATATATAACACCACCACTAGCGTGACCGCACCACTGCACCGTCATGTCGGCGACATACAAGACAAACAGCCATCCATGCACGCTTGCGGAGTACGGAACGTTTGCCGGAATATTACCGGAGCTCCACCTATAAATGCCATCTGTGCCAGAGCCTTGGATGTCGTCCAAGTCATCGGAGGCGGTCAGGGTTCCACGGGCTGATAAGGCATTGCTATATTGTGGAATAATGGAGAAATGCTACTATGAAACTGATACACTGTGAGTTTAACATTGACACCGCCAGCGTGGAACTGCGGTTCGACGATGGAACCGAAATCAGCATCTACACCCCAGGGGTGGACGATGAGATTTGCCCTACTATCTCCATGCAGACGGAAATCGACTGGCTGATTTACAACGAGCCGTTGACCTACGCCAGACTGGTACTCTCCGGAGAATTGAAGCAGTATGCCAGGGATATGGCAGGAGCGAACGGACTGAAGGATTAAATGAATGCCGCTGTACAGGAAATCTCCCCTGTACGACGGCATTTTTTGCGCTGCGTTCCTATCACGATCAAGAACAAGAAAAAAGCAAGATTTGCACTTCGCTTTCTATGTTATAATGAGAGCAGCAAAGTTTGAGCGGTGAGGAGACCTGGCCCATGAAAGAGATGATCCATCCCCGAATACGGGAATATGCTTGTGCTTCCTGTTCGACTGTTATTGAGAAAGCCCACACCAGTGAAAAGGGCTTAACCCAGGAACAGGTGCACCAGTATCGGAAAAAATATGGCGAAAATGAGCAGACGATAAGCAACAAGAAAGAAAATACTATTCCGCACTGCATCCGTAGAGCATTTGTCAACCCGTTCACAGTGATTCTTTTCCTGTTGGCTGTTATCCTGTTGTTCACAGATATTCTGATGCCGGAGCAGTATGGGCAAGGGCTTTCTTCGGTTCTTATCATCAGCGTGATGCTGGTTTTGAGCGGTATCATACGGCTGATTCAGGAGCTTCGGGCAAAGCGTATTGCCGACCGCCTGACCCGGCTGGTGCAGACCACGGTCTCCGTCTGTCGGGACGGCATCTGGCAGGAAGTGTGTTCTGATGAACTGGTCGTTGGCGATCTGGTTCGTATGGAAGCCGGAGACCGGGTTCCGGCAGATATTCGCCTGACGGACGCAACAGACTTCTTTGTTTCCCAATCTGT